>NZ_JAUMKC010000030.1 GCF_030519355.1 Mucilaginibacter sp. L3T2-6
CGGGCATATTGCATTAAGCTGGAGCCCTAACGATAAAGACATATTAACCGATGAAAAAATGGTCAGTATCGCCCAGGTATATTTGTTACGCATGAAGATACAGGACACGCAGGTTTTAATGGTACGCCATAAAGACCGGGAGCATCCGCATGTGCACATTATTTATAACCGGGTCAACCATAACGGTAAAACCATCGCCGATAACTTTCAACGGCAAAAGAGCATCAAGATTTGTAAGTCGCTCACCTTGCAGCATGGCCTGTTTATCGCGCAGGATAAGCAGAACGTTAACCGTCAGCAGCTAAAGGGAATAGATAAGGTAAAGTATGAATTACACGATACCATTAAGGCGGTCAGCCAAAAGGTGTACCTATGAATGAACTAAAGCAGGAGTTAGCGAAGCAAGGCATTGGTATGCTGTATAAATACAAAAGCGGTACGCTTGAAATACAAGGTATCAGCTTTAGTAAGGGTGAGTTCAAATTTAAAGGGTCAGAATTAGACCGCAGTTTAAGCTATGGCAGGTTAAGCAAGCAGATTGAGCAGCAAGCCGAGCAGAAACACGCTAAGGCGTTGGAACCATCGTTGGCAGACCAATTACGGGCAGCAATCAATAAGGATACCGGCAAAGAGCAATCCGGTCAGCAGCACAGCTTTATACCAGTAGGTTTTATACCTGTAATTACACCCGAACCTGAACCGCCCAGGAGAAAGAAAAAGAAAGGTCAGGGTCAGGACAACGATCAGGAACAAAGTCATGGCATGCACTGGTAAAATTTAAATTATAAAACATTATACAATGGAAAATAAAGAAAAGACCGTCGATGATGAAATTATCGACCAATTGGTAAAACGGGTAACAGAGATGGAAAAAAAGGCGGAGAAAATACCCGACTATACGCCCCATTTCGAGGCATTAAAGGAAATTTTTAAAGTGTTTTTAGTCAAGTACAATAAAGAGAGTGCCGAGCAAATAGCCGCCATCGGGCAAATGAACATTGCTTATCCCGCCGAACAAATCCAAAAGCAGCAGACGGAAATGCGCGGCATTTTAGATGCCATTAAACAAGCCTTGCCCATCAAGGTCAAGAACTCCTTAGATTTTAAGTCCAAAGGGGTGCTTATAGCGTTGGCCGCCATATTTATTTATCTCACAATGTCTACGGGTTTAAATATTTACCTATGGAAAGAGAATACTCATTTGGAAGCCATTGAAGTAAAATACCGGATGATAAAGCAGGTCGCTCCCGAAATAGGTTTATGGGCTGATACCACGTATTTAAATAATCCCGGCCTTGCGGAAAAGATGGTGACAAAGTTTGAAAGTGAGGAAGAAGCGCAAAAAACCAAGAACCATCTAAAAAGGAAGGGTGATAAGTCTAACGAAAGAATTGTTGGAAAAAACAAAACTCGGTAAAAAGGAAAAAAGAGGGCGGCCCTCTATTTTTCCTATCATCTTAAACAGCCGAATGAAAGCAAATCACAACGCGCGAAGCGCGTTGTGATTTGCTTTCATTCTTTGAACAACTGATATTTGGAACAACGGCCATCATAGCCGTAAAAATACTCTACTTCGAATAAACGTTAAGGACGTATGAAATGAGCCAAATTATCCACTTTTAAGAGGGAAAATTAGGGTTTGTAGTTGCGGCAAGCGGCTCCATTCTTACACCGCCAGCCTCACAGCAATGCAAACCGCGATTGCCGTTTGCATCTGCCCCTCATTCACCATAACCGCGAAGGTAGCCCACGCGGGGATAAAATGTCAAGGGTATACGGAGCGAGCCGGGTTGTCCGCTTTTCAGCGGCTGGCTCGCCCTTGACATTTTACCCGGCTAAGCGCTTTAGTTGCTTACATGGTGATTAAGGGACTGTCGTTCTTTAGACCAAAAGACGAACAGCAGGGCGAACAAATAGGCTTTTTTATATTAAAAAGATTTGTTATATTTGTATAACAAGTTCATTGACTATCTGTTACGAGTGCTTTAGTGATATAAAGTCAACTAAATGAAGTCTAATAAAATGAGACCCATTCGGTTACCATTTTCACAGCTTAACTTGATAACTATATTATAATCAACGTATTAAGGAGCAAGATAATCATCCTGCCATCCCGACGAAAGCGATACCAATCGAAGTCAAGAACCCGCAAATCACACTGATTTGCGGGTTCTTTGTTTTTGTTTCCCACCAAAAAACACCAATCAATATCAAGGAAGATGAGGGATCGAGCTTGATAATTGTAATACGAGGTTTGATGAGAAAGTGATTTTTTCAGTTTGCGCCTAATTATATTAACAAATTAGGGTTTTGTATTTTAGTGTGAAACCGCGGATCGGCGCGTTTCGTTATCTGTTTAAATCTCGCCAGAATACCAGGTTAACAATTGCTGTTATAACCACACTTTAAGCTTAGTACGTATATTTTTGAAAGAGGAAAAAAACTATTTCTCCTAAAACAATTTCTGGAAAATTCCATTTAACAGGAGGCCGGATAAATATGGCTATTGCCTATGTGATAAAAATTTCATACTATTATAATATTTTAATAATTTCGATACATTCTGTCGCTATTATTTAATTGTCGACATCTGCCTTTATTACATTTTCCAAAACCTTTCTTATGAAAGACGACATTTTAGAAAAAATTTTAGACGAAACCGCCGTTGTAAATGATTACCCCGGTGACACCCTGGATGTTAAAGAACTGCTGAAAGTTCTTTCGCTCGTTAAAAGTGGGAGGCTGAATGTGCGAATGCCGGTAACGCAAGCGGGCATTAACGGCCGCATCTGCGAGGTGTTAAATGACATCATCGATATGAATGAGCGCTTTGTAGCCGAGATATCTGCGGCGGAAGCTACGATCGGCAAGCGCGGAAACCTTTCAAAAAGAATTGAACTTCCCGAGGCAAAAGGGCAGTGGGCCAGCGGCGTTAATTCGCTAAATAACCTGATTGAGGACCTTACCTCGCCAACGCTGGAAATTGCGGGCATGATTAACTCGGTGGCTAACGGCGACTTGTCTAAACACATACCTCTCGAAATAAAAGGACACCCTTTGAAAGGCGAGTTTTTGCGTATCGCCAAAGAATCAAACCAAATGCTTTCCAAATTACAGCTATTCTCTATGGAGGTAACACGGGTGGCCCGACAGGTTGGATCGGAGGGTAAATTGGGAGAGCAGGCCAAAATTAAGGGAGTTGCGGGCGTATGGGCAGAATTGACCGACTCGGTGAACCAGATGGCAGGTAACCTAACCGCGCAAGTGCGTAATGTAGCTGCGGTGACAACAGCGGTAGCAAAGGGCGATTTATCCCGCAAGATTACCGTAGAAGCGAAGGGTGAGATACTGGAGCTGAAGAACACCATTAACACCATGGTTGACCAGTTGAATTCATTTTCTTCGGAGGTTACGCGCGTGGCGCTCGAGGTGGGTACCGAAGGTAAGTTAGGCGGGCAGGCCAAAGTGCCAGGTGTGGCAGGGACGTGGAAGGATCTCACTGACTCCGTAAACCGCATGGCCGGTAACCTGACGTCTCAGGTACGTAACATAGCTGGTGTAACCACTGCGGTGGCTAACGGAGATTTATCCAAGAAGATCACGGTTGACGTAAAAGGTGAAATGCTGGAGCTCAAGAAGACTATCAACACGATGGTGGATCAGCTGAACTCCTTTGCATCCGAAGTAACGCGCGTGGCCCTTGAAGTAGGTACAGAAGGTAAACTTGGCGGCCAGGCCCGCGTGAAGGGAGTTGGCGGTGTATGGAAGGACCTTACCGACTCCGTTAACCAGATGGGAAGTAACCTTACCGACCAGGTACGAAATATTGCGGGGGTAACCACAGCGGTAGCCAAAGGCGATCTTTCCCGGAAGATCACAGTTGATGCAAAAGGCGAATTGCTTGAATTGAAAAACACCATTAACACCATGGTAGACCAGTTGAACTCCTTTTCATCAGAAGTTACACGCGTTGCGCGCGAGGTTGGCTCGGAAGGGCAGCTCGGTGGACAGGCTAACGTGCCTGGGGTAGGTGGTACGTGGAAGGACTTAACAGATTCGGTAAACCAGATGGCGGGTAACCTCACCGGCCAGGTGCGCAATATAGCCGAAGTGACCACTGCGGTAGCAAAAGGTGACCTGTCAAAAAAAATTACGGTTGACGTTCAGGGCGAGATGCTGGAGCTTAAGATCACTATTAACACAATGGTGGATCAGCTTAATTCATTCGGTTCCGAAGTAACTCGTGTGGCGCGTGAGGTGGGTTCCGAAGGCCAATTGGGCGGGCAGGCCAATGTGCCTGGGGTAGGCGGAACTTGGAAGGATTTAACCGATTCGGTTAACAAAATGGCAGATAATCTAACCTCGCAGGTGCGTAACATTGCCGAAGTGACCACCGCAGTAGCGAAAGGCGACTTATCACGTAAAATCACTGTTAATGCTAAGGGCGAGCTGCTGGAGCTGAAGGATACCATCAATACCATGGTTGATCAATTGCGAGGTTTTGCATCGGAGGTAACCCGCGTAGCACGTGAGGTTGGCTCTGAAGGACAGCTTGGCGGTCAGGCCAACGTGCCGGGTGTAGATGGTACCTGGAAGGATTTAACAGATTCGGTAAATAAAATGGCAGGTAACTTAACGGCGCAACTACGAAACATCGCCGATGTATCCATTGCCATCGCGAACGGCGATTTGTCCAAAAAGATTACCGTTGACGTTAGGGGAGAAATTTTGCAGCTTAAAGAAACCATTAACACCATGGTTGATCAGTTGCGTGGCTTTGCATCAGAAGTAACGCGCGTGGCCCGCGAAGTGGGTACGGATGGTAACCTGGGCGGCCAGGCATTTGTGCCGGGTGTTGCCGGTACCTGGAAGGACTTAACGGACTCTGTTAACCAGATGTCGAGTAATTTAACATCGCAGGTGCGAAACATAGCTGAGGTTACAAAAGCGGTGGCGAGCGGCGACTTGTCTAAAACTGTGATCATCGACGTAAAAGGTGAGATCATGGATTTGAAGAACACCATTAATACGATGGTGGACCAACTTAACTCCTTCGCATCAGAAGTAACCCGCGTTGCCCGCGAGGTAGGCACGGAGGGCAAATTAGGCGGACAGGCACACGTACAGGGCGTTGCGGGTACCTGGAAGGATTTAACGGACTCAGTAAACCAGATGGCATCGAACCTAACCGGTCAGATACGCGGTATTGCGAAAGTTGCAACGGGCATTGCGAAAGGAAATCTAAAGCAGCGCTTATCAATAAACGCGTTGGGCGAAGTGGCGCAACTTACAGATACCATTAACGAGATGATTGACACGCTGGCTGTGTTTGCCGACGAGGTTACAACGGTTGCGCGTGAGGTGGGTGTTCAGGGCCGCCTTGGTGGTCAGGCCAGCGTGCCGGGCGCTTCGGGTACCTGGAAAGATTTGACGGAGAACGTGAACCAGCTGGCGCAGAACTTAACCGTGCAGGTTCGGTCAATATCTGAGGTTGCATCGGCGGTGACCAAGGGAGACCTTACCCGTACCATTCGTGTGGAAGCAAAAGGCGAGCTTGAGGCTTTGAAAGACACTATTAACCAAATGATTGCCAACCTGAAGGGCACTACGTTAAGAAACCATGAGCAGGACTGGTTAAAGTCAAACCTGGCTAAGTTTGCCCAAATGCTGCAGGGACAACGGGATAGAAATGCAGTGGCCAATAAGGTGTTGTCTGAATTGGCAGAACTGGTAAATGCCCGCTACGGTGCATTCTATATCTTAAAACAAGGTGACAGTTCGGAAGAGCCGAAGTTGAAACTGTTTGCCGGCTATGCGCAGAAAAGCCGGAAGCTTATTGATCAGGAGTTTTCGCTTAGCGAGGGCCTGGTTGGGCAATGCGCCACAGATAAAGAACGTATCCGGCTCGCCAATGTACCTAATGAATACCTGCAAATCAGCTCAGGTATCGGCAGTGCCGCGCCTATAGATTTGGTAATATTACCGGTGCTTTTTGAAAATAATGTTAAGGCCGTTATCGAGTTAGCGTCGTTTGAGAACTTCAGCGATACACACATTGACTTCCTGGATCAGTTAACCGAAAGTATTGGTATTGTGTTAAATAATATTGAGACAAACACCCGTACGGAAGAACTGCTGAAACAATCGCAATCACTAGCCGGAGAACTTTCTGCACAGCAGGAAGAATTACGACGTGCTAACGATGAACTGCATGATAAAGGACGCTCTTTGGAAGAAAAGGCCGAGCAATTGACACTGACATCTAAGTATAAGTCGGAATTCCTGGCTAATATGTCGCATGAATTGCGGACGCCGTTGAATAGTTTATTAATATTGGCGCAGCAGCTTTTTGAAAATCCGGAGGGCAATCTGACGGAAAAACAGCGCATGTTTGCTAAAACCATACACTCATGCGGTAATGACCTGATCCAACTGATTAACGATATCCTCGACCTGTCAAAAATAGAATCAGGGGTTATTGCGGCCGATGTTATGCCTGTAGGATTTAAGGAGATCACCGCATTTGCAGAATCTACCTTTAAGCCTATTTCGGAGGCCAAGAGCTTAAAATTTGACATTGAAGTGCAAAACGGCCTGCCGGACATGATGGAGACCGATATGCAGCGCTTAAACCAGATCTTGAAAAACCTGCTTTCAAATGCGTTTAAGTTTACAGAAAAAGGCGGTGTAAAGCTGAATATTTTCAAGCCGGGGCCGGGCCAGGAAAATCCGCTGAGCCACACCGAATCGGTAATAGCATTTTCAATCGAAGACTCGGGTATCGGCATTTCGGCAAACACACAGGGAATTATCTTCGAAGCATTCCAGCAGGCGGAAGGTTCAACCAGCCGTAAATACGGCGGTACGGGCCTGGGGCTTTCAATAAGTAAAGGCTTTGCAGAATTGCTGGGCGGCACAATAACGGTACGGAGCGAATTAGGAAAAGGAAGCGTATTTACCCTTTACCTGCCCTTGAAATATAAGCAGGAAAAAGCCACTCCCGCTAAGATTAAAGAGGCTCACCCGATGCCGCATTTACGCACCAGCACAATTGACGCCACAGAACTGGCCATAGATGACGACCGGCACAACATAACCGCCGAAGACAAAGTATTATTAGTTGTTGAAGATGATTTGCGGTTCACTAAAATACTGATCGATAAGGCACATGACTTTAAGCTAAAGGTTGTGGTTGCCATCACTTATCTTGAAATATTTGATAACATTATTAAGCACAATCCGGTTGCAATTACGCTGGATGTGAATATGCCTGAATCAAACGGATGGAAATTATTGAAACTGCTTAAAACTGATCCCAATTTAAGGCATATCCCTGTCCATGTGATATCGGGGGAAGAAAATAAGGTGATGGCCCTTAAGCTTGGTGCACGATCATTTAATTTAAAACCACTTTCAAACTCTACGCTGGATGAATTGATTACCGGCATCGTTAGTTTCAAGGAAGCCGCTAAAAAGAAGGTGTTGATTATCGAAGACAACATTGCAGAATTGCAGCGGCTGACGGAGTTAATTACGAACGACCGGATTGAGGTGTTCAGCGCGACGACCGCCAAAAAAGGCTTAATGGTGCTGAAGAAGGAACTATTTGATTGTGTGATATTAGACTACGCGTTACCTGATGCTAATGGCCTTGAGTTATTAAATGAAATTAATTTGTTAAAGCAGCCGCAAACAACTATTATTTTACACTCAGCACGCGACTTTACTCAAGACGAACTTATACAATTAAAGCGTTTAAATCATAAGATCATCAGTAAGACCCCTTTATCGCATATTATGCTGCTGGATGAAATTTTGGTATTGCTTCATATTGATAAAAAGCATGTAAGCGCCGAAAAACTGAGAATGATCGATGATATACGGCCTAAAAATGATGTGCTGGATAACAAAAAAGTTTTGGTGGTGGATGATGACGTAAGAAACCTTTTTGCTCTAACGGCGGTTTTTGAGCGCTCGAAGATAGACGTAATTACAGCGGAAAGCGGCCGTGAAGCACTTGAAATTTTAAACAAAGACAAAAATATCGATATTGTGCTGATGGATATTATGATGCCGGAGATGGATGGTTATGAAACCATACAGATCATCCGTAAAGAACCTAGGCACAAGAGTTTGCCGATAATAGCGGTAACTGCCAAGGCCATGATGGGCGACAGGCAAAAATGCATAGCATCAGGCGCATCAGATTATATTACTAAACCCGTTAAAACGGAGCAGCTGCTGTCGCTAATGCGCGTATGGCTGATTAAATAGCTAAAAAATGCCCGTAAAAATACTTCTGGTTGACGATAACGAAAATAATCTTCTTTCGATTGAAGCCTCGCTTGACGGGGAGAAATATGATTTTTACCGTGCTACCTCGGGAAAGGAGGCTCTTCGCATACTTTTAAAGGAAGAGGATTTTACCCTGATACTGCTTGATGTGATGATGCCGATTATGGACGGCTACGAGACGGCAGAGCTTATTTATCAGCGCGATAAACTAAAGCATATCCCTATTATCTTTATCACAGCGCATGATTACGAAGAAGCTGCGGTTTTTAAAGGTTACCGGGCTGGTGCAGTTGATTTTATCCGTAAACCATTTAACCCGGAAATCCTCCGCTCCAAAATAGCGGTATTCGCTGAGTTGTACCGTAAAAATCAGCAGCTGCGCCAGCAGGAAGAGAAGCTGCAGCAGATGAACAGTGAATTGATACAGCTTAACCAGGAACTTGAGCAACGTGTGCTGGAGCGCACCATGCAATTGGAGAACCTGAATCATGAACTGCAGGCTCTTAATTTATCTAAGGATAAATTCCTGTCGGTAATTTCGCACGACCTGCGCAATCCTCTGACCTCATTGTTAGCATCTTCCGATACGCTTACACGTGATGCTGAAAGGCTGCAGCCAAATCAAATAAGATTATTTTCCGGCATCATCAGCAAAACATCGCAAAAAATACTAGCTCAACTGAACGAATTGGTTGAGTGGGCTAAAAACCAGCGGGAGAAGACATCGTTCCGCCCTGAAAAAATTCATCTGAGACAAAACGTAAACGAGTCGCTGGAATTGCTGAAGGCAAACGCTGCACAAAAAGATCTGGTGTTGGAAAATGATACCGCGGATGGAATTTATATTAATGCCGACGGACTGATGCTTCGGTCTATTCTGCAAAACCTGGTGACAAATGCCATTAAGTTTACGCCAAGCGGCGGTGGGATAGTAACCGTTTCCGCACGCCCGGTTGATGAAATGATCGAGATTTGCGTAAAGGATACGGGGATAGGCATGTCCGAAGATATAAAGAAAACAATTTTCGGTCCTGTAAACACGGCTTCGCTGATGGGCACTAACCAGGAAAAGGGAACCGGGCTTGGCCTGATGCTGGTAAAAGATTTTGTTTTTCAGCACGGCGGTAAAATTCAGGTTGATAGTGAGCCTGGTAAAGGTACCTGTTTCAGCTTTACAATGCCGGTACTAAATTGAGGGGCAGGTTAAGCTTAATTCGTTTTGCTTTGTCTCAACTGAAAAACGTTGCCTTCAGGATCCTGGCCATCGCATAGCCAGTAGTTATAGTCATCGAAGGTTTTAATGTCGCCTATGGCTACCCGCTGATCAAGTAAATATGATCTTAGCTGATGTATATTTTCAGAGATATCAAACACCAGCTTTACGTTATTATTTGTTTTGGGTGAGTTGGTTGTGGCGGCCAGGTATTCGTCGCCCATCCGGTGCAGGCCGATCGTAAAATCGCCGGCCTTGAGTAATGCCCACATGTCTGGCTGATATTCAAGAGGTTCAAATTGAAAAAGACGCGTGTAAAAATCCTTCAGGCCCTCAACGTCGCGTACGAAAAGTATAACGCTGGTTAATGATATGTTTGTCTCCATCGTAATTAATTATTGCTCAATAAAACCCAGCAGGTAACCATCCGGGTCAGCCAGATAAAATTCGCGTCCATAGGGCATTTGGCGTAACGGCTGCACTACGCTTGTTACATTATGTTGTACTGAATTAAATAGTTCCTCAATGTCTTCAACTGAAAAAACGATATCTAAGTCTTCGTTTTTTCGTCTGTTTTCACGTTCCTTGTTTGAAGGTTCGCCCTGTTTTAAATGAACTGAATAACTGTCTTTGGTTAACGCAGCGTAAAAATCCTCATATTGAAAACTTATTTGAAATCCGATCATTTGATAGTACTGAATGGATTCTTTAAGACTTTTTACCAATAGCTGCGGGCTTAGGTCTTTTATTTTTAGATAAACGCCGGTATTCATCATATAACGTTATTCGTCTGTCTCATAAACTAACAACTTGAATAACAAACGCACGCCGGCATCTTAACCAGCGTGCGTTTAGTGTTATCCCTTATTTTTATTTACCCGAAGCAGCGGGTTCTGCTGGCCAAATGTTGTCTTTATCGTTGGCGTCAACAAATACGCCGCCGTCAAGACTAACCGATTTGATATCGCTTAAAGCTTTTACAGTAACGGTGGCGTTCTTTTGATCTTGTTTCCAAACAGAAGGTTTTTGGTGAACGGTAGAAACTGTACCATTGGAATATGTTACTGTTAAATCGAACGGCGATGCAAAACCGCCGATATTTTTGATAGCTATCTTATAATCTCCACCCGATTTTTCTACTTTTTCTATAGCGAGGTCTACATAGCTTGGAGTAAAGAACCAATTGTTAAAAAACCAGTTCAGATTTTTGCCGCTGCCGGAGTTCATCGAGTTGAAGTAATCCCATGGAATAGGGTGTTTGCCATGCCAGTTATCCATGTAGTTGTGCAGCGCTTTTTTAAATAAGGCATCACCCAGCATATCTTTTAATGCAAGATAGCTCAGAGACGGTTTGCCATAAGCGTTATTACCACCGCCAAAGGTTACTTCGTTTGAGGGAGTTATAATAGGCATTTCCTTAGCGTGCGGTCCGTGAGTCCAGCGGTTGATGCGGAATTGCTTATAGAAATCGTCGGCTGCTTTTTTCCCTTTTTCTACCGTACCTATTAATAATTCGTAAGTGGTTGCCCAACCCTCGTCCATAAAGGCATAACGGCTTTCGTTGATACCCATATAGAACGGAAAGTAGGTGTGTGCTATCTCGTGGTCTTGCACCATTTCGGCGAATCCCAAGTCCTTGGTGTGGCTATCATTAACCATCATTGGATACTCCATATCCGCAAAACCCTGATAAGCGGTCATTTTGGGAAAAGGATAGGGAACTCCCGGCCAGTTATTCGAAAACCAATCCAGGGCAAAACGGCTAAACTGTACCGAATGGTGGAAATCTTCAGAAGCGTCAGGGAAAGCGGCCTGCACGCTGGTACGGCGATGAGTCGCTTTATCTACTATAACACTTGCAGCGTCCCAATCATAATGATCACTTATGCCAACAGCCATATCTGATACATTGTTAGCTGTCCACGTCCAGGTGTTGGTTGGATTTTGGGCGGTTATATTTTTGGCCGCCAAATCGTTCGCCGTCGCTATATGAACAGTTGAGTCGCTGGTCATTGACGCTTCGAGCCTTTTCGCTGCGGCCGGTTGTAAAACTTTATCCGCATTCTGCAACGTACCGGTTGCCCAAACAATAAAGTTCTTAGGTACAGTTACATTAAGCGTATAGTCGTTAAAATCATTATAAAACTCTAATCCGCCGGTGTGTGGTTGCACATCCCAACCTTTGTAATCATCATAAACGGCTACGCGCGGGTAAAAATAAGCCAGATAAAAGCTTGTTGAGTCGATAACCCCTTCGCGTCCGCGGCCTTTTGAAAGTTCGTAATGCCACTTAATATTTAGTTTTACTGAATCATGTGGCGCCAGCGGTTTTACCAGGGCGACCATATAATTTGTAGTCGTAGCTTTTGCATTATCCCAGGCGGCTTTCGCGCCGTTTATTTCAAATTCATCAACTTGTATAGCTGCTGAAGAGGCAGAGGCACTGCGTGCGCTATGGACATTCATAATCAGCTTCATGTTGAGGCTGTCGAGCGTTTTGGGACTGTTGTTTTTATAGCTGATCTGTTCCACGCCTTTTACGGTATTGACGGGAGGGTTAACTGTTACGGAAATATTGTACCGCCCGTGGTTCTGCCAATAATTTTTGCCCGGCTTGCCATTCATAGACCGGGTGCCATTTGCATACGCTTTCGCAATTTCAGGAGGCATGGGCAAGGTTTGTGCAGTAGCACCTAATAGTATAAAGCACAAAAAAGCAGAGAGTGTGATTGATTTTATCATGTTTTTGAGAATGTTGTTTAGATCAACCTTCAAATTTACAGATATTAATTATCACGCCATCTGCTTCAGGTAACGATTATGTTGCAATTTCAGTTGCACATTCCCACTTTAGTGGGCGGTACTGAACTGGCCGACCACGTAAGTGCCAACCGGCGGGCGGAAGGCAATATTGATGCGGTTGTAATTGTTAATAGTATTTGTTGCAACAGTTAAGTCAACGATCTCTGCCTCCGAAAAATGCCGTGTTATTTCATTAAATACCTCATCAGAAATCTGTCCGTTGGTTATTTTGGTAACTGCTTCAGCCCAGGCGAGCGCTGCCCGTTCACGATCAGTGAAAAACGGAGTTTCGCGCCATGCGTCCATCACATAAAGCCGCTGTTCACTTTCGCCATTGGCGCGCAGGTCTTTCGAATGCATATCCAGACAAAAGGCGCAACCATTTATTTGTGACACACGAAAGTAGATCAAATCAAAAAGTGATTGTTCTATGGTTGATTTTGTCAGGTAGGCCCCTAATGCGGACATTGCTTTAATTGCCCGCTGACCATTTTCGAAAAGATTAATTCTTGTTTCCATTTTCAGTTATTATTTGCTTTTATACCTCAATAATGAATGAGATTTTAGAAAATGGACAGCCGTGGGAATTTTTTTTGCACGGTGGTATGCCTAATCCATGCTAGTTATACGAAGATTATGGTTGTCTCTTATAATGCCAATAATATGTCCTGATTTATTAGATTATGCGAATGCAAATCGGATAGGGGTGAGGGAATGGGAGGAAATGATGGAATATTACGCAGGGGTTAAACTTTCGTTGTCGCAAAGTACTATATTAGCCTCGTTATACAATTAAACACAGTATGTCTAAAATTGAACTTACACGCGTTAAAGGTGATTTTGGTTTCGAGGCTAAAGATGAACAGGGCCATGTTGTGCGAATGGACAGCAGCCCGGAAAGCGGTGGTTGGGACTTTGGCGTCAGACCGATGCAAATGTTGCTGATGGGCCTTGCAGGCTGCTCGGCAATCGATGTTATCACCATCCTGAAAAAACAGCGTCAGGAAATTAAAGAATACAAAATGGTGGTAAATGGTGACCGTGAAGCCGGGAAAGAGCCGTCATTGTGGAAAGACGTTTCTATCGAATTTCATCTTTACGGTACCATCGACGAAGATAAGGCGGTGAAGGCTGCAGAATTATCTATCAATAAATACTGCTCAGTTGCGGCCACACTTGAAAAAGCCGGCGCTGATATTAAATGGCGTGTTTTTGTACATAAGGGATAAATCCATTAACTAACCGAAGCGATGGACCGCATAGTGCCAATCCCGACACTTCATCTTTTTCCGGCATTAAATGATTTGCTTATCGACCTGCTCCGGTCGTTGAGCCCTGAAGACTGGTATAAACAAACCGTAGCTCCGAAATGGCTGGTTAAGGATGTTGCTGCCCACTTGCTGGATACCAATATGCGGGATATTGCGGCGGCTAATAATTATAGTGCGACCCCGCCGCAGAATATTAACTCTTATCAGGATCTTGTAGATTACCTGAATGAGCTTAATGCAATTTGGATAAAGGCGATGGACAGGGTTAGTCCCCAGCAGCTGATTGACTTGCTCGAATCAACAGGGCCACAGTATCATCAGTACCTGCAATCCCTTTCACCATTCGAAAAGGCGCGCTACGCGGTATCGTGGGCAGGCGAGGAGGAATCAGAAAACTGGTTTCATATTGCGCGTGAGTATACCGAAAAATGGCACCATCAGCAGCAGATACGCGATGCAGTTGGTAAGCCGGGTATAATGCACCGTAAGTTGTTTTATCCCTGTATTGATACCTTTATGCGTGCATTGCCCCACACATACCGGAATGTTAAGGCCAGGGAAGGCGCATTGGTAAAAGTTAGCGTCGGCACAGAAGCCGGTGGCGATTGGTTCTTGCAACATCTGTCAGGCGTGTGGGTGATGACGGACAATACGGAACGATACACCCCTGATGCTTCGGTAAGCTTAACGCCGGATACTTCCTGGAAAGTTTTTACTAAAGCCATGACCGCGGCGGACGCAATAGCAAAATCGGAACTAAGCGGAGATGACGAATTAACCCGCCCCTTGTTTGGTATGCTGTCTGTTATGGCGTAAAATAAAAGAAAATTTTCGCGAAAAGATATTTTGCTATATTAGCCTTAAACCTGAGCAAATGTCTAAACTTTTTCCTTTTTATTACCTCGTTTTTTTTGCGATTACAGTTAGCGCCCAGCAAACAGTCAACCGTCGTATTAACTTTAACCCGATAGATAAGGATAGTTTGAACCTGCCTTTAAATGAACAGTTTAAGCTAATTGAAGATAGCTGTGCAACTATCATCAGGCGCGTCAGGTTCAATTTTGACACACGCAAATTTCATGGCCCGTTCACCGATGTGCGAAAAGATAACCCGGCAGTTACGCTTACCGAGGGATACTATAATGCAGACGGACTAAAGGAAGGTTTATTTATAATCCGGTATGCCAGCGGAAACATAAAGGCGAAAGGGAATTTTAAGGACGATGCCTTTGACGGAAAATGGGAGATGTATTACGACAATGGCAAGCCTGAATTAGACTTTGAAGTAAAGGATGGCGTTTACAGCGTAACCGCGGCATGGGACGAAAAAGGAAACAAGACGATTGATAAAGGGAATGGCTCCTATATAGCCGATATGTCATACTACTTATGGAAAGGGAAACTGGTGGATGGCAGACCGGATGGCACCTGGAAAATGTATCAGAGCAATGATCCCGATAAAATGACGATAGCGACAGAGCATTTTAAAAAGGGTGAGTTTATTGATGGCCGCAATAAATTCGGCCCGTATATAAATGAGTCAAGAATCAGGCTGGTGAACGAGGGTCAATTCCCGTTTGTCAATGCGGAAAAATTATTGGCAGGGGCTCCCTGCAATATTTCCGGTCCCGGGAAAGGCCTGGTCAACGCCCATTATAAGGGGGGTATGGATGCTTTTAACTACGATCTCCGCAATGCTCTTACCGGCTTTTTTAACCATGTAAACCTTGATGGAAAAGAAGGAAGATTTGATATTGTAGGCGACATATCGACAACGGGGCACATTGAAAACCTTGTGAGAAAAGGGGGAAGCAACATCGATGAAGTGGCCAGCGGGATTATGCGGATAATTCATGATCTGCCAAAATTGATACCTGCTACATTGAACGGGAAACCGGTAACAGAACAATTTAAACTTGAGCTGGACCTTTCAAAAGGCTCCTATACCTATACATTTCAGTTTTTACCAGTTAAATTTCGTTAGATGGCTGACCATAATACTATACATTTTTCAGGCTCATACTTTAGCCAACGGCAAAATGTAAAGTCGGCAGCTTTGAGTTATTTCCCAGAAATTTCCCTTTCGTAATGCACGTTTTTTTAATGCTGTTTATCAATGTGTTAAGCGATTATTAAAAAAATATACCCATAACTTCCTGCTTTTGAGATGTGGATATGTTTATAAGATTTTTGGCGCTATGGCATCGATGTTGTCAGCCGGGGGTATGCTTGACTAATAGAAAAGCATACACTTAAAATCAAACATCATGAAAAAACATTTAACAAAAGCCAGCCTGCTGCTAACCGGCTTGCTGGCAGGCGGCAGTGTATTTGCACAAACGGCCGATACCACTAAAGCAACGACAACAGACTATGTTCAGCCCTTTTCACCCGATAATGCGTTTCGTACCTGGTCGGTAGGCGTAAATGGGGGATTAATGACACCTTTTACTATTTTCGGAAAGAAAAGCAGCCAGGACTTCAGATCTCCACACTCAAAAATTGGCTACGGTGCTTACATAAAAAAACAGATCACCTCAGGGTTTGGCTTACAGGCTAATTTTATGGGCGGACAGCTTGCCGGCGCTAACGGTCAACCAACCGGAACTGGGAATACCATGGACAGTTACGAAACAAAGTTAAATTATGCATTAAGCCTGAATGCCGTTCTATCCGTAGGAAACATTACCTTCCGGCACAACCACAATTTTATACAGCCATACGCCACAGTTGGTATTGGGGGGTTGAATTATAATCCTACAGTTGTCATAAATGGCACTTCACAAAATGTTACCGCTAACGGCGGTTCTCTTAATGAATGGTTTGTGCCGGTTGGAGCCGGCTTTAAAATAAATGTGTCGAGAGGAATTAATATCGATTTGGGTTATCAGGTGAACTTTGCGTATGCTGACAATCTGGATGGTTATAGATATGGGGCGCATAACGACCGATTCTCCTATGCCCACGCCGGCTTGGAATTTGCCCTTGGAAGTAAATCAAAACCTCAATTGGCTGCCCATAACCCGGTATCATCAATCCGGACCGAATATATGATGGAGAACCGCAATACCCGTAACCAGTTGCAAAGTCAAATAGATGCGCAGAAAGCAGCCAATGAACAGCTGAAAGCTGAATTGGCGACTACTAACGCTAACCTTGCTAAATTTACGGCTGACAGCGACAACGACGGCGTGCCGGATTTCTACGACAAATGCCCGAACACTCCGGCAGGTACAAAAGTTGACGGTTCAGGTTGTCCGCTACCTGCGCCGAAACAAATTACAACGGTGATTACTGAAGAAGACAGAAAAGTTGTAAGGGATGCCATCGCCAATCTTGAATTCGATTTCGGTAAAGCTACGATCCGCGCTCATTCATATCCTAGCCTCGACCGCGTTGCTAAGCTGCTTGTCGACAAAAATTTTAGCCTGAAGCTGGCGGGGCACACCGATAATGTTGGTTCTAACGACGCCAATATGAAGTTGTCAAAAGACCGTGCAGAGTCGGTTAAATCTTACCTGGTTAGTAAAGGCGCCAATGCATCGCGCATTGAGGCTACCGGCTACGGCGAAACACAACCAATTGCAAGCAACAAAACTGCAAAAGGACGCCAGCAGAACCGCAGGGTAGAGTTTACCTTATATTAAGGAATATAACTCGAATAAGAAAAGACAGAAAGTCCTGGTTTTATCGGGACTTTCTGCCTTTATAACCATTATAAATCATACCACGAGCAGGAGACGGTACGAGCTTTCCTGTTAGCCCTGGGATAAGATAGTCCTGTTATTCCACCTCAAAGAATTCTGCCAGCGCGCCGAAATAACTGTTATCCCATCCATCAACGAATTCGGCGTATTCGGCATCCGGTATATTGGTGTGCCTTAATTCTACAGAGGCGCCGCCTTTTTCGGGGTGCAGTTTTATGGTTACAATAGACTCAGCAGGTTGCCCGTCAAAATACCATTGCTGTACTATCTTTTTATTTTCCTCAAATTCAAGGTTCTTGCCGATGATGCTGCCTTCCCACAGAGAAAACTCAGAACCAGGTATTGTCGACATCTCGGCTGCTTCGCCAGTCCACAACTCAATAGTAAGCGGATTTGTTAAAGCGGCATATATTTCTTCAGTCGTTGCCGGCAGGTGATAGTATTTTTTAAAGTCCATTTTGTTTTTATGATTCACCGATTTGAAAATGATTTCACCAATGATTTATTTGATTAGTTACCGATGCGAGTTTATTAACCGCAAATCTATTCAATCATTCTAAATCCAGCGTTCAATCGGCCAAAATCGAAACACATTTCGCATTATACCGGCCAAACGGTTCTTCCGTATAATGGATTCAGTACATTGGCAATCCCGGTGTAAATGGCCGACGCACCGCAGATGATACCTTCAAAGCCTGCAATTTTACCAATAGTTTCGTTGCCCGTTCCATGCTCTGCCGCAAGTAAAAAGAATAGTATGGTTAGCGTCGCGAATATAAAACGGAGAGCGCCGTTCAGTTTCAGGGTACCGAAAAACAAGAACAGTGTAAATAATCCCCACATAATTAAATAAGCGCACATACCGGCCTCTGAGGGTTTTGGCGCCCAACCGAATTTCGGTATGACGATCAACCCCACCAGCGATAGCCAGAAAAGACCATAGGATGTAAAGGCAGTCAGGCCGAAAATATTATTCTTTTTAGCCTCTAATACCCCGGCAATCACCTGTGCAATGCCTCCGTAAAAAATGCCCATGGCCAGTATCATGGAATTTAGCTCAAAAAAACCTGCATTATGGAGGTTAAGCAGAACGGTGGTCATGCCGAAAGCGCACAGACCAAGAGGTGCAGGATTAGCAATGCCGTCGCCTGCCGGAACTGGTGTTGTTGGAATCATGATTTTTAGGTTTAATAAATTGGTTTGCAATGCAATTTAACTGTTTAAGCCACATTTACAAAGTTTTTCTGCAAACCGATGGCTAACTTTACCGTTAACCATTTAACTATGCAAAAATTAGTACTGCTGCGTCACGGCGAAAGTGTTTGGAATAAGGAAAACCGTTTTACAGGCTGGACAGATGTTGACCTGTCCGAAGACGGTGTAATCCAGGCAAAAAAAGCGGGGGAAGTGCTGAGATCTCAAGGGTATAATTTTGATACCGGATTCACCTCATTGCTGAAACGTTCGATAAAAACCTTACATATCGTGCTGGAAGTGCTTGACCACTTGTGGATTCCGGTTCAGAAATCCTGGCGGTTAAATGAGCGGTTCTACGGCGCGCTGCAGGGATTAAATAAAGACGAGACGATAGCCAAATACGGTATTGAACAAGTGCAAAAGTGGCGCCGGGACCCACACGAACTACCCCCGGCTATAACAAAGGATGATAACCGCTACCCGGGTAAAGATATTCGTTATAAAGACCTCACTGAGCGGGAATTGCCACTCACCGAAAATTTAAGCCAGACCATGGACCGCGTTCTGCCGTTTTGGAATGAGTTTATCGTTCCGGCCATGCGCGGTGACCAGAAAGTGATAGTTTGCGCCCATGGCAATAGCCTGAGGGCACTCATTCAGTATATCGATCATTTGACCGACGAAGAGGTTACCCAACTGGATTTGCCTACCGGTGTTCCGTTGATCTATGAACTGGATGAGGAGCTGAACCGCATAAGGCACTATTATCTTGAGTGATCTGTTGAAATTGTAGCTGGTTTGTGTCCTGGGTTTCTGTAATTGAATCGGCTATAGGCATACAGTTGTTATTTTTGATATTCCGGCGATAACGGCCTTACCGGGAACATGGAAATGCTTTATAGTGAATCAAATTACACTACTAACGGCGAATTCCATTCTGAAATTTTTCTTCCCTTTTTTCGTTTAAAATTCCTTTAAAAAGGTTTTAAACATAATAGATTTGTTAGCGTTTATTAAGTTCAGACTTGAACTTCAAAAAAGATCAACTACAAAGAATGAGTAAAGTATTTACGATTACCCAGGGACTGGAAAATATGGGTGCGCTGCGCACAGGTGGCCAGGGTTCGGTATATAAAGGCAGGCGCATCGGCCCGATCATCAGTGCGGTAAAGCTGCTGCCGACGCCGATACATAGCGAAAGCAAAGAAGATAAAAATTACCGTAATTTTTTAAACGAGGTTGAAAAGCTTAAAAAGGTAAACGAAATTCCTAATCCCAATGTAGTAAAAATATTAAACTCAGGTATCACCGAAAGCGGTTCTTTCCCTTTTATCGAGATGGAATTTATCGAGGGGCCTGACCTGGAGGAACTGCTGAAACCGCCTCACGAAAAGATATTTACCATAAAGGAAACTATTAAGGTTGCCGATCAGTTGGCCTGCGCATTGTCGCATTGTCACAAGGTAGGGGTGAAACACGGCGATATTAAGAGCAATAATGTAAAGTTCAATAACAATACCGGCAACTACGTTTTACTGGATTTTGGCTTGTCGGTAATGTCTGACGAACAACGCCGCAGCAGTATGCGGCACGCCGGGGCCATTGAATTTATGGCGCCTGAGCAGAATGAAGGGCAAATGCTGTTCCAGACAGATGTGTACAGCTATGGCATTATTTTATATGAGCTGCTTGCCGGACAAGTACCCTTTCCGTTAAAGGATAATGGTGAAACCGCACGAAATCACGTTATGTTATCGCACATGGAAACACCTGTGCCTGATCTGTTAGCCCTGCGAAAGGAAAATTTCCCGAAAGACTGGCCTAAGCGTGAACTTGAAATACCGGGCTGGCTGATGGAGATGATAGCCACTTGCCTGGAAAAGAAACCTGAAGACCGATATGCGAACGGGGAGGCTCTGCATGAGGTTATTTCTGACGCAAGTATTAAAGAAGTGCGCGTGGAGGTAATAAAGGAAGTAAAGGTGCCTGCTCCGGCACTGGCGCCTGCACCTATAGTGGTCAATAAGTCGAATATTTTGAGTCCGCCCGGTACCATGCGCTTGTCGACATCGGTATTCGCAGGTTTAATGATCCTGCTGGCCGGCTTTATGGCCTATTCGGGCTATTCCCTTTTCAGGCCTGTGCAAACGGTAATAAAACCAATTAAGACGGTTTTTATCGATACGGCACATATTGTGGATAGCGTGCGTGAAGTGGATGCCAAACGCTACGAGGCGCGAAGATTAAAACAAAAACAAACGGATTCGGCAAGGAAGGCGGCAATAGAAAAGGCTATGCAGGGAAATCCTGATTCAACAGCAACCGATACCACAACCCACAACTAAGAACCGCAAACAATCACATGGAACAAAAGCCTTCGATATGGCAACGCCTGGGTATACAGGATTGGTTTTTAACCAGTCAGGAACACGCCAAAGCAAAAAAGCAACCGGGTTTAACACCCGACGACGTTTATAATTATGTAGTCGCTAAGTTTAGTGATTCGATACGTGAGCTGTCATTTGCAGACCGCGTTGTTTTTTACCACGAATATATCATCAGCTTTAATGAAGAAGACTATAAACAATTCCTGGATAACAAACAGGGATTGTTCGGACTCATTATTAATGAAAGCGTGAAGAAATTTTATGACCTGCTAAGCCAGTACCGGACTGCCGGTAAAACCGTGGTGCCATCAAGCTCAAAGTGGGTATTCAGGCTGGTATCACATCCTGATTATCAGCGCGGCGATATTGGTTTTATAGGAAAGCTGTTGCCGGGAAGCAACAAAAAAGAGGAGAACCTGCGGGTTACCTTCATTCCAAGACAAACAGGTGTGGCTCAAACATTCGATATCAGCAATGATGTGCTGGGCGCTTTCAATTATTACAGCGAAGGCTACTATGAATTGCCTTATGTTGAGAATTTGGAATTTGATGAAAAAGGCGCACCTAAATCAGGTAAAAAATACCTGGCCCGCTTCGAGACTATTTTGCCTGAAAAACAGTTTGCAGGTAAAAAGGTTGAATACCTGATGACTGATGATGAGATTATAGTATCTGGCGAAGACGAAACCCGTGAGGATGGCAATATCTTCAAGATTCCGACGGAGTGGGTAAATACGCCTCATCTGCGCATCAGGTATAATAAATCTGATGGCAAATTTTACCTGGCGTCGTTTGGGGAGCTGACCATTCTTAACGAACAGGATGTGGAGCGCAGCGATGTAAATGCCCCGTCGTGGGTAGAACTGCCGGTAAACTCTAAAATATTGCTGAACGGAATTGTAGGTATAAATTTATTTAAACAGTAGTCGCTATGTCTCAAATATTGTCTGCCGGGCTGCTGGTAATTTGTACCGCATTACTGATAACCCACTTCGTTGAAATAAAAAAATCACGTAAAACTAATGACTGATCAATATTTCGGCATAACAGATACCGGTAAGGAACGCACCAATAACGAGGATGCGTTTATTGCACGCCAGGGCGCTGACGATAAGTTTATAATAGGCTGCGTGATTGATGGAGTGGGCGGGTACGAGGGTGGCGAAGTAGCAGCAGGCCTGGCAAGGGAAGCAATCTTGCAGCGCCTTGAAAAACCCTCAGGCGAGATCATCTCGATGATTATAGACTGCTTTGATATGGCAAATGACAGGATCATAGCAGAAAAACAGCGTAATAAGAAATACGACATGATGAGCTGCGTAGCTACGCTGGCCATTGCCGACATTGCCAATAACCAATTTTATTATGCGCATGTGGGTGATACGCGCCTGTATTTGCTTCGCGATGGTTCGCTCATAAAAATTTCGCACGACCAATCTTTTGTGGGCTTTCTTGAAGAGTCTGGCCGGCTTTCAGAAAAGGAGGCTATGGCTCATCCTAAACGAAACGAGATCAATAAAGCGCTGGGCTTTGAAGCACACCTGCTTAAAAACACGGATTATATAGAAACTGGCCAGTCCCCTTTTCTTTCAGGCGATATGTTATTGCTCTGCAGCGATGGGCTGACGGATATGGTTGATACCGAAGAAATCACGGGTATCCTTACCAAAAATATCGCACTGAAAGAAAAAGGCCGTCAGCTGATTGATGCCGCAAACCGTAATGGCGGGCGTGACAATATTACCATTGTGTTAGTGCATAATAACAAGACACCGCAAAAGCACTCAGCAACAGCAGTAAAACGGGAACCTGCGGAGCGTGCTGCCGCCGTGAAAACCGAACAGGCCGCTAAGGAAGAAGAGCCTGGGCCGACTGCGCCGAAAGGAAGTAAATGGCTGGTTTTATTATTATCTGTTTTATTGCTGATTTGCCTTGGCGCGAACGTGTATTTTTATCTGAATATGCATGAACAGCAGAAGGCAACGACCGCTGTAAAGCCTTTGAATGATACTTTGAAAGTACCAGGTGCTCTCCAGGTGAAACTCCAAAAGGCAATTGACAGTTTGAAAGGTAAGGTACTTGTTCTATCAGATACGGCGTATAGCACTCCCATTATCCTTAATGAGCCAATCCATGTGACCCGCGACACGCTGCTTATCCGCACGAAAGGGCGTATCGTTTTCCAGGCTGACTCTGCGTATAACGGCCCGGCTCTGCAGATCGGCGCCGGGGCTAAAGTGATCGCGCTTGACAGCACAGCGTTTAGCGGTTTTAATGTTGCAATATCCAATAGCAATGCCATGCTTGACCTGGCCCATGTTCAGTTCAACAATTGTAAAGAAGCTATACGAAACAATTTAAGCTTACCGGCCGGAAAATATTTTACCGGCAAAAGCCCCGCGACGGTATTAATGGCCGACACTGTACCCGTTAACAAAAAATAACCATGCCATCACGAAAGAAAGAACGCGTTTTTTTGTTATTCACCACTGCTATCCTGGCATTACTGTTTGTGCGGTTATATATAGTGTTGCAGCAAAACTTTACCGATGTTGACCGCAGATTAAATGACGGTACCATGGTGAATCTTAACGCACCCAATCAGGCCCGTAACCTGGCCCGGCTGTTACGTACCGGCTATTATTTTGAGGATAAAAAGGACATTGACCTGATAGAGCATACGGTAGCCAAACAGGAAAAGGCGGGTAATGAATTTGATAACATCGGCGAGATCAATAAGTCAAAATTTAATGTAGATGCCGATGAGGCCTTTGCTGCGGGCGGAAAAACGTTCAAGGAAAGGGTGCTGGTTTCGCGTACGCTGTTAGGCTATACCGGAGATGACTCAATTCGTTTTGAGCAGGAACGTAAAAATCCACCCGAACTTCCATCAGTTAACGACCTGGGCATGAACGGATATAGCATTTCGGGCACCGTAAAAAATAAAATAACACCAGTCAGCCGCGTGTTGGTGCGCCTGCAAATGGTGGTACCACAGGATAGCATTTTTAATGACGAAGAAACAGACGAGGTAAAAACCCGCGTTCAAGAAGGAAAGGGCTACCATGTGGAATACGTGGATGACGGAAAAGGAGCCGGGCATTTGCAAAACATTACCGCTTATGCGCGCACGGGCAGTAACGGCGAATTTAATTTTAAGAATTTGCCTGCCGGAAGGGCCTTTAATGTACTGCCACTGCAGCCTGGTTTCCAGTTTGGCCGGTCGGCTGGTACCGAAAATCTGGACGAAGATCAACACTTTACTTTCCAGCAGTCTCCCCATACAATCAGATTGCTTTCTACAAGGGATTTCAGCATCCTGAAAAAAGAAAAAGCGTTAATTATCCGCACACCGGATTATTTCAACAGGTGGTATTGGATAATTGCAGGATGTTTTTTCGCCAGCTTTCTTATTATTCACATCGTTTTAAGCGTGCGCTACCCCGAGGCCGATCAAATTGTGCTCCCACTGGTAATGCTGTTGACGGGGATATCATTTGTTACGCTGCTTAACCTGCAGGACCCCTTGCGCGACCGTTTTTTTGCCAAAGACTCATTGATGTATCTTGGAATGGGAATTGCGGCTATGCTGATATTGCTGCTGATCAGCCTGCGCCGGTTTACCCCGGATTCCAGGCTGTACCGTATGCTGGTATTTAAAAATAGCCCGAAAGCTGCCAATGGCTGGCCATGGATTATTGTAGCGATGGGTTTGCTAATGCTGACCATAAAATTTGGCTCAGGCCCGGAAGGCAGCGGCGTTAAAGTTAACCTGTTTGGCTTTCAGCCAAGTGAAATTGTTAAATACCTTATTATTCTTTTCCTGGCAGGTTTTTTTGCTGTAAACGAGCGGTTTATAAGCGAATATGCCAGCTGGCGAAAGCGCCTGTCGTTTTTCTCTTTTGCATTAATAGCCATTGCTGTTACACTGCTGCTGTTTTTGATGCTGGGCGATATGGGCCCGGCGATAGTGATTTGTTTTACTTTTATTATCCTGTTTTCGTTTTCCCGCGGCGACTTTATGTTTATGGCCTTATCGGTGGTTTTTTATGTACTGATGACATGGATATTTAAGAATGTTTGGATATCGACGGCGGCTACCGCAGTGGTGCTGATATTCAATTTCTTCTACAAGCGGCGCACGTTGAGCGAATCGGCCATTATGGCGCTGGTAATTATATCAGGATTTTTGACTATTGATAAGATACCTTACCTGGATAAACTGGTGCCCGGGCCGGTGCAGCGTTTAGTGGACCGTAAGGCCATCTGGCAGGACGCCTGGAACAACGAGGTTTATGGCGGCGACCAGGTAGCTAACGGCCTTTGGGCAATGAGCGGGGGTGGTATTACGGGCCAGGGAGTAGGGGAGGGCTTTGCCAAAACCATTCCTGAAGCACATACTGATATGATTTTACCCGCCATAGGTGAAAGCTTCGGGTGGACAGGTATTGTAAGTATTTTCCTGCTGTTCCTGCTTTATTTGCATCGTTCCATAATTATAGGGCGGCAAACGGGCACGCCGTTTTTATTTTACCTGTGTTCAGGGATAGGGATATGTACGTTTATACAGTTCCTGCTTATTGCGGGTGGTTCTACAGGGGCATTGCCGCTGTCAGGCGTAGCGCTCCCGTTCGAGAGCTACGGAGGCTCATCGCTGGTGGCCAATTTGCTGGCTGCCGGGTTCCTGCTGTCAGCGTCGAAAGTAAAAGGAACCGAAGTACAGATGAAGTTCATCACACGGCAGCAGGACAAAAATCTTGTACCTGCGCTGCTTGCGGCGGTAATAGGCATTGCGCTGCTTATTGTAAACATTTCGAGTTATTTATTTGATAGCAGCAAATGGATAGTAAAGCCCGCCCTTGTGGCGGACAGAAGCGGCGCGCGCATGTTTAGTTATAACCCGCGCATCGCTATCCTGATGAACAAACTACAGGCAGGTACGCTGTATGACCGTAACGGATTGATATTGGCCACCAGCAATCCGCAGCTTATTAAACAACAAAAGAAATTATTGGACTCGGCCGGTGTTGGAAGTTTTGACCTGGATTCGGCTATGCACAAACGTTTAACACGATATTACCCCTTCCAGGAGCAAATGTTTTTCTGGACAGGCGATAACAACACCGGCATCTTCAATGGCAGCACTAACGGCTACTTTGCCGAGTATGAACATGCGGCTGAGCTTCGCGGTTTTAAAATGCCGACCGCCAGCTTTAATGCCCATGCCAGCCGTTTCCGCGAGGACAGATTCTTACCCAGGGGCGTAAAAGAAATGTCGGTAAGCAAGCGTGATTACAGCGCCTTAGCGCCATTACTGCTTTCGGGATTGAACAGCGCCGCAGTAGATTCATTTAAAAAGCGAAACCGCGATCTGCAGATGACGGTTGACGCGAGTTTGCAGACGCATATACAACAGGCGCTGGCGGCGGACACAGCAATGCAGGATAATCGTGTTTCGGTGGTTGTAATGCTGCCGCAAACCGGCGATGTGCTTGCCTCGGCAGTATATCCGCTGCCGCCGGTAAATAACTACGATCAGCTCACCATGCCCATTGACGAGCAGAACCAGCTTTCGCAATGGATGACCACCAGCGATTTGGGTTTTACTTATGCTACACAGCCGGGTTCCACGGCCAAGGTACTTACCGCTATGGCATCGTTCAATAAACTGGGGCTGGCGGCAAAAGACGTTAAATTTCATGTCAGCATGGAAGAACGTATCAGAACCAAAGGTATTGAACCTGACGAAACAGGAATAATAACCCTTGAGCGCGCAATTGCCAAATCAAATAACGTGTACTTCATTAAACTGGCTAATGAGAAACACCTGCAGGAGGATATGGTTACGCTGTACATGAAAGCCGGAATGTTCCTGCACGGCGTGGGGGGGTATTTTTATAACAAGCGGCCGGAGAACCTGCAGCAGGAAGAAAAATGGAGGGAGCTATGGCGGCGCACGGAGTTTAATACAAAGCCGCGTTACGACCCGAACAATATCCATAAAACGCGGGCAAAAGGTATATCAGGTATGGCGTGGGGACAAGGCGAATTAATTGCCACGCCTGCAGCTATAGCCAGGCTGGTATCGGGTGTTGCCAATAACGGGGACCTTGTGGCCAATCGTTTTGTGTTAAAGGTAGCGGACACCGCACAGCCTGTAAAGCCAAGCATCAAGCTTGCCAACGACCCGCAATATGCAGCATTGCTTACCCAATACATGATTGAGCAAAGCGCACCAAAAGAAGAAATACTGCATCTGCGCGTAGCAGGCAAAACCGGAACTCCCGAGCGTATCTGGAAGGGAAACAGTATCAATGATGGCTGGTACACTTTTTTTGCGCCTATGGCAAAAAGCAAGGGCAATATTGTAGTGTGTATCAGGATTGAATCAACCAGGGGTTCATCGGATGCAGTACACCTGGCCGGGCGAACGATCATTCCGTTGCTGTTGAAGTCGGGGTATATCAAAAACATCACGCCCGACCGGAAGAAAGTGCAGGACAGCGGTGCTGAACAACAAACGGATGATCAAATCCAAACAGAAACAGCAGGACAGTAGTTATATTATTAATAGCTTAAACAATGTTTGATTTTTTTAAAAAGCACGATAGTAAAGGTTTAAACGATGTAAAGATATTGCGCGATGCGTTGCTTCGGCTGGTAAAACAACAACTTCAAAAGTCGGAAGGGGGGGAAGGCAGGCATATCAAGGGCATTCATTTGTTTGTAAAAGCCGAGGCTGCCGAAAAACATCTTTATGAAGCTGCGGTATATATAGATGAGGAAAATCGTTTTAAGGAGGAAATACAACGCATAGCCGATGATTTTGCGCTGGACATACCTGACAACTGGATGCTGGAAGTTAATTTCAATGGCGAGATTCCGCCGGATGCAATTTATGGAGACGGATTAAACGCCGCAATCTTTATACGTACCAAAGATCATAACCTTAAGCGTTCCGGTTCGGCCACTATAAGAATATTGAACGGCGAAGCGGAGAAAGCCAAATACAAAATATCATCAACTGATGGTAAAATAAATATCGGCCGCGAAGCCAGGGCGCAGGTAAAAGACGGCTTCTTCCGGCTCAATCATATCGCTTTCCCCGGCGACAGTGCTAACGAGAGTAATAAATTTATCAGTCGCCAGCATGCCCACATTGAGTGGAATAATGAGGATGGCTGTTTTATTTTGTTTGCCGATGAAGGTGGTATTCCGCCGGGAAACAAGATTAAAATAAAGACACCGGGCAAAGAAAACCTGATAAAGCTGCATTCTACCCAGATTGGACATAAGCTAAGCGACGGCGACCAGGTTATTCTTGGTGAGTCTGCGGTTTTTGAATTTAGTTATAACAACCCGATAAAGGATGAGTAAAGTTTTTACCATAACTGAAGGACTGGAAAACATGGGTGCGCTACGCACCGGCGGGCAGGGCTCTGTTTACAAAGGCCGGCGTATTGGCCCTATTATCAGTGCAGTAAAGCTATTGCCTACGCCTGTTCATTCCGAAAGTATGGATGATGTGAATTACCGCAGCTTTATTAATGAGGTAGAAAAGCTAAAGAAGGTAAACGAGATACCCAACCCTAATGTGGTTAAGATACTGAATTCGGGCATCACTGAGAGCGGCTCATTCCCGTTTATCGAAATGGAGTTTATTGAAGGACCTGACCTTTGCGAATTGCTGAAACCGCCGCACGAAAAGGTGTTTACCATTAAAGAGGTAATTAAAGTAGCCGATCAGCTAGCCTGTGCGCTTTCGCATTGTCATAAGGTAGGTGTTAAACACGGCGATATCAAAAGCAATAATGTAAAATTTAATATACATTCCGGCAATTATGTATTGCTTGATTTTGGTCTGTCGGTGATGTCGGACGAGCAGCGGCGCAGCAGCATGCGGCATGCCGGTGCGATAGAATTTATGGCGCCTGAACAATATGAGGGTGAAATGTTATTCCAGACGGATGTTTATAGTTTTGGCGTTGTCTTATATGAATTGCTGGCAGGGCGGGTGCCTTTTTTACTGGGCGACAACGGTGAATCAGCACGAAACGCGGTAATGCTGGCCCACCGGGAGAACACCGTACCCGATCTTATTGAATTCCGGAAAGAGCATTTTCCCGCTTCCTGGCCGGAGCATGAGTTGCACGTGCCGGCCTGGCTGCTGCAACTGATAGGAAAATGCTTGGAAAAAAATCCCGAAGAGCGATATCCCGACGGCCAGGCCCTGCACGACGCCATAAGCCGGAATATCATAGCAGAAAGTGAGGAAGGCACGGCAGCGGTTGTTGCGAAGTTAACAGCAGAAAACAGTCATTTGCATGACCAGGTTGAACACTTCAAAAGAGAACGGGCAGCAGATGGTTCAGTAGTAAAAATGCCCAAGGCGTTGCTGGCCGGGCTGGTTATCCTGCTACTGGGTGCGTTTGCCTATGCTATCATAAAGCCCGGCGCTGCTAAGACGGCAGAGCCCCCTGTTGCCCATAAAGATTCGACAGCGGTGGTACACCATCATAAAAAACCAGTACTGGACATGGCCGCTATCCGCAAAATAAAACTCGCTGTTATCGACTCCATAAAAAAGGACAGCGTTAAAAGGGATAGCATCAAACGCGCAGCGGCTAAAAAGGCTGCTCTTATCCATAAAAAAGCCGCACCAAAGAAAAAGAAGAAGAAGTTTTTAGGGTTATTTTAAATTCCTTTTTAAGACGCCGTCAGCCTGTCTTTTCGGAAAGTTTACCATTTTAATCTTTTCATGAATGAGATTTTTGCAGGATATCTTTTTTTGAGCAATATCACGCGCAACCCTTTTATTTGAATCATTATAACCAATAGTAATATCGCCGATAGGGCTATAAGTTAATTTAAGCTTTAAATTAAATATTTTCAATAAGCTATTATTAACCAACTTATTAAATAGACTATTTAAATTAAAAGTTTAACAAATGAAAATATCATTTAAATATTCCGCTTTAGTACATTTTTTTAAATTTTTCGATTTTATTATGATCTGCCCAAACTAAAAAGGCGAACCATTACAGTCCGCCTTTTATACCAGGAATTGCTTGATTTAGGCCAGGTCGAACCTGTCCAGGTTCATCACCTTATTCCATGCTGCTGCAAAGTCTTTAACAAACTTCTCTTTAGCATCGCTGCTGGCATAAACTTCTGCTATTGCGCGCAATTCAGAGTTGGAGCCGAAAATCAGGTCGGTGCGGGTGCCTGTCCATTTCAATGCGTTGGTCTTCCGGTCGCGGCCTTCAAAAAGGTCTTTTGCATCCGAGGTAGCACTCCATTTGGTGCCCATATCCAGCAGGTTAACAAAAAAATCGTTGGTCAATGTTCCCGGGTTGTGGGTTAACACGCCGTGGTTGGAATTATCGAAATTAGTATCCAACACACGCATGCCGCCAACCAGCACGGTTAATTCCGGCGCTGTAAGGGTAAGCAGCTGCGCTTTGTCAACCAGCATCGTTTCCGATTTTCCGGCATAATGGGCTTGTGCGTAATTGCGGAAACCATCAGCAGCAGGCTCGAGCGCATCGAACGACTCTATATCGGTTTGTTCCTGCGAGGCATCTCCACGGCCGGGCGTGAACGGCACAGTAATATCAAAACCGGCATTTTTTGCGGCCTGCTCAACCGCTGCATTGCCGCCCAATACGATCAGGTCTGCAAGTGAAACCGTTTTGCCGCCATTTGCGCTATTAAACTCGCTTTGTATGCCTTCCAGCGTTTGCAGTACTTTGGCAAGCTGTGCAGGATTATTGGCTTCCCAATCTTTTTGCGGGGCCAGTCGAATGCGCGCTCCGTTAGCACCGCCGCGCTTGTCGGAACCACGAAATGTTGAGGCCGACGCCCATGCAGTGCTTACCAGCTGCGAAACCGACAGGCCGGAACTCAGCAGCTTGCCTTTTAATGTTACAATGTCCTGCTCATTGATTAGCGGGGAGGCCGGTTTGGGAACAGGGTCTTGCCAGATCAGATCTTCCACAGGAACTTCGCTGCCGAGGTAGCGGGCTTTTGGCCCCATATCGCGGTGAGTAAGCTTAAACCAGGCGCGCGCGAAGGCATCGGCAAACTCATCGGGGTTGTCATGAAAACGTTTTGAAATGGCGTTATAAGCCGGGTCGACCCTCAAGGCGAGGTCGGTGGTGAGCATGGTTGGGGCGTGGCGTTTGTCCGGGTCATGCGCATCGGGCACGGTACCTGCTCCTGCACCACCTGCAGGTTTCCACTGGAAAGCGCCGGCGGGGCTTTTTGTGAGCTCCCATTCAAAGCCGAACAGGTTCTCGAAGAAATTATTACTCCACCTGGCCGGGGTGGTTGTCCATGCGCCTTCCAGGCCGCTGGTAATGGTATCGCCGGCATTTCCGCTGCCGAAGGTGTTCCTCCAGCCGAGCCCCTGCTCCTCGATGCCTGCACCGGCGGGTTCGGTACCTACGTATTTACCGGCCTCAGCTGCTCCGTGCGTTTTGCCAAAAGTATGTCCGCCGGCAATAAGCGCCACGGTCTCCTCGTCATTCATTGCCATGCGGCCGAATGTTTCGCGTATATCACGGGCGGAAGCAAGCGGATCAGGGTTGCCATTAGGCCCTTCGGGGTTTACGTAAATTAAACCCATCTGCACAGCTGCCAGCGGATTTTCAAGCTGGCGGTCGCCTTCATATCGCTTATCGCCTAACCATTCGCGCTCGCTGCCCCAATAAACATCCTCGGCCGACTCCCAAACATCCTTGCGGCCGCCGCCAAATCCGAAAGTTTTAAAACCCATTGATTCCAGCGCGCAATTGCCTGTCAATATCATTAAGTCGGCCCACGAGAGCTTTTTGCCGTACTTCTGCTTTACCGGCCATAGCAGCTGGCGCGCCTTATCCAGGTTGGCGTTATCGGGCCAGCTGTTCAGCGGCGCAAAACGCTGCATGCCCATACCAGCGCCCCCGCGGCCATCGGCGATACGGTATGTGCCTGCGCTGTGCCATGCCATCCTGATCATAAACGGACCATAGTGACCATAATCGGCAGGCCACCAATCCTGCGAGGTGGTAAGCACTTCGATAATATCTTTCTTTACTTCATTCAAATCAAGGGTTTTAAACTCAGCAGCATAATCAAAATCTTTATCCATCGGGTCCGACAGCGAAGAATTTTGCCTGAGGATGGCCAAGTTCAGCTGGTTAGGCCACCAGTCGCGGTTGCGGGTGCCGCCCCCGGCGCTGTCTTTCATCAATCCACCGATGAAAGGGCACTTGCTGGCCGCAGCAGGGTGATGCTCTGATGCATAATGAAGGGTGTTGTTTTCCATGATAATTTGGTTTGTTTAGCGTTTATTACCCAAATATATCGAAGTTTTAATTTAGGATTTAGTGATTAAGGTCATGAAAATGTTTGTTTTACACATGTTTTTCCACAATCGCCGGCATACTCAAAATAAAGCAGCCATAAATCTGCGCAGAACAGGGAATAACCAGTTATTCAGCCAGGTATCGTTCCATCGAGTTCTCAAAAATCTCCTTAACATCTGCATCCAGGTTCTGCGCTTTTACATAACCGTAAAACGTATCGAAAGAAATTTCGCTCATTCTGTGCTTTATTCGCCTTATCTCTCTTAGCGGTAAGGGAATCTTATTCGGGTAGCTCCGCATGACCGAGAAATGCTTTTTACTGGGCGACAAAAACAAAGTATCACCGCACATTATGGCCCCTTCCTTTGATAAGAAGGGCACATGCAAAATACTGCTCCCCTCAAAATGGCCGCCGATAAGCATAATCTTTATGCCATCCCACAAAGTCAATTCTTCTCCCTGCCAAAGCTTTATTTCGGGGCCTTTTTGAACGATATAGGGCGCGTCGTTTTCATGAATGTAAACCGGGCAGTCAAACATATCAGCCCAATCATTCATGTTGCTGTAATAATGCGGATGAGAAAATGCGATCGCCTTTAAGCCTCCTTTTGATTGGATGAAATCAATGGTGGCCTTATCCAGCATCGGGATGCAATCCCATAAAACATTTCCGTTCTGCGAGAGTACCAGTAACGCCCGCTGACCGATTGCAAATTGAGGGGTGATCTCCAGTTCGTAAAGATGCTCTTTAAGTTGATGTATGGTAATTTTGTGCTTATTGTGCAGCTCGCCCGGGTTTGTCCAGCTTTGTCCGCCTTCGGGAATATACTGGCGCTCTTCGTTACAGATGGTGCATAGTCGGGGTGCTGATGCTGCCGGAAAGTAAGTTCCGCAGGTGCTGCATATCATTTGATCTTCCATTTTTATTCGATTTCGAAATCAAAAATATAGCCTTACCGGACGAGAAAGATAGTCCAGTTTTTAATTTGAAGGTGAGCCAGGCTGAAAGGCAAAACAAAATTCGCCGCTTGAATAGGATGATGCTTTTTTTAATGGAGGGTTATTGCGAGAGGACTATGCCATTTAGGAGGGGCGTGAATCACTACCTTGATGACTTCGGATTTATTCCCCATCTTTCGGCGTATTTCCATCTTTTTTAGCGCCCGATCTCCGCTTCCAGAATATTACTCCCCAAATGGCAGCAATGGCCGGAGCTAATATCTTTAAAATAAAGTCGCCGGGGTGCCCGATCAGGTAACTATAAAATATCCGGAATACGTTGTCTTCAACATGGATCTTAATATGGATGAACCGTTTTTCGATGTGATCGGGGTTTTCGCTTGTTATCACCAACGCGAGTGTTGATTGCTCTTTTTCTGCCGAATTTGCATATACAGACCATGACCACGTATTTCCGCGCACAGTATCTATTTCCTGCCGGTTCATGTCGGGTAACTTCCGGATAAGAATGCCTGAATCCAAAGGCAGCAGCTGCATGGTTACATGCCGGTAAAGCGGAATCTGTTCTTTAAATTCTATTTTCCCGGTATCGTTGGGATTCCTGTTCGGGTCTTCGTCGACCAGTATTTTATGAATGGTGTCGCGTATGGCGCTCTTTGAATTATTGGGCGAGAGATAGACATTGATCTCCTGGGTTTCATGTATGGTCATTGCAGGGCTGTAATGATAGCCCAGCGTGCCTGTTTTCGCCGCTATTTTTTTAATTACTTTGGTTTTGGCGGGCCTGGCTGCCGTTGTATCCGCCTTAGCTGCGGTATCAGTTGCTATTGCTGAACCAGTGGTAGCGGTATCATAGCGGTTAGTTTTCTCATCCGTTTCCTGTTGCGCGGCATTCCGGGCGGGAGGCGAACACTTGAGCGAAACAAGCATAGCGCCGCATAGCACGGCCAACCTGATCAGCTTAATAACACGTGGTGTTACGGAGCGTTTTGATTTTTTCCCTGTTTCCATTTTATGGAAATTTGAATTGTTGAAAAGGCGCAGCTTATACAGCTGGGGCGGTTAGTTTCGTCCGGAGATTGAAATTAATAGGGATGTAATGCACCATACGGGCCTGCTAACGGTGTAGCGGACACGTATCTGGCGATAAAGACTAATGGTTGAGTTAAAGATAAGAAGCGGTTTTGATAATAACAAGTCAAATAGTTGTGGAACAGGTGATTGTGCAAATATTGCGCCGGTTTAAGCCTGCCGATAACTGAAACGCTGCTCAGCATCCCGTTGACTTTTTCGAATCATCTTTAACCTATTTTAGACATCAGCACCAGGAAGGGAGATCGGATGAGAAGAACTTGTTGAGTTATGAAGAGGTGAGGCGATTGCCAGGCGTTCCGTTTTTTGCTCGGTACACCCGGTAATATGAAAAAAGCTGATTATCAATTCATTGTTATTATTATGTAATGTTCTGATAATCAATATGTTTCATTTTTTTTACCTGAAAAGCTGCAAAAAGGTGTTGACAGGAGCTGATACTTTTTTTAAATTTTTATATAAACAACAGGTAGTCAATTATTTATACAATTAATGGCGTTTACTGGTTGGTGTAAACGCCTTTAATTTATTGCCGCCCTTGCAAGTTTACTTTTTAATTAACGATTATCTGCCGTTGGGCGTTGCGAGCGAACGGCTTACTTAATTTTAGGCCAAAGCTACTGTTGCTGACCATAATGGGTGCTTTTCAGAAGCCGTATTGCAACAGCTTTGCGGTTTTTATTTTGATGCTTTCGCTACTTTGATGGCGGTGAGCCCTTTTTGCCCTTGCTCTGTTTCAAAGGTAACTTTATCACCCTCTTTAATTTGCTCGGTGGTACCATTAACATGTACAAAAATGCTTTCCTGGGTTTGCAGATCCCTGATGAAGCCGAAGCCTTTAGCATCGTTAAAGAACGATACGATACCGGTACGGGCTATTTCAACTTCCATATCCTCCCGCTTAGGCGTGCCCAGCTGTATATCTTCTGCCGCTATCTTCCGGCGCCTGGAGGGATCAGGAGGGGTTGAGGTGATGTTGCCATTTTCATCAACATAGGCCATCATGTCTTCAAAGCTCTTTCCGCCACCGGCAGCTTTTCTGTCCTCAGCCTTTTCCTTTTTTTCCTGTTGCTTTTTGAGCTTCTTTTTTTCACGCTCTTTTTTACTGAATGTCTCTGTGGATTTACCCATATTATAATTTAAGTGGATTATTTTAACTAAGGTATCTATAAACGGCGGGATTACGCTATTGGCAACCCGCTTTTCTGAAGTATATTTACAAAAAAGCATCTCCCTGAACGGAAGATGCCCTACAATAATTTATAGTGTTTTAAGCTACTTTTACATTTACTGCATTCGGACCTTTACGGCCCTGCTCCACGTCAAAATTAACAACGTTATTCTCGCGAATAGTGTCAACCAAACCTGAAGAATGAACAAAGACTTCTTTGCTGCCATCACTTGGTGCGATAAATCCGAAACCTTTTGTTTCATTAAAAAATTTTACTGTTCCTTGCATTATATTATATTTAGATAAGTCGACAAGGTAGGTATTAATAATGGCATATTTTCACTTTGGTGAAATTATTTAAATATTTATTAATCGACGGGTGTCGTTTGTATGCGCATTCCGGACTTTGTTTACAGACTGTAAGTTAAAACCTACCATAAGTTAACATACAGTTTGAGCAAACTATGGCTGAACACAGGGACTATTTTTTATAATTGCTTTCGCAAGCAGAATGTTTCCTTAATTTTAGGTCGAGGTTACGCGTTGCTAAACCTCGAGCAAAAGGGGAGAATTTTTAGGAAGCGTGTTTGTACTTAAAAGGAATTAATAATGATTATTTGTAGTTATCTAAGTAAGTTGATACTATTGTATGTTAACGTTTGCCAACTTTGGTCCAATAATAAAGTTAAACACACGATGACTTACAAACTGAACTTCCGAACTCAATATAATCAATTTTATATTGCGGACAAGGAATCACCGATGAAAACGGATGAAGCGAGCTTTTGGACCACCGAAGCTTATGATGACAGATTAGCAATAGGCGATGGTATTTTGGGTGTAGGGATTGAATCCTATGGTCCGGTGAATGGCGAACTGACGCTTTTGAATACCAGAAATAATAGTTTCGATTTCAGTAAATTCGACCATATCGTCGAAGCTGGCATTAATATTAAGTCTGGCCATTTGGAAGTTTTAGATTGTCCAAATTCTGGCGTACACTTAGAAGTGAAAATTAATCCCGGACATTATCGGGTGAGAGTATATTCAGCTAATTTAGCTAGCGTAAATGGAGACAAAGGTGATGATTTTTATCACATAGAAATATGGCCGGATAAAAACCCGGAACGAAAGGTATTAAAGCGATATATCAGTAAATAAAAAAATCCGCTGGTTGAAAAGTTTCATTTGAGTAAGAAGAGGGGTTGTTGTGATCTTCCTAACGTCCTGGAGAAAATAAAACCAATAAAAAAATATTTAAATAATCCCCTCGCACAATTCGTAGGCTTTGTCTATGGAGGACTATGCCTTTTGTCTGCGTCCACCAAAGGCAACCTTTTTTCCCCCATTTCTGTGGATTTGTAATCCACGAAAATTAAATGCGTTGTGTATAGGGATTACAAATCCCCGGCATGGCAGTCCAGAATTATAAATCCGGACTAACAGGCAGTAAATTATTTTTTTTAAGTTCTCGTATTTAAAGAAAATCGTAATTTTGTTATAATGACAACGCTTACCGTAAATATTGATAGCAAGAAAACCGAAAAAGCAATTAAAGCCATTTTGGATGCTTTCGGTTTAGATTACAATATAGCGCATGCGGAAACTACAAAACGAGCGCTTAACAAATCAGAACAAATAATTTACGACCGTCTCAAAAAATCTGCAGAAGAAATTAAACTGTATAAAGAGGGAAAGATCCAGCTACAGGATGCAACTGAATTTTTAAATGAATTATAAAGTTGTCATTTCTTCCGAATTTGCCAAGGAAGCAAAAAGAATTGCAAAAAAACATCCGGGAATAAAAAAGGATATCGGTAAACTCGTAGCAGAACTGAGCATTAATCCTACGCTGGGTACCGATCTGGGTAACAATTTCTATAAAATCCGTGTTTCAGTTTCAGGAACTGATAAAGGCAAATCCGGCGGGGCCAGGGTCATCACTTACGTTATTTTAGATCAGGAAACCGTACTGCTGACCGAAATCTATCTAAAAAGCGAACATGATTCTGCCGATGTGAATGTTCTGATCGTCCGGTTGAAAGATCAGGGCTTTATATAACAACAGCCTGCCTTTATCCGAAAAAGTTCGTTCCTGTCCCACAAACACCTCAATGCCCCTTCACCTCGTTGGTCCCAGTTGGTCGGGATTTATAATCCCCGACCCAATTTTTGTGGATTTGTAATCCACGAAAATTAAATGCATTGTGTACCAGGATTATCAGTACCCGGGATTTACTGTGGCATAAAATCCTCTATTTGTCTATAATTTTCCCCTCAAATTCCTCAATTGTGCAGGTATTATGCTACCAAATAATTGGTGCCATTTTTGACAAGTCACGTTGAGTATTAAAAATATAGTTATAAAAATAATCTAGACTGTTATCACATGAAACTCTCTGCTAAAATTATCCCGGCCTTACTGGTTGCCATGGTTTTTTTTCATGTATCCTGCAAAAAAAATGCAATGGTATCTAACCCGGCTAAAACAATAGCCAACAAAGCTGATCTAAGCAAACAGATTGCACTGGATCTTTACCACTCGTTATCAAGCGGCGTAAATGCTTCCGACCATTTAAAGACAAATGGCAGCCACAGCGGCTTCATTACCATGGATAACAGCAATCCATGCGGCTCATTTGTGAAAGACACAATCAATAAAACGGTTGTTAGTGGCGATACCACGCGCACATATGCAGGGCATTCATTATTTACTTACATGTGCAATGGCTACTTTAACAATAACTACACCGTGGATGCCTATACATTGGTGGATACCTTAAAAACCACCGAAACAGGCACCGCTTTTAATAACATTTATGATGTGACCCTGAATTATGTAGTAAAATCAGCCGATGCGCACTACAGTTCGGTTAATATTGGCGGTACCACTACCACATCATCCTATACTTCGAAATTAAAAAATGGCGCAATTACCGATTCGCGTAAGCTATCAACGGTCTATACTTTTGCCTCCGTTGCCGGCATCCGTACATCGGCCACAACCCTGTACAATTTTGGAAGGGTAGATTTTAGTACTACTGCCGTTGATAACGGTGCCACTAATAGCTACAGCGGATATGTACTGTTCCTGTCAAACAGTATGGCAAAAGCTTTCTTTAAAAACCAGGATGGTTCTTACACAGGCTTTTCTATAAATTTACTTACAGGCGAAGTTACCGCCATTTCATAAATAAACAAGCCTCTTCATATTACCTGAAAGCCTCTGGAACTGGACTGAGCCCCAAACGTTAGACTAAGTTAAAGATTAATTACAATGATGAGCCCGGTATTTTATCGGGCTCATCCCTTTTATATAGCGAACTACAAAAAAAGCACGGTTTCAAAATATTGAAGGTGCTGCCGGTCACCATGGCTAATAATATTCCAAAAAACACATTTTCACAAAGGTTCAGGCATCTTACAGAAGAGATATGACGACAAGTGAGGCGTACATGCTCTCGGTAAAGGAGTGACAGATGTTGATCTGGACGATGCTTGCGAGCGAGCCTATCAACGTCGGTTGCGCATTTTCTAATCATCATTAGCAGATTTAGAAGCCAAGATTGCATAATCAATGATAGAATGTTGCCATTTCTGTGGATTGCAAAAAGGTTATCGTAAGGGATGCGCTTACAATAATTTAGGTTCAAATGTCCCACCATACCGGTTACACTATGATAATATGTGAATTTAATATCGAATATTGAAATCGAACACCGAAGTTTTCACTTCATTATTCGATATTTATCTTCTTAAGTTAACGGCTATTCATTAACAATTTCATCGTTAATGCCTTTCCATCACCATTGTTACCCACCAAATACTTTTCCTGTTAAACATACAGTTATTTTTATTTAACTTGCACGGTGGCGTTCGCGAAGCGTGCCGCTAACCAATTTATAAACCCGCAATTCTATTCCGATGTTGAAATTTTCCACCATCCTGTTTGTTGTGCTATCTATCGGCACATACAGCTTTTTCGGGATTTCCCGGCAACACCCTGTTCAATCCCCGACTGCCGATACGTCTGCCGTCAAAACGGCCAAATTTATGTCGCAGGTAAAATGGCCGGAGGGCCTTACGGTTACGCCGTTCAGCGGGCCGGACCTTACGCCGAGCCCTGCCTGTATCGCTACGGCGCCAACCGGCGAGGTATTTGTGGGCGTGGATATGATCGGCTCGCTGGGCAAAGACCCCGGCAAAGGCCGTATCATTAAACTGGTTGATACCGACAACGACGGCAAAATGGATAAGCATACCGACTTTGCCGATATTGATGACCCGCGCGGCATCCTGGTGATGGGAGATAAAGTGTATGTGTTGCACACGGTTTTTACTAATGGTAAAGCGAGCGGCATGAACCTGGAAGTTTTTGAAGATAAAAACAACGACGGCGTGGCCGACGGCCCGCCGAAGCCGCTGATAGAGCACATCAGCAACGCCCACATGCTGGCCGAACGCGGCACCGACCATGCCACTAACGGCATCAGGATGGGGATCGATGGCTGGATCTATATCGCCTGCGGCGATTTTGGTTTCCACGACGCTGTCGACCGCAGCGGCAAAAAGCTAACCATGCTGGGCGGCGGTATTGTGCGTGTGCGCCCGGACGGTACCGAAATGGAGATTTTTACCCATGGCACCCGCAATATTTATGACGTAGCCATCGACCCATATATGAATGTTTTCACCCGCGACAATACCAATGACGGCGGCGGCTGGAATATCCGCTTTTCGCATCATATCCAATCGGGCGAATATGGTTACCCGGTGTTGTTCCAGCATTTTACGGATGAGATCATCCCGGCGCTGGTGGATTTGGGAGGCGGCTCGGGCACAGGCTCGCTGTTTATGGATGAACCGGGCTGGCCTGCGAAATTTAACCACGTACCCATGACTGCCGACTGGGGCCGCAACGAGCTTTTTATCGATCGTGTGACACCGGATGGCCCGACTTTCCAGGTGAAGGAAGAGGATTTCATCCAACTGCCGCAAATAACCGATCTGGATGTTGACGGTTCGGGCAGGATGTATATGTCGGCCTGGGATGGGGCGGGCTATTCCGGCAGCGCTTCTAAAGGTTACGTGGTACGCGTGGTGCCCAATAATTGGACTTACAAAGCCTTCCCAGACCTTAAGTCGGCTTCGGTGGCGGACCTTGCGGAGTTATTCCGCTCGGAAAGCGCTGTAGCCCGGCTGAACGCCTCGCAGGAGTTGCTGACCCGTCCTGCTGACGAAGCTGCAAAAGCTGCGCTTCAGGTAGCGTCGGATGCCGGTATGCCCTTGTACGCAAGGGTGGCGGGTATTTACACCTATGCACAAATAGAAAGAGAAAAAGGCATCCCTGGGTTATTGGAGCTTTCGAAAAATACCGACCTGAGAGAATTTGCCCTTAAAGCACTTACAGACCGCAAGGCCGGCCTGGAAAATGTCCCTATCGAGCCGTTTTTAGCCGGTTTGAACGATCCTTCGCCACGCGTAAGGGTGGCTGCCATCGTATCGTTGAACAGGCTCGGCAGGGCAGAAGCAGCCAACGCATTGCTGAAGACGCCTGTTCCGGCAAGCTTCGTGGCCCCGGCCAAAAATGTGGAAGGTCCGCATGCTACGCCTAACCAGGCCATTGTTGCGCCGCACCTGGCGGTAAGGGCATTGGTGAGCCTGAACGCCGTGGATGCCTGCGTGAAAGCTATCGGTACGGAAAATTCAACGCTTGCTTTATGGGCTTTACGATACATGTATGATACCAAAGCTGTTGATGGCCTGATTGCCGCCTATCCGCAGGCAAAAACCGCCGCGGAGCGCAAACAAATTTTGACAACGCTATCCCGCTTATATAAAAAAGAAGCGCCTTATGATGCCTCCTGGTGGTGGGGCACACGTCCCGATTCGCATGGCCCGGTGTACAAGGGCATAACCTGGGAAGGCTCGCCTAAAATCGAAGCCTTCCTGAAAAAGCAATGGGCGAAATCAACACCCGCAGGCAAGCAGTTTTATGCTGATCTGAACGCCCGTCATCAAATGGGCATCGCAGCTTTCGGCGGTGAAGAAAAAGTAGCCGCAACCAGGGAGGTTAAAGTTGACCTGGACAAGATTCGCAGCAAAAAAGGACAAATCGGTAAATCATCAATAGAGGATGTAATGCTGGCCATCCAGAAAATAAAAGGCGACCCATCAAAAGGCAAAGCGCTGTTCAGTCGCCAGGGATGTATTGCCTGCCACAGCCTTACTAGAGGCGAGAAGCTTAAAGGTCCGTTTATGGGGCAGATCGGCTCGATCATGACCCGCCAGCAAATTGCCGAGTCGATATTAAAACCGAGCGCTTCCATAGCGCAGGGTTTTGCTACCATAGTAATAACAGCCAAAGGGGGCAAGAGCTACACGGGTTTTGTCCAGCAGGAGTCGGCCGATAAAGTGGTGATGCGCGACATTGGCGGAAACGTTTTTACGGTTAAGGCGTCGGATATATTAAGCCGCAAGGAACTGAAAACATCGATGATGCCCGTGGGAATGGCTAATGCATTATCCTACGATGAATTTGCTTCGCTGATCACATTTTTGTCGCAGCAGAAAAATTAGACGGCTTTAACAAAGCTTAGTCGTGCGTTATATTTGTGTTACAATTAGTAAATGCATCATTTAGCCTGCTTTCCTGGTTTAAAAAACAGAGTTGTGCCGTTTTTAACGTTGCGGCCGGTTTTGCTGTTGGTTTTTCTGCTGGCGGGCCGCAGCGCAGCTGTAGCTTTCGCTGCAGAAATCCAAAGCTGGATCAGGATCAATCAATTGGGTTATACGCCCGCTTCGGTTAAAGTAGCGGTTTGGGTATCTAAATCGCCGGGCGAGCAGATTTCAGAGTTTGAGTTGGTGGATGCAGCCAGCGCTAAGGTGGTTTTTAAAGGCGCGGCCGGTAGAAATTTCGGCAGCTATGGCCCGTTTCATTCGATATTCCGTTTAAATTTTTCTGCCTATAAAAACGAGGGCGCCTTTTACCTGAGGGCGGGCAAGGCCGTATCCGCTCAGTTTAAAATCAGCGCCGGTGCATATAACGGCATTGCCGACTTTCCCCTGCGTTATATGCGCCAGCAAAGGAGCGGGTTCAATCCATTTTTAAACGATTCATGCCACACCAAGGATGGTTATGTTATCTATGGCCCGGTTCCTGAGCAAACCCATATTGATGTGTCGGGCGGCTGGCACGATGCCACCGATTACCTGCAATATGCAGCAACCTCGGCCAATGCCACCTATCATTTGCTCGCTGCTTTCCGCGATTTTCCCGCTGTGTTTACTGACAGTCATTTGGCAAACGGTAAAGAAGGTGCGAATGGCGTTCCGGACGTGCTGGATGAAGGAAGATGGGGCTTAAACTGGCTGCTGAAAATGCACCCTCGTGCCGACTGGATGTTCAACCAGCTTGCCGACGACCGCGACCACATTGGCTTCAGGCTGCCCGATAAGGACTCGGTAGATTATGGCTGGGGAAAAGCGAACGGCAGGCCCGTTTATTTTCTTACCGGCGAACCGCAGGGATTAGGCAAGTATAAAAACCGCGCGACGGGTACAGCCTCTACAGCCGGAAAGTTTGCCAGCGCTTTTGCCCTGGGCTCCCGCATTTACAGCAAGCGCGACAAAACCTTCGCACAGCTTTTGCGATTGAAATCGCTCTCCGCTTATGCTTATGGCTTAAAGAAGCGGGGTGTTGCACAAACGGCGCCTAATAAAGCCCCTTATTTTTATGAAGAGGATAATTGGGTTGATGACATGGAGCTGGGGTCGGCAGCATTGTACCGGCTAACAGGTAATACCGGTTATTTAAAACGGGCCATTGGCTACAGCAAGCAGGAGCATATTACCCCCTGGATGGGGGCCGACACCGCGCGCCATTATCAATGGTACCCTTTCCATAATTTTGGTCATTACGAGATTGCGGAAAGTATTAAAAACCGCCAGCGGGATACGCTGATTGGTTATTACAGGGAAGGAATAGATAAAGTATGGCAAAAGGCCGCCCGCAATGGGTTTTACCGTGGAGTGCCGTTTATCTGGTGCTCTAACAACCTTACCACTTCCTTTGCTATACAATGTTACCTGTACCGCAAACTAAGCGGCGACCGCACCTACGAACAACTGGAGCAGGCTTGTTTCGATTGGCTTTTTGGCTGTAATCCCTGGGGTAAAAGTATGGTTTACGGCTTACCGGCCGATGGCGATACACCGCGGCACCCGCATTCTTCGTTCACGCTCCTAAATAACTTTCCACTGGATGGCGCCCTGGTTGATGGGCCGGTTTATGCCTCGATATTCAAAAGTCTGAAAGGGCTGCAATTATACGCAGTTGACCCCTATAGCGATTTTCAATCGGACCTGGTCGTCTATCATGATGATTTTGGAGACTACAGCACCAATGAGCCGACAATGGACGGCACGGCAAGCCTGGTGTACCTGCTGGCGGCAAAAGAAAACGAGGCTTTGAAAGCAACGCGCCGCAAGCCATCGCTCGGAAATTAAATTGACTGATTTATTTATGGTGATAACCATCACTTTACCAGGTGATGCCGGTTACTTATAGCCTGGCAGACAGCAGCGACCTTTATCAATAATTTTGCATGACATGAATACATTTAAACGGGTGGTCATTGCTCTTGATGACAGCCCCTTTGCCGAACCTTTGGCACAAACGGCCCTCAAGCTTGTACAGCAGTTGCAGGCCGAAACTGCTGTATTATCGGTTGCTGATACACGCGCTTTACTGGGAACAGAAGGATTGAGCATAAGTGAAGCCGTGACCCTTGAACGAAATGCGGTAACTGAAAATTTGGGCATGATCATCAAAAATGTTTTCTGCGATTATCCGGTCAGTCATTATGTGGAAGAAGGAGAGCCGGCAGAAAAAGTACTGGCCTTTGCCCGGGAATGGTCGGCGGATATGATCGTTGTAGGCACTCACGGGCGGAGGGGGCTAGCCCGGCTGCTGCTCGGGAGTGTTGCTGAAAAAATATCGAGGCACAGCAGCATACCGGTAACCATCATCCCGGTGAATCATGATTAACCTGTTATTACCTGGTAAGGGAAAAAACACCGAGACCATTTCCCGAACGGTAGTTAAAACACTTAGCTACCGGTTATTGATCGTTTCCCTCGATTTTTTGTCGATCTACTGGTTGTCAGGCAAAGCCAGGATTGCCATCGGATTTACAATTATCAGCAACGTTTACACTACAGCAGGATATTTTTTTCATGAAAGGATATGGAACAAAATAAAGTGGGGAAAACAGGCGAAACTTTAGACGCAGGGCAATGCGCCTGTCTTGCAGAAAAAAGCTGAACGGCGATTAACTGATAAAATTGATGTTGAACATTATGGCCGGGCATTAGCAGGCGGAGACGCCTGCTAATGATGCTTAAAATATTGAATTTCCTTTTCGTGCTTCTGGGCGGCCTCTTTGGAATCAAAGGTGCCGAGGTTCCTGCGTTTATGAGTTTCGGGGTCTACTTTCCTGGAATAGATTCGGTATTGGCCCGATTTTAACTTCCTGATCATAATAGGGTAACAGCGAATATTTTATTCTGTTTAAGGTGTTACCACTTCATTTAATTATTAAATAAAATTTCATTTATAATTTATTTAGCTTAATTTTATGACAATCTAAACAGCAGTCACAACTATTATCGGTATCACATTATTGAACCCTATCGATTTTTTAGCCAGTCTGTTTTTTTTCGGATACATGATCATTGCTGTTTAAACTGTAGTTTATAAATGTTTAATAACGGGCATCAGGCCCGTTTGTACCTAAATCTTTGTCATGTATATGGTAAGCTGTAAGTCCGGTATCTGTATCTTATCATTTATTAAAACACCAATAACCTTATGCAAAATTTAATGCAGGCCCAAAAGTGCTGCTGTACGGTTCAGCAGAAAGAGACGCCCCCTCCCGAGCCATGGTCAAAAGCAAAGAAAACGGCAAGATCCATGCTATCCATGTTACTCAGCATAGTTATCGCCTTTTTTCCGAAATGTCCTTTTTGCTGGGCTATTTACATGAGCATGTTCGGCTGTCTCGGTATCGCCAGGCTGCCTTATATGAAATGGCTGCTGCCGGTTTTACTGGTGTTTTTGGCCCTGCATCTTTTTATGCTATACAGAAAGGGGGCACGCATCGGCTATATTCCATTCGCTATAAGTGTGTTTGGTGCGTTGACCATTCTTTTTACCCGCACTTTTTTCCCATATGAAAACTGGCTGCTTATTACCGGGATGGTATGTATTATGGCCGGATCCCTGCTCAATAGCTTTACTAACAATCGCCTGAAATTTAAAACTCAACTCATTCACTAACAGATAAATCACAAAAAATGTCAACCAAACCACTGAGAGTACGTCGATCAATCATCGATATCTACAACGATTTTAAGAATGGCAAACCTTCCGAGCTTGAAAAGCTGATGGTTGCCTGGCAATTCATCAAAAACCTCCCGGCAAACGACCCGAATTCATTCATGACCTTAGGCGGCTACCACGGCGAGCCCTTTGTATGGCGCGGCTCGTACGATGGCAACTACTGGGGCGGGTATTGTAACCATGGCAATATACTTTTCCCCACCTGGCACCGCGTTTATTTACACAAGCTTGAAAAGGCGCTGCAGAGTGTGCCCGGCTGCGAAAGTGTAATGCTGCCCTATTGGGATCAAACCTATAAAGTAATGAAGGATGGCAAGCTCACCTTCCTGGGCGTACCCTCCATACTTACCGATGAGTTTTTTACATTTTCCGACGGTACTACTATATCTAACCCCTTAAAATCCTTTAAACTTCCGGTCGGTTTGTATGATTGGATAGAAAAGGACGCCTATTCCAAGCCCGAAGGATACGAGACGGTTCGTTTTCCGCTATCAGGTTTAGTTGGAACTGCCGCTGACCGTATGGCAAGCGAAAACTATAACATGGCCTTTTATATACCGGGCACAACTACGATAAACCAGGAGCTGACCAGCAGAATGCTGAATGAGAATGTAACCGGCTGGCTGTCGGGCAGTGTAGAAATACACGAAGGGTTTGATCCGTCTAAACCGTATGTTCCTGAAGGGTCGTTCAGGGGCGGCATAGATGAAATGTATCACAGGTGCCTTAAGAACCCTTACTATACTACTTTTTCGAACAATACTTCGAGGAATGAACTGAATAAAACCGATAAGATGGCTCAGTCGCTCGAGTCGCCGCATGGCAGTATTCACCTTGCCGTAGGCGGCATAAATGCTCCCGGCCAGGACGCCAACTCCGCTTCGGCAACCGATGCCAATGGCGATATGGGTGAAAATGAAACCGCCGGTTTAGACCCCATCTTCTTCTTCCACCATTGCAATGTGGACCGCATATTCTGGATGTGGCAGGTTAGGCATAAATCAACCGATCACCTAGATTTAACAGTGCCAGGATGGGAGGGACCCGGCGTATATCCCGGCCAGAACAATGTTAATAACCAGCCGCCGGTTGGCTACGAACAGGAAGAACAGCTGACCCTGGAATCGCCTTTGTATCCTTTTAAATTGGTTGAAAACGGCGTAGAACGTAATTACTGCACAGCAGATGTGATCAATATTGAAAAACAGATGGGCTTTACCTACGAAAGCCTGTCGCTGGATAATAATGACGGTGCACCGGAAACCGTTAAGGCGATAAAAGCACTAAGGGCACTGAAAGTGTCGGCCCCTAAAAGCGACAAAGCCCTGGTGATCGACGGTATTAACCGGGCTAAAATTAATGGCTCATTTGTTTTATCGGCCTTCGCAACAATCGACGGGAACCGCTATTTTATCGGGAGCGAGCCTGTATTGAGCCGCTGGAAGGTAACCGCCTGCAAAAACTGCATGACCAATCTGGAGGTTACCGCAACCTTCAGCCTGTCGGACTTTACGGAAGACGAGATAAACCGGGCCATTTTTGATGTGCAGATAAACGGAAGGAAACATAACGAGACAGAATTTGCCAAGTTTACGGTTACCAACAACGCCAATGCCACAAAAATGCTAACAGCTGCCAATGTAACTACTGCCAGGTTTATGAACCTGCTGACCAAGCCGGCAGAAGCGCAGGCCCAGGTGATGCACAGTAAAGCGTTCCACCTGAGTGTGGTTTAACGCTTTAGCAAGTAATATAACGCCCGCTGTCAACCAAGGCAGCGGGCGTTATATTTATATGCTATGCCCCTTAAAACAGGTACTATCAATCCATGCTGGGGTAGGGCGGCAGCAGCGTATAGGGCGGCAGCGGCGCCTCGCGATTGTACACCATGATGTCGGCTACCATTTGTGCAACAACAGGCCCATCGTTATGGTCAACAAGATAAAGTGCGCCGTCGATGCCCGAGGTAATGCCGCCGGTGGTAACAAACTGGCCGTCGTGAACATAGCGGACGTTTTTTACCAGCTCTGTTTTGGGCCATGTTTTCTGAGCGTAGGCAATTGCCAGGTAATGGGTGGTGGCTTTTCTGCCATCAAGCAGCCCGGTGGCTGCCAGCGAGTACAAACCCACGCAAACCGACAGGATGGTTGAACCTTTACCAGCCATCATGGCGATCCAGTCGATAATGGCCTGGTCTGCCGGGATGGAGTTTGCCTGGGCGGTAAAGTCTATCCGCCCGGGAATTACGACGATGTCTGCCTCTGTACACTCTTTAATTGTTGTAGTCGGCTTAATCACCACGGCCTTGCCTTCAGCCTCAACAGGGGCATCTGTTTCGGCAACGGTAAAAACTTTGTACCTCGGGTTATTAAAATGAGTTTTGTAAGCGCGGTTGGCGTGTAAAAAAACGTCGACCGGGCCATTCATGTCCACCAGCTCCACGCCGGGAAAAATAACTACAGCAACTTTTAATTGTTCCATTTTTTATGTGTGATAAGTGAATTTTCAATTCTGTCCAGGTTAAAGCTTAAACTTTAGGGTTTATGGCTTTTGGAAATAAATATAGGGATAATATGGGGATTGGAGGGACGGAATTGAAACAATTTCGGGTACGATTTGGATGTGGCAAACTTAAACCATCGGGGAGACCTTTGAACAAGAGAAATTTGTAGCTAACTTTGGAAGTTAGTATGAATACCCCTATTACCTCATATAGTGCCGGCCGTGATCTTTGCGCAGGCTTTGTTCCCTCGGCTGCATTTTCTGCCAGGCGTCCCCCTAATTATTCTGCGGGCTTAAGTATCAATAGATCAATGTCCTTTATTTCCAATCGATGGCAAAGAAGTTTTTTGTAAACCCAAGGCTATACTTAAGTGAGATCACGGGCTTATTGTTGTTGATCCTTGCTATTTATTTTATCAGGAGCCAGGGGCAAGAACTAAAAAATGTGGGAAATTACATTTGGATGGGCAATCCCATTTGGGTGACAGCAGGAGTTTTGTTAACTCTCATTTATATTGCATTACAAGCACTCATGTACAGTTCGAGCTTCCGCGCCCTAAACCTGGAGCTAAGCCTCTGGAACTCTACTGTGTTATTTTTAAAAAGAAACCTTATTAGTATTTTTTTACCGGGCGGGAGTATAACCTCGCTCGCTTTCTTTACTAAAGACATTGTAAAAGAAACCAATGAGGAAAACCGCACGCGCATCCATTTTGCGAGCGCTATTTATGGGTTTACAGGCATTGTATCAATCATTATTATTGCTATCCCTGTGTTAATCTACCTGACATTAACAGGTAACGGCTGGAAAGATGCAAACCAGGAAGTTGCCATTGTTATTTTCCTGATTATTTTGCTGACTTATATTTTAACGTCATTCTTTCGCAAAGGCTGGGTATATCGTTTAATTAGCAGGTTCTTTCCGAAAATCAACCTTGAATTTAAGAAGCATCCTCGCTTTAAAGTGCATTTTGCCCTCGTTAACGGTTATTCAGTACTGATCGATCTTACAGGTGTGGCGCATCTTTATATTTCTATGCTGGTAACAGGTGCTGCCGCCAGTTGGGAAATTGCGCTAATAGGCTATGTTATTGCCACGTTGATATTGCTTATTTCTCCTTTTTTAAGAGGGATTGGGGCAATAGAGTTTTCACTAGTGGTAATCCTCAAACATTATGGATACAGTGCCTCAGAAGCTTTAGCAGTTACGTTGATCTATCGTTTTTTTGAATTCTGGCTACCGGTGGCCGCCGGCATCATTAGTTTCTTATTGAAGAAGGGCAATATGGTACTACGCGTCATTCCTGCATTTTTATCATTAGGATTGGGGCTGGTAAATATTATCTCGGTACTGACACCAGCCCTTACAAACCGTTTAAAGCTGCTTGCCAATTATCTTTCAGCGGGCACTATATCGGCATCAAATTACATGGTATTCATCGCCGGGCTGTTGCTTATCGTTACTTCAGCATTCCTTTTCAAAGGGTTCAGAAATGCGTGGCGGCTTGCTGTTGTTCTATGTGTTTTATCACTGGTGGGCAATCTCACCAAGGCCTTTGATTATGAGGAAGGCATAGTTGCAGCGATGGTATTACTTGTATTATGGTTCACCCGTAAACAATACTATATCAAACATAGCGTGCGCCTTCAAACGATAGGACTGGGAACGGCTCTGCTTGTATTTTGCGGGATTATCATTTACGGCATCACAGGGTTTTATTTTTTAGACGAAAGGCATTTTGGCATCGATTTTCATTTACTTGCTTCTGTAAAGCACACATTTTATAATTTTATTCTGCTGGATGTTACCGATCTGATTCCGCGCACACATTTTGCATCGGTTTTTTTAAACACAATCCGTATTGGTGGCACCTTATCCGTGGCACTTATATTTTATACACTGCTTAAACCTTATTTTCTCAATATCGAGCAGAATGAGGATGAGTTTGCACGCGCAAAAGCATTGGTTTCCAGGTTGGGCTCTTCACCCATTGATTATTTCAAGACATATGACGACAAATTGCTCTATTTTGGCGGGCGGCGCAATGGCTTGGTTTCGTTCCGGATGGCAGGCAGTTTTGCGGTTGTTCTCGGACAACCCGTTTGTGCAAATACGGAGGATGAAATGGCATTACTGGAGGAGTTTGAGGAGTTTTGTACCGATTCGGGCTGCCGGTCTGCTTACTACCGTGTGGATGAGGAAAGTTTGCCGCTTTTCCGGTCGCTTGGCAAACGTTCGCTTATTATCGGGCAGGAGGCTATCGTCGACATTGAGGCCTTTACTTTGGAAGGAAAGAATAAAAAGTCCATGCGGAATGGCCTGAATGCCCTTAAAAAGAACGGGTTTAAGACCCGAATATATGAGGCGCCTATAAAGGATGGCTTACTTCAAAAGCTGGAGTACGTGTCAAACGATTGGTTGAAAACCACACACAGGGAAGAGATTGTTTTTACCCAGGGGCTGTTTGACCGTAAAGAACTAAAAAATCAAACCATTATTACATTGGAGAACGAGGGTGAAAAGGTTTTTGGATTTTTGAACATTATCCCTGACTATGCCCCGGACCAGGCAACTTATGACCTTATCAGGAAAACAAGCGATGCACCTGGTGGCGTAAATGATGCATTGATTGTAGCGCTTATCGATTATTGCAGGCTTAACCAATACAAATACCTTAACCTGGGGCTTGCACCATTATCAGGAATTGAACACGCAAAGGACCTGCCTGAAAAAACCTTAAAGTTCGCTTATGAAAAACTGCAGCAATTCCGGCATTATCGCGGACTAAGGGATTTTAAAGAAAAATTTTTGCCTGAATGGCAAAATAAATATTTAATATACGAAAATCATTATGATCTGATCAGCTTGCCTAATGTGCTGAGTAAGGTTATGAAACCCTAATCAATTGAAACGGTATAGCTTTACATTCCTGCTAATCATAGGTATCATTAGCAATATTCACGCCTCCTCACTAAAGGATTTGCCGGTGACAATTACAACGGCAAAATCAAACAAACAGGACAAATTTGTCCTATATATTTCGGGCGATGGTGGCTGGAACGGCTTTAGTCAAAAAATTGCCGAAAGCTATGCTGCCAACGGGTTCAATGTGGTAGGGCTGAACAGTTTTAAATATTTTTGGAAGAAGAAAGCGCCTCAGCAAGCCGCAGACGATATAGCAGCGCTGTTAAAAACCTATTGCAACGAATGGCATAAACAGAAAGTGGTCATTTGTGGATTTTCATTTGGCGCAGACGTAATTCCTTTTATTTATACCCGCCTGCCGGATGAATTAAAAAACCGGATTAGCCTGATCCAGCTCATTTCGCCATCTTCCTATACAGACTTTGAGATTCATGTAATCGATATGATGCGTTCGGGCAACACCGTCAGGTCGATGAATATTGCTGCGGAAGTTAACCGGGTCGACGTACCTGTAATTTGTTATTATGGCCAGCAGGAACCTGATAAACCACTCGCTGTATTAAAAAAAGCTAACATAAAAACTGTTATTTTGGCGGGTGACCACCACTATTCAAATACCTATACAGAGATTATAAAAAATGCACTATAAATAATGCTTTTAAACCACACCAAGTTCTTTTTCGCTTGTAGCTCAATCGCGGTGATTTTAAGTAGTTGCGGGTTGTTGTTAAAGACAAGGATGGTTGCAAATAGCGGTGCAGAGCGTGAGGATTTCGGCCTTCCGCTAATTATCTATCAGCCGGCGGATACCACATCTTCTAAAATGGTGGTATTGCTATCCGGCGATGGTGGCTGGCTGGGGTTTAATGATACGCTTGCTGTGGGATTTGCAAAAAGGGGCTACCATGTTATCGGTTTTAACTCACGCACCTATTTTTGGCACCAAAAAAGCCCCGAGCAAACCGCGGATGACCTGGCCAAACTGATTAGTAAGTATAATACTGAATGGAAGATCAGGCGGATTGTATTGAACGGCTTTTCGTTTGGGGCCGATGTTGTCCCATTTATTTATAACAGGTTACGGGGAGAGTTAAAAACTAAGATATACAAGCTGCAATTACTTTCGCCATTTCTTTCAACTGATTTTAAAGTTCACCTTGCAGACCTAATCGGCGATGGCGACGATAACCGGACTTATAAGGTGAAAGACGAAGTAGAAAAGATCACTATTCCTATTCTTTGTTTTTATGGAAAGGACGAGCAGCCGAAGCCACTTGCAGATATACGAAAACCAAATTTTTCGGTTACTATTGTTCCCGGCGGCCATCACTACCGCAACGGCTATCATCAAATTATATCATCGGCAAGGCGAAGGTACAAATACTAGTACAGATTTACCCTTACACCGAATTGGTTAGATAAACCGCGCGGATTTACATCATTATTGTTGAAGGACATGTGCATTCCGGTGAAACCGGCGGTTGTATAAATCGCTGCTTTTGAACTTACTTTAACCAAAAATCCCACGCCTCCGAAGGTATATAAACCGTGATCGGTCATTTTGATGGTGTTTTTCAAATGCGCCGGATCTTCCTGGTTATATTTCAGAAAGGTTGAGTATCCCAGATCCGCCATAGCGAACGGACTGATAGTCCATTTCGGGAAGGGTATATACCTAAAATCGGCCACAACAGGCAGAACCTTTACATTTCGGAGGTTGTAACCATTATCAGGATGCAATACGCAAAAGTCATAACCAATACCTATCCCTATCGAAAAATGAGGCGAAGCGTCGTAATCTGCAAAAGCATAACCGCCATCAAAACGGCTATGGTGACATGTTCTGAAATATTGGTACTGAGCGCTAACGGAGAGTTTTTTATACCATGCCGAACGTATTTGGGTACTGTCTCTTAAAGGCGCTGCGGCGAGGCAAGCATGCGACGCTAAAATGAATAGAAAAGTGAAAATACTTAGATTAATGTATGTTTGTAAGTGCTTCATTATTATATATATGTGTCGATATTTTTAAAAAGTTTCGTTGAGGGCGATAAATAAGCCCCTTGTGCCATAATTTCCGATGCCGTAGTCTGCGCTAATATTTGAGCGGGTATATTTATTAAGTAATAATCTAAGGCCTAAGCCCTCACCGGAGTTCCATCTTTGCAGTAACTTGATCTTTTGCTGGTTGCTTCCTGTTTGGGCATTTATAAAGACAATTCCACTTAGTAGCTTATTTTCAGTTATGGGGTATCGGTATTCCAGTTCGTTGCTGTAGAACGACCGGCCCTTAAACCTGCCGATGGTATAAGGGCGTCCGCCCCTGGCATCATCGTCGCCACCGGTACCCGGCAGTTCCAAATACGGAAGTGAGCCGTTGAGCAAATACTCACCCCACGACCAAAAGGCTAACACATGCTCAGGATTTTTTTCAGACAACGACCAGTATTTGCGAAGTTCAGTTTTAACCAGCATGGCATCGTGATTACTGCCTAAAACCGTTGAATTCAGTCGTAAAACCAAATCGGCATAAATTCCCTTATACGGCCGGTTAGGATGGTCGCGCGTGTTGTATTGCAAGTTGAACAATATACCATTGGCCCAATAGCTATTTAACGGATAACCATTTTTCAGGCTGTACATAGCATTGTAGCTGCGGTGCCGCACCGAACTGTTGCCAGGCCGGTAAATGTTTCCGTAACCATCAAAAATAAAGCCCATCCCGCCATAAAAATTTTTTATTATTTTATGATAAACCTTTTCGAAGAATTTAAAATAGGTGTATTGTATCGGAACTTCTCCCGGTGCAAGATTTACCGGTAATCCGTTAAGCACAAAGCTTTCGTCTGCCTGTCGCGGCCGCCCTGTACCAAGCCCATAATCCAGTGATATGGTACGGCCAACCTGGTAGTCCCCCTGCAGGTTCCACTCGTTCCGATTGGTAAAGTCGTTGTGTTTAAACTCTGCCGAAGCCAGTCCGTTGGATGATACAAAAACGTTGGCGTTGAAAATAGAAAAGGTCGTACCCGATGGATCGCCATAGTTTTTGCCACCCGATAATATCAGGCCTAAATCCAACCCGTAACTTGGATTATATCCTATAGAAGGCAGCAGCGATAGGTTTGAATGTGATTGCCCGGTATCCTTATAGCTTTTGGCTTTAAACACATGCCTTATGACGTCCTGCAGGTCCTTTGTTTTATAAAGCGAATCAGGCGGCAAAGGCTCCGGTGACAAACAAATATTCAGAAGTAAAATAATGCAATAATGCATAGCTAAATTAACAGGGGTTAATTCGCAAAGATAAGCATCGGTTCGTTTGTAGGAAAGATATGTGGTAATATCGCAATTACAATCACAAAAAAGCGCTCCTAAACGGCTGCATAAATTTTAATGAAAGCACACAACTGGATTCCAGTCGTTAAGGCTTTGGATACTAATATTTTAAGACAATAATTGGATGCCATTTTTGATTGACTTATGGTTAAAAACAATGCGATATTAATTTTCCACGTTTAGTGACGCGTTTTCTTTTGCTATTTTCTGCGCCGTATATAAAATAAAAGTAAGCCAAGGAGACTAAAAATTTTATTATTTATTGCTAATTTATTTAGTAATTTATTATATTTGTATCACAGTGTTCCAACTGCCATTATTACCGTTTTTAAATTCTATCATCCCAAGCGGTAACCCCAGTAAAATTTTAAAGTTCATTAATTTCCTGGTTTTGGTTGTAAAATATACCCTGCTTTGGCGGGCGGTTTTTTTATAAATCATCATTTCGACGCTGTAAACGCGGTTTTTATACCGGTAAACGGTAAAAAATGATGCAACGACCAAAACACGTTTTGCCCGTTTTTGAGGCATTTTGGTAGACGGGCATAAGTTGTTTAGCCCGTTTTTAGCTCCCTTTTTGTTACAGGCAAAACGCATTATGCCCGTTTTTTAACCCTTTTTTGTTACGGCCTAAAGCCGTTTTGCCCATCTGCAAATCATTAAAATTATGTATAAAACCTTAAAAGAGCGGTACAGGCCCGAGCGCCAATGGCCTGCCAATTCGACCGAGCCCTTCCCGATGGAGGGCGACATCCTTATGCTGCAATTTGTTAACACGTTCCGCAACCGAAGTACCGGTGACCGCAACGACCTGCTGCACGATTATGAATGCCTGCTGGCCTGGTGCTGCGAGTTCGGCATCATCAGTCATGATGAATACCAGGTGCTGGAACTGGAGGGCCGCTGCTATGAGCATGAGGCCGCCGTAGTATGGCAGCGTGCGGTTAAGCTGCGCGAAAGTATGCACCAATTTATTTACAGCCCCATGCGCGGCCGCGAGATCCACGAGGTAGACCTGTTCTATTTTAATGAACTGGTTAACGACGCCAATGCACATATCCGTTTTGAGCTGGATAATAACAGGCCACGGCAAGCCTGGACGGACATGGAGGAGCAACTGGCCGCGCCGCTATGGAAGCTGGTGAAACACGCAGTGGACCTGGTAAATTCAAAGGCTTTTGACTATGTTAAAAAATGCCAATGCGGCAACGTTTACCTGGATACCACCCACGGTAAAAACCGGCGCTGGTGCAACCCGTTAACCTGCGGGCAAACTGCGCGGATGAAAACTTACCGGAAACGCAGGCAGGAAGGGGAGAGGGTAAAGGAGAACGCGGGAGAACCTAAGATTATGAACGTTGAGATTGTTGAGCCAAAGTGTGTTGGGCAGGTTGCGTGACACTGCACAAAGTGCAGCAAATAAAAAGGCCGCCGGACATATATCCTGCGGCCCCATATGAGTCAGTTACAATTAGTTTGTTTACAGTTACATTGATGCCAGCACGGCGCTGTTACCCTGATCAGGGAAAACATAAGCGGCAGCCTGCTCTTCGTCCAGGTATTTTGAATTGTAGCGGTTGTCGTTGCCGTTGATGAACATTACAGTTTTGTCTTTAATGAGGTCGATCACCTGGTTTGACATGCTGCGGGGGACAGCAGGGCAGCCGTAGCTGCGGCCCAGGCGGCCTAAGGCCCCGATAGTGCCTTCGCCAACATAATCGGCGCCGTGCACCACAATGGCGCGCTGACGGGCGTTGGAGTTAAAGCCGGCATCCATGCCATCCAAACGCAGCGAGCGGCCGTTATCGCCCATATAAACATTATCAGTTATATAAAAACCAAGGCTGCTCTGGTGCGAGTCGACCTTATTTGAAAAACGGGTGGCCATGTCGTCGCCGCTGCCGTGGCCATGCGCACAGAAAGTGTTAACCAGTAATTGGTTTTCCAGCATATCGATGATCCACATGCGTTTAGCGTGGCTTGATTTGCCGAGGTCGACAACCGTAAGCACTGAACTTGTTTGAGGCACTTTGTTGGCAGCCTTGAGGTTCATGAAGCCGGTTACCGCCTTTTCAAAAACATTATAAGCAAGGCCGGATTCCTGCAGGTGTGCAGATTCATAGATATTGCTGATATATTTTTCCAGCAATGCCCTGGCGCTAAAGCCTGATTTAAAATTGTTGTGGTTAGTTGTTTTTCCGCTTTTCCAGCTGATGGTAGTGACTGCAAGAATTATCAGAATGCCTGCAAGTCCGCCAAGAGGTTTTCTCATTCGTCTTCCCGGATTTAAATCAATAATCAATTAGTGACTTGTTTTACGATGGAGAGCACAATTAGGTTATACTTTCCGGCCACATTTTTTTAAATTTATCAAATATAATTATATTTAATGATTAATAAAATTTCTTCAAAATATAATTATTGGTCATAATATTAAACTTGCCCTAATAAAATTTAACGGTTACGACTATCTGAATAAACTTAAAAATTTATTAATTATTATTTAACCCAGGTTATTTTTTCTTCAATCTGCATATTTCTTTTTCCTTCCGGATGGTCATCAGCATAGCCAAAGTACAGAATCCCCATCACCTGATCATCGTCGCCATAGCCCATAACCTCTTTAAAAACCGGTTTAAGCGCCATGCCGCCGGTGCTCCAGAAGGAAGCTATATTCAGGGCGGTTGCGCCCAGTAACATATTTTGAATTGCGCAGGAGGCTGCCGCTATTTCTTCAAACGGCGGGATTTTTGGGAGGTCGCCGCGCTTCATAACGGCTACTATAATGTGCGAGGCTTTATCGCCCTGGTGCAGCAGGTTATTATAAACAGCCGGGTTAAAGTTATCGCCCATACTGTTCTCTTTATATATTTCCGCATGTTGGCTGCAGAAGTCGGCCGGGTTTTCGTAAACGATGAACCGCCAGGGCTCCGTGTAGCCGTGTGTAGGCGCCCAGTTAGCCAGTTCTAACATGGCGGCAATATGCCCGTTAGGTATTTTATTTCCGTTCATGGCCTGGGCCTTGATGCTGCGGCGTTTTTTTATCGTGTCTGCAATTGCTGCGAATATGGTGTCCATAATGATGAGAAAATTAAAAGTCCCAACCTGCAGGCCGGGACGCAAAAGTAGTTTTTTTAATTAAATCGTACTTACAAGTGACTGTAAAGGCATATGCCCGTCGCTTGTATTTACCGGAAAAGAGATGCTAAGCAACGGCACTTTCGCTGTAGCCTATCAGAACATTCCGGGGTATTTATGCGGGTCTGTCTCGGTCATCAAACTGTACACTGCCTCAATAACGTCATCCAGGGATGGCTTGCTGAAGTAACCGCCATCAGAGCCGTAAGGCGGACGGTGGGCCTTTGCCGTAAGCGTGCGTGGCTGTACATCCAACGAGTAATAGCCATTTTGTGCTTCGAGCACCTGTTGTAAAATATAAGCCGATGCGCCGCCGGGTACGTCCTCGTCTACAATCAGCAATTTGCTGGTTTTTTTCAATGAGGCGCCGCAAGTGTTATCTAAATCAAAAGGATAAAGGGTTTGGGGGTCGATAACCTCAATGCTAATACCCATTTTCTGCAGCTCATTCGCCGCTTCCATCACAATGCGCAGTGTTGAGCCGTAGGAGATCACAGTAATATCGTTACCCTGATTGAGCACTTCAGCCTTGCCCAGGGGAACGGTAAACTCCCCAACATTAGCGGGCAGCCGCTCTTTGAGGCGGTAGCCATTCAAACACTCTATTACGAGCGCAGGTTCATCTCCGCGCAGCAATACGTTATACATTCCGGCAGCCTGCGTCATATCGCGCGGTACACAGATATGCAAGCCCCGCATCGAGTTCAATATCAAACCAAGCGGCGAGCCTGAATGCCAGATGCCTTCGAGCCGGTGGCCGCGCGTCCGCACGATCAGCGGGGCTTTTTGGCCGCCACGGGTACGGTAGCTTAAGCTTGCCAGATCGTCACTTAAAACATTGATAGAATACAACAGGTAATCCAGGTACTGGATTTCGGCAATCGGGCGCAGGCCACGCATAGCCAGGCCCATGCCTTGCCCTATTATTGTTGCTTCGCGTATACCGGTATCAGTAATGCGCAGATCGCCGTATTTCAGCTGCAAACCTGCAAAACCCTGGTTTACGTCGCCAATGGCGCCTACATCTTCGCCAAAAGCTACAATGCTCTTGTCACGCTCAAAGTTGGCATCAAAGCAGGCGTTCAATACTTCACGGCCGTCTATGTATTTCGAGTCCTCGTAATACCGTACACTGGTTTGTTGTAGTTTTAACGGAGAGTAGGGAGTACCGGTAAATAATTTGGAGTTAAAACGCTCCTCGTTTTTTTTATTTTCATCAGCCAGCCAGCTTACGAGCGCGCTGCGCTGAAAACCGGGCTGCGTTACGGTTATCCGCAAAGCCTTGCGTACGGCGGCAATAACGTCTTTACGGCCTGGGTCTACACATTCACGCAATTCGGTAACGGTTGCCAATAATTCATCCTGGTAGTCCGACTCCCGGGCCAGGTCCTCTATCATGCGTGCGGCCTCATTAATTTCCAGGCTGATCTCGCCGCTCAACTGGTTCCAGACCTCTCGCTGCACGTCGCGCACATGTTTTTTTGCAGCAGCCTCCAACTCGTCCAGCTCAGCATCGGTAGCCACGGCAGAGGCCACCATCCATTTACGCATCTGCGCAAGGCAGTCGTACTCCTCTTCCCAGGCCAAACGCTCTTTTGATTTATACCGCTCATGCGAGCCCGAAGTTGAATGACCCTGAGGCTGGGTCATCTCCACCACGTGTATCAGCACAGGTACATGCTCGGCACGGCACATGGCTACAGCACGTTCATAGGTTTCGCAAAGGGCTACATAGTCCCAGCCTTTCACTTTAAAAATCTCGTAGCCATTGGTGCCCTCTGAACGCTGAAAACCTTTTAATATTTCGGAGATATCCTCTTTAGTGGTTTGTAACCTGGCGGGGACTGAAATGGCGTAGGCGTCGTCCCAAACCGAAATAGCCATTGGCACCTGCAAAACGCCGGCCGCATTTAGCGCCTCAAAAAACAGGCCTTCAGAAGTAGAACCGTTACCTATGGTGCCGAATGCAACCTCGTTGCCCTTTACAGAAAATTTGTTTAAATATTCCAGCTGCTTATTTTGGCGGTATAATTTCGAAGCATACGCCAAACCTAACAGACGCGGCATGTGGCCGCCTGTTGTCGATATATCTGCCGAGCAATTCATGGTATCCGCCTGGTTAGCCCAGGTGCCATCGGGGTTAACAAAGCGGGTGGCATAGTGGCAATTCATCTGCCTGCCTGCCGAAGCGGGGTCCTTGCCGATCTCGGGATAAGCATACAACTGCGCAAAAAATTCGTGCAGGTTACTCATGCCGGTGGCGAACATAAAGGTTTGGTCGCGGTAATAGCCGGCGCGCCAGTCGCCTTTTTTAAAAGCCTTAGCCATAGCCAGTTGAGCCACTTCCTTGCCGTCGCCAAATATGCCGAACTTAGCCTTACCGGTAAGCACTTCGCGGCGGCCCAGCAAACTGGCCTGCCGGCTTTCAAAGCCTATACGATAATCGTTAATAACGATCTTCTTAAAATCATCAAAACTCAGCTCTGCGGTGCTTAACTGTCCGGTAGTGTTATTTACAGTTTCAGGCATATTTTATTTTGGTTAGGCGGCAAAATTATAAAATTCTATTTTGTTTTTGGTAACTTTCCTTATAAAACATCTACTTCAGATAATAGTTTTAATATTAAATTAAACCATTTATATTTGTATTAATCAAACAGAAATTAAGAAGCATTTTTGAGTACATACCCCTTAAAAACCGCTTTGAAGCTCTTAAAAACAATTTACTATAATGAAAAAGATCTTATTAGTATGCGCTGTAATTTTAGGTTTCGCTTTCAGTGCTTCGGCACAGGACAGCGACAAACCGGTGTTCAAATTCAACGAGGAAAAACACGACTTCGGTAAAATTCCGCAAGGCACGCCTGTTACCACCGTGTTTGAATACACCAACGTTGGTAAGCAACCCCTTATCGTTACCGATGTACGCCCAACCTGCGGCTGTACTATTGCCGACTACACCAAAACCCCTGTAAAAAGCGGCGAAAAAGGCACTATCAAAATTACCTACAATGCGGCTGTAGCAGCTCCGTTTAATAAAGGTATCGTAGTAACCTCAAACGCTTCAATTCCCCAAAAAACATTGAATATTGTGGGCGAGGTAGTTGCCAAATCAGCAGGAACGGGAACGAAGTAAGCGCCGCTGAATCTGCCCTAAAGCAGAGATTTGATAAATATGAAAGAGACATAAGGGATTGTGTCTCTTTTTATTTTTGTCAACTGCCAACTCATAAACTGTCAACTTCTTTCTTCCGGACTTTCTGGCTTTTCCGACTTTCAGACTAAATTCCCTACCTTTGCCTCATGCCAAAAATATCGCACAAAGGCGAGCAAATGCCTGCATCGCCGATACGGAAATTAACCCCTTTTGCCGACAAGGCTAAAGCTGATGGAAAGAAAGTTTATCACTTAAATATCGGTCAGCCCGATATAGAGACGCCGGAGGGAATGCTGGATGCAATTAAGAACATTAGTTTCAAGGTTTGGGCTTATACACCGTCCGAGGGTACGCTGTCTTACCGCAAAAAGCTGACTGAATATTACAACAAGCTTGGTTACAACATTACCCCTGAAAACATCATTGTTACCACGGGTGGTTCTGAAGCTATCACCATCAGCATGATGGCCTGCCTTAACCCGGGCGACGAGGTGATTATCCCCGAGCCATTCTACGCCAATTATAATGGTTTTGCCTGCCAGAGCGATATTGTGGTGAAACCCATCCTGTCGTACATTGAAAATGGTTTTGCCTTGCCCCCGATCAGCGAGTTTGAGAAACTCATCACCGACAAAACCAAAGCGATCATTATTTGCAATCCTAATAACCCTACAGGTTACCTGTACTCACGCGGGGAGTTGGAAGCTTTAAAGGAACTGGCCCTTAAATACGATCTGTACCTCTTCAGCGATGAGGCTTACCGGGAGTTCTGCTATGGCGGCCAGGAGTTTATCTCGCCTATGCACCTTTACGGCCTGGAAGAAAACGTAATTGTGATGGACACCGTAAGCAAACGTTACAGCGCCTGTGGTGCGCGCCTGGGCTGTTTAATCACCAAAAACAAACAGGTACTGGCGGCAGGTTTGAAATTCGCGCAAGCACGTTTAAGTCCCGGAATGGTTGAGCAGATTGCCGGCGAAGCTGCTGTTGATACACCGGACGATTATTTTGAAACTGTAAATAAAGAATATACCGCACGTCGTGATACTATTGTAGGCGCTCTGAATAAAATGGATGGCGTTTACTGCCCTAATCCGGGCGGCGCATTCTACGTGGTGGCGCAGCTGCCAATAGATAATGCTGATAAGTTTTGCCAATGGATGCTGGAGTCCTTCAGCCACGAAAACCAAACCGTTATGATGGCCCCGGCGACCGGCTTTTACAGCAGCCCCGGTGCAGGATTAAATGAAGTGCGCATGGCTTATGTACTCAACATCAAAGATATTGAGAATGCGATGATCTGCCTGGAGGAAGCCTTGAAGGTGTACCCGGGAAGGCAAGTAGCAGTATCAGCGGAAAGCAGTATCGGCAGTTAGTGACGGTAGCAGTAAGAAGTAGCAGTCTTTTGCTTTAGTGAAGATTTAAAGACTGCTACTTAAAACTGCTACGCTATTACTGATTTCCCAACCGGGTGGTAAAATCCGAGATCACGTTTTGATATTTACGCAGGATGCGGTCCCAGTCGTGGAATTGCTCATCAGCCTTTACGCTGGTGAGGGGCGCGCCGGAATATTCGCTTACTAATTTCACTTTATAAGTTAAGGGTTCGCTTTTGGCCAGCTTAATGATGAGCCGGGTGCGGATGGTATTTTGCTGAAAGCTCTGCACGCTCCACGCTGTTCGGAGATAGGAGGTTTCCTTGTCTGAAACTTCAATAGCGTCGAAATAGTCGGTCACCACCTGGTTAGCGCGTTTCCACACATCTACCGGGTCCTGTTTTTTATTTACTTCTATAGAAAAATCGATGTTAGCCTGGTCTGTCTTTACAGATGCTTCTTCGGCATCGTCTCTCTTCATATCAAAAAACTGTTTTTTGGGTGGCTCAGTTTGTCCTTTCTTATTACAGTAGGTCTGCTCATATTTAAGGAAACCGGCTTTTTGCACCTTAACGTTTACACAAGAGTTTTTTGGCACTTTAACTTTCAGGTTGCCGGTGCCGAGGCTCTGTCCGTCAACAATAATGGTTGCGTCAGGTTCAGACGCCGATACCATAACAGTTTGCGCGCTGGCAGCAAAAGAGGCGACAAGGAGTAATAAAATTACAGGTAAAAAGTAAACTTTCATTCTTTAAATCAGATTAGGGTTTTAAGTTTGTTAAATGCCGATGAAGTTAGGGCGGCCAGGCGGGTTAATAAATACCAGTTTATGGGTATATTGGAGGAGGAAGCCGTAGCACTGGCTCATGCCTGGCATTAAAAACTACTATTGCTGCTACCTACTGCCACTAATTTTTCGTATCTTTGTATACTACTTAATTCTACATGGGGTCGATCGGAATTGACAGGATGGAGATAAGTAGGTAAGCATGCAGCGCGTTGGGCGAATTAGCGCTTTAATCTGAACGCTCAAAATCACAAATGGCGAAAATAACTACGCCTTAGCTGCCTAATTTAGAATTAGAATAGCTTTTGTCCCGCCGGTTTTCCGTTTCATCGGGCCGGCAATCGGGGCATCGAAAGATGAAACTGGTTTGCTTAGGGTGCGATAAGCGGACGAGATAAAGCACCTACGGAAGACGGTACAGGCAAGCGACTGGCCTTCCCCTTCCCGACAATTAAACAGAAGCTAAGCATGTAGAAAGCTTACCTTATACCATGTTTGGACGAGGGTTCGAATCCCTCCGGCTCCACGAAAACAGGACTTTAACAGTCTAAAAAGAGGCCGTCTCATAAGTAAAATTATGAGGCGGTTTTTTTGTATAAGCGGGAGAGATTTTGTAAATTAAAGGC
>NZ_JAUMKC010000031.1 GCF_030519355.1 Mucilaginibacter sp. L3T2-6
GACAAGCGTTGGCGTATTTGTATTTACCTGCAAAGCAAATAATTTTTATCCTTTCCCACAATTATTCTGCTTGACCCGTAAAAATCAAGACGAGGGCGCTTTGTATTTAAAGGCAAAGTCATAGCTTTACCTTATGCTTCTGATAATTTTCAATTGTATATTCTGTTTGGCTTTTTTAGCCTTCGCGTATGTAAACCTGGACGATGTTGACGCCGCTTTGTGGGTAACCATTTATATGGTGGCCGCCATATGTTGCGGGCTTTTTGTGTTTGGCTTATACTACCCATGGGTTTACCTTGTTGCCATAGCTTTTTACCTGGTATATGCTGTGATCCTGTTTTTTTCAAAAGACGGGGTGCGCGACTGGGTAGTGAAATACAACAGGCCCAGCATTGTAGAAACCATGCAGGCCGAAAAGCCTTATATTGAAAAGACGCGCGAATTTTTTGGATTATTGATCGTGGCAGCCGCATTAGCTATTGACTATTTTGCGCTTTAGCAATAATGCTTCCTTTCTAACACTGACCGACTACTGATTCACCTGTTTATCGGTGGCCATATCTACCCGGAGCTGGCGTATATCGTCAATATTAAAACGCCATAAAAACAAGAAGCGCTCTCTGATGGGCAGGAGCGCGTTCTTAACCAATTATAAACCTAAATTATGAGAAGAGCTGTAAACATGGAATCGAACCATTCGGGAACGTACCCGCCGCCGCCGCCCGGCCTCTTACATTTTATGGTGCAAATATACGTGTTTAAACGACAGTTGCAATGTGTTTAATTATTTTCCTTATTTATTATTATATATTTAACATTCGGATTACTTTGATGAGCTTTTTGTAACTAGTGTCTAACTGACAATAATAGGATTATTTGGCCGGAGTTAGCTTTAGTAATATTTTATTTTGTATTTTCCACCTGTGGCAATTTGCCCTTGAAACAGGGCCTTCTTATGTCCATCATAAAATTTACAATTTAATAGAAGTTGCCGGTTAAAGAAATGTTAATTAAGACCGTTTTTTATATTAATTTGCGGGCGCTTAAAGCTTTTTAACTTTCAATAACCTTAATGCGCAGTCCCGGAATTGGCTTAATGCCGAAAAACTATTCTGCCCCTAAGACTTTTGTCAACTGTAAATCAGTATGGCTAACTATACTTTTCCTATCGTTACTTTTAAGCAGGGCAGGCGCTGCCAGCTTGCAGGAACCTGTAATTCATAAAAACCATCTTACCGATTCCATTGCTGAGCGGATAAAAGACAGCCTGATGGTCGAGCTTGTACACGCCAAAACGGATGACCCTGTTATGGAGCGCAAGTATTTGAGCAGTCTGTTACAGGACGAACACTCCAACACTGCCTTTAAGGCCAAAAAACACGGACAGAAGTTTTATTACCGGCTAGCGGTAGCGTTTACGAAGCTGCGCCTTTATTCGCTGGCGATGAAGTGTTATTTCAAAACGCTTACTATTGAGAATAAGATTGATACTGCGCTATATGCTCCGCTGGTAACCGCCTCGGTGGACGGCCGAACGCTGTTGGCTGACAACATCAGGCGTCGGATGGACTCGTTGACAGTTGCAGATAGTGTGACCAAAGTCGTTATGAATATTCATAATGCAGATATTAAACTTATTAGCCGTGATAGCGTCGCTTACAACGGTGACGCGGAGATCAGGTCGCCGCTGATGTCGGCCAGTCAAATCTTAGATCCATTTGATGACGGCAAAAAGGCCGCCGCTTATGCCATTATGATCCACGTACGGCAGCCTGTGTCGGGTAAACGCAAGATTTATGTTTTAAACAATGTTGGGCACACTTTCGTCACATTGATAAAATATAATACTGACAGCACCATCATTAGCCGCTCATTCGGTTTTTATCCGAAAAAGGATTCTCCGCTGGCTGCAACTCCGTTATTTCCCTCTTCGCCATCCACATTTAAGAACGACTCGCTGCATAGCTGGGACGAAATATCGGCTACCTTTATTTCCAGAAAACGTTTCAACCGCATGCTGGCTATAATTCAAAAGTACGAACACAAAAAATACCAGCTAAGCCACACCAACTGTACCGATTTTGGTTTGGAGATGGCTGCTGAAGCCGGTATTTTTGTTAGCGATACCCAGGGTAAGTGGCCGCTTGGTCATGGTAATAACCCTGCCTGTTTTGGACAAAGCATACTGGAAGGCAAGATAACGGCCAGTAATGATACTTACAACGGCAAGCTGCTCATTGTCGAAGACCTGGTAAATACCAAAAGCACGATGCATTACCATAAATAATGCATGGTATCAGGAACCGGCAATCAAGAACAAAAAAGCTACACTTTTATTAGTCATCAGTTGTATCATGCTCCACCAGTTGCATACCGCACTTAGGGCATACACCAGGCGTGTCGGAGGTAACCGATGGGTGCATGGTGCAGACATATTTGCCTTTTTTACCCGCCACTTTTGTATCTATAGTTTTATCGGTATGCTGACCACAAGACGAAGTGCTTCCCAGACATCCGGCAAGCACGGCTAATAACAGAAGTTTTTTCATGTTTATTTATTCTTTAAAAATGAGGCAAACCCGAGAACCGACACCACCAAAACGGCCAGGGCTGCTGTGATACTCACAATGTCACGTATATCCTTGCCGGCCCAACTCATGTAGAAAAACTTGTGCAGGAAAATAAAAGAGAAACCTTCCGCGCGATCCAGCCCGTTAACCCTGGCTGCGAGCTTGCCTGTTGTTGTTTCGATATACAAATTTTCGCCGTCCGGGTAGCTTACTTGTTGTACAGGCAGCCGTTTATTTATGAAACCATATTCGGTAGTAAACTGGCGTATTTGCTTAACCGTAGTTTTGCCCTTAACAGGGGCTGAACGATAATAGTTGCTTAAATAAAGGGCGAAGGCTTGATCCCCGTCTTTCAGCTCGCTGCCATCAGCCGCATCGAAATATAAAATTCTTTTACGCGAAGTGCTTACCTGGTAATAAGTTCTGTCGCCAATTTTTGCCAGGCCGGTCTTTTTTATGGTACTATCAGGTACCGGTAATTGGAGATTGGATAGCTGTAAATCAGCACGATTAAACAGTTGGGCGAATTGCTGTTCTTCGGGCGTATTGTTATGCAGCTTTACCACCAGGTGAAAGCCGGCGCTGATAAAAAATGTCAGCATTATAAATGATACATATAAGCCAATCTGCCTGTGATAACGGTGCAGGAAGCGTTTGTCGGTTTTATTGCCTGCCCGCCGACCGTTTGCCGCCGTTTTAAACTTCTTCCATAAGAAACCGTATAGGGTGAGCCCGGTAACCAGGGAGCAAAACATCACAACGACAAGAGAAAGCAAGAATACATTACGTACCCTGTCGCCGACGGCTTTCGCTAAAAAATCCCAGGTGTGCAGCTGCTCAAACAGCCACAGCATCCATTTGCGGGTATTATTATTAAATGTTCCCATGCGGCTTTGGCCCGTCTCGATATAAACATCCATCCCGTCGGCACGGTTAAAGCTAACCTTCCATACCGGCAGCAGGTGATTGATGGGCTGATACCTGCCATCAAATGTTTTTTTCAGGACTATTGATTTAATTGCTGATAAAGAGTCGCGGGTAAAATAGCGGGCCAGCCACTCTGCATATTGCCGGTCGCCGTTTATCAGTAGCTTGACGTCAGTGGCGTTATAATAATTATATAAGCTATCTGTTCCCAGCACCTGGTAATATGCAGCCTTATTAAATTCCAGCAAGCGGAAATTCCGAAGCTGTGTGATATGATTAATGTCTAGCACCTGTTGAACAGACAGCGGAACTTTCAACCGGCTTTGAGCGGGTTCCTTATAAACTTCGACAGGGATGTAAGGCCTGAACCAGTTAGACATGAAGGGATGGGATATGCCGCTGATCGTCCAGAAAATAACCGGTACCAGGGCAATAAGCCCCAGTACACGATGCCATTTATAAAATGTTGCTGTTGCTTTCATGATCAATATTTTGAAAAGGCGTAGCTAACTCCTAAAGTGTAAACACGCGGTGGCGCGGCACTATAGGTGTCGCCATATTGGTTGCTGGTTACCGTAGTAGCATATAGTTTATCGGTCATGTTAAGCACATTAAACCAAATACCGAGGCCTTTGGCTGATTGCTTGAAATCGTACCCCAGGCGCAGGTTACAGATATCATAGCCGGGGTAAACTTTAGTGTTGGCCGGGTTGGTAAAATACCTGTTGATGTGCTGCCATTCCGGGGCTATCCTGAAACCCGGAAGAAAAATTGGTTTGTAAGTAATTTCACCGGTGGCTATCCACGCCGGGGCGTTATTCATGCGTCTGCCGTTGTAAGCGGTAACTATACTATTACCCGTAGCATAATTTGTAGCTACTTCGCTGTAATCCAAATAGGTATGACGCGCGTTAGTACCGCCGAACCTGAAAGTTAGCTCATGAACCGGTGCGTAGGTGATTGAGTACTCTATTCCTCTGTGGCGCGTTGCCCCGGCGTTTTCATTTTGGGTAGTGTTATCAGGCTGTAGCTGGCTGATAATTTCATTACGGCCTTCCAGGTCATACAGGCTCACTTCAGCGTAAACCTTTTTATCAAAGGCAGATAGCCATCCGCCGACTTCATAGTTGTAAAATGTCGCCTGTTTTAGTGATCCAGTCTGCCGCGAGTTGTAGAGGCCGGTGGTTTCGGGCGGTTGAAAGCCAACACTATAGTTAGCATACAGACCCGTATTATTGCCGAGGTAGTAAGTTAAACCGAGCTTCGGCGCCGCGATATTAAAATTATTGGCCTCCTGTTGTTTGTACTTGGTTTGTCCGGGAGGTAAGCCATTTTTGAAGTCATAGTGTACACGATCATACCTTAGCCCCATGACAATACGTAAAGTCTCCAGAGGTTTTATTTCGTATTGTGCATAAGCGGCGGTATTAAAAAGCTTTATCCGGTACTGATCGATATACCGGCCGGTATTGGTAAAACCGGTATAATAATTATCGGCTACGTTCTTTTGTATATCCAAAGACTGCGCGTAATATGAGCTTGGGCTATCATCTATATAAAGGCCTGTAATAAGTCTCGAATTTAAAAAGCTGAAGTCAGCGCGGTGCTGGGCAAGCAGCCCGTAGCTGTTAAACTTTTGATCGTTTACCTGCCCGTTTGAACTCAGGTAGGCGCCTGCAGCATCGCGTACATCGGATATAAAATAACTTGGCAATTGTGCTGTTGAGTTATAGCGATAAAACAGCGTTATAAATGTGGCATTTTTGCCATTCCAGGTATGGTCGAGCCGCGTGCTCGCCCTAAAGGCATTTACCTTACGATAAGTAAAGCGCTGGTTGCTGCCGTAACTCTTGCTATAAAAATGTGCGCTGTCCAAATTGCCTGGTGTTTGGGTGTTCAGGTAGTTATATGATGCTGCGGTGGTGAGCTTAGTGGTATTGTTAAAATCATAAACCGTTTTAAAATTGCCTGAATACTTGTCGAAATCCGAGTAATCCTGCCAGCTATCGGTTTGATGTGCGATATAACCGCCTGCGTACACGCCGAGTTTGCCCGAAGTAAAGCCGCCATCGGCATCGATGCGTCTATAATGATAACTATCGCCCTGTAACGAAACGTTGCCCGCATAGCCTGTTGGCGGCCCCTGGGTAATGAAGTTTACCGCGCCGCCGATGGAATTACTGCCATACAGCGAAGACGCCGGCCCTTTAATTACCTCGATATCTTTTACGCCGGACATGTTGATCTCGTATAACGAGTTGTGGTTAAAAATGCCCGTCGGCCTAATGGGCAGGCCGTCTTCCATGTACAAATACAGCGCATTGTAGGTTATCGGCTGACGGATAGCCATTGTATGTTGTTCGTTGCCCAGGTTCACCATATAAACGCCCGGCACCTTATTCAATAACTGGTAGAGCGCGGTAGCTTTGGTGTCTTTAATTTGGGTTGCGTTAAGCTGCGTAATGGCGATAGGAGCTTCCCGCCGCTGTTGCTTTTCCCGGCTGGCGGTTACAATAACCGGCTGCAAATCAACCGTCGACGGCTCCATAGTAATATTGATCGTCAATTTGCCGGCACTCGTGTTGTTTTTTACAATACGTGCTGTATAGCCTATCATGCTAAAGCGTAGTAATTGGTTTTGAGCCGCTGAAATTTCAAACTTGCCGGTTGAGTTAGTTTTAGCTAAAGCGGTACTTGTGGTGCTGCTGTCGGCAACGCTGATCACGACGCCTGCAAGCGCTTCGTGTGTAAATGCATCGGTTACGGTTCCGCTGATAGTTGTTTGGGCAATTGCTGCGGATACAAGAAAAAATAAAAATATAAACGGAATGAAATATCTTTTCATATAGGAATGGTTTGGGCATTGCACACAGGAATCAACAGACGAGTTTCATATATGCGTGAATGCAGCATCCCAGTCAATTGAATGACAAAGAATTTTGCAAACAGCAAAGCCCGGTAAAAAATAAAAATGAGTTGTGAAACTTAAATACAGGCTTGCCACAGCTGACAAGCAGCAATGGCGGTAGTGTTTAAGCTAAAAAGATATTTATGCTGTTTGCGGAGGGCGGAACAGCGTTCCGTTGAAGTGTCTTAGTTTGCCCGGATTATATGGCGTATTGATCACGCGTAATAGCTGGCTTTGGAATATAACTGAATTGACCTGGTTGATGGATGCTTCCTGGAAAAGGTTGCGCTGTGCCTGCCGCTCACTATTGCGGTCATTCTCCTGAGCCTGCTTCAGCTTTTTCATGAAGTAACATTTACCATTACAATGCAGCCAGGGCTTATCACGGTTTTCGCAAAGATTGGTGACGATATACTTTTTGTTCAGCTCAAACCCCGCGAAAATAAAGAACCGCGAAAAGTGCGCTGAAAGTATTGAGATCATCAAAATATAGGCCGTTACGCGTCTTTGCATGCGGTTGCAAATGTACCCATAGAATTCTAATCTGTCAAAAATGTTTTCTGCGGGATAATCGTACCCTATCAAGTAGTATAGTTGGTGTACACTTAAGTATTTTTTCTATTTTTATCCAGATAAACCAATCAACCATCATGAATTTTAAACCTTTAGCATTATTGTCACTATCCGTGGCTGTATTTGCAATCGCCTGTAATGCTCCTGAAAAAAAGGAAGAGAAGGCAGCAGCGAATCCAATTATAGGTACCTGGAGGCTGGTATCGGGTGTAACCATTGCCAGTGGTAAAACAGAGCAGAACAGTTATCCAAAAGATCAGCAGATGATCAAGATCATCAACGATACGCATTTCGCGTTCCTGAACCATATTGTGAACACTCCAAAAGATTCATCCAACAAATTTGATGCAGGTGGCGGCGCATATACGCTTAAAGGAGATCAATATACTGAACACCTGGATTACTATAAAGATAAGGCCTGGGAAGGTAAGCCATTCACCTTCACCATTACCTTTAGCGGCGATACGCTGATACAAAAGGGCATTGAGAAAGTTGAAGGAACCAATATTGACAGGACAATCATCGAGAAATATTTGCGGGTGAAGTAGATTCTTAAAAGACCGGCGTATTTATCTTTACTAAAGTAAGCATCTTCCTTAAGCTCAAGATTAAATAAAGGGGTTGCAGCGTAACCCCTTTATTTAGTAATCACCTTATTCCCATTCTTGTGTTTGGTTTATTCGCCTTGTAAACCCTCATCAACTTTAGTATAAACTCTCGAAAGACCGTTTATAACCCCGAAATTACAACTGGTCATATTGTTGTTTTCAGCAAATGCTCCGCAGGTATTAAAACTGTTACTTTATTCCGGGTAAAGTATTTGCGCATTTTGGTTAACTTAAACGATATTTGATTTGAGCTGGCAATCGCGGCTTAAAAACCAATTAACTATAAAATTACTTATGGAAAAATCACGTCGTACTTTTATAAAGCAGGCCGCCCTTGCGGGCGCTGGTGTAATGCTTGCTAAAACCGGTTTAAGCGCCAAAAGCTATAAACGCATCATTGGTGCAAACGATCGCGTTCGCGTGGGAGTTGTCGGCTTTTCCGACAGGCACCGCAGCTCACATCTGCCCAGCTTTATGAACCATTACAAAGAACTGAATTTTGAAATAGTGGGTGTATCCGATATCTGGAAACGCCGTCGCGAAGAAGGCGCAGCTATCTGGAAAGAGAAAATGCAGAACGACGTAAAAGCCTACCGGAATAATGAGGAAATGTACGACAGCAAGAGCGTAGATGCCGTTTTTATCAGCACTGCCGATTTTCAACACGCACGGCATGCCATTGAAGCTGTGAAAGCGGGTTGCGATGCCTATGTAGAAAAACCTTTTGCCGAAACCATGGAAGATAACCGGGCGGCATTAAAAGCGGTTAAAGAGTCGGGCAAGATTGTGCAGATTGGCTCGCAGCGAAGAAGCGGGGCCAATTATCACGCGGCAAATGACTTTATCCGTTCCGGCAAATTCGGGCCAATAACGATGGTAGAACTTACCTGGAATGTAAACCAGCCAGGCCGCTGGCGCAGGCCCGAGCTTTTAAAAGTATTAAAAGAAGAAGACACTGACTGGAAGCGATTTATAATGAACCGCCCTTATGAAGCATTTGATCCGCGTATTTACCTGGAATACCGCCTGTTCTGGCCGTATTCTTCGGGATTGCCGGGACAGTGGATGAGCCATCAGATAGATACCGTGCACTGGTTCACGGGGCTTAAACATCCACGCAGCGTAGTTGCTAACGGCGGCATTTATATGTGGAAAGATGGCCGGAGAAACTGGGATACCATTATGGCAGCGTTTGACTACGGCCCGCTGGACGATCCGTCAACCGGTTTCCAGGTGACCTTTGCCTCGCGCATGCATAACGGCGATGAGCATCCGACTGAAATTTACTACTCAAACGGCGGCGAGCTGAACCTGGATACCAATAAAGTTTCGCCAACGGGGGGTTTGACCCAAAAAATGGCTGCTGCCATGGGGATGCAAGCCAACCTGCTGCCTGAAATGGATTTGGCCAACACTGAAAGAGTGGTGGCTTCGGCCAATACAGGCGGCGATGTGCTTACTTCAAACCACGTGCGTAACTGGATGGAGTGCGTACGTAGCCGCAAACAACCTAACGCCCCGGTTGAGGCAGGCTATAGCCACTCGATTGCCAACATCATGACCAACGCCGCTGTTCATACCGGCTATAAAGCAACTTTTGATGAAAAAACGCAGGAGGTTATGGCTAACGGTAAGATATTTAAATATTAACCGTATGAGAGCATTAGCGAAAATTTTAACCAGCGCGGCGATTATTGCGGCGCCGGTTATTGCGGTTGCGCAAATAAGTCGGCAAGTAAAAGTTATTGCCGCTCCTGCTGAAAGCAAGGTTGATATATTTATCGGCGGAAAACTGTTTACGCAGTTTCTTTACCCGGACACCCTTGAGAAACCGGTGTTGTTTCCGCTGAACGCAGCCAATGGCACAACTGTAACCCGTGGTTTCCCCCTTGCGCCAAAGCCCGGCGAACCTGCGGACCACCCGCATCATATCGGTTTATGGTTTACCTATGAAAATCTGAACGGTCTGGATTTCTGGAATAACTCCTATGCCATACCGGCGGACAAAAAACATCTGTACGGCTGGATAAGAACAGATAAGATTTTAAAAACAAAAAGCGGACAAACCGGTGAACTGTCTTATCATGCTAACTGGACGAATCAGCAAAATCAAACCATTCTTGAAGAAACCACGCAATTTGAATTCAGCGGTGACGAACACCACCGTGCCATTGATCGTATTACCACGCTAAAAGCAGATACGCAGGTTGTTTTTACCGATGCTAAGGACGGCATGCTTGGCTTACGCCTGGCGCACCAACTGCAAATGCCTGCCACCGAAGACCAGAAGTTTACAGATAATAAGGGCAACGTAACCGTAGTTAAGGGAGGCACTGACCACATAGCCAACGGTAACTATCTTACCAGCGAAGGTAAAACCGGTAATGATGCATGGAGCACCCGAGGCATATGGTGTAAAGTTTATGCCAAAATGGGCGCCGACTCAGTAAGTATTGCCATTATCGATCACCCTAAAAATCCAAATTATCCAACCTTTTGGCATGCCCGTGGCTATGGCTTGTTTGCCGCTAACCCGCTCGGAGAGAAGATATTTACAAATGGGAAATCGGAAAAGAATTTGAGCTTAAAAAAGGGGGAGTCGGTGACGTTTAGGTACAGGATTGTGATTAGTAACGGCGACAGAACGATGAGTGTTGACGAACTTAACAAGCTCGCCAACACATTTGCAACCAGAGACTAGCAGCGTTCTGGGTAAAAACCTATTTCAATTATTCAACTTATCCAATATGGGCTTATCAATAGCCGATATGGTTTTATGCGGTTGCAACAGTTCCAGTACCACTATTTCATTGCCCTTTTTCTTTAGCCATTCAACGGGTACGTAAACTGTTTGTTGCGGCCCCACCCGCCAGTAGCGGCCAAGGTTATGGCCGTTAACCCAAATTACGCCTTTACCCCAGTCCTGCATATCCAGGTAGGTATCGCCCACCTTATTCAGATCGAAGTGTCCTTTAAGCACGACAGGCTGGTTGGTTTTATTTGATGCGGTAGAATATTTTAGCGTATTTATATTATCAAACGGCAGGCCGTACATGCTCCAGTGTTGCAATTCGCTGCCAGCAAATAGAACTTTACCGGTAAGGCCTTTTTTATTCTGCAGCAGATATTTGCCGAAATTAATGCGGCCAAGATTTTCGACAAGAATATCCAACGTAACCTGTCCCTTAGGCAGGCTAACCGTCAGGCTATCCTGGTTCAGCCGACGGTCAAGCGTGCCGGCACGGCTGCCGTTTACCATCACAATCGCAAAATCCCGCAGGCCGTTTAAACGAAGTGTTCCCGTTTTTCCACCCTGAACTTTGGTGCGATATAGTACAAACCCATAAGGCTGATGCAGGTCCTCAAAGGTGAGCGGCTTAAGGCTGTTTTTAGGCGCCGGCAGATTAGTTAAAATCGGCCATGAACTTGTCAGCTTGATGTTTGGAACGGTAATGGCTGTTTTTTTTGCAGGCACGTCGGGTAGAGCCTGCCCGGCAGGTAAATGTTTTTTGATAACATCGCGGAAAGCAAAAAACTTGGCGGTTGCATTACCGGCCTCGTCAAGCGGCGCATCATAATCATAGCTGCTTATTTGCGGTTCATAAGGCGTATTGTCCTTAAAATTCGCGCCATTCATAAAGCCGCGTGTAGTACCGCCATGAAACATATACATATTGATGGAGATACCGGCGCGAAGAACGGAATCCAGCCTGCCAGTGTATTGCGCTGCCGGAACAGTATGATGCTGTGTACCCCACCAGTCGAACCAGGCAGGATACCATTCGGCGATATAGAAAGGGCCCTTCCCATCGTGATGCTTTCGGATAATGTCTTTTACCTTTGCCGGATTATCTATACCGTTAACGGCAGGCAGCAGTCCTGGCAGGTATCCTTTTGCCAGGTCGGCGGCAGGATCGCAGGTATAAAGCAAGCCGTCGAAGCCGGCCTCTTTAAACATTTTTTGGTTGATGGCCAGGTATTCCTTGTCGGCGCCGTATGAACCGTATTCATTCTCAATCTGCACCATTAATATATTGCCGCCATGGTTTACCTGTAATGGCGCCAACCTTTTGCCTATCTCTTTTATATAAGCTTCGTATTCTTTTAAGTAATGAGATTCCTTGCTCCGCACTATTAGTCCCTTTTCATTCTGAACCCAGTAAGGATAGCCGCCGAATTCCCATTCTGCACACACATACGGACTTGGGCGAAGTATAACCCACAAGCCTTCTTCCTGTGCAATTTTTACAAATTCAGCAACATCGGCATTTCCCGAAAAATCGAACTTACCCTTTTGCGGCTCCTGTATATTCCAGAATACGTACGTGCCTATGGTATTCAGCCCCATTGCTTTGGCCATTTTCATACGTGCCCGCCAGGCCTCGCGCGGTATACGGGTATAATGCATCTCACCGCTGATCATTTGAAAAGGCTTATCATCAAGCAGAAAAACGGAATCGGCCAGCTTAAATGTATGTGTAGTCTTTTGAGCATTTACAGACAACATCGCCAGTATTAAAAGCGGCGCAAGTATATATTTGATTTTGTACATATAGCGTTAAAGAATTTGCAGATGTATTTATTTTACCGATAATGCTACTGATGCCGGTTTAAGACCCGCAGCGTAAAACGAAACAGCAATTTTTCCAGCAGTCCTCCCCGGTTGAATGTATGCAATCAACCTGCCGTGAATTGCCTGCCGGTGGTTAGCCTGGTAGCTTTCATGACTTACTGTGCTCCCGCTTTCCAAACCGAGTAGCTTTGCATCTCCGGAAATGGTTACGCTGACGTCATTTTCAGCAACATACACAGGGTTGCCATCCTTGTCAGCAATTTGCAGTTCCACCTGGCACAAGCCTTTTTTTGATTTTGAGAAGATTATTTGGTCGGGATTGGCCTTGATCTGCGCGGGGGCTCCAAAAGTCTTTATAGTGTAACGGGCTACAGTTTTCCCTTCATTATAGCCTTTTACCGACAGCTCGCCGGGTTGGTAACCGACAATCCATGCGGGCACCTGTCCCTTGCTGGTATCTCTCATGACTTTTCCTAAAGATCTTCCATTTAAAAAAAGTTCTGCTTCCCTGCAGTTGGTAAAACATTCTACCCGCAGTTTACCTTTATCCGGCCAATTCCACAGCGATTGTACATTGCGATGGCTCCAGATACCGCCATCCTCTTTTTGGGTGATTTCCTTTACGCCCAGGTACACCATCGGCTGGTGCGCCCAGAGGCTTTGGCGATAGTAATATTCCGGCTTCCTGAATCCTGCAAGGTCAATCAGCCCTGCACCGTTGCTTCTTTGCGGCCATTTGCCGGCTTCGCCCAAATAGTCTATCCCGGTCCACAGGTACTGACCGGATATATACTTATTGGTATCAACAGCTTCCCAGGCTTGCAGGGCCATGCCATTTTCGCTGCCGTAAATGATCCGGTTAGGGTATAATTTATGATCATCAGCATAGCGATATTCCTCGTAATTGTATCCCACAACATCAAGCGCTTCCGGATAGCCAACCTTATTCGACATTACTACCCCGGCCAATGCAGCGGTTACCGGCCGGGTGGTGTCAAACATTTTTACGGTTTTCACCAGGTCTTTTGCAATAAGGGTCAGGTCTGACGCAGGCGGATTTTTTGCAGAATAACCTCGTCCGTATATCTGCGGGTTCTTCCCGCTGTCGAGCACCGGGTGCGAATAAGGGTCATTTGGATAATCAATCTCATTACCAATACTCCAAAGGATAACCGAGGGGTGGTTGCGGTCTCTTTTTATCATCGCCTCCAAATCGCGGTGTGCCCACTCCTTAAAGTACTCGTGGTATCCATTTTTTGACGGTAAGCCCACATTCCAGCCCTTTACCCATTTATTTTTGCCGATCTCCCATTCGTCAAAGGCTTCATCCATCACCAGGAAACCCATTTGGTCGCACAGGTCATACAAGTAATCAGCATGCGGGTTATGGCTTAACCGCAGGGCATTAACGCCGGCTTCTTTCAGAGTTTTCAAGCGCCTTACCCAAACCTCTGGTGGCACAGCTACACCCAACGCCCCTGCATCGTCATGAATACAAACTCCCCTCATCTTCAGATTTTTCCCATTCAGAAAAAAGCCATTGTCTTTATCAAAGCGGATGCTCCTGATCCCAACCTGTTGGGTTTCCTCGTCGGTAACCTTACCATTTTGGATGACCTGCAATTTCAACCGGTATAAATTCGGGTTTTCTGCGCTCCATAATACCGGATCAGAAATTGACTTTTGAATATGAATAGCATTTACACCAGGTTTTGCCGACAGCTTTTGTACATCCTGTGCTGCAACTTTACCTTTAGCGTCAATCAAAAGGATTTTTAATGCAACGGGAAAAGTTGCGCCGGTGCTATTGGTAACAGCTGCTTCCACCTGTATCGTAGTTGATTTCGCTGAAACTTTTGGTGTAGAAAACGCAATATCGGCAGGTTGTACATAAACCGGGTTTTTTACAACCAGGCGAACATCCCGGTAAATACCGGAACCCGTGTACCAGCGTGAATCAGCAAATTCGGAATGATCTGCTTTTACGGTAATAAGATTTTTCTTATCCTTTGAATTAAGATATGGCGTGAGCTCATACTCAAACGGAACAAACCCATTTGGCCGTTTGCCCAGATAATGCCCGTTTATCCAAACTTCGCTGTTTTTATAAACGCCGTCGAAACAAATAAAAACTTTTTTCCCCTTCCACTGCGCGGATGCTATAAATGTTTTTTTATACCAGCCGATGCCGCCGGGCAAATAAGCCGTAGCGCTTGCCCACTCATCGCTGAAAGGGCCTTCTATGCTCCAGTCGTGCGGTAGCTGAACTGCCCGCCAACCCTCGCTGGTTCCGACACTCTTTTCGCCGCCTGCAATATCTCCTTTATGAAAAAGCCAGCCATCATTGAACAAGTAGCTTTTATTCTGTTGTGCGCACAAACGGCCTGTAAATACCAGTGAAAGCAGCATGCAGAACAAAGCAGGTATCTTAAATCTCATATAAATAAATTAACAACATTGTTTATAGACGACCGGCTTTTTGAAAGAGCAGCGAGATTGCTAATCTCAAGGAAAATTATAAAAGCAATGAGGGAGTAGGTCGTAAAATAACAGGGGTAAATTCGTAAAATTTGCAATAAAAGGCTTTTTGTAACTGAAAAGCTGCCAATAATTAAAGCATTTTAACCTCGCCGGGTGTTAAGCCGGTGTACGATTTAAATTCCTTAATGAAATGCGCCTGATCGTAATAGCCGCATTGGAAAGCAATCGCCGTGAGAGATTCTTCGGATGACCGCACAAGCTCCAGACTTTTGTTAAAACGGCGAACGGCAAAATATTTTTGTGGTGTTATGCCCACCCAATTGCAAAAGAGCTTCTGAATATAACGTTCCGAAAACCCAAACCGTGCCGACACATCCCTGATATCAAAAAAATCATGTCTGCTATAAACATGTTTACAGAGGCTTTCCACTAATTTCAATTGCTGATGGCTTTTCTTGTTTAACACTAACCGTTCAGTAAGAAACTCTTCAAGAAAAATGATTTTTTGCTGAAGTGTGCTTTGTTCCATGAGCCGGTCATAAAAGTTGCTTGAATGCTTGTTGAAAATATCGCATAAATCAACCGATTCATTAGTGAAATCAGATGCCGGATTTTGAAAGAATAACGAAGCCGCATGAGGATCGAAACGGGTAATAAGACAAGTATTGCCTTTTGCAATGGCCGCTCGCGTGGGGATGGTCCAATGTCCAAGCAGTTCTAACCTTGGCACCCGCATTGACTGATTGCCCCGGTGCCTTATGGTACCACCGTCCGATATATCGATGCAAAGTTCAATAGACCCGCTGGGGTACATCACCTCCAGCACGTCTTCAGGATGCCGGCAGGTCCAGTAACATTGAATAAAAGGTTTCAGCCTTTCCGATGGAAGGAATACCTGGTCTCTCACATTCAAAGATAATAATATTGCAAAATGGAGGTAAATTCTGCCAAATCATTTTTCCGTTGCACTTCAAAAGAAGTGTTCCATTGTTGCACGAACAGCCGGAACGCTATGGAACATGTTGTTTATCAATTATTTGTATTTTCTTGCTATTGAAATAAGCTGATGGTCAATGTTTTACATAGGGGTTTGCACTTTACGGCGCTTTTGTTTTATGGCTATTGTTTGTCAGGGTGTTAAAATTAACGGGTTATTTGCACATAAGAATGCACCGTTAATTGCAAGCCCAAAGGTTGATTGAGTTATCAGGAGGCTGGCTTTGACTCAGATGTTCGTTTTTATACAATTCAGCAAGCACGGCAGAAGCTAATTTTGTTCAGAAATAATTAATATCAGAAACATGAAAACAAAAAAAATCCTTATCGTATGTGCACTAACCCTGATTTCAGCATTTTGCATTAGTGAAAGCAACGCACAAACAAAAGCAGGTTTGGCAGAAGCAAAAAAAGCAATTGCAGCAAGTAACGGCATTTATTTTTCCTCATTTGTAAAAAATGACGCCAATATTTTTGCCGACCGCTATGCTGATGACTGCATTATTCTTGCCCCTAACTCGCAATCATTTAAAGGACGTAAAGGTGCGCTTGAATTCTTCAAATTGGGCTACAATGCAGGCCTGCGCAACGGCAAATTTATAACTGAAGCTGTTTATGGCGACGGCAAAGCCTATGTTACAGAGCAGGGGCAATGGCAATCGATAGATGAAAAAGGCAAAGTTACTGACGACGGCAAATTTTTGGTGTTATGGAAAAAAACGCCAAATGGCTGGAAAATGTTCCGCGATTCATTCAGTAGTAATCACCCGGCTAAATAAGTCCAGCCCATGGGCAGAAAATAATAAACTCTTCATAAAGTTCTTGATGAGCCAGGCATTCCGTCTGGCTTTTTATTTATATGTAGCAGCGATAAAAATCGCTGTGTTTTTTAGAGGTGATTGAGCCAAAGATAAAACCAAAATCTATTGCTCAAAATATAACCGAAAAGCGTATTATTAACAGTTTAAATCTCCGGTGAGAGATTTGTTCAATAATTCCTAAAAGCTGTTGTTTATGAGAGTTTACGTGGTATTGTCATTCCTTATATTTTGTAACTGCTTTGTTTATGCTTCACACAAAACAGATAGTTTGCTGGCTGTGCTGAAAAATGAAATGGCCAATGAAAAGAATTATGACAAGCAAAAAGAAGCGCGGATACAAAAGCTAAAAGACATGCTTGCCGTTACTCCGCAGGGAAATTATGCCAGGGTTTATGATCTGTGCAGTAGCTTATACGAGGAATACAAGGTGTACCAGTTTGATTCCGCTTACGTGTACACCAATAAGCTGCTCGACCTCAGCCACCGTTTAAAAGACCAGTCGAAAGAGTATGCCAGCAAAATTAAGCTCGGTTTTATTTTATGTTCTGCGGGCATGTTTAAGCAAACTTTCGACTGTTTAAATAATATTAATGCTGCTTCATTAAGCAACGAAATGAAGGTTCAGTACTACACCTTAAAAGCCCGGGCTTATTTTGACCTTGCGGATTACGATAATGATGCTTATTACACGCCTTACGAAAATGCTGAATCTGTTAAGTATATCGATTCTGCCATTATGTTTTGCAAGCCCGGCTCATTTGAACAACTGATGCAACTGGGCACCCGGCAAATGAAAGACGGTGATACAAAAAGCCCGTCGAAGTATTTTCTGAGGCTGCTCAATAACTACAATCTCACCGCCCACCAGCGTGCAAGGGTTGCTACCGCCCTCAGCTCGTTTTATAGCAGCGAGGCGCAAAGCGATGAACGGATACAATTGTTAACCATCGGCGCCATTAATGATATAAGAGGGTGTATTAAAGAAACCGTGGCGGCATTTTCACTTGGCCAGCAGCTGTACAGCAAGGGCGACCTGGCTAATGCCTACACGTTTATACAGGAAGGCATGAACGATGCGGAATATTATGGCGCCCGGCTGCGCAAAATAAAAATAGGTTCGGTGCTGCCTACTGTTGCTGCGCAGAAGCTGATATTGATGGAGAAAGAGAAGAACAAAGTAACAGTTTATCTCTTATCGATAACCGCAGTTTCATTATTGGTGCTGCTGGTATTCTTCATCATATTTATTCAGCTGAAACGCCTGAAAGCCAAAGAGAAGATAATTGAAGAAAAAAATGCCCAGCTGGAAAAAATTAATGAAAAGCTTACCGAGGTAACCAAAATAAAAGAGGAGTACATCGGATATTTTTTCAATGTGATATCGGGCTATATTTTAAAACTCGAAAAGCTGAAGCGGAGTATTGACCGTAAGCTGGTAACTAAGAAATATGACGACATACAGGTAGCAATAGACGAAATAAACATCAAAAAGGAACGGGAAACTTTGTTTTATACGTTCGACCATACCTTCCTTAAGATATTTCCTGATTTTATTAACACTTTCAATTCCTTGTTTAAGAAAGAAGACCAGATCTGGCCCAAAGACAACGAGGTGCTCACTACCGACCTGCGAATTTTTGCATTAAAGCGGCTCGGGATAAATGACGATGAAACCATTGCGAATATATTGGAGTACTCGGTAAAAACCGTATACGTTTATAAAATGCGCATAAAAGCTAAATCGATTTACCCTGCCGACCAGTTTGATCAGCGGTTAATGGCGTCAAAATAGTAATGAAATGTGCGATAACAGCATAAAAACCCTTAAATTTTTTTAAAAATTTAAGGGTTTATTCATTATTAAATAATTGATAATCAATTATTTATTTAATAAAACCCTTAAATTTTTTATACAAAGTGGCCGAAAACATAGGTTTTTAGCGGCACAACCCATTACTTTGTTAAAAGGGGAGTCTAAGTCCCCCCAAACCAATTTATATCGTTTTTTCAGGTATTCATTTTAATTGATTTTTTGTGTGTTTTTGCACGAGAGCGCGGCGATAGTTTGCCCGGAATGTTTAATGAACATGTGAAATTATGCGGTATTATTAACCAGATAACTATAACACCCTATGAGAGAAATTTACTTTAACCCGCCAGGCTAACTTATCCTTTTCGTTAAGCATGTTGCTTACTGAAGAAAACAATTGCATATGCTATTGATTTTGCTTAATTAATAGTTTATATTTAACCACCAACTAATTATTAACCAACCTATAACTCATGAAGCTAAAAATTCTACTTAAAGCAAGTATTTTCGCGCTGTTATGTTTTTTTGTTTTGCCGGCTATGGCGCAGAACAAAACAGTAACCGGTAAAGTTACCGATGCGAAAGACGGTTCGCCTTTACCCGGGGTAACTGTTACCCTTAAAGGCACCACTACCGGAACTAACACCGATACTAACGGTGATTATTCATTATCAGTACCGTCCTCAGGGGCTACACTAGTGTTTACATTTATCGGCTACAACCGGCAGGAAGCAGCTGTAGGCGACGGCCCCATAAACATCAAGCTCGAAGCTAATGCTACCGCCCTTAATGAAGTGGTTGTAGTAGGCGTAGGCTACGGTTCGCAACGTAAAAAAGACGTAACCGGCGCAGTGGAGAGCATTGGTTCAAAGGACTTTAACCAGGGTGTGGTAATTAACCCCTTAAGCCAGATACAAGGCAAGGTTGCGGGTTTAAATATCACCCAGCAGGGCGGTAACCCTAACAGCGAGGATGCCGGTATCTCCATTCGCGGCCAAACTTCGATCACCGGCGATCAAACCCCGTTATTTGTAATTGATGGTGTAGCCACTTCAGGCAATTCGCAGTTTCAGAATCTTTCACCTGATGATATCGAGTCGTATGACGTATTGAAGGATGCATCCGCGACCTCAATTTATGGTTCACGCGGTGCGAACGGTGTAATTATCGTTACAACAAAAAAAGGCCGCGCCGGCCGTGCGCAAATTGAGTATAATGGTTATGTAGGCGTTGCCAACCAGGCTAAATATTACGACCTGCTTAATGCTGCTGAATACTCAAAAGCCATAGAGGCTATACCAGGTGTTACACCATCTACTTATGAAAAAGGCGGGAACGTTGACTGGCAGCGAGCTATCAGTCGTACAGCTATTACGCACAGCCATAATCTTGCACTTTCCGGTGGCGCCAACGGTTTTACCTACCGCGGCTCATTAAACTATGAGCAGCAGGAGGGTACAGTTATCAATAATCAGAAAAGGCAGTTGGGTTTTCGTTTCAATGCACAGCAAAAAGCATTTAATGATAAACTGGATATCACTTTAAACCTGTCAAACACCACTGTTTATCGTGACCAGCTTCCTGATGGTAACGTTATAGCTAATTATATCTTTAATGCTCCGCCTACATATCCTATCTATAATCCTGACGGATCATATAATACCTTCGTTGACTTTAACCTGGCTAACCCAATAGAGCACTTAAAGGAGACGTCTAATAAGGCGACTACTTATCAGACATTGGCCAACATGACAGCTAATTATAGCCTTTTACCATCCTTGAAAGTTGGTGTTACCGGTGTGTTGATCCACGACAATACCTTAACACATTATTTCCAGAACTCTTTCCCGGGCGAAGGCAATATAAATAACGCCAATCAACATAGCTATAACAACAATACGTACGAAGCGAATGCACACATTGATTTCAACAAATCGTTTGGCAAGCACAATATTTCGGCTACTGCTGTTTATGAGTATAACGACTTTTTTACCGAGAATTTTTATGCTGCCGGACAAAATTTCACTACTCCGGATTTGTTGGATAACATATTGAATTACGGTGATAAATCGAAGAATGATATTGGTTCTGGTAAAGACGATTATAAAATAATCTCGTTCCTGGCAAGGGTAAACTATAATTATGACAATCGTTTCTATGTAACTGCTTCTGTACGTCGTGATGGTTCCGATAAATTCGGCGCCAATCACCAGTGGGGTACTTTTCCAGCAGTTGATTTGGCCTACCGTTTAAAACGTGACCTGTTGAAGGATGTTAGCTGGATTGACGATTTAAAGCTCCGTTTAGGTTATGGTATAGTGGGTAATTCAAGCGCTTTGAGAGTATATCAGAATGCTACCCTTTATGGACCAAGCGACAGGTATTTTGATGGGTCCGCTGCTTCTAACCAATACCCCGCAAGTTACACTTATATTCAAAATGCTAACCCTGATTTGCAATGGGAAGAGCGAAAAGGCAAAAATATAGGTATTGATTTTTCATTGTTCAATAGTCGTTTATCCGGCGATATCAACTACTACAACGACAAAACTGAAAAAATGATCTATGAGTATGGTGTACCTACCCCGCCTTTCTTTAAAAATACCATATTTGCAAATATCGGTTCACTGACAAATAAAGGTGTCGAGATAGCATTGACCGGCCAGATTTTAAGAGGAACAGGCCTTACCTGGACAGCTAACGGCCAGATCACGTTCAATAAAACAAAAATTTTGAACCTATCGGGAACTTACCAGGGCTATAAGCTCGCATCTGACCAGGTTGTTACAGGATCGGCTTCAGGACGCGGTTTGAGCTCAACATTCCTCACCTATTACAAGCCAGGTTATCCGGCTGACGTTTTTTACCTGACTCATTATACAGGCGTTGATGCCAATGGAAATGAATTGTTTGACGGGAAGACCCTTGACCAAAATCCTAATCCCGAAAAATATTACATAGACCCGAATCCGAAATTCAACTACGGTATCAGCAACAGCTTTGGTTATAAAAACTGGAGCCTGAACTTCTTCCTAAGGGGCGTGTATGGTCAAAAAGTATTTAACAATACCTTGCTGGACTATGAAACCATCACCCGTTTGCCAAGTAACAACGTAACTAAAGGGGCGCTTACTAATGGAATAAAGGATGGTTTGCACGTGTCTGACCTTTGGCTGGAGCCCGCTTCATACCTGCGTTTAGACAATGCTTCATTGGGTTATACCTTTAAAAACATCAAAGGCATATCTAACATGCGGGTTTACGTTGCCGGCAATAATATATTTGTTATTACCAAATACAAAGGGCTCGACCCGGAATTCGCACCAGGCGCTCGCTATACCGATGGCAATGGTTCATTACAGGTATATCCAAAACAGCGTGCGTTTGTGTTAGGTGCTAATGTGTCATTTAAATAATCAGGAGATTTTTAATTATCATAAAGATGAAAAGAAAATTAGTAAATATTATCCCGGTATTGCTTGCGGCAGGTATGGTTTTGCCGGGTTGTACCAAGCTGGACAGTAAGGTTTATAACCAGGTGCTGCCAAGTGATTTCTTCAAAACGCCGCAGCAAACCAACGCATTTTTGGCCCAGGCTTATACGCCGATGACCAACATGCCCTGCAACGCGGTATTCCAGAATAACGAGGTGTCCACAGATGAGATGGTTGTCCCTACCCGCGGTAACGACTGGTACGATGGCGGCAAATGGCAGTCTATATGGCAGCATACCTTTGTGTACGATATCGATAACATCAACAACGGCTGGGGCGATTTAAGTAATGGTATAGGTAAATGTAACCTGGTATTGGAAACATTGTCCGGATTGCCTGCTTCCAACAAGCCGGCAAATGCCGACCAGGTGGTTGCAGAGATAAAAGTGCTGCGCGCATATTACTATTTCATGTTTATGGACATGTTCGGTAATGTACCTTTGGTAACCGACTTTAAAACCGACCCAACCAAAATCTCTCAATCCACACGTAAAGATGTATATGCATTTTTAGAGTCGGAGTTGACAACTAACGTACCTCTGTTAGCCGACAAATCTGCTGCAACTTATGGCCACATGACCAAATGGGGCGGTTATATGTTGTTGGCAAAGTTGTATTTGAATGCCCAGGTTTATACAGGCACTCCGCAGTGGCAAAAAGCTGCCGATGCGGCTGACATGGTTATCAAGTCCGGACAGTACACACTGACCCCTGATGTGCTGTCAAATTTTGTTGTTCAAAATGAGAATTCTACTGAAAATATCTTCGTGGTTCCGTTTGACAACACTTTCATAGGTGGTAACAGTATAGAGTTGTTTACCTTAAACTATAACAACATTTACACCTACGACCTGACCAATACGCCGTACAACGGCTTTTGCGCCCCACAGGACTTTTTCGCAAAATTCAGCGATGCGGATAAGCGTAAAAAAATGTGGGCGATCGGCCAGCAATACAGCTCTGCCGGAGCGCCTCTAACCGATAAGGCTACAGGTTTGAAAGTAATTTTCAGCAAGTATGTAAGAGAGCTGAGTAACCCTGCAGACTCGTTCAAATTAGCAGGCGCCCGCAGTATAAAATACGCTCCGCAGCCGGGTACCAATGGTAACACCAGCAACGATGGCGTTATATTCCGCTTAGCCGATGCTTACCTGATGAAAGCGGAAGCGTTAATGAGGCTAGGGCAGATGGGCGATGCCCTGCCGCTTGTAAATGCTATACGTACACGTTCAGGAGTACCTGCATGGACTGTAGCTGATTTAACATTCAAAAATCTGCTTGACGAGCGCGGTCGCGAAATGGCTTGGGAAGGCTGGCGCAGGAACGACCTTATCCGCTTTGAGGTTGCTGATGGCATTCCGTACTTTACGGGTGCAAGAATACCGGGTAAAGCACAGGATGCGGATCAGCATACCTTTATCTACCCAATACCGCAGGCACAGTTGATTACCAACCCTAAATTGACACAAAATCCGGGCTATAGCGGTAAATAATCAGGATTAATACATTATTTTCACGCATTGTGAGGTTTGGATTTCAACCTCACAATGCGTTTTTAATTGCTACCCGGCCAATAGCCTTCCCGATTAATGAAAAAGCGAATAGCTGTTATCGTGATTTTATTAGCTGCTTTTGCGAGCGGCTTTATCCCCGTAACGAAGTCTGATAGTTTTAGAATTAATGCGCCTTTTGACAACGTTTACCGGCAGTTTACTTCGCCTGGAAGCTGGGCCAAGTGGCAGCGGAATTTGAAGCGGATAAACCAAACAGAAATTAAGATAGATAGTGGCAGAACCGGCTTTAACATTACCACGCCGGTGGTTGTTTTTAATGTAATCGAGATGGGTTTGGGCAATTTTGCCATTACGGAAATAAGACCCGACGGGGTTTACAACTTTAATTGCGCGCTTATTCCCGATAATAAAACCAATAAGAGCGTGGTAACAGCAAGCACCAGGACAAGTTTATTCAGATACCTGGCCGGCATAGTGACAAAAAAAGACGAGACTCCGCCACTGGCAGGATTAAAAAGTTACGTGGAAGATACCCGGCAGTATTATGGTTTTACCATCAGGAAGGAGCTGACACAAAAGAAATTGATAGCGGTAGAAAGAAACGCTTTCTTAACCCGGGAATTGTATCGTCAAACCGATGATATGCTAAGCCGTCTGAACCATTTCATCGCAAAAAATAGGCTTGAAATAACTTCGCCTTTACAAATGCAATATGTGTCGGTTGCAAAGGATTCTACCCAGTTAATGCTTGGTTTTCCGGTAGATAAAAAGCCCGCCACCATTAATGGCGGGGAATATATGACCATGCCCCCAGGCAGGATACTGGTTGGCTACTTTAACGACCGGTATAAAAACAGGGGAAAGCTATACAACGCCATGCGGCAATACATGCGCGATAATTACATCCACCCGATTATACAGCCTTTCGAACGTTTTGATAATAATAAACTGCCTGCAAGTGACAGCAGCGTGGTGAATATGCAATTGATAGTTCCATATATGTAATGAGCAGTTACAAATGATGATAAGATATTTTAAATATAACCTGCCGGTAATCCTCGCTGTTGTTTGTGCCGCTTTATCCTCCTGCAAGAATAGTAAACCATCCGCCCCGCCGCTTTTCCAATCGCTTCCATCCTCGCAAACCAACATTCATTTTGTTAACCGCATCAGCGATAACGAGCGGCCCGGCATATTGGATTACCTGTATTATTACAACGGCGGCGGTGTAGCCGTAGGCGATATTAATAACGATGGACTGCCTGACATCTTCTTTACCGCCAATCAAAGGGGAGGCAATAAGCTATATTTGAATAAAGGCAATTATCAGTTTGAAGACATTACTGCTAAAGCTGGTGTTGCCGGCACCAACGACTGGAGCACCGGCGCTACCATGGCCGATGTAAATAACGATGGCTACCTGGATATTTATGTGTGCGCCGTTGCCGGTAAGCTTGGCTTAAAAGGACATAACCTGCTATATATCAATAATCACGACGGAACGTTTTCTGAACGATCCACTGAGTATGGGCTTGATTTCTCAGGCTTCTCCACACAGGCGGCGTTTTTTGACTATAACCACGATGGCTACCTCGATTGCTTCCTGCTGAATCAGTCGGACCACTCGGTTGAAGTTTATGGCGATACGTCTGCACGGCATACAGTTAACAAACAGGCCGGCAGTAAGCTTTACATGAACCGGAAAGGACATTTCAGCGATGCAACCGCCACGTCCGGAATTTACAGCAGCGCTTTAGGTTATGGCCTGGGTGTGGCCGTGGGCGACATCAACAATGATGGCTGGGAAGATATTTATGTGGGCAACGATTTTCATGAAAATGATTATTACTATATCAACAACCATAACGGCGCCTTTACTGAAGCAGGGGCAAAACATTTTAACCATTACAGCCGCTTCAGCATGGGCAATGACCTGGCAGATTTTAACAATGACGGGCAACTGGATATTGTAACCGTTGACATGCTTCCCGCCGATGAAAAAACTTTAAAAAGCTACGGTGCCGACGAATCGTACGATCAATACCGGTTTAAGATCAGCAGGAATGGGTTTCAGAATCAATACTCGCGCAATAGCCTGCAAAAAAATATGGGTAATGGAGAAGCTTTCAGCGAAGTTGGCCTGATGGATGGAATATCGGCTACAGACTGGAGCTGGAGCCCGCTGATGGCAGATTTTGATAACGACGGAATTAAAGATTTATTTATAGCGAATGGGATTAAACGCCGTGCGCTGGATATGGATTACGTCACTTTCGTGTCAAACGACCAGGTGCAGGGTATGTTAACCAGCGGCAACGGCGCCGACAGCGCCGTGCTCGAAAAAATGCCCCCTGGCAGCGTGCACAGCTATATTTATAAAGGCAGCAAAAACGAAAAGTTTGAAGATAAAAGCGAGGAATGGGGCTTTACTGAACCCGGCCTGGCCAATGGCGCGGCCTATGCTGACCTGAATAATGACGGCCATCTTTCACTTATCGTCAATAAGGTAAATCACGAAGCCGGTATCTATAAAAATATGGCGGCGAGCCGCAATTATATCACGTTAAGTTTTACCGGCAGGCAGGATAACCATTTTGGCGTAGGCGCAAAGGCTTATGTGTTTTGCGGTAAAGAAATGCAATATGAGCAATTGATGCTTACACGCGGTTTCCAGTCATCCGTGGACGCCCGGCTTCATTTCGGATTAGGTAAAAATAAAATCGATAGCATATTGGTGGTATGGCCAAATCAAACCTGCCAGGTTCTAAAAAATCCAAAAAGTAATAATATTTTAAATGTCGACCAGGCCAACGCGAAAGGCAAATTTGTTTACTCGGCATTTTTTAAGTCGCCTAAGCCAATGTTCCGTGATATCACCAACCAGGCAGGTATCAGCTGGAAGCATAGGGAGAATAGCTTTGCAGATTTTAACCAGCAGCCATTGATACCACACATGTTATCAGCAGAAGGCCCGCGTATGGCTGTTGCTGATGTAAACCATGACGGGTTGGAAGATTTTTATGTTTGCGGCGCAAAAAATCAGTCGGGTGTGCTGTTTATTCAGGCGTCCGGAGGCAGGTTCAAACAAACCGTTCAGCCTGCTTTTGCCGCCGATAGTTTAAGCGAGGATGTGGATGCGGTATTTGCAGATGTAAATAATGATGGAGCGCCCGATCTTTATGTAGTTAGCGGAGGGAACGAGGATCCGAATGGATCACCGCAACTGGCTGACCGGCTATACTTAAATGATGGCAAAGGCAACTTTAAAAAATCAGGCGGTGTTCCGGATATCCGGGTGAACAAATCGGCTGTGGCTGCTGCGGATGTTAACCATGATGGCCACCCTGATTTCTTTATCGCCGGTTCGCCTGAAGCAGGAAAATTTGGAGAGATACCGGAATCGTACTTGTTGATAAACGATGGCAAGGGTAATTTTCAAAAAGCTAATATCCCTGGCGAGTTAAAACATGCAGGCATGATACGTTCTGCGGCGTTTGCCGACCTGGATAATGATGGCTGGCCTGATTTGGTGGTGGCTGGCGAGTGGATGCCCGTAAAAATATTCATGAATAAAAAAGGCAAACTGGTTGAAAGCCATCAGCCCGAAATGGATAAATTGTCGGGGTGGTGGCAACGGATTGTTTTAGCTGATGCAGACGGCGACGGAAAAACTGACATCATTGCAGGAAATTATGGGTTAAACTCGAAGTTGAAGCCAACGGAAAAAGACCCTGTAAAATTATTTCTTTCAGACATTGACGGCAATGGCACTATCGACCCGATACTCACCCATAGCGTCGGACAACAGGATTATACTTTTTTAGGTAAAGGCGAAATTGAAAAGCAGGTTCCCATCATAAAAAAGAAATACCTGTATTACCATGATTTTGCAGGCAAGCCTGTGACGGAAATTTTCGGCGATTCGTTAAAAAAGGATAAATATTTAAAGGCTAATTCGTTTGCATCGGGCATATTCTTCAATAAAGGCAATGGGCAATTTGAATTTAAGGCGTTGCCGGCATCTGCACAGGTATCGCCCCTGTTTGCGTTTGATACATTTAACACGCCGGATAAAACAGGGATAGTATCCGGCGGCAATTTCAGCGGTGTGATACCTTATGAAGGTATTTACGACGCCGACTGGGGCGATATTTTGACGGTTGATAAACAGCGGTCGGTTAAAAATATTACATCCGGCGGCTTTTTATTGCGAGGTGAAGTAAGAGACATTAAAACTATCAAAACTGCGCATGGATTGATTTATGCCGTTGCATTTAATAACAATAGCATTAGGTTTTTTAAACAGATTGACTAAAATGAAGAAACTGAATATAAGTTTAATAATCGCCGGAGTGTTACTTGCCGGGCGTTTAACTGCGCAGGATAAATGGATTATTAAAGCAGATAAAATTGACCCCGCCAACTATTACGGTATAACCGTAGCCAACGGGATGATAGGCATTGTTTCTTCGCCGGAGCCGTTTAAGGTAAAGAATGTGGTACTTGCGGGAGCTTATGATTTATACGGGCGTGGGCGCGTAAGCAATTTTCTTAACAGCTTCAATTTACTGAATATGTACCTGGAGGTGAATGGCAAGCGTATAGGTGCTGGCAATATCAGCAACTTCAAACAGGAACTGGATATGGAGCATGCTGCCTTTACTACCACATTTGATTATGGCGATGAAGCATCCATTAAATACACTTACTATTCACTCCGTCAGTTGCCGTTTACGGTTTTGATGGACATCTCTGTCACGGCCAAAAAACAAATAAACATAACAGGGGCAAGCGTAATGGAAGCCCCCGACGCTTTAAAGGATGTACAGAATTACTACAATGAAATAGACCGCCCGCATGTAACTATCAGCCTGCTCACTTCGACAGCAAAAAGCCCGACAGGCAAGCTGCAGTTATGTGCGTCGAACACGTTTTTGTTTAATGAGACGCACGGACAAGAGCCGCGTGTGATACACGAAATGTGGGATAATAACATGCACCTGATGAAATTCAGCAAAAGCATTGCAGCAGGACAGACTTACAGGTATGCCCTGGCCGGGTCGTCCATTACATCAGCGCACAATGCCGACCCGCTTAATGAAGCCGAACGCCTCACTATGTTTGCCAAGCTGGAAGGCGCTGACCGCCTGATTCAATACCATAACAATGCATGGAAAGATCTCTGGAAAAGTGATATAAAAATCGAGGGCGATGACCAGGCACAGCAGGATGTACACAGCATGTTATATCACCTGTACTCGTTTACGCGGGCTGGAACCGCCTATTCGCCTTCGCCAATGGGGCTGTCCGGGCTGGGTTACAATGGCCACGTATTTTGGGATGCAGATCTTTGGATGTTTCCGGCAATGCTGGTTTTGCATCCGGAGTTGGCAAAATCCATGGTTGAATACCGGTACGAGCGATTAACTGAAGCCAAACGCAATGCATTTGCTCATGGCTACAAAGGGGCTATGTTTCCCTGGGAAAGTGCCGATAGTGGTGTTGAGGAAACACCGGTATGGGCTTTGAGCGGGCCTTTTGAGCATCACATAACCGCTGATGTTGCGCTGGCCGCCTGGAACTATTATTGCGTAACACAGGATAAAGACTGGTTACGCGAAAAAGGCTGGCCCGTTCTTTCTGCCACCGCCGATTTTTGGGCGAGCCGCGTGGAACGCAATGGCCCAGGGCACTATGACATTAAAGACGTAGTGGCCGCAGATGAGTGGGCCGAAAATGTAGACAATAACGCATTCACCAACGCTGCGGCAAGCGCCAACCTGCGTGCCGCCACTGCCGCAGCAAAAATATTGGGATTAAAAGCAGACGCGGACTGGGAAAATGTGGCTAAAAATATTCCTGTACTTAAATTTCCCGATGGTGTTACCCGTGAATTTGCGGCTTATAACGGGGAAGGTATTAAACAGGCGGATGTAAACCTGCTGGCCTATCCGCTCAAAACCATAACCGACCCGGCGCAGATAAAAAAAGACCTGGAATATTACGAAACCCGCGTGCCAAACGAGGGAACTCCTGCAATGACACAAGCCGTTTTTGCGTTATTATATTCGCGGCTTGGCGATGGAGAAAAAGCGTATCATTTTTTTAAAGACGCCTACGAGCCAAACCTTAACCCGCCATTCAGGGTGATTGCTGAAACGAAAGGCGGCACCAATCCATATTTTGCAACCGGGGCTGGCGGAATTATACAAGCCATGTTAATGGGCTTTGGCGGATTGGATATTACGCCTTCAGGAATTGTTCAGATTAAGAGCAAACTGCCTGCTAATTGGAAATCTGTTACGATCACAGGTGTCGGGCAAGACAAAAAAACCTTCGTTGTAAAATAAAAGGCAGAATCAGAACCAGGATGAAAAAATTAATTTCTTTCTCAATTGTAGCTTTTAGCATACTGTCATCGTGCAAAAAAAAGGATTATGAAACGGTGACCGGCCACCCCGCGTTATACAGTAATACTGTGCACGAATTAAACCGGGTAGTAATGGGTAATAATTTTAGTCCGGTAGTTGCGTCGCGGAATTATGCTTATGCCAACGTGGCTGCTTACGAGGTGATAGCCGCCGGCTACCCGGAACACTACCAGTCGCTCAGTGGCCAGCTTAACGGTTTAAGCGCAGTGGCTAAGCCGGCGCCGGGTGCAAAAATTGATTTCCATTTTGCGGCGATACTCGCTTTTTGCAAAGTTGGAGAGGCTGTTACCTTCCCGGCAGGTAGCATGAAGCAATATGTGGACGACTTAAAGCAGAAGGCTATAAACAGCGGCATGCCTGATGATGTGCTTAAAGGCTCGGAAGAATTTGCCGGTGCAATGTTTAAATCAATTATGGCGTGGAGTAAATCCGATAACTACGCCAAAACCCGCAGCGAATCAAAATACGCCATCAGCGACGAAGAAGGCCGATGGGTGCCTACTCCCCCGATGTATGCCGAAGCGGTAGAGCCGCATTGGGCTGAAATACGAACCATGGTAATGAAAGACGGCAACCAATACAGCGTAGTGCCGCCGCCGGTATTTAATGTTAAAGATAAGAACAGCAAGTACTACCAGGAAGTTATCGCCATAAAAAACCGCCGCGATAGCCTGACCGATGAGCAGGCACACACTGCCGACTTTTGGGACGACAACCCCAATAAATTGAATGTGGCGGGGCACCTGATGTTTATCAAAAAGAAATTTTCGCCGGCGGGGCATTGGATGAGCATTGCCGGCATAGGGGCCAGGCAAACCAAAGCCGACTTTAACACGACGGTTTGCGGCTATACCAAAACTGCCATTGCTTTATTTGATGCATTTATTGAATGCTGGGCTGCAAAGTACAAGTATAACACAGCGCGGCCTGAAACGATCATTGATAAATATTTTGATGCTGCATGGCGCCCGCACCTGCAAACACCGCCGTTCCCGGAATATACCTGCGGGCATTGCACCATATCCGCCTCGGCTGCAAAGGCACTAACCAGCGTATTTGGCGATAATGTGGCTTACACAGACACATCGGAATTAGAGTTTGGGATAAAAAGCAGGAGTTTTAAATCATTTAACGAGGCCGCTGCCGAAACAGCTATGTCAAGATTTTACGGAGGAATTCATTTTCATAACTCCTGTATAGTATCCAGCGGCTACGGGCAAAAGGTTGGCGATGAGGTGGTTAAAAAACTGGTTATGAAAAAATAATCAATTTGATTTTTTTTTTAATAAACGATTAATTTTTTTAAGTGTCCTTTGTTTACAATGTATTAATAAACAGGATATTAAAAATAAAAACGGCATTTTTTGATTAAATTTTACAGATACAAATAGGTTTTATTTTTATACCTGTTTTAATTTGTATAGCCGATTTAAATAACATGCATGAGATGCTAATTGCCGATCCTGCATCTTGTTCAATAACCTATGACTAAAGATATCACCTGATGATCCTAAAAGATGTTTCAACCAAATTTATTACAGGTCAGACATTACCGGTTGATGATTGCCGTAATAGCGTATGGGATAAATAACTTTTGAGTAATGAGTTGATTGGTTTGAGGCAGCCGGGGAGCCGGCTGCCTTTTTGAATTTATAATTATCCTATATTTATCATTCCTGTTGGAAGGATCCTGTTATATAAAATTGCTGCTATGAAGAGAAACTTATACTTTGCGCTTTTAATTGCTTTTATTTCAACAGTAGGCTGCGGACCGCAAAAAACGCAGCAGGCCAATACACCTGCAGATAGTCTTCAGAACTGGGCGTTATTGCCTTTCAATAAGGTGGATAGCCTTAACCCGGTGCTTGTTCCGGGGAAAGGCAGCTTTACTGATCCGATACTAGAGACCAAGGTTTTGTGGGAGGAAAAAGATGTTTTTAACCCGGCGATTGTGAACCGGAATGGCAAAATTTATATGCTTTACCGTGCGCAGGATAAAGCCGGAACCTCGCGTATCGGGATGGCTGTCAGTAGTGATGCATTACATTTTACCCGCATGCCTTCACCCGTGTTTTATCCGGATCAGGATTCATCCAAGGTACTTGAATGGCCGGGCGGTTGTGAAGACCCGCGTATCGTAGCTGACGACAAAGGCACCTATTATATGACTTATACCGGATACGATGGTAAAGTAGCCCGCCTGTTGATTGCTTCTTCGACCAATTTAATACACTGGAAAAAATATGGCAGCGTTTTCGCCAAAGCCTATAATGGCAAATACGCCAAATTGTGGAGCAAATCCGGATCTATTATTTCAACATACAAGGATGGTCAGCCAATAGCTACTAAAATAAATGGCAAATACTGGATGTACTGGGGGGATACACAGATTTGGACTGCAACCTCGGACGACTTGATTAACTGGACGCCGGTTGAAATGAAGGCCGGAGAGCGGCCGCCTGTAAAACTGCGTTCACAAGCATTGAATATGCCGCAGCTGAAAATTGCTTTGCCGACTCGTGAAGGCAAATTTGACAGCGACCTGGTGGAGTCCGGCCCGCCGGCTATGATCACGGATAAGGGAATTGTATTGATTTACAATAGCCGTAATGTGCCGTCGTTTGGCGATAAAACATTGAGTGAAGGTACTTATGCACCATCGGAAGTTTTATTTGACAAAAACGACCCAACCAGGATATTGAGGCGGCTGGACACTTATTTTATGAAACCTGAAAAGCCGTATGAAATAACCGGACAGGTAAACCAGGTGTGTTTTGTTGAAGGGTTAACCCAATTTAAAAATAACTGGTATTTATATTATGGTACAGCCGACTCGAAAATTGCCGTGGCCGTAAATGCGGTGAAGAACTGACAGCTATTAGCCGAGTAAACAAAAAGACCACCTGTTGCGGGGCGGCCTCATTTGTCAAAAACTATAAGTAAATTCTTTATCTTAAAGCAAAGCCCCTGATGGGCAGGGGCCTTTGCTAACCAATTATAAACCTAAATTATGAGAAGAGCTGTAGGAGAAGGAGTCGAACCTTCACGAAGTGGTTATTCTTATTGCTAAGAGTTTCCCAGAACCTTCGCCACCGCGACAAGGAGGTGTGTCTGCCAAAAATTTCACCATCCTACATTCTTGTTTAGTCTCGAGTACTTAGTCGATAGTCTGGAGTCTTTTGTGACTTCGGACTTGAAATTCAGGTCCCGAAACTAAAAGCTGTTGGGGAAGGGGTCGAACCTTCACGAAGTGGTTATTCTTATTGCTAAGAGTTTCCCATGATCTTCGCCACCGGGACAAGGAGGCGTGTCTGCCAAAAATTTCACCACCCAACAAGGTTTTTTTATTTAAAAGAACGGCGGGCAATTGTCATTTGCTTATTACAAATCTAATAGAGTCATCTTTTTGTTGCAAATTTTTCAATGAAATATTTGTATTTTTATCAGATTTAAATTAATCTTGTATAATAATAAAGATTTTCAAATTTATGTCCCACAGAAAAGCCCAAAATTTAGAAATTGATAATCTCGACATTCAGATTTTGTCGATATTGATGAAGAACGCGACCACGCCCTACACCGAAATCGCCAAAGAATTGATAGTTTCCGGCGGAACCATCCACGTAAGGATGAAAAAACTGGAGGAAATGGGCGTGATAAAAGGCGCCAGCCTGGAAGTAGATCCGCAGAAGTTAGGCTATGATATAACGGCATTTCTGGGCATATTTCTTGAAAAAGGCTCGCAATATAACGAGGCGGTTAAGCAATTGAAAACCGTAAAGGAAATTGTGGAGCTGCATTACACCACCGGCGCCTGGAGCATTTTCGCAAAAATCGTATGTCATGATACGACTCATCTGCGCGAAGTATTAAATGAACAGATACAAAGCGTAAAAGGCATTCAGCGCACTGAAACCTTCATATCGTTAGAAGAAAGTATTAAAAGGCAGATTACTTTGGAATAAATTTCTACATAATTTAACGGTATGAAGCCGTTCTTATAAAATATTGTCATTGCGGGGAGGAACGACGAAGCAACCTCGTCGCAATGCGATAGCCCTTAACGCAGGCGATGGGGTTGCTTCGTTCCTCGTGATGACAGCTTTTTTATAAGCTATTTAAACCTGTCTTTTAAAGCAGCAAGCTTCAACGCCATATCTGTTTCCGGCTCCTGTCTTTTTTGTGCTGACGGTTTCTGAAAATTACGATTGTTATTGGCCATCTGTTCGCGGCGGTCTCTTTGCGCGGGCTTTGGGTCATTCTCCTTCATCGAAAGTGAGATGCGCTTTCGATTTACATCTACCTCAGTAACCGTCACCTCAACCTTTTGCTGAACTTTTAAAACCTCGTTGGCATCTTTTATAAAGCGGTTTGTTATCTGGCTTAAATGAACCAGGCCGTCTTGGTGAACGCCGATGTCAACAAAGGCTCCAAAGTTGGTGATATTGGTTACGATGCCAGGCATTTTCATGCCAACTTTCAGGTCGTTAATGGAATTTACGCCTTCCGTAAAGCTGAATGCCTCAAACTGCTCGCGCGGGTCGCGGCCGGGTTTGGCTAACTCGGCGATGATATCATTCAGGGTAGGCAGGCCTACATCTGTTGTAACATATTTTTGCAAGGGGATGCTCTTACGCAGCTTGTCATCTTTCATCAAGTCTTTTACCGTGCAATTTGATTCTTTGGCTATCTGCTCAACCAATTCATATCTTTCAGGGTGCACGGCACTGGTATCCAGCGGATTCTTAGCATCGCGGATGCGCAGGAAACCAGCTGCCTGTTCAAAAGCTTTGTCACCAAGGCGGGGTACTTTTTTTAGCTCACTGCGGCTTTTAAATGCGCCGTTTGCATCGCGGTAAGAAACTATATTTTGTGCCAGCTGCGGCCCAAGCCCCGATACATAAGCCAATATTTGCTTTGAAGCTGTATTCAGCTCAACCCCAACCGCGTTTACACAGCTGATGACTGTATCATCCAATGATGTTTGAAGTTTAGTTTGGTCCACATCGTGCTGGTATTGCCCCACGCCGATTGATTTCGGGTCGATTTTTACTAATTCAGCCAGCGGGTCCATCAGTCTGCGGCCAATAGATACAGCACCGCGAACGGTAACGTCTTTGTCCGGGAATTCCTCCCTTGCAACTTCGGATGCGGAATAGATAGACGCGCCGCTTTCATTCACCATTACTATCGCGGCGCCGGGCAGGTTAAGGTTGCGGATAAAAACTTCTGTTTCTCGTCCGGCCGTGCCGTTGCCAATGGCGATGGCCTCAATATTGTATTTCTTAAATAAAAATTCTACAGTTTTTTCGGCCTCTTTAGCCTGGCCTGCTCCGGTGTGAGGGAAGATGGCGGTATATTCCAGCAACTTCCCTTGCTCATCAAGGCAAACCAGTTTACAGCCGGTACGGAAGCCCGGGTCGATAGCCATGGTGCGTTTTTGACCAAGCGGTGCACTTAGCAGTAGCTGGCGGGCATTCTCTGCAAAAACACGGATAGCCTCGTCGTCGGCAGCCTTTTTGGTGAATAGCCTCACTTCGGTCTCCATTGATGGTTTCAGCAAACGCTTGTAGCCGTCGGTTATGGCTAATCTAACCTGTTCTGAAGCGGCATTGTTACCTGTTATAAACGCATCTTCCAATAAAGCGATTGCTTCACTTTCTTCCGGTTTGATATCAAGCCACAAAATCTCCTCTTTTTCGCCGCGGCGCATGGCCAAAACACGATGCGAGGGCGCTGTTTTCACAGGTTCGGTCCAATCAAAATAGTCTTTATACTTAATACCATCCTGCTCCTTGCCTTCCACAACTTTCGACTGAAAGGTTCCTTTTTCGATAAACAGGTTTCGCATGCGGGCGCGTACTTCAGCATTTTCGCTAATCGTCTCGGCAATAATATCGCGTGCGCCGGCCAACGCCTCTTCAAAGGTTTTTACTCCTTTTTCCTCATCAACAAATTTAGCGGCTTCCGCCTCCGGATCGATACGCTTTTGTTCCATCAGCAAATCGGCGAGTGGCTGTAAACCTTTCTCGCGGGCCGTCGTTGCGCGCGTTTTTCTTTTCGGACGATACGGAAGGTAAATGTCCTCTAAGGCTACCATGGTTTCGGCCTCGTTTATTTGCTGTTCCAGTTCCGGTGTGAGCTTGCCCATTTCTGTCAGCGATTTCAGGATAGCCTCGCGGCGTTTGTCCAGATCGCGAAGCTGCTGTATGCGGTCGCGGATGGCTGCTACCTGCACCTCGTCGAGCGTGCCGGTCAGCTCCTTGCGGTAACGCGAAATAAAGGGAACGGTAGCGCCCTCGTCAAGCAATCCGGCAGTAGCACTAACCTGTTTTTGATTGATCGAAAGCTCAGCAGCTATTTTTTTATAATGTGATTCCATTTGTTGTTATTGCGCCGATTATGTTTTTTGATTACACCAATTTTTTTGATCTAACAGATATGGTTTACGACTACACGATTTAAACATTGTAATCATTTTCAAATCTGTGAAATCATCTTGAAATCGATGAAATCGCCAAAAATGCGAAGTTGGACAGAATAAAGGGCATTTTCAAGCGCGGGTTTTCAACATGTAATTAGTAAAAAAGCATAACCCGTATTTAGATTATGCTTAAGTACCTTAATTACTGATGCCCGCCTGCAGAATAATTTAACCGGCGTTGTTTAACGATTTAACGGCGTTTGTTACATGAGCCAGGTGATGTTTGCTATGCCATGCGTACAATGCGAGCGCTTTCTTCAATTGCATCGTATCGCCCGAAGCGGGATGCACAAAAGTGCGCGCCCATTCGTTTTCGGTAAAGCTCTCCAGTAATACTGCCCAGTGCTGGTGTAGCCCCTCCAAAATTTTTAAAGACGACTCAACCGGCATGCGGTAATCCGGCAGCAAAGCCCAGTCTGCTTCTTCGTAGGGTTTTATAGTGGGATTTGCTTCAGTAAGTGCCCATTTAAAACGCAACAGCGAATTCATATGGCTGTCGGCGCAATGGTGTACCACCTGGCGGATGGTCCATCCGCCAGGACGATATTGAGTATCCAGTTGTTTTTCATTCAGATTGAGAATGGCCTGGCGTAGTTTGCCGGGGAATTCTTTGATGGTTTTGGTCCATTTGCGCAGATCTTCCGGCGTGTAGGACACCGGCGGCACAAATTTCCCTGCGGGGAATTTTAATTTGTCGTCTGTCATAGTTTATAATGATTGCACCGATTGGTTTCGATAACGCCGGTTAAGAATAAAATTAAGCGGCTGAAGGTGAAATTAACTATTTATTGCAAGGTTCCATAAGGTTTTGACCTAATTTAGCGTTTTGAATCTGTTATTTACGCGCCGATGATAAAAAAACTACTGCTGTTTGTATGTGTACTCTACAGTTTAGCTACCGATGCCCAAACAATTAAGACCGACGTGCTGGTAGTTGGCAGCAGCGCCAGCGGCGTGGCGGCAGCAATACAATGTGCACGCAGCAAGGTAAAAACTGTACTTGCTGCAGATGGTTTTAAAATGAGCGGCGTTACTGCAGGCGGGCAAATGGTGACGCTTAATATGAATAAAGATATCCCCTCAGGTATTTGGGGGGAATTCAGAAGGCGGGTGCGCGGCGTTTACGCAGGCACGGCCGGTTATGATACGACGCAAAACGCCCCGCTGAAGTTTGAGCCCGGAATGGCCTCTGCCGTGCTAAAAAAAATCAGCGATACGGTAAAAAATCTAACGATCCGGGAGGGTAGTAAATTCACCGGCATAAAAAAGGATGGAGACCGCTGGGAGTTGACCTTCAGTCAAAACGGCGATAAGCTTACCGTTAAAACACGCGTGGTGGTAGATGCTACCGAAGATGGCGCAGTGGCAATTAAAGCCGGTGGTAAGTTCCAGGACATTTTCGACAGCAGTAAAGAAGCAGAAGAATCAAAGTTATTCCGTACCTCGATAGCAGCCTGGCAAGCCATGTCAAATAATGCGGATGCCACAGCTGCAGTTTCTTTTTTACCGCTTAAATCAACTTTAGTTAGCGGAACTGATAATATATTGGTTACCGAAAAAGCCCTGCCGGGAGAAAATGATATACAGCTTTTACCGCTTCAGCTGCAGTTTGGCCAGGGTGTGGGGGCAACTGCAGCCTTTTGTGCCTTTTTTAAAACCAATACCCGCCACCTGCATACACGTATAATACAAGGAGAAATATTGGATTTTAAGGGCTATCTGTTGCCGTTTACCGATGTTGGGCAGGATAACCCGGCATGGCGGGCAATACAGCAGGTTGGCGCTACCGGCCTGCTCCGGGGCCGCTGGCTTGTTGAGGGCGAACATGCTGAATTTGCTTTCAGTCCGGATGCTGCGGTAAATACCGGCGAGGTTGCGCCTGTTTTAAAGGAAACCTATACGAGGGCCTTTCTTTGGTTTAATAGGGAAAAGCCCGGAGAAAAATTTACCGTTGGCAACACGCTCTCCTTCATCAGCGAAATTACCTTAACTGAGCCTGCCGTGCTCAACAAAAGCATGCAGCGCGCCTGGAAAAGTCAATATAAATTTAAATCAGAGTTTGATGTTAACCGGCCTATCTCCAGGTTGGAGTTTGCCGTACTGGCCAATAAATTCTTAAATCCCTTTGCGAGGATTGTGGATTTGAATGGAAAGTTGGTTAACTAATCAAGCACTTTAACGCAATTTGTAATTGTTTGAAGCTATTACAGACTTTCAACCGAAGTGGCCAACGCACTAATAGGCACGCAACAATCAGATGAACCCTGAAATCACTTTAACCCGGATTTGCAAGTTAGTAATTGTCACCGGCGCCAACTCCGGCAGTTCGCTCGTCACGATGCTGTTCAACCACATCGCGCAGCCCTGCATAGGGATTCCGGTTATACTTTTATTATGGTTGCAGAAGGTTTACAGTTTTTTTGTGCAACCATCAATTAAATATCTAATGATCAAATAGTTAAAGAGTGGCGCTATGGTTGCACCTGAAACCGTTATTTAAACTTCTGCAAATTCATTAGGAACGCCCTGCCCGCGACGCCTTTCGAGCCTCGCCAACGCCCTGTCGTTCAATAATCTTCAATTATTTATCGATGACAAAGGTAGCGGCTGAAGCCACGGCCGACAAGCGTGTTGCTACCTGACCAACAGGGGAGTTATACGTTTTGTAATGAGTAAAAGTACGTAAGGTACTGCCCTGGTCTTGCGCCATGTATTAAGTTAGGCGACGATTCTTAGGGTAAAACCTTCTCCGGTTCAGGCTCGCAGTTAACAGATATCTTTAAGCTAAAATCAGGCCGGTCATGGTTTAAGGTTGCTGCAACCCGGCAAATTTCAAAATCCCCTCAGTTCCTGCTAAGGCCATATACATGTTCATCCAGCACAACGCCATTTTTAATAACAGCATTCTTTAAAATGCCTTCCTTTACAAAACCGGCCTTTTCCAGTACCCGCATGGAGCGTGTATTATTCCCAAATATTCCCGCCTGTAACCGGTGGATGTCAAAATTTGCAAATGTATAATCAGCCACCAGCTTAACCGCTTGCGGCATAATGCCGCGGCCCCAGTAGCTTTCTCCAAGCCAGTAGCCTATCAACGCACATTTACGGTAAACATCGGCACGTAACTCAATGCCGATTCCGCCTGCCAGCTCACCATCTATGCCGATCACAAAATTCAGGAAGGGATCTTGCTTTGACATAAGATTTACCCACCAAATAGCGTCATCTGTAGTATAGGGATTAGGAAACTTATCGAGCAAAAATGCAGATACGTTCGGGTTATCAGCATTCCGCTGTAATGCAGTTACATCCGATTCCTTCCATCCGCGAAGCGTAAAACCTTGTCCTTCAATTTCCATTTTGTAACAAAAAGATGCTAAAATTAATAATGATTAGGTAAAGTGTTATCTTGCGGTTGATTAGGTTGATTAGTGAGTGGTTGATCAGGTTAAGATGCTAACTCAATCGGGTTAAGCCAACGTGACTTCGGTATAGCGACGTAAACCCTTAAGCCTTGTGCCAGCCACACCTGTGCAGAGGGCAGGGTGAGGCGACTAAGAAGTTTGTGGGAAGAAACCGTGGGTATGCGTTATTTGATCACATCAAACTTACATCAGTCCAACCTTATCGCACAGTAACTGAAATACATGAGAAAAATCTTTACCATCCTGCTTCTGTCGGGGTGCAGCGGCGTATTTGCGCAGAGCCTGGCCCCTCTTACCATCGAAAAAATAATGCGCGACCCAAAGTGGATCGGAACCTCGCCGTCAAACATCCGCTGGAGCGACGACAGCAAAAAAATATATTTTAACTGGAATCCCGAAAACGCTGACCGGGACCCGCTTTTTGCGATAACACCATCAGACATAAAACCTGTAAAAGTAAGCCTCGACGAACAACGCGCTATGGCGCCTGAGTATGGCGACTGGAACAAAAAGCACACCCAAAAGCTTTTTGAAAAGAACGGCGATATCTGGTTATCCGATTTGCCCAGCCACAAAATACAGCAACTTACCAATACCGCCGATTTTGAAACCGGGGCAGTATTCAGCGGCGATGAAAGCAAAGTAATATTCAGGAAGGGAGATAACTTGTATTCCCTTAACCTGCACAATGGCGAGCTGGCACAACTTACCAATTTTGTGCATTCAGCAGCTGCAGCGGCTCCGGCCGCGCAGGGCAGGCGCGGCCGGAAGGCCAACCAGGATGTAGCAGCTGGTAATGAGCAGGAGCGCTGGCTGAAAGCCCAGCAGCTGGAGCTATTCGATATTATAAAGGTGAGGGATAAGGACCGCAAGCTCGACTCGGTTGAACGCAAGGAGTTTGAAGTTAAGAAACTAAAAGAAATCGCTGTTGATGACCGCTCGGTTGGCGCGCAGCGTGTCAGTCCGGATGGCAGGTATATTACCTATCGCCTGGCCAAATATCCCGAGGGTGTAAAAAGCGCTATTGTGCCGAATTATGTAACTGCATCGGGCTTTACCGAGGATATTCCTAACCGCACCAAGGTAGGCGATCCGCAGCCGGTGTTTGAATCTTACGTGTTTGATACACGGAAAGACACCGTTTATAAAATTGTAACCTCAACACTTCCCGGTATAAAAGATTTGCCTGACTATGTTAAAGATTATCCTAAAGAGCTGGAGCGCCGTACCAAAGCCAACGAGGACAGAAGGGTAAATATACAAGGGCCATACTGGAGCGAAGACAGCAAATATGCTGTAGTGTTTATTGAGGCCGACGATAACAAGGACCGCTGGATAATGCGTCTTGACCCCGCTACCGGCGCACTTTCATTAATGGACCGCGAGCGGAATGAGGCTTGGGTTGGCGGGCCGGGCCAGGGTGCGCGTGGTTATGTTGACAACTCGCACTTTTACTACGAGACAGAAGAGAGTGGTTATGCGCATATTTATGTATACGATTTTAACACCAGCACTAAAAAGCAGCTCACCAACGGAAAATGGGAAGTACAGACCTTGCAGCTATCGAAAGATAAAAAGACCTTTTATTTTACTGCAAATATGGAGCATCCCGGTGTAAATGATTTTTACCGCATGCCGGTAACCGGCGGCCAACCTGTTAAATTAACCGGAATGAAAGGCGGCAACGAGGTTACCCTTTCGCCTGATGAAAAATGGCTGGCTATACGTTATTCCTATTCAAATAAACCATGGGAACTATATATACAGCCTAACAAACCCGGTGCAAAGGCAGTGAAAGTAACCAACTCTGTAACTGAGGAATTTAAATCGTACAATTGGCGTGAACCACAGGTAATCACCTTTAAAAACCGTTATGGAAGCGATGTGTATGCAAGGTTATATGTTCCGGAAAAACAAGACCCGGCCAAGCCTGCTGTAGTGTTTGTGCACGGCGCCGGGTACCTGCAGAATGCACACTATTGGTGGAGTTTATATTTCCGCGAGTACATGTTCAACAATATGCTGGCCGATAATGGTTACACCGTCCTGGATATTGACTATTCCGGCAGTGCAGGCTATGGCCGCGACTGGCGCACCGCCATTTACAGGCACATGGGGGGGAAAGACCTGACCGACCAGGAAGATGGGGTAAAAATGCTGGTTGAGAAGTACGGCGTGAACCCTAAGCATGTGGGCTTGTATGGAGGATCATACGGCGGCTTTATTACGCTGATGGCCATGTTTACCGAGCCTGATACCTGGGCGGCAGGCGGCGCAATCCGCTCGGTTACCGATTGGGCCCACTACAACCATGGATACACTTCAGCCATTTTAAATGAGCCATATAACGATGAAAAAGCTTACCGTATAAGTTCGCCTATTTATTTTGCAAACGGACTTAAAGGTAACCTGCTAATGCTGCATGGCATGATTGACCAAAACGTGAATTACCAGGACATCGTTCGCTTGAGTCAGCGGCTGATCGAATTGCATAAGGAAAATTGGGAGCTGGCATCCTATCCGGTAGAAGACCACGGTTTTGTGCAACCCAGCAGCTGGACGGATGAATATAAGCGTATATTTAAACTGTTTGAGACGACGCTGAGGAAGTAGAAAAACATCCAGCCGGAATTCCGTTAATTCCGGCCAATTTTATAAAATCCGATCATGAAAAAATGCCGGTGGCTATTATTGTTTTTGCTTTTTTCCTGCGGAGAAAAACAGAAAGAGCCCATCATCGGCATCAGCCTTACAAATAATAACAAGTCGATTAAATTCACCGGCCTGGACAAAGAAATCGTAACTGAGATAAGCCGGGATTCTATCCCGGAGGTATGGGAAAGCCTGGCGCCGGTTTTTAAGATGCCTGCAGATACTGATCTTAAAAGCTATCAGCCGGTGCAGCATGGCGCCTATGTGCCGGTTAATGGTTCGGTGATTTTTACGCCTGATACGCCTTTTGTGAAAGGACAAGTCTATTTTATGCGCTACTATACATTTAAAGGCAGCGATATCTGGGATTACGTTAAAGGTAAAAAGCGATTGGACGGTGTAAGTTACCAGGACCTGGTGGTGAGGCCATAAAGGGCCGCAGTCCAGAAAAGCCGGTAATGTCCGAAAGACAGCTTAATAAGCTGATTACCTTAACCCTCCTGATCTTACGGATTCCCGGAATTATCGACTTTTTGGACTAAAAGCTTGAATTTTATAAATAAAATTACTACATTTGCATTTGAATTAAAAAAGAGGGGGCGGTAGTCCCCTCTTTTATTTTACTAATCATTTCGGTACTGCCGGAAAATTTGAGGCGTAAAGGGATAATGAATATCGAAAAACGAGTAAAAGAACTGGTTGAAGAAAAGATAGCGGATAAGCCAAACCTGTTTTTAGTAGACGTAAAATTTCACAGCAATGGCAAGCTGATAATTTTGGTTGATGGCGATAACGGTATAGGTATTGACGACTGTGTGGCCATAAGCAGGCATGTGGGGTTCCATTTAGAGGAAGAAAATGCGATAGAAACTGCTTATAACCTTGAGGTTTCGTCGCCGGGCGTTGATACGCCGCTTACGCTGCCCAGGCAGTACACTAAAAACATAGGCCGCACGCTGGGCATAAAGATGGCCGATGGCACAAAACGGGAGGGCAAACTAAACGGGCTTACCGGAGACGCGATTTTAATTGAAGAAATAAAAAAGGAAAAAGGGAAGAAGGCTGAAATTGTTGAAAGCGTTATTCCGATGGATAAAATAACAGAAACGAAAGTTTTAATATCATTTAAGTAAAATGAGCAATATTAATTTAATTGATTCTTTTCAGGAATTTAAAGATTTCAAAAACATCGATCGCCCAACGATGATGAGCGTGCTGGAAGACGTTTTCAGAAGCATGATCAGAAAAAAATATGGCACCGACGAAAACTGCGACGTGATTGTGAACACCGACAACGGTGACCTTGAAATATGGCGTACGCGCAAGGTTATGGAAGATGGGTTTAGTGAAGACGACGACCTGGAGATTGAACTGGCAGAGGTGCACAAGTATGACCCAACTCTTGAAGTAGGGGATGATTATATAGAACAGATAACTTTAGAAAGCTTTGGCCGCCGGGCTATATTGGCTGCCCGCCAGACACTGGTTTCGAAAATACTGGAACTGGAGAAGGACGAGATATTTAAAAAATATAAAGACCGCGTTGGCGAAATTGTTACCGGTGAAGTTTACCAGGTTTGGAAAAAGGAAACTTTGGTACTTGATGACGAGGGTAACGAACTGCTATTGCCAAAATCGGAACAGATACCGGCTGACTATTTTAAGAAAGGCGATACTGTAAAGGCAGTGGTTGATAAAGTGGATATGCTGAACAGCAACCCGAAAATCATTATTTCGCGTACGGCGCCTGCGTTTTTGCAGCGTTTGTTTGAGCAGGAGGTGCCTGAAATTTTCGACGGCTTGATCACCATTAAGAAAATAGTACGTGAGCCGGGCGAAAGGGCTAAAGTTGCCGTTGAATCGTACGACGACCGTATTGACCCGGTAGGCGCCTGCGTGGGTATGAAAGGTTCGCGCATACACGGTATTGTACGCGAATTGAAGAACGAAAATATCGACGTTATAAACTATACCAATAATTTGCAGTTATATATTCAGCGCGCTTTATCGCCTGCTAAAATCACATCGATTAAGCTGGATGATGAGAGAAAAACAGCCGCTGTATATTTAAAACCCGACCAGGTTTCGCTGGCGATTGGCCGTGGCGGGCATAATATTAAACTGGCCGGTAAATTAACGGGTTACGAAATTGATGTTTACCGCGAAGCGGACGAAACAGACGAAGATGTGGATATTGAAGAATTTTCAGACGAAATTGACAGCTGGATTATCGATGAATTTAAACGCATCGGCCTTGATACGGCAAAATCTGTACTGGCATTAAGCGTAGGAGAACTGGTAAAACGCACAGATTTAGAAGAAGAAACTGTAAAAGAAGTGTTATCAATTCTGCAGGCTGAGTTTGAATAAACGCAATAACCCAAATTAAAATCGTATTTTTGCACAAATAGGAAGAGAAAGTATATAATAAATGTCAGAAGACAAACCCATAAAATTATTTACAGCAGCAAAAGAGCTGAATATCGGTACTGGTACTATTGTCGACTTTTTGGCGACAAAAGGGTATAAGGTGCAGAAGCACCCTACTGCCCTGCTTGATAGTGATATGTACAGCGCGCTTTTGAAAGAATTTGCTGTGGATAAAATTATTAAGGAGGAAGCTAAGCAGATAATTATTGGAAAGATAAGGAAGGATGAGCCTGCGCAGTTTCCCGAAAAGCCGGTTGAACACCGCCGTTCGAGGGATTTTGAGAATGAAGAGATACTTATAAAAGGTATCGGCAGTCATTACAATACCCCTCCGGCAGAGAAACCGAAGCCTGTTGAGCCACCCAAACCGGTTGAAGCGCCTAAGCCTGAAAAGACTGAGGAACCAGCCGCCGCATTGCCGGGTGTAAAGGTAGTTGGTAAAATCGATCTGGATAACCTTAATGCTAAACCAGCGCAGGCTGAACAGCCGGTTGCCCGCAAAGAGGAGGTTACCAAACCTGTTGAGCCACAGCCCGCAGCTGAACCTGTGAAGGAGGAGCCGGAAGAGACAATAGCACCCGAGCCGAAAGCCGAAGAAGTTAAAAAAGAGGAGGCTCCGCAGCCCGCAGTTGAGCCTGTTGCGGAAACCCCTGCAGCTGCACCTGAAACACCGGCTGATGAGCCACAGGAGCCGGAAGTAATTCGTGCTAAGGCGGAACGCCTGACAGGCCCGAACGTAATAGGCAAAATACAGTTACCGGTGGATGCGTCAAAACGTAACCCGGTTGCTTCGTCATCTAATGCTAATAGCGCTGCTGACCATAAACGGAAACGGAAGCGTAAAGATAACCAGGGGCCTAACCCACAAAGTTTTGCGCCAAATCCTCCGGGATCGCAGCAACCGCATGGCGGCAATCGCCCTGATTTCAGGAACAGGGGAAATGCTCCCGGACAGGGAGGACCTAACCAGGGAGGCGGCAACCGACCTGATTTCAGAGGTAACAGGCATGCGCCTCCGGGCAATGTATCTAAGGAAGAACCTTCAGAAAAAGATATACAAGACCAGATTAAGGCAACACTTGCACGCCTTAGCGGCGCCGGTAAATCAGGTAAGTTTGCCCAGCGTGCAAAGTTCCGCCGTCAGAAACGTGACGATGTGGCTGCAAGTGCCGAAGAACTGGCAATGGAGCAGGAACTTCAGTCGAAAGTATTGAAGGTTACTGAATTCGTTACTGCGAATGAGCTGGCCAGCATGATGGATGTGCCTGTTACACAGATTATATCTACCTGCATGAGCCTCGGCATGTTCGTATCGATCAACCAGAGGCTTGATGCCGAAACACTGAGCATTGTTGCCGATGAGTTTGGTTACCAGGTGGATTTTGTTAAGCCACAGGACGAGGAGGCTAACCTTGACCAGCCTGACGATCCGGCAGACCTGGTGCCTCGTGCACCGATTGTGACCATAATGGGCCACGTTGACCACGGTAAAACATCATTGCTTGACTTTATACGTAAAACAAATGTTATAGGCGGCGAAGCGGGAGGTATTACCCAGCACATTGGCGCTTACGAGGTAACATTGCCTGATAACAAAGGTAAGATCACCTTCCTGGATACGCCAGGCCACGAAGCCTTTACTGCGATGCGTGCGAGGGGCGCCCAGGTAACGGATATAGTAATTATAGTGATAGCCGCCGATGATAGTGTGATGCCGCAAACCCGCGAGGCCATAAACCACGCGCAGGCGGCAGGTGCACCGATTATCTTTGCGTTCAACAAGATTGACAAGCCGGGCGCCAATGCAGATAAAGTTCGCGAACAGTTGTCGCAGATGAACATCCTGGTTGAGGAGTGGGGTGGTAAATATCAGTCGCAGGAGATATCGGCCAAAACAGGTTTGAACGTAGACCTGCTATTGGAAAAAGTATTGCTGGAAGCAGAGTTGCTTGAATTAAAAGCCAATCCTAATAAACGAGCCGTAGGTACTGTAATTGAAGCTGCCCTTGACAAGGGCCGCGGTATAGTTACTACCGTACTGGTACAGGCAGGTAACTTAAAAGTAGGTGACCCGATACTGGCAGGTTGTTACAGCGGCCGTGTTAAGGCGTTGACCAACGAACGCGGACAGCGTGTTAACAGCGCAGGCCCTTCAACACCGGTACAGGTACTGGGTATGCAGGGTGCGCCAACAGCCGGCGATAAATTCAATGCGCTTGAAAGCGAGGTTGAGGCGCGCGAAATTGCAAATAAGCGTTTGCAATTGCAACGCGAACAAGGGCTGCGTACACAGAAGCATATTACCCTGGATGAGATTGGCCGCCGTTTGGCAGTTGGTAACTTTAAAGAACTTAACATTATTGTTAAGGGCGACGTGGATGGTTCAATAGAGGCATTGTCTGATTCATTGCTAAAACTGTCAACCGAGCAGATACAGGTAAATATTATCTCGAAGGGGGTAGGGCAGATATCAGAATCCGATGTATTGCTGGCGTCAGCTTCTGATGCGATCATCATCGGCTTCCAGGTTCGTCCGTCAGGTGGCGCCCGTAAACTGGCAGAGCAGGAACAGATCGACATCAGGCTTTATTCGATCATCTATGATGCGATAAACGAAATAAAGGCTGCAATGGAAGGTATGCTTGCGCCAACCTTTGAAGAAAAGATTGTTGCGAACGTTGAGATACGCGAAACCTTCAAAATCAGCAAGGTTGGTACCATTGCAGGTTGTATGGTGCTTGATGGTAAGATTACCCGTAACAGCAAGATACGCATTATCCGCGAAGGCGTCGTAATTTATACCGGCGAGCTGGCGTCGTTAAAACGCTTTAAAGATGATGTTAAGGAAGTATCAGCGGGATACGAATGCGGTTTGAACATCAACAACTTTAATAATATTGAAGTAGGCGATATTGTTGAAGCTTACGAAAACGTAGAAGTAAAACGTAAGCTGTAACGCAACATAAGTACAAATTAAGGCCCTGCCAACGAAAGTTGCGCGGGGCTTTTTTTATTGTTTTACTCGTTGGGGACGGAAGGCTTTTGTAACATTGTTAAAACAAACTCATAGCGACACAGCACGATTTTTAGTTTTATAACTAAAAAAACAGTTTTTTTTTGCAAAAACGCCGGAAATGCTTGTTTATTAATATTTTGTGGCGTATTTTCAGTTTTTAACTGTTAATAAACTTACCTGGATCAATGAGTAAACCTATTTACCTGTCATTAGTGGTAATCATATTTTGTGCTTTTTTAGGGACAAATTGTTCCGCGCAAGCGGCCCGCGCCGACAGCAGTTCGCAACAAGTCGCTTTTAACAATGCGGTGGCTTTCTACAACAATGCGCTGAATATTCAGGCGCCTGTATATTCAGGACCTGAATATTATTTTTATGATCCGCATATAAAAGGGAATGCCTATTACCAGGATAGTAACGGTTTTTCTAAAGGCTCGGTTTATTTTGACGGAACGTTATATAATAACATGTCGCTGCTGTACGATGTGAATACCGATCAGCTTGTTGGTTTATTTCCTAACCATATTTCGAAATTTATACTACACAAAGAGAAGGTTACTGCTTTTGATTATCTGGGCAGTCATTTCATAAATATCAGTAAAGATACGCTGCCGGATAATACGGCGCTGGAACCGGCCTATTACCGGCAATTATATGCCGGTAAATCTGAAGTGCTGGCAAGGTATACCAAAAGCATGCAGACATCCACCAGCACATCAAACCTGGTTGAGTATTATTTCAGCGTCAAAAATTATTTCTATATCAGGAAGAATAATGTTTTTCACAGCGTCAGCGGTAAAGGGTCAGTACTCTCTTTATTTAAGGAAAGGAAAGCCGCGCTCCGGAAATTCATCAAAGACAACAATATAGATTTTAAAGATAAACCCGAAGAAGCTATGGTTAAAGTTGCAAACTGGTACGACCACTTATCAAACTAATATGAGGAAAATTTACTTCGCAAGTTTTTGCTTACTATTTTTTTTACAGGCAGCCAGCGCACAGCAAGGTAATGTAAAATTATTTAGCGTAAACTTCCAGCAGGCGACCATTTCGCAGGTTGTAAATGAAATAGAATCAAAAAGCGATTATCACTTTTATTACGATCCGGCCCAGTTTGACAGCTTACGGGTTACCGTAAAGGTGACTAAAAAGCCCCTGAGCATGATTTTGGATCAGGCCTTTAAAAAGACAGCTTTCGTATATGCCATTGATCAGCAACAGGTTTTTATAACCAAAAACAGGCAAATACGTACGGAACTGGCGCCGGGATATTCACTACGCCACAGCGAACAAACCAGCGGAGCTGCTGCGGTAACTGATTACACCGCCGAAGCCGAAAAAAAAGTAACCGAGGCGACCACGGAAAACAAACTATATGAAATTGGGGTAAAAACCAACACGATAAAGGCCGGCAAGGCCATATTGAGCGGTTATATAAGGGACATTAAATCGGGAGAGGCAGTAACGGGCGCGACTATTTATGTGTCGAACACGAAGACAGGAGCTGCCAGCGATCAGTTCGGCTATTATTCGATAACCCTGCCGCGTGGCCGGCAAACGTTACTGATACGGGGCCTTGGCATGAAAGACACGCGTCGGCAGATAATTTTATATACCGACGGCAAGCTGAACATTGAGATGCAGGAACAGATCAACAGCCTGAAGGAGGTGAAAATTTCGGGCGAAAAGGTGGCTAATGTACGGAGCACAGATCTTGGCCTGGCAAGACTGGATATAAAAAATATAAAGCAGATACCTACCGCTTTTGGGGAGGCCGACGTATTGAAAGTGGTGCTTACGCTGCCGGGCGTAACATCAGTAGGCGAGGCGACAACCGGCTTCAACGTTAGGGGCGGCGCGGCCGACGAGAACCTGATTTTGCTTGACGGCAACACCATTTACAACCCGGCACACTTTTTTGGTTTTTTCGCAGCTTTTAACCCGGATATAGTAAAAGATATAGAGCTTTATAAAAGCAGTATCCCGGAAAAATTTGGCGGGCGTTTGTCATCAGTACTCGATATTACCAACCGCGAGGGCAACAAAAAGAAATTCACAGGGTCGGCCGGTATTGGATTGTTAACCAGCAGGCTGAATGTCGAGGGTCCGATTGTGAAAGATAAAACCTCGTTTATTTTTGGCGGGCGTACCACTTATTCTGATTGGCTGTTAAAACTATTGCCTGAATCATATAAACACAGCCAGGCATCATTTTATGATTTTAATTTAGGTATAAGTCACCAGGTAAACGAAAAGAACAATATATACCTGAGCGGCTACCTGAGCCAGGATAAATTTAAGCTAAACAGCGATACCGCCTATAAATACAGTAACAAAAACCTGAATCTGAAATGGAAGCATAATTTTAACAATAAATTGTATAACCTGTTGTCGGCCGGTATTGACAGGTATCAGTATGATGTATCAAGCAGCGCAAACCCGGTAAATGCCTATGATCTGGGCTTTAATGTAACCCAATCAAACTTTAAATCGGATTTTACCTATTATCTTAATAATAAGCACACTTTAAACTTTGGTTTAAACTCGATATTGTACAAAATAAACCCCGGTACGTTTGAGCCGAACGGACCAAAATCGTTAATTAATCCCGACGTAATTGCACCTGAAAAGGGCCTGGAAAGCGCTATTTACCTTGGTGACAAGTATGATGTGACCGATAATCTTACTATTAGCGCCGGGGTTAGGCTAAACATGTATAATTACCTGGGCCCCGCTACAGTTAATAATTATGCGCCCAACCTGCCTAAGGAGCCTAATAACGTTTTGGATAGTACCCGTTATCCGAATGGTAAATTTATAAAAACCTACTTTGGGCCTGATATCAGGTTATCGGCACGATACCTGTTGAGCGATAACCTTTCTGTTAAGGCGGGGTACAATACCCTGCACCAATATTTGCACCTTTTGTCGAATTCCACTTCGATATCGCCGACAGACGTTTATCAACTTACCGATGTAAATGTGAAGCCGGAAACCGGCGACCAGGTATCATTAGGACTTTTTAAGAATGCACAAAATAATACCATCGAGATGTCGGTGGAAGTGTATTACAAACGGCTGCGCAATTACCTGGATTACAAGAGCGGCGCTGTACTGCTGCTGAACCACCACATTGAGCAGGATGTGATTAACACCCAGGGGAAAGCATACGGGGCCGAATTCCTCGTTAAGAAAACCGCCGGTAAACTGAACGGCTGGATGAGTTACACCTATTCGCGTACTTTCCTGAAACAGGACGACCCTTATGCCGGCGAGTTTATAAATGGTGGCAAGTACTATCCTGCGAATTACGATAAGCCGCATGCTTTTAATTTCAATGGCAATTATCGTTTTACGCACCGGTACAGTATATCGTTTGATATATCGTACAGCACAGGCAGACCGATAACGCTGCCTATAGCCAAATATGAATATGCAGGCTCCGAAAGAGTTCTGTACTCAGACAGGAACCTGTACCGCATCCCGGACTACTTTAGGTCGGATTTTTCGATAATCATAGAAGGCAACCATCGTGTCCACCAGTTAACGCACAATTCCTGGACGATTGGGGTATACAACTTAACGGGTAGGCAAAACGCTTATTCAACCTTTTTTACCGAACAAAGCGGAGTGATCAGCGGGTATAAACTTTCGATTTTTGCAGCGCCGATACCGTTTATTAATTATAACATCAGGTTTTGAGATGAAGGGGCGGCGTATTCTCCGCATGAGGCATTTGCGGTTGTTTTAGCTTAGAAGGATCGAGACTGACAGTGCGGCTGTTTGGCCGCTTGATAAATACTATGGTTTAAGTGAGGTTAAAAAAATAAATTTAAACAACACCAATTAGCGACATAATTAACAAACAAGGAATACTCATTTTTGATACAGAGAAGTAATGAGACACTGGAAAATATACTTAGCTATTTTATTGTTGGGACTGGCTTGCAGAAAGCCATATAATCCACACGTAATTAATTCGCCGAAAAGCTATTTGGTAGTGGAGGGGGTTATCAATACCAATGATACCACCACTATCAAACTGAGCCGGACTGTAAATCTTTCGGCCCACGTAACCTCAAACCCTGTTGATGGTGTTGTGAGCGTTGAAAGCGATGCGGGTGAAGCATACGAATTAACTCCGACGGGAGGCGGCGTTTATAAACTAATAAACACCACGCTCAGTAACTCGCATAAATATCGCTTATATATACGCACGGCTGATAACGGAAATGAATATCGCTCTGATTTTGCCCCAGTTAAAAATTCGCCCCCTATCGACAGCATTGGATTTAAGATTACCTCAAAGGGATTACAATTGTACCTAAATGCACATGACAATGCTGATGCCACTCGTTACTACCGGTTTGATTATTGGGAAACCTGGAGATTTCATTCACAATACGCGTCCGGGTGGAAATCGAACGGTGTGGATGACGTTGTTGTACGGCCTTTTGACGAGGAAATATATTACTGCTTCCAAAGTGACCGGTCCAGCTCGATAATTTTAGGCTCTACGGCAAAGCTGAAACAGGACGTGCTTTACCAGCTTCCCATAACGGAGATCGAATCCACGTCTGAAAAAATAGAAACCAAATACAGTATACAGGTACGGCAGTATGCATTGACACCGGAAGCGTACAAATTCTGGGAAAACCTCAAGAAAAATACAGAGCAGTTGGGCAGCATATTTGATGCCGAGCCAACCCAACTTGCCGGTAATATCCACAACATAAAAGATAATACCGATGTTGTGATTGGATATATAAGTGTTGGTTCGGTGGCAGTAAAGCGGGTATTTATAGCTAATGACCAATTGCCGGCTGATTGGCTGCCTGCTTATCCTTATGACTGCCTGCTTGATTCGGCGTGGTACAGTCACCCGAAAACAAAGGTTAATGATGTGCGTGTAAAACTGGTTCCCGGCATTGAAATACCTGTAACCTCCTATGGCAAAGGGATTAAACCTGATGGCTACACAGCAGCTGATAAGCAATGTGTGGATTGTACTATAAGGGGAACAACGAAGCAACCAGATTTTTGGAAATAATAGATTATGACGAGGCGACAGATAATTTTGGTAATGGTAATAATTGTAATGGCGTGTAAGAAACCTTATAATCCAACAGTTATTGATTCAGCTAAGAGCTATTTAGTTGTAGAAGGCGTAATTAATACTAAAGACACAACAACCATTAAGCTAAGTCGTACCGTGAGCCTTTCGAGTAAAATTATTTCCAATCCGGTTGAGGCCAATGTAACTGTGGAGAGCGATGCAGGCAAAAACTATGGCCTTGTTGAAAAGTCTCCCGGCATATATATATTAACGGGCGTCACGCTTAGTGATGGTCCCAAATACAGGCTGCATATTGTTACCAAAGATAATAATGAATACCGGTCGGATTATGTACAGGTAAAAAATGCCCCGCCTATTGACAGCATCGGGTTTAACCTCACAGCTAAAGGAATACAGATTTATTCGAACGCGCATGATGTAACCAACAATACGCATTACTACAGGTTCGAATATGTAGAAACCTGGAAGTTTCACTCGTTATATAATTCATCATGGATTTCTGACGGTTCAGATATAGTTCGGCGAACCGCAGACCAACAGGTATATTATTGTTATAAAAGTAATAACTCCAGCTCAATTACTTTAGGTTCCACCGCCAAATTAACACACGATGTATTATATCAAACTCCGATAATTGGGATTGAGTCGACGTCAGAAAAAATAGAGACTAAGTACAGTATATTGTTAAAACAATATGCACTTACTGCAGAAGCCTACAAATTCTGGGAATCCCTTAGAAAGAACACGGAGCAGCTGGGCAGCATTTTCGATGCTGAACCTACACAGCTTGCCGGCAATATTCATAACCTAAATGCCAACAGCGATATTGTAATTGGGTATATAAGCGCGGGGTCGGTAGCAACAAAACGGGTATTTATTGCAAATGAGCAACTGCCTGCTACGTTTTTGGTGTCTTATCCATATGAATGTCAGTTAGATACGTTTTGGTATAGTAACCCGCATGCCAACGGTCACAACGACGTTGTGGAGGCACTGGTGCCGAAAATAGAATTGGCGGCATTTGATTTTGGCCCCGATCCTCCGGCGAAGCCCCTTGGATTTATGGGCGCATCCCCTTATTGTGTTGATTGTACATTGAGGGGAAGCAAGAAGCAGCCGGATTTTTGGAAATAATAGAAACTGATAAAATACACCGGGTGAAACCGGGATTGATATAAAGTATAAATAGTAAATTATTTGAACATGAAGCATACGGTACAAATACTTAAGGCAATGTTGTTGTTAGTTGCGGGTCTATCCTTGCCGGCACTAAAAAGTAATGCCCAGGTGATGCAGGAAGTGCAAAACAGCTTCAACCTATACAAGCAAACAGCTTTGCAGGAAAAGGTATTTGTGCACACAGATAAAACCACTTATTTGCCTGGCGAAATAATGTGGCTCAAAGTGTTTTGTGTTGACGGCAACGATCATAAACCCTTAAATCTGAGCAAGGTTGTGTATGCAGAGATACTGGATAATAATCAAAGCCCTGTAGCACAGGCAAAGATTGCCATGAAAAACGGCATTGGCGATGGCTCGCTTTATATACCTGTAACCATAAATAACGGGAATTATAAATTCAGGGCTTATACTAGCTGGATGAAAAATTTTAGCCCTGACTATTATTTTGAAAAAACAATAACCTTGGTAAATCCGCTAAAATCGCCCGGTAATACGGCGAAAGAAACGGCAGCGGCCAATAACATACAGTTTTTCCCGGAAGGAGGCAACTTGGTTGCGGGTATAACAAGTAAAGTTGCATTTAAAGCAGTTGGTAAAGATGGTAAAGGAGTTACAGTAAGGGGAGCAGTTGTAGATCAGCATAATGACACGGTGGCGCGTTTTAAATCGTTAAAATTTGGCATGGGGAACTTTTTGTTTACGCCGGTAGCCGGTAATAGTTATAAGGCTATTATTTGGATAAATGGCAGCAGGCAAACCCAAAATCTGCCTGAAATAAATAGCCAGGGTTACGTAATGAGCGTTAAGGACAATGGCGCGCAGTTGAATGTTACCGTTAGAGGCGCTGATGGCAATGTATTTTTGTTTGCGCATACCCGGCAGGAACTGAAAGCCGCAGAGAGCGCAACTATTTCAAATGGCATTGTTAATTTCAATATAAATAAAAATACGCTGGGTGACGGAATATCCAGTATCACCATTTTTAACAGCGCAAAGCAACCTGTTTGTGAACGCCTTTATTTTAAACGGCCGGCAAAAAAGTTGTTTATTAACGCCATAGCAGACCAGCAGCAATATGGTTTACGCAAAAAGGTGAACATCGATATTTTGGCAAAAGATCAGGGGAACAAGCCGGTACCTGCAAATATTTCGATGGCTGTTTACCGTGTCGATTCGCTGCAAGGGGTAGATGACAGCAATATTTTTGATTACTTATGGTTAAGCTCTGATCTGAAGGGCACCATCGAATCACCTGATTACTATTTTGCTAATACGAATGCCGAGACGGACGAAGCTATAGACAACCTGATGCTGACGCAAGGCTGGCGGCGATTTGAATGGAAAGATATACTTGCAAATAAGCCCGCTGCCTTTACTTATCTGCCCGAATATAAAGGGCATATTGTTACCGCTAAAGTTATCAATACAGTCACCAATGCCCCGGCGCCGGACATTATTACCTATATGGGGGTACCTGGAAAAAGGGTACAGGTGTATGCTTCGCAAAGTGATTCAGCCGGGCATGTTTTATTTAGCACGAAGGACTTTTATGGCCCGGGTGAATTGGTTGTACAAACTAATGAGATGATTGACAGCACTTATCGTATAGATATTGCAAGCCCGTATTCCGAGCAATATTCGAAGACCCCTATACCAAAATTTGAATTTGTAAACGGCGCACAAAGCGCATTACAGGCGCATAGCCTAGGCGTGCAGGTTTTAAATATCTATTCCGCAAATAACATTAAGCGCACCTATGATCCTGGCGCAGATAGTTCTGCGTTTTATGGCAAGCCTTACAAGACTTACAAGCTGGATGATTTTACCCGCTTTACTACCATGGAAGAGGATTTACGTGAATATGTATCTGAAGACAACATAGTTCACTCGCGCGGGCGATTTCATATAAAAGTATTGAACGACCGTGGCTTCCTCGACAGTGATCCATTGGTTATCCTGGATGGCGTGCCCATTTTTGATATCAATAAAATATTTGCTGTCGACCCGCTTAAAGTTAATAAGCTGGAGGTAACCCGGGAGCGCTATTTTTACGGTCCATCGGCGTATGAAGGGATCTTCAGCTTCACTACGTACAAAGGGGATCTTGGCGGCGTTGAGCTGAACCCTAAGGCGGTGGTAATTGACTACGAAGGACTGCAACTGCGGCGACAATTTTACTCGCCCGCTTATGAAACCGATGCACAGGTAAAAAGCCGGATACCGGATTTCAGGAACCTGTTGTATTGGGCGCCAACTGTAAACGCCCAGGGAAAAGTTTCTTTCTTTACCTCAGACCTGGCCGGAAAATATGTTGGCGTTGTACAAGGCTTAACAGAGAGCGGCGACGCCGGCAGCCAGTATTTTACCTTTGACGTTAAATGAAGCGACGGAAGCAACCACCGGCAGGTTTTTTTCCTCTTTCCGGGATAAAAAAAACGATATAATTGCCAAAAATAGTTGGTAAAACCTTTGTAAGAATCTGTATTACAGAAAGATACATCAAGCAAATTGAAA
>NZ_JAUMKC010000032.1 GCF_030519355.1 Mucilaginibacter sp. L3T2-6
AGTTACAACAACAATAATTATATTTTTGAATTAATAAGTCTATAAAACACCAGTCCTAATTAAGGGAGGGTTACAATAGACCTAGACCAATTTATATTTATGAAAGACCGCATATTCTAGTTCAACGAATCAGAAACCCGCGATTAAAACAAAGAATAAAGGGCGCAATTGATCGAGATTTTCATGTAAATGGTACAGGGACTTCAAATATTTTGTTAAAGAAATCGAGTCCACTACTGCTTGAAGAAATAGTATGTTATTTGAATTCCGAACTGATTAATTACTGGTTCTCGTATTATTTCTTCGATGTTAATATTAAACCAGAACAACTAAGGCAAATCCCGTTACCTCCCATTTCAGAAATGTCATTAGTTGTGTTTGAGAGGTATCTAGAATTTACCGCAAAAAAACATAATTCTCTTTACTCATTCTTTTGGTCTTTGTGTAATGGTATAATTTATGAATTATACTTTAAGAACGAAGTAGCGATAGCCGGTAAACAAATACTGAAGCACCTGGATAATTTAAAGCCACTTAACGATGATATGAGTGATGAACGAAAGTTGTCAATCATTCAGAGTGAATTTGAACGTTTTTATAACCCTAATCATCCAGTCCGTTTTGCCATTGAGACCTTAGATAGTATTGAAGAAGTAAGGATTGTTAAGGAAGCTTTTAAATGAAAATAAAGCAAATTGAAATAAAAAACTACAAAGCCTTTTACGGTGAATATAAAATCAGTGTTGAGGGCAAAAATTTATTTATTTATGGTGAGAACGGTAGCGGAAAAAGTTCTTTTTATTATGCATTGAAGGACTTTTTCCAATCTTCACTAGAAACAATAGATTTTCTTGAAACTGAAAATATATTTTTAACTAGGGCGCAAAAGGGAAAGGGACATATTCAAGTAACTTTCAATCCGGATAAAGATGGTGCTACATCCGATAAGGTTTACACTCTGAAAAATAATTTCAAGGATACTTATGTTGCAGGAGATACGAGCATTCGCGATGCTGTTAAACTAAAAAGCTTTTTAACTTATAAACATTTATTGGGTATTCACAATATAAGGAAAGGTGCTGAAATAGATCTTTTCGAACTTTTAGTGGACGGAGTTTTAAAGCATTTTAAAAGTGTCGCAATTACCGGCAACAAAGAGTTAGGCGAGCTTTGGACAGAGGTAAAAGCTAGCATAGAAAAAGAAACAGAAGGAAGAACGTATAATATTGCGCAAAAGAAAGCGGATGTAGATAATGCTGTTAACGCTTTCAATGAAGCATTTAAAAAGCTTTTCGAAGCAAATAGTATTGAGAATATTTTAAGGTATGCCCAACCCATTTTAGACAAATTTGGTCATAACATTCAATTAGGCTTACATTATACCCAGGTTCGACCGAGTACAGATTACACTAGTTTTGAACGAAATCATGTTAGAGTAAAAATCATTTATCAAAGTAAGGAAATTGAACAACCTCATATCTTTTTAAATGAAGCTCGATTGTCAGCGATAGCAATTTCTATCTATTTAGGAATGGTAAAAAGGCATATTCAAGGCATGCCTTTGAAGGTTTTGTTTTTAGACGATATATTCATTGGTCTTGATATTGGAAACAGATTACCGCTATTGAAAATTTTGGATACTGATTTCTCCGGCTATCAGGTATTCATTACCACTTATGATAAGCCTTGGTATGAATTCGTAAAATCTACTTATTTGGACAATAACAATGACTGGAAAAGTTATGAATTCTACGGACGTAGGACAAGAAAAGGTTTCGAGATACCTATAATCAGAGAAAACAAGCTCAATTCACATATCCAAAACTATATAAATGCGTCGGAAAACTTTTTTAATCAAGGAGATAACAAGGCAGCGGGCGTTTATCTAAGATCAGCTTTTGAATTTATTTTGAAAAGATACTGCTTCGGTAAAAAGGTACCCGTTCCTTTTTATTTGGATAGTTCTAAAATGAAAACAGACGAATTTTGGGAATCACTTAAAAAATACAAAGCAACTCATCCTGCTTGCGGTTTAACACAAGCTACCACGACACAAATTGATCATTACACAAATTTAGTTTTAAATCCACTTAGTCATCATGATATAAACAAACATGAAGTTACCACTGAGATACAAGGAGCGATAGCAACTATAAAAACTTTAAAAACAGAATTGGGCATGTAACGTCTATAGGCAATTTAAGCATTGGCGCTTTAAAGTTGGTAAATCACATTTTAATCTGATTTTAAGGTTGTTAAGTTGCAACCCAAAGGTTTTTCAGATTCCATTATTCTTCTCCCTTTGATGTCAGTATGGCGTAAGTTAGCTATAAACAGCATCAGACTAAAGCCTTCAGACTCCCGGCTCAGGACTCACCTCATCGCATCCCGCATACAATCCGGCAGGGTAGCCATGCTGGGTTCACCGGAAAAAATGGAAAAATTGCCCTTGTAATCCCACAACATTCCCGGAATGTTTAAATTTTTTAAGGTCTGCCGCACGGCTTTAATGTAACGGCAGCGGCTGTCCAGGTCGGCGTACTTGTTGTACACGCCGTATTCGCCGCATAAAATCGGCACATCGTAGCCCGCAGCCCATCGTTTTGGTATAAGTAGCTTATCCTTAATAGATTGCTCGTTACCGTCCAGGTGGTATTTGTTATAATTTTTCTCGCCGTCGGTATTTTTTGCCTTCGGGTTCAGGGCGGGCCAGTGCGCTGCATCATACGGAAAAGGGATGCCGGTGGTGCTTTCCTGGGCGCCAACCCACTCCGCGCCCTGGTGCGTAAACAAAAAAGGCTCGTAAAAATGGAAGGTATATATAACATTTTCGTCGGCCAGCCGTACAAACCGGCTCAATTCATAAATGCTGTTGTAATTCGACGCGCCTATGATGAGTGTACGTTCTTTATCAATTTTACGGATAGCGGTGGTAATATTGTAGGCGGCGTCCTTCCATTTTTGGGGGTCCATGTGCGGGGGTTCATTATACAGCTCAAAAAACAGCTGGTCGTGGTTAACATGGCGGTAATGTTTGGTGAGTTTTGTCCACAGTGCAACCAGTTTTACGGTTTCGGTAGCGTAGGTGTTATCATCCAGGTTACCCCCGTGATAATCAATTATCAAACGGAACCCATAAACGCGGCATTGCTCAACAAAATTATCAATGTGGGAAATTATTTGCTCAACCGGAATATTCCGCGATTCAAAATAGGCAAAAGCCACGGGAAGCCGGAGACTTTTTATGCCGAGTTGCTTTAAGAGCGCGAAATCGGCGGGTTTTAAGGGGTTTTTAGCTAAAATGTCTTTATTCCAGGTTTGTTCGTACCACGAAATGCTGATGCCGTTATCCAGGCTTTTTGCACGCTTAAAGGCCGTTAAGCGGGGATTTGGGGCGCTTGGATTGTTTTTTGCTATACCAGCGTGCATATAAAAAGTGAGCATAAAAATAATTGTGCTTTTAAGCAGGGCGGGGGTAAGGCAAATGATATGTTTATATGTGTAAAACATGTGTAATAGCGTGTTAAATATTTTGGTTTATTTTAAACGAATTAAATTTATAGATAACAGAAATTCTATCATAATTTAAGAAAACTAACTGATGTTTGTCCAACTAACAAAAGAAGAACTAAACAGGGAAATCTCGAAAAAGGCCTGGTACCAAACCAATAATATCATCTGGATGGTATTGTTTGTTTACCCGCTGTTCAGCATTGTTGATTTCATCTTCGCTAACCCTGTTTGGCTGCAGTTCTTTATCGTACGTATTATTACCGACCTTGTTATACTGGCGCTCTACAGTTTGTTTAACCGCAGAAATTACAATTTCCGCACGTTACTGCACATCTCGCTGTTCCTGATATCGGCCACATCGGCTATGCTGTGTAATATAGTGGATCTGCAGGTATTAAACGTTTACTACCTGATGTATGGCGCTATATTCCTGTTCTTTAACCTGATGGTTTTTTGGGAACCGGTTAACTCGGTACTGCAGGCGGTATGTGCTTTGGTGCTGCTGAGCATATTCTTTATTCTCTTTAGCCAGTACAACCTGGATCTTGTTGTGGCCAACGGGGGCACGGTGTTCGTTATTATCGCGCTGGTATCGTGCTTTGTGCCGGGCGCACGCTATAAAGTTATTGAAAGGGATGTGCGCTCACAATTGCTGATCAGTAAATCGAACGAGCAATTGAAAGAACAGAACCGTGATATCGCCGAAAAGAACAACATTATTGATGCGCAATACGAAGAGCTGCGCAGGCTGGACAACCAGAAGAATAACTTCATCCATATAGCGGGTCATGACCTGAAGAACCTTACGGGCTCTATCATCACGAGTAACAACATGATCAGGGAAGAGTCGTACCGCCTGAGTTCAGACCAGGTGGAGTTTACCGGCTACATAGGCGAGGCGGCCACAAAAATGCAGTACCTGCTGAACAAGCTGATGGATGTTAAGGAGATCGAATCGCCCGAGATACGGTTTAAGCTGGAGGTGTTTGATATAAATGCCGAAGTGCAGCATGTGATAAAGGGGCTGCATGAAACGGCGCAGATGAAGAATATTCATTTGATTGACAACACGGCCAAACACCCCATTAACGTTAACCTCGACCGGGTTTTTGCCGGGCAGGTGTTTCAAAACCTGCTGTCGAACGCTATTAAGTTTTCGCAGACAAATAATAATATCCGCGTAGTTACCAGTATGGACCGCAACAAGTTTGTGTTCGAGATAATTGACGAAGGCATCCCTATCGGCCAGGGCGAGCTCGCGGTAATGTTCAATAAGCTGAACGCGCTGAGCGAGGCATCGGAGCATTCTGAAAACCGGGTAGGTTTAGGTCTTTCCATCGCCAGGCTGATGACACAGGAAATGGGCGGCGACCTTACTTACAGGAGCGACGACCACGGGAATTATTTTAGAGTAGAATTTTACGTAGTAAATTAATATCAAAAACCAATGAACAAATTTTTTACCTTATTAGCCCTTGTATTTCTTTTAAGTAAGGCATCATTGGCCCAAAGCATTGTGTCCTTCAAATCGCTGGGGCATGATGATGACGCCATTTATGGAATGAGCGGCGCCAGTTCTTTTTACGTTAAGATTTCGCCTTTGGTGGAAATGAACGGCAGTAAGCTGGTATTATATTTCGAGCCGTCGCAAGCTCTGTTAAAGGATCACTCCTTTATCAATATAATCATCAACGACCGCCCGGTGTACAGCTCACGTTTGGGTGCAGATTCAGTTCAAAAGGTAACACTGAACCTTACCCGCGAGAACCTGTCGGCCGATCATTTCCTGAAGATCCAGGTTAAAACCCTGCTGACGATCACCGACGACATTTGTAAGGACCTTGACAACCCCGCCATGTGGCTTAAGGTAAAGAATTACTCTTACCTGTCGCTGGTTAAAAACAAAGCAGGCCTTACCGATGTAAACATCAGTAACTGCTTTGAGTCGAAAAGGGCTATCGTGTACCCTGCCGAGCCAAGCCTGAACGACCTGAAGGCAGTAGCCTGGGCGTATGCAAGATTAAAGCGCACCAACAACAAAAAAATCCTGGTGTACCCGGTTGGCCAGTTGCCCGACAGTATTAAGAACTACATCCAGGTAGGAACCTTGGGCGCCCTTCCTGAGGATAAGCGTTCATTGATCAAGGTATCGCCGCAGTCAAACGAAGGTATCCTGTACCTTTCAAAATCGATGTCGACATCGGTTGACACCATTACCACCATGGTTAACCAAAAAGGTGTAATGGTTCCGCAAAAATCTGTGGCTACCGAAAGCTCGCCTGCCGAGATATTATTTGTAAGCGGCGGCGACGATGCAGGCTACGATAAGGCGATCACTGCTTTGGGTAACATCAATATTTTAAACTCAACCTTCGGCGATTACCTGCTGATTGACAAAGCTGAAAATACCTTCTTTAAAAATACCGATCAAAACCGCTCGAAACTGTCGTTAAAACAAATCGGCGGCAGCAGCGACTTCTTATCCGGTATCGGTTCATTAAAGAGCGCGTTCACTTTCAAAAACAGCGACTTTAACTTTACGCCAAAAGAAGTGGAGATCCGTTTTATAGGTAACTACAGCGGCTTAAACCCGGGCGACAGAGGTTATTTTAATATCTACCTGAACGGTTTGCTGATCAGCAGCGAGAAGCTGGATGCATCAGGCAAACTGAATACTTCGGTAACCATTAACCGCTACCAGCACCATAAATACAACACGCTTGAGGCTGAGTTCCGCTTCTTCCCAACCAATGGCTTGTGTAAAAACAGCTTCATCAATTTCTTTGGCGAGGTTGATGCTGACAAGTCATACCTGGAGTCGAAAAACCCGTTCATCTCAAACGACCTGAGCTTCTACCAGTATCCTGAAGCATTCAACACCGGTACCACTAAAATTGTGGTTACAAAAGAGTATGCTAAATATGCTGCCGGAGCAATCGGCGAGATCATCTATGAGCTGAACAACAACATCAACTCAAATAATTTCCCTGAGTTTGCTTACTCGTCTGACGTTCCTGACGGCGACCTGAAAAAATATAACATCATCGCCCTGTTAAGTAAAGACGACCAGTTGCTGAAGAAATTCCCTGATGCACCTATCAGTTTCGAACAGAATTTCAGGATATACAGCACCGAGAACCACAACAAGGTTTACGCACTGTCTGACACTACTTCGAATGGCCTGGCGCAGATATTCTACGGTCGCAGCAATAACGCCACCCTGGTAATCACTGCAACCGGATCGCACATATCCGATGCGTTCCTGGCCGCCTCGCGTTCTATTACCGAGCAGCTTTCAACACTGTCGAGCAACGTGTGCGTTACCGATGCCAATTCGAACAAATACCTTTTCAACATCAACAAATCAAGCGATAACGTTGAGTATGTTGATACCAAAAACGCTATCACCCGTTTCTGGGAGCAATATAACCTGTACATATTGCTGGGTATACTGGTTCTGATACTGCTTTCATTCCTGTTCGTTCGTTCAAGGGTTCAAAGGTCACAGGAATTATATAACGATTAATTTTTTCAAGTCGATAGTCTAAAGTCCTAAGTCTTGAGTCAGTAATAAACTTCTGACTCAAGACTTAAGACTCCGGGCTGAAGACCAATTAACGGTACCAATTTATTACGTAAGTAACAACCGCCTGCACTGTGCAGCTATGGTTGACTTAACGGAAATGTTTAAACACTTTACTGAAAGAAAAAAGTATGTCAATTCCTGAACTTTTGGTTAATGATGGTTTTATATCCAGGCAAGATCGGGAAAAGATTGATGAGCTTTCTGCCCGCACGGGCCAGTCGTTCATTAAAATAGCATTAAACTTCGGTTACATCTCCCGCAAAAACTACGAACGCTCGTTAACAAATGCAGGCTATGTATTTCAGCCCGTTCGCGAACAGGCGCATGATGACGAAGTTTTAAGCAAAATAGAGTTGAAATTTGCCGACCAGAACCTGGCGCTGCCCCTCCGCATCGAAAACGGCAGGGTGGTAACCATAATGGCCGACCCAAGTAACCGCCTTTTTATCGACTTCATCAGGTTTACTTATGATTGCGAGCCGGAGATCATCCTGGCTTCCGACCTGGATATTACCTGGATGAGCCATAAGCTTACAGGCGACAAATACGTAAAATCTTCCGTGTTCGAGTTGCTCAACCGCGACCCGGACAGCTCTGCTTTCATCACTTTCTCTACAGGCCAGCTGGCATTTTTGTTCATATTGCTGGGTTTGGTTACTATAGGTTTGGTGGTGAGCTTTAAAAATACTTCCATTATCATCAATATCCTCATCAGTTCTTTCTTTTTGGTGGCGATATTGTTTAAACTGTTCCTGGCGCTGATGGGCTCACGCTTCGAACTGCACCAGGCAGTAACCCGTCATGACCTGCACGAGATTGTGGATGATGAATTACCTGTGTACACCATATTATTGCCGGTTTACAGGGAAGACAAGCTGATAAAAAAACTGATCTGGAACTTACAATCATTGGATTATCCCCGCGAGAAGCTGGACATTAAACTGCTGATTGAAGAGGATGACGACAAAACTTTGAATGCCGTACGTAACCTCGACTTCCCCGCGATTTTCGAGGTGGTGGTTGTACCGTTCCACATGCCAAAGACGAAGCCTAAAGCCTGCAACTATGGCCTCCACTTTGCCCGCGGCAAGTACCTGACCATTTATGACGCAGAGGACATCCCCGATACCGACCAGCTGAAAAAGGTGGTATCGATGTTCAGCAAGCTGCCGTCGAATTATATCTGTATACAGAGTGCGCTGAACTACTTTAACCGTAACGAGAACTTCCTTACCCGCATGTTCACGCTGGAGTACTCTTATTGGTTTGATTATATGCTGCCGGGCCTCGATACGCTGGATATCCCGATCCCGCTGGGCGGCACAAGTAACCACTTTAAGCTGGAACACCTGGTGGAGCTTGGCGCATGGGACCCTTTTAACGTAACCGAAGATGCCGACCTTGGCCTGCGCGCTTACGCAAAGGGCTATAAAATTGCGGTAGTAAACTCTACCACCTACGAAGAGGCCAACAATGAGCCGTTCAACTGGATCCGCCAGCGCTCAAGATGGATAAAGGGCTACATGCAAACCTACCTGGTACACATGCGTAACCCGGTTGCCTTATTGAAAAGGCTGGGCTGGAAAGGTTTCCTGGGATTTAACTTCTTTATCGGCGCAACGCCGCTAACGTTCCTGGTTTACCCGTTCCTGCTGGCTATTTTTATCAGCTATCTCGTGTTCGACCTTTCCACCATCCGTACGCTTTTCCCCGACTGGATCTTGTTTATGTCGATATTTAACCTGATGGTAGGTAACATCCTCATGATCTATATCAACATGATGGCGGTATTTAAAAGGCGTTATTACGAGCTGATCCTGTTCAGTATTGCCAACCCGGTTTACTGGCTGATGCATTCGGTAGCCGCCTTTAAAGGACTGTACCAATTAATTGTGAAACCGTTTTACTGGGAAAAAACAGAGCACGGCTTAAGTAAGGTTAACAATCCAACAAACGTTGTTAAATGAGAAATCAATCCAGATATCTGCTGCTTATCACCTTTTTGCTTGCCGCATATTACCTGGTGCTGGGCATATATTTAAACAAGCTTGGCTATGTAAGCCAGGAGGCGATGTTCTACATCGAAAAAACCAAAATCGTTATTGACGGGTTGGGTAACCGCCTGAAGGTAATGGGTTTAACCGCGCCGATTTTGCCGTTTTATTCCTCGTTTATCTTTTCGGCTATCAGTGCTTCGCTGGCGCCTGTTATCGCGTCGGCCCTCATCACTGCTGCCCTGTTCTTCCTGATGAGCAGCGCGCTGCTGAAACGCGCTAAGGACGATTTTTACCTGGTGATACTGCTTATCGTATTCCTGCTGCACCCGGGCGTGCTGTACATGGCCACGTCGGGCAAGTCCATAGCGCTGGTGATGCTGTTCTTCTTCATGTTCTTTTTTAACCTGCTGAAGTTCTACCGCTCCAATACTACTTTCCACGTATCTATCGCCAGTATCAGTTTGGTATTGCTTATCTTCTGCGATTATAAGTTCATCTGGCTTACACTGTTCTTTATACCGCTGGTATTGTCTATCACCATCAAAAGCTTAAACCTGGGCGAGCAGGAATCTATCTTCCGTTTGTTCATCAGTTTTAACAACCCCTCGCTGCGCCGTAAGCTGGTTAACAAAACCTTCGCGCTGTACATCATTTTGTTCGTGCTGCCGCTGGCCTGTATCATCTGCTACAAGCTGCTAAACCTTACCCATGCGCAGGATTTGGATTATTTTAGCCAAAGCCCTTACGCTACCTGGACGGTTGTGGCCGACAAACTGAGCTTTGACACCCTGTCGACCAGTACAACTTACCAGATACCCGAGACATCCGTATTGATATCGGCAAGAATGCTGTTGTTTTGCCCGCTGATCCTGGTGGCTATCTACCTGTTCCGCAATAGCACTTACCAGATCTTGACGCTGCTCACTCCTTTTGCTTTTGTTGAGTTTTTGCACATCAAATACGAAAAGGTGTTCCTGGTTCATGAGTATTACCTGATATTCCTGGTGCTGGCCTTGCTGTGTATTTTGTACCGTGCACAAACCATCAGGCGGCAAACCGTCTTAAAAACGGTAGTTTTGGTGCTTACCCTGATGATGCTGTATACCGGCTACATCTTCCTGCGCAATTCATCGATAGCTGAAGAACAACACTTTATTACTGTGCTGTTTAACCGTGCCAATGATACCTCGCAGGATGAAAACCGCGAGCTGGCAAAGTTTATCGATAATCTGCCCAAAGAATCGCATGTGCTGGTTGACGACGCCATTGGTTTCCCGATAGTTTCGTTCTCTAAAGAAACCAGGGAACTGTCGGCCAAAGAAAACCTGCAAAAATATACGCTGCCTTACCAGAACTCGTACCTGGGTGCGATAGAGGCGCCCGATAAGTTCGACGAATACATCCTGCTGGCCACGCCTAAAAACGAGGTAACCGGATTTACCCAGCTTAACGACAGGTATGTGCCGGTAATTAAGAAAGCCAACAGCGCCCTGAAGCTGCGCCGCATTTACGAAACCACCGACTGGATACTATATAAGGTGCTGGTTGACTGATATTTTCGTCTTCCGGCCTTTACCAGCCTTCGGACTTTTTTGACTTTATAAAATATATCCCGATGTTAATTGCGCCGGGATTTTTTTGTTTGTAATAGAGACGACATTGTTTATAAAAAGTTACTAAAAAAATAGTTCAGCATATTGCTTTGTTCAGATTTATTACCTAACATTGGTCACAAGATTTTTACAAGTCAAACTATACCTAGCCATTTGAACAATGAAAATTAAATCAAGAAGCAATTCATCTTGACAGTAAGGTTGCGTGCATGAATTTGCCGCCCCTGTACCCCGGGAAAATTCAATCCCCATCCTAAAAAGTGATATATAGCATATCGCCTTGTTCTTCTATGCTTATTTCTCCGGCTTTTTTGCCGATGATATTAAACGCGGAATAACTTGCTGCGCCTGAATTTTATGACAAAACGCCATTATACTATGATAAAAAAAGCTATTCTATGCTGCTGCTTTTTACTGCTTGCATTTGCAGCATTTTCCCAGGAAACATCCGGCGACACAACAAATAAAACGTCTGACACGACGGTACTGCTAAAAAAGTCGGGCGGGTTTACCACGAATGTTTTAATGCCCGGTGGACAAAACTCCATTAATACGCCTGCACTCACAAATGTATTACCGGCAGCGCCCAACGCCTTTGAGCTTACGCGCTATAGCAGCCTGCCTGTTAATATGGCTACCGGCTCGGTTAGTACAAAAATCCCGTTAGGAGATCTAAAGTCCGGAAAGGTGGATATACCTGTTCAGCTTGCTTACAACTCGGGCAACGGGCTCCAGATCAATCAAACAGCTTCGCGCGCATGAATGAGCTGGACACTAGAAGCCGGCGGTGTAATTACCAGGAGCGTTCGGGGGAACCCCGATGAATTGTCTGTTTGGCTTAATCCGCCGGCAAATTTTAATGACGGAAGCGCGGCGACTTACAGCTACCTGACCAATGCCCAGGGAAATGTGGATAAAGATACGCAGGTCGACTTGTTCAGCTTTAATTTTAACGGCTATTCCGGTCAGTTTTACCTGTCTACATCTGATACCACATCGCAGGGCTTCAGGACCAAAGCAGTTCAGATAGAGCAAAGCAACCTTAAAATCGAAACGAATTTTCACAATGAATTCGGAACGACCACCTGGACAATAAGAATAACTGATCCGCAGGGCACTAAATATTATTTTGGCGGGCCAAATGCTACAGAAACATCAAAGACCTCGCCGTTCGGCGGCGGCTGCGGTAAAAATTACAACATACCATGGGCAACAGCCTGGTATTTAATAGCGGTACAGCATTATACCGGCGAATATGTATGGTTTGACTATAAGCCTGTAAGCTTTGATTATTTTACAGACGTATCGCAAACCATGATACGTACACCCGCTACAGGTGCAGGTTGGGCTTGTTCGGCGGCATGTCCCGTGCGTACCGAGGACCAGATATGCTATAGCCAGCTTACGAGCTCGGGCTATATCCTGAAATCGATAAGCTCGAAGTTTGTTAAGGTAAACTTTAAATATAGTACCAGAAGCGACCTGCCGGGCGATTCGCTGCTTACATCGGTAGAGTTTTGGAATAAAGGGCTTATAGATACCACGCGCTCAAACTATTCCCTGTTCAACACCTATTCGTTAACCTATACTTATGGAGTTAACACATCCTATTATAACAACTATGGCGACGGAATTTTTAAATACAGGCCGTTTTTAACAGCGGTAACACGTACTGCATCGGGTATGCAAACGCAAACCCACACCATGCGCTATTACAATATTAACAGCATTGCGTCACGCCTTTCCTTCGCGCAGGATTATTGGGGATATTTTAATGGGGTTAATAATTTCAACCTGGTGCCGCAAAGTCCCGATCCGCAGGTGAATCCATCATTTCCGTCATCGCTGGCTAATCGCGAACCTAATGGCAGCTATGCCTATTACGGCTTGCTGAGCAGTATAACCTACCCGTCAAAAGGGTCGGACAGCCTGGTTTACGAGCCTAATACTATTTACGAAACGCGAAGCCAGTACTCGAGTACCTTTGTTACCAAAAATGCGACAGGTACCGGGCTCAGCACGGAAGTTGACGTAACATTTCCATTCAATATTTACACCGAACAAAATATAACACTCAATATGTCCTGTCCTTATAGCGGCACAGGCACCAACGACCATATTCACCAGCACCTTATAGTAAGTATATTAAACTCAAGCGGAGTACAGATTTACAATCACCTTATCCCGGTTGACTCCACATTTAACCAGGTGGTTGATCTTCCTACAGGCAATTATACTTTAAAGCTGGCGGCATACGGAGCTGCGGCAGCAGGTTCCGTTACCATGTTTTACAGGGTGGCACTGCCGCCGGTAACCACCAATTACCAGGTAGGCGGGGTTAGGTTGCTTAAAGATATATTAACACCGCTGACCGGCGCTACGCTTACAAAAAAATATGTTTACGCCGCGCTTGTCACACAAGCACAATCTTCCGGAAGGATAAGATATCATTCGGATGCCGGCGATTATTACACGCTGCTTGTTGACGGCAAGGCCTGTCCCGATCTTTCAATCGGCCAGTGTACTTATTTTGTGGGCTACTCTACGCCCCTGCATTCGCTCAACTATTTCTCGGGGAGCAATATCCAGTATACCAATGTTATCGAATTAAAAGGCGAACAGTGGGCTAACGGCGGTATAGAGCACCAGTATGCCCTCGGCGGGTTAGGCGCAGATGCGCTGCTGGTGAAAAGCCGATATATACCCGGCGTTCCATTGTCGAACGGCGGATGGCCTGTAGGTTTAGAAACATTGAAACAAACCTTTTTTACAACAGGCGGCGTCGAGGGCGCTCATACTTATACCGTAGTAAACAAAGTTGCTAACCATTACACAACCGATACCCGGCTGATGAAATTTGCCGATAATTACGTGGTGAGAAAGGACTGGGAACCCACCCAAACGAGCACCCCTCCGCTTCCTTCGCAGTTTGACCCGTACGATGTAATGTATTACAGCTTAACCGCACAATGGATATACCCTGACACTGTAACTACCACCAATTACGATTTGGCCGGCGGTAGCCCGGTAACCACGGTACAGTACGATGTATATAATAACCCCAACCACATGATGGTGAGCGAAAAGCACGTTATAGGCAGCGATGGTGTTAATCAAAAAATGTCTTTCAGCTACCCGCATGACATGGTTGCAGCCGGCGCCACCGTACCATACCAGGCCATGGTGAATGCAAATCATATTTCGGAAGTGGTTGAACAAACGTTCACTAAGAACAACACTTTACTGCAGGGATTAAAAACCAATTACAGCGACTTTGGCAGCGGCGTGTATGAGCCATCGCTTATACAAACCAAAACAACAGGCAGCTATGAAGACAGGATTACGTTTACAAGTTACAATATAAACGGAGGCCTGCTGTCGCAATCAAAAAAATACGGGGCGCCTACCAGCTATATATGGAGCTATAACAATTTGTTCCCGGTAGCTGAAGCAAAAAACGCGGCATCGAACGAAATATATTACGAAGGCTTTGAGTACAGCGCTACTGCTACCGCAGGGGCGGCCCATACAGGCAAACGCTACAATAATGTGGCTTTTACGGTCAGCTTTACGCCACCTGCGGGAAGCTACCTTATCAGCTGGTTCCAGCTAACGGGCGGAAAATGGGTTTACCATAACGAAACCTACACCGGCAGTAAAGCTTTTGCCGCAGGAACGCCAGTTGATGACATCGCAGTTTACCCATCGGACGCATTAATGACCACCCTTAATTTTGACCCCTATATTGGTATGATGGCCGGTATCGACGCCAAGGGCCAAACCACTACTTACGATTATGATGGCTACCAGCGTCTGCAGAACGTAAGAGACCTGTATGGCAATATTGTTAAAAACTACAGCTACAATTATAACACAGCCAACCCTGCGATTTATTATAATGCCGTGCAAAGCCAAACCTTTACCAAAAGCTGTACCGTGGGCACGGGCAGCACGGTAACTTATACGGTTAACGCGGGTAGCTACAGCTCAACAGTAAGCCAGGCGGATGCCGATAACCAGGCACTGGCCGAAGTTGCCGACAAGGGCCAGGAATATGCCGACGCCAACGGAACCTGTACAACAAGCATCCAGATAAACTATTCAAACCAAACGCCTCTGTCCGGTGGTTTACCCACAGGGCATGTAACGCAGCTGCAAATTAAAAACAGCGGGGGTACGGTACTATACACCTTTACCGAAGCACAGCTTACCACCGGGGTGACTATTACACCGGGCACATACAACCTGGCATTCACCACCTCCGGCCCGGTATGGACACCGGGCGTGGGGCATACAGGCTGGGCCGCCATTAACGTGGATAACAGCACCTTTACTGTGGATTACCAGATTAATAACACCGGCGCGACGAGCTATACTATAACCGGGGCCGCGCTGACATCGGCCTCGCCGTGGACCATTACCATAGGCACCGGACTGGCAGAGTAACCTATATAGATTTTTAACACAAGTGTTTATATTATAATAAAACCATGCAGTTATTAAAAAGAATGGTTAATGTTGCTTACCTGGTAATATTAATCTTTAGCGCCCATAGCGCGATGGCGCAAACCGCCGCGCAAAACTATATTATGCTGCGCGAGCCCAAACGCCCGGCAACTACGGTAACCAAGCTGGACGGCTGGATGTCAATTGCGGCAAGTAAAGACTCGATGGAAACTACCATCAGTTACTTTGACGGCCTGGGCAGGCCTTTGCAGACGGTGCAGCGCCAGGGTTCGCCTTTGGGTAAGGATATGGTAACTCCCAATGCATACGACGTTTACGATCGGGAGTTTAAAAAATACCTGACCTATTCCCACGGTACCGCTACTGACGGCGGCTATAAAGCTGATGCCTTAACCGCAAGCGCTACTACCGGCCTTTATTATTTTTACAATCCCACCGGTACCGGCGATCAGTTGTCTAACGGGGTGGCAAGAATAGCCGAGCCTTTTGCCGAAACCGCTTTTGAACCTGCGCCCCTAAACCGGGTAACCGAGCAGGGCGCTCCCGGCGACGCGTGGCAGCTACTCAATAGCGGCATTGCCACAAGCGGCCATACAGTGAAAAGCACATACGGCACCAATGCGGCGAGCGATATTATACTTTGGACGATTACCAGCGGTGGCAATGGGGCGACAAGAAATGGCTACTATGGTGTGGGCCAGTTAAATACCGTTACCACTACCGACGAAAATGCGAACAATACGATATTGTATAAAGATAAAAATGACCGTGTGGTAGCAAGGAAAGTACAATCAGGAGCAAGCACGTACATTATAACCTATTATATTAATGACGATATAGGCAACCTGCGCTACGTGATACCACCGCTGCCGGGCGCATCAACAGTTGGCACGGTTACCAACGTTGCCGTAAGCATGCCGGCAACGTCTTTTACTGAAACGGATAATACTTTCCTCAATTATTTTTACGCCTATCATTATGACGCCCGTAACAGGGTGACCGAAAAAAAGATACCTGGACAAGGATGGCAATACATAGTTTATGATAAGCTTGACCAAATGATATTGAGCCAGGATGCCAATCAGTTAAGTAAAGGTATTTGGATGGTGAGTAAATATGATGCGCTGGGTAGAGTGGTAATGACCGGTGAGTACAGTAGTGCTTCAAACAGAAGTACACTTCAAGCGGCAGCCGACCTTAACACCAGTAATCTTTGGGAGAGTTTTACAAATGCCACTTCTAATTATGGTTATACACATGCTAGCTACCCGGATATAAGTACAGGAGCAGGTAATAAAGTGCTTTCCGCTACCTATTATGATACTTATGCAGTTATCAGCAATACAGCGGTGAATCCATCGGCAACTAACTTTACCGCCCCTGCAGTTTTAGACACTCTGCATCAGCAACCCAGGAGCCTGCCGACGGCGACATTGGCTAACATTTTAGGTACAAGCAGTTACATTTTTACGGTTGACCATTATGACACTTACGGGCGAACTGTAAAAACCATCAGCCAAAACTATGAAGCAGGTACATTGTCAGGAACTAAATTTGATACGCAGGAAAACCAGTACAACTTCCAATCGCTGCCCATTCAAGCAATTCGCAAACATTACCTCGCAGCACCAACTGTGCAGTTAACCATTAATAATTGGACGGCTTATGATCATAAAAAACGACCGTTATTGGTTAAACAGCAATACATTTCATCAACGGGCAATAGCGGAGTAATTAAACTTTCGAAAATTGATTACAACGAAGCAGGTCAGGCAAAGATAAAGCACCTGCATAGCATCAATACGGCATCCAATCCGGATAATAGTACGTTCCTGCAGCATATCGATTACCGGTATAATCCCCGCGGCTGGCTGGTTAAAATAAACGATCCCACGACCTTAACCGATCAAACCTATAGCCCTGTAATCGACGTGTTTTCGGAGCAGATTGATTACGAGAAAGATAATAATAGCTACGGCGGTACGGCGCAATACAATGGTAATATCAGGAGCGTAATGTGGCAAACCCAGTTGCCGTCATCGTTGACATTAACGCAGGAAAAGAAAGGATTCACCTATACCTACGATGCGATGAATCGTTTAACCCTGGCTTCTTCTATTTCGGCAGCGCTTGGCAATAATGCATTTAACGAAACGCTTACTTACGACGATTTGGGTAATATACTATCACTTGTGCGAAAGAATAGTACATCTGCCACGCCGTTAAACAGCCTTGCTTACAATTACACATCGGCCAGCATAAGGGGAAATAAGCTGCTATCTGTGACAGATAACGGTACGGTAAGCGAATCACAAACAAGTACATTTACCTATAACACCAATGGCAGCATAATAACCGATACAAAAAAGATGCTGACCACACCGATGGTATATAATGAGCTAAATTTACCATCGCTGGTAACTACAAGTACCAAGACTATTCAATATTTTTACGATGCGACCGGAAAAAAACTGCAGCGTATTATAAAAACGGGGGCCACTGTGAATGAGAATCGTGTTTATGATGATGGCCTGGAATATGCCGGTACCGGGGCAGCAACACTGGAATTCATTAATACGCCAGAAGGCAGGGCTATACCAAATGGTACAGCCGCTGTAAGCTTTCAATACAATGTTACCGACCATTTAGGCAATGTAAGAGCTATATTTGCAGGCAAAAGTAGCGGTACAATTAGTGGGGCAGACATACAGCAGTTTAGCGATTATTATGCCTTTGGAAGGGAAATAACATATAGCCAAAATCTGGTGCCAAGCCCTGATAATAAATATAAATATAATGGAAAGGAATATCAGCAGGATTTAGCTGAATATGACTATGGCGCCAGGTTTTATGACGCAGTAGTTGGCAGATGGGGTGGGGTTGATCCCTTAGCTGAAACTAACAGGCGGTTTTCACCATATAACTACGTTGAAAACAATCCAATGAGAATGATTGATCCCGATGGAATGGACGCTAGCGACATAACATTGGAAGGTGAGGCAGCCAGAGATTTTCTCGCGAATCAAATACAGGAAGACAAAAACGACCGTAAGAAAGACGATAAAAAAGATAAAAAAAAGGGCGATAACAAAAAGCAAGAAGATAAGGAAGCGGATGAAAGGGTTGCTCAAGCCGAAAGAGACGCAATGGTAGCCGGGGCTGATGCTCTGATGATGATTATAACAGAAGGACAGGCAGGAGATGAAGATGAAGAAAGTCCATCAGCTAAATTTAGTAAATTAGCAGCACGTGAACAAGAATTAGCAGAAGAAGCTGAACATGCTAAATATATCCAAGGGGTACTCAAAAAGGCAGGGCGACTTGGAAAACAATCGACCAGAGATCATAATTATGATCTGGGAACTGAGTTGGAAAAGAGAGGTTGGACGATAATTAACGGAGCCGGAAGGCTTCCAGAAGAATACCTTCCCCCGGTGATAAGAGGAAGCCGTTCAGGAGGATCATATGTCGACATCACAGCACGGAAAGATCATGTTATACTGAGAATAAATACTATCGACATTCGACGAAATGGCATGCCTACAACGCGGGAGGCAACGAATGCTAGCAGAATAAGGCTACAAATTGTAAAAGGACATTTGGTGCTTATACCAAAAAAGGGAACATAAAATGGCAACAAAACAAATATTTTTCTTTTCGGATCTAACTGATATCAAGAATCTTTTAGAAATTGTAGAACTATCTGAAAATATCCAGTACTGCGAAGCAGGTACATTCGACTTTTTCGATACTCCGATTTACTCTACTTTTGCTCAGTTACCAAATTTAGGTTCAGTTGAGCATGGTGATTGGGTTTTAAATAGATTTTATGCAATAATTCCCGACTCAGATAATATTCGAAAACGCGAAATATACCTTAATAAAGGTGGCATACGGTACGCAATTTATCAAGATAATAATCCCAAAAGCGTTATTTTTAAGCCTTCCGGAATTTTTAAAGATAATATTTTGGTTGCAGGCAGTATAGGGACTATTTCAACCGATCCATTTTCTTTAAACTTGTTTAATAAATTTTCTAAGACTATAAAAAAAGAATTCGTCAAAACACAAGAATTTTACGTTGGTACTAATGCTAATGCCAAATGGAAAGAAGGATGGAGACTCGTGACAAATAGTGATTTGCCAGTTGAACGTGATTTATAAAACACCCCTCTTCAGGCACGAGAATGATGCGCCGGCCAAAAGCGCAAAGGTTTCTCGTGCCGCGCAGGACAGGTAGACAACATGCATAACAACCAGACCGGTAGCCCGCTTGTAAAACAGGCGGGCTGCTTTATTTAAACATCCATTTCCGCCACCAAGGCTGCCATCAGTTCCTTCGCTTTGGTATGCTTTAAAATCGGCGCTATTTGCCCGCCCCAGAACAGGATCATGTCCCATTTTTGCTGGTCGAGGGCGGCTTTGCGGAGGGGAGACATAAAGGTGGTTTGCAATGGGAAGGGCAGGAACCCGGCTTCTTTATGGAGCAGATCTTTAGCGATGCGGCTGGTGATTCCCCGCCCTAACCTGCCGGTAAACGCCCGCGACAGGGTAGTGTACCGGGCTGCATCAGAGAATAACATTTTACGGTGCACTGGCAAAGCGTTTGATTCGTCGGTGGCTAAAAAGGCGGTGCCTATTTGTACCGCGTCGGCCCCAAGGGTTAGTGCAGCCTTAATACCTTTGCCGGTGGCGATACCTCCTGCAGCGATAATGGGCAGCTTGACTTTCTCCCTGATCAGTTGCAGCAGTACGAATGTGCCCATGGCAGATGATTCAGCAGAGGCCAGAAACGACGGCCGGTGACCGCCCGCCTCAAACCCGGAGGCAATGATCATATCTACCCCCGCGTTTTCCAGAAATATCGCCTCATCCAATGTGGTAGCTGCGCCCACGGTTTTAATGCCCAGCCTGCGGCATTGCTCCAGCACATCTGCCGAAGGCGCGCCAAACATGAAGCTGAACACTTTTGGCCTTATGTCCAGTATCACCTGCACCTGGTTTTCGAAGCGGGACTTGAACTGTGCGGGTTTTTCAGGCAGGGGTATTCCGGCCTCGTCGAAATAGGGTTTAAAAAGCTTTTTGGCCTGCTCAAACTGCTCGTCAGGCACGTCGCTATCAATCGCGTCGGTATCGCTTACCCAAAGGTTGATGTTATAGGGTTTGCCGGTTGCATCTTTAAGCTGACGGTCGATGTCAACTATCTCCTGCGGATTGAGCGTATATGCCCCGTATCCTCCTAAACCGCCTGCATTGGATACCGCTGCAACCAATTCCACCGAAGACAAGTTGCCGCCGAATGGCCCCTGCAGAATGGGATACTGTATCCCAAGGGCTGCTGTTACTTTAGTGTTATACCACATTGCCTGCTGAATTATTGCTGAACATCGCTGATCATTTTATTAACAATGAGCCACCGCCCGTCAATTTTATGAAAAGACAGGAACTCCTCATAATTAAAGTCGTACATTTTTACATGTACTGTGGCCACGGCTATCGAGTTGATGACATTCACAGAAATAACCTCGCCTTTAAAAGGTTTCCCAGAGTCTTTGGGGCTTTGGCGGTTGGCTACGCCATCAAGGTATTGCTGTAGGGTTTTTGCATAAGGCTGACCTTTTACATCGCCGAACAATAAGGTGCCGGGATGGTAGATGTTTTTCAGGGTTTGGATGTCACCTTCGTAAATTCCCTTAAAATAATAGTCTTCCAACACTTTTGAAATGGCTATTTCTTCTGTTTGCTGAGTTTCCATTTTTTTGAGTTTTCTGCTTTTGATGCCGGCAGACCACAGGCAACAAAGCGGTTGTTAAAAGCTTTTTTATCAGTAAAGATTATGTCCCGCCGCCATGCCCCCGTCTACGTTAATAATGGCGCCGTTGATAAAGGTACTCTTTGCGACGGTATAAACCATTTGCGCAACATCTCCGGCCTCGCCAATGCGGTTAAGCAGGTGCAGACCGGCGTTTTCGTCGCCATTGCCGCCGTGCATTGGCGTGCGTATTACCCCGGGTGCAACCGTGTTCACCCTTATATTGTACTTGCCGAATTCGGCTGCCAGTTGCAGGGTAAGCGAATGGATAGCGCCTTTTGAGCTTAATGGCGCCGTTGCCGGGACGCCGCCAAACGCATGATTAACCATAGGTGTGCCTATATTAACCACCACGCCGCCGCGCTGTTTAAGCATTTGCGGAATGACCGCCTGCGTGGTGAAAAATGTACCCTTAAGGTTAGTATCCAGAAAACGGTCGAGGTAGTTTTCATCAACTTCCAGGAAGGGCCTGGTTTCAAAAATTCCGGCATTGTTCACCAGCACATCCGCCGAGCCAAATTTGTTTAATGCGGCAGCCAGTAATTTTTCACCGGTTGCCCGTTCCTTTATATTACCTGCAACCATCACCAGGTTATCGCCTGCTCCGAGTTCGTTGTATGCTTTTTCCAGTTTATCACGCGAAGCGGAGTTAATAACAACGTTATCGCCTTTCTGCAGAAAATAACGGGCTGTTTCCTTCCCGATGCCTGATGATGCGCCGGTTATTATGATCGTTTGTGGTTTCATGACGTTATTTTTTATCGGCTGTTATCCCTTTTTCCCGCAGAACCGACACCTGCTCGCCGGCGTAACCCCAGTCGTCCAGGTCTACTTCCTGTATGACTACATGGGTGAGGTGCGGGTCTTTGTTCAGTGTGTTGGTCACCAGGTCGGTGACGCCTTTTATCAGGGTTTGTTTTTGCTCGCGGGTTACGCCTTCGCGGGTCAATTCAATTTTAATGTATGGCATGGCTTTATGTATTATGCTAAGGCTGGTTCTTCAACAGCTTTGGCGGTTAAACTTACGTACAGGTCAAAATCGTTATAAATGAGGGTTTCGCCCAGGTTTTTAAAGAAATTGCCGGAGCGGAACCTCATGCCGTATTTGGTGCGGTCGATCACCAGCTTTGCCGAGGCTTGCAGGATATCGCTGTTAAGGTTTACCGTAGCATCAAAAGCGATGGGGTGCATAATGCCTTTGATGGTCAGGTCGCCCTCCACACGGTCGCCGGTAACGGAGGTGATGTCCAGTATCGCTTCAGGATATTTTTCGATGGCGAAAAAGTCGTCCGACGCCAGGTGACCGGCAAACTGTGCGTTGGTGCCGGGGTCGGTAACGTCCAGGATTTTGATGGAAGCGGTATCTATGGTGATGCTGCCGCCGGTAAGCCTGCTGTTGGTTAATACGAGCGTACCGGATTTGATATTGATAGTGCCATTATGAGCGCCGGTTACTTTGCGGCCGATCCAGTCGATATGGCTTTGGCCGGTTGCGATTTCAAATTTTTGAGTTTCCATTGTCTTTATGTTTTTAATTACAACACAAAGTTGGGCAGCAACGGCCGGACGAGCGTGTGATGTACATCACATTTAAGACAAGGCGGTGTTTATGTGATGCAGGTCACTTTGAGACTGGCCTCACCCCAAACCCCTCTCCAAAGGCGAGGGGCTTAGCTGCATAGGTGAGATGCTTCCTATTGGCTTTGGGTTGGCCTCACCCCAAACCCCTCTCCAAAGGCGAGGGGCTTAGCTGCGCGAACTTTTTAGAACCCTCTCCTTTGGAGAGGGCAGGGTGAGGCAAGAATGGATTTTTGGGAAGAGGCCAGCAACCATTGGCTTTGGGCTGGCCTCACCCCAAAACTAATGAAGGAAAAAACTTCGGCGTTGGATGTTCGAAATTCATTATTCGATATTATTTCCCTTAACTTAATTTAAGCTTTTAGGTAATAAAAAATCTCGAACATCGAATTTTGAATATCGAATAATGAAGGAAAACACTTCGGCGTTGGATATTCGAAATTCATTATTCGATATTCCCTCAACTTAATGACATCGGGCCTCTCACTTCCCATGCTGGTACAGCCTGCTCAGTGTTTCGCGGGAAACGCCCAGGTAGGCGGCGATGAGGTTTTTGGGGACGATGTTGTATAGCTGCGGGTACATTTGCAGCAGCTCCTCGTAGCGGTGGCGGGCGTCGTTGTTCATCAGGCTCAGCAGGCGTTTCTGCGCGGCAACATACCCGCGGTTGGTGCGCCAGCGGAAGAAATGCTCCATCTGGTGAATTTCGCGGCAAAGCTTTTCGCGGTCGGTGTTGTGCAGGGAAAGCACTTCGGCATCGGTAATACAGTCTACGTTAATGGTGGCGCGGGCGCCGCTGTACAGGGCGTCAAAGTCCGACGCCCACCAGGTGGGCATGGCAAATTGCAAGATGAACATTTTCAGGTCGTCGTTAATGTAAAACGACTTAAGGCAGCCCTCCAGCACAAAATATTCATGCTCTGCCTTGTCGCCTGCGGAGATAATGGCCTGGCCTTTTTTAAACGAATGCCGGGCGAAATGCGAAAATACGTGATCGAACTCCTCATCGGTAAGCGTGGCGGTTTTAGCGATGTGCTGTTTAAGTATCTCCCGGGCATCCATGGGCAGGTTGAGCTTTTTTTTTAAGTAAAGATAGCGATTTGGGGGATAAGCGGGCGCGGAGGGAAGCTGCGGCCGTTGGTAACTGAGGGTATAATTTAATGCGCCTGTGTTAAACTATTTCGCGATTGTTAATCTTTTTTTTGAAATTATACCGCCAACCGCAGGTAATACTTTGTAACTTTAACATAAGTTGGATGTAAAGGCAGAAGTTTTGGTGTTGGCCTCACCCCAAACCCCTCCGCAAAGGCGAGGGGCTTAGCTGCGCGAACTTTTTAGAACCCTCTTCTTTGAAGAGGGCAGGGTGAGGCAAGAATGGATTTTTTGGGGAGAGGCCAGCAATCACTGGCTTTGGGTTCGCCTCACCCCAAACCCCTCTCCAAAGGCGAGGGGCTTAAGCTGCGCGAACTTTTTAGAACCCTCTCCTTTGGAGACGGCAGGGTGAGGCAAGAATGGAGTTTTTGGGAAGAGGCCAGCAACCCATTTGCTTTGGGTTGGCCTCACCCCAAACCCCTCTCCAAAGGCGAGGGGCTTAAGCTGCATATACTTTATATTACACGCCCTGCAAACCATATTACCTGTATTAAACTGAGAAACATCATGAAAAATTTAAGCCACGAAGAAGCATCACCGCTAACCGCGTTAGACCAATGGGAAGACGACGTATTGCAGCGCTACCCCGAGCCCGGCGAACCCGCAAAAAGCAAGGAGGAATTCCGCAATTATGATGACCCGGAAAAAACCGGCGTGCGCGAATTTTACCGCCTGAACCATAAATACCAAACCTATGCTAACGTGCTGGCGAAAAAGCAGAATTTTTTAAAGTTTGATAAAAAGGAAATGCCCTGGTGGCAGGCCATGGAGTACCTGAACACCCTGGTTGACGACTCCGACCCGGATACCTCGCTCGACCAGCTGCAGCACCTGTTGCAGACCGCCGAGGCCATCCGCGCCGACGGGCACCCGGACTGGTTTATCCTGACCGGCTTTATACACGACCTGGGCAAGGTGCTTTGCCTTTTTGGCGAACCGCAGTGGAACGTGGTGGGCGACTCCTTCCCGGTAGGGTGCAAGTTCTCGGACAAGATAGTTTACCCCGAATTTTTTGCGGACAACCCCGATACCCATGACGAGCGCTACAATACCAAATACGGCGTTTACTCGCATCATTGCGGGTTAGACAATGTGCACATGTCTTGGGGGCACGATGAGTATTTGTACCACATCACCAAAGACTACCTGCCTGAAGAAGGCCTGTATATGATCCGTTACCACTCTTTTTACTCCCAGCACCGTGAGCATGCGTACGACCACCTGCTGAATGCCCACGACCAGGAAATGTTTAAGTGGGTGGATAAATTTAACCCGTACGACCTCTATTCCAAAAGCCCGAAGCCACCCGTAGTAGCCGAGCTGAAACCGTTTTACGAAGACCTGATAGCGAAATATCTGCCGGAGACGGTGAGATTGTAGGAAGGGAATGTAACAGCTCCATTCGTATTTTCCGTCCCGGCATTCAAAATAGGGTGTCGTGCGCGGGTGGTTAGAGCAAAAAATATTTGTCATTGCGAGTGAGGAACGAGCGAAGCAACCTCGTCGGTATGCAATTTACGCTATGTAAGGCTGGCAGGTATAGCTACGGGATTGCTTCGTTCCTCGCAATGACAAAATTGTTAAAAAAATCTGCCGGAGATGGTGAGATTGCAGGAAGGGAATGTAACGGACCCATTCGTATTTTCCGTCCCGGCATTAAAAATAGCGTGTCGTGCGCGGGTGGTTGGAGCAAAAAATATTTGTCATTGCGAGTGAGGAACGAGCGAAGCAACCTCGTCGGTATGCAATATGCCGCTACGTAAGACTGGCAGGTATAGCTACGGGATTGCTTCGTCCCTCGCAATGACAAAATTGTTAAAAAATCTGCGGAGACGGTGAGATTGCAGGAAGGGAATGTAACAGACCCATTTGTTTTTCCGTCCCGGCATTCAAAATGGGGTGTCGTGCGCGGCGCGGGTGGTTAGAGCAAAAACATTTGTCATTGCGAGTGAGGAACGAGCGAAGCAACCTCGTCGGTATGCAATTTACGCCATGTAAGGCCGGCAGGTATAGCTACGGGATTGCTTCGTCCCTCGCAATGACAAATTGTTAAAAAAATCTGCGGAGACGGTGAGGTTGTAGGAAAGGAATGTAACGGACCCATTCGTATTTTCCGTCCCGGCATTCAAAATAGGGTGTTGGGCGCTACGCGGGTGGTTAGAGCAAAAAAACATTTTGTCATTGCGAGTGAGGAACAAGCGAAGCAACCTCGTCGGTATGCAATATACGCCATGTCATCCGGCAGGTATAGCTACGGGATTGCTTCGTTCGTAAATTTATTTATCGCAGGTTTCTTATCGGGAGAACCTCCGGATACGATCTTCTTGTCCAATCCGTAAAATCATTTAAAGTAAACGACAGGCCGGTGCTTGCTACTTCCGCCAGTCCCGCTATACGCTTATACTGCGCGGGCCTTAGTCGCGGCCTGCGCCGAAGCCTGCGAAGCAGCCGGTATTCGCTGCTATCGGGTTTAGGGAGGCTGGGGGTTGTGCTGTTAAAGGCATATTGGCTATTGAAGCGTTGTGATTTGCTTTCATTCTTTGAAAAACTGATATTTAGGAACAACTAGCCAGGTCACGCCAACTGTTACGGCTGGGTTGTGATTTGCTTTCATTCTTTGAAAAACTGATATTTAGGAACAACCAGGCCGCGTTTTTCTCTTTGGCTGATAATGTTGTGATTTGCTTTCATTCTTTGAAAAACTGATATTTAGAACAACTATTACCCGAAGGCCACTATCCAGTTACCGTTGTGATTTGCTTTCATTCTTTGAAAAACTGATATTTAGAACAACCACTCGCTCAGAAAATGAATTACATTCATAGTTGTGATTTGCTTTCATTCTTTGAAAAACTGATATTTAGAACAACAAAATATTTTCACTTTACTATTGACAAGTGGTTGTGATTTGCTTTCATTCTTTGAAAAACTGATATTTAGAACAACAAACAAGTAGTAATCAAATGATTGAAATTAGTTGTGATTTGCTTTCATTCTTTGAAAAACTGATATTTAGAACAACATAAATACCATGGCCTCTTCCGGGCTTTTGTTGTGATTTGCTTTCATTCTTTGAAAAACTGATATTTAGAACAACTATCTGGCTTTTTTATCCCCCATTCCCATAGTTGTGATTTGCTTTCATTCTTTGAAAAACTGATATTTAGAACAACTGTTTCTTCAGCTACACGCTCTTCGTTTTGGTTGTGATTTGCTTTCATTCTTTGAAAAACTGATATTTAGAACAACATAAGAAGGTTGGGAGGCCGAAGAAAGATGGTTGTGATTTGCTTTCATTCTTTGAAAAACTGATATTTAGAACAACGAAGATTTTAAACATAAAAATGGTAATTACGTTGTGATTTGCTTTCATTCTTTGAAAAACTGATATTTAGAACAACCAGTGATGCTATCCATAAAACAGACACCGTGTTGTGATTTGCTTTCATTCTTTGAAAAACTGATATTTAGAACAACTTGGTGAACCGTCATTATGCTGACCCTTCAGTTGTGATTTGCTTTCATTCTTTGAAAAACTGATATTTAGAACAACAGGTTGAAGTTGTTAAAAAACAGGAGTATGGTTGTGATTTGCTTTCATTCTTTGAAAAACTGATATTTAGAACAACCATCATTTTGTGTTGCATGATACAACTCAAGTTGTGATTTGCTTTCATTCTTTGAAAAACTGATATTTAGAACAACTCAATCCTGCGGGTGTCTGAACATTGGCTTGTTGTGATTTGCTTTCATTCTTTGAAAAACTGATATTTAGAACAACTTCCGAGTGTCGTGCCAACTATGTAAGTGGGTTGTGATTTGCTTTCATTCTTTGAAAAACTGATATTTAGAACAACGTGCTATGCGGTTGCCCGTTGTTTTTGTTTGTTGTGATTTGCTTTCATTCTTTGAAAAACTGATATTTAGAACAACATTTATCTTAAAGCCCACTATCACCGTTCAGTTGTGATTTGCTTTCATTCTTTGAAAAACTGATATTTAGAACAACCGGCATAGCCGACAAGTTTATTAATGAGCTGTTGTGATTTGCTTTCATTCTTTGAAAAACTGATATTTAGAACAACATACCTGTTATTAAATATCTAAATATCAGTTGTTTAAACCCTGAAATTAGAAAATAAAAAATTCGGTTGCAGATGCTTCCGGATTTTTTATTTGGTTGTAATTTATTTTTCTACAGCTATAAGCCCAACAGGTAAGCGAATGTTTAACGCTAAAACAATTCCAACTGCTGTGGGGTGTTTGGCAGATCTTTTTCCTCTTTTCCGTAGTACAATTCCATCATTCCGAATTGTTTATCCGTTATAGTCATGATGCCGACATGCCCTTTGGGTGGCAATATTTTTTTTACGCGCTTGATATGTACATCGGCATTTTCGCGGCTGCTGCAATGGCGCAGGTAAATGGAAAACTGGAACATAGCAAAGCCATCATTCATAATATCCTTACGAAATTTGGCATATATCTTCCTGTCCTTTTTGGTTTCGGTTGGCAGGTCAAAAAATACGAGTATCCACAAAATCCGGTATTCGTTTAAGCGCATTGGTTAAAAAGGGTATTCGTCCCCATTGCTGTCGGCTTTATAATACGGAGCCTCCTCGTCGGCAGCTATGCTATTTAAATCATCTTCGTCATCATACCTTTTCTTTTTCTTTTGTTCCAGGTTTTTTATCAGCGGGTAAGCAATTTTCCGCGACTTTAACTCATAACACCTCGCCAGCGACGCGGTGGTGTTCTGTATTCCTACCATCAGCGGACTGCGGCCCTTTTCAAATTGTACGTCAACGGTTGCTATAGCCAATAGCTGGGTTTTGATAGAAGTGCCCAACTCCAGGAAGTTTTCACCATTGTCGATGATCCGCAATACAATTTGGTCTACATACGGCCGATAAGGCTCCATAATATCATCTGCCAGGCAATAGGCATTGTATTTATTGCGATGATGAATACCCAGTGTAGGCAGCAGGCCCGAGCATACCAGTCCCCTTGCGACAATAGCGCGTAAAATTGCGTAACCGTAATTCAACAGGTTATTAGGCGGGTCGCCTTCGCGGCCGCGAAAGAATTCTACCTTTTTCGGGAATACATTTTTCCAGTAATAAGCGGCTGCCCGGCCTTCATAATTATCCGGGTCGCCGGAACGTACCGAGCGCGCCCAGTACAACATATTATCATAGTCAACCCCGCGTTCGGCCAATACGGCCGCCTGGTTTAAAATTTTTGCCTGTACCGTTTGCTGCCAAAGCTGTTTTTTAAGCGGCTGCGAGGCATCGATCTGGTGACGGAAACGTTCGCTTTGGGTATCGTGCCCGTCAATAGGCAGCATCATGCCGGTAGGATGGTGGGTATGGTTGCAGGTGATGATGGCAGCATTGTTGTCCAGCAGGGCAGCCATACAGCCATGCGTGATGGTTATTTGCTGATGATCGAGCACCACGACGCCAATATCCTCAACGGGTACGGATTTTTTTGATTCTTCATTGCCCAAAACTTTAAGATGTGGCAGGTCGATAACCATTTGCCCGTTCTTTAAGCTCAGATAGGCTGGGTTGCCAAAATGCAGTGTTCGTTTGATCATGACGACACGGTTTAGGAGGTTTGTTTGACAAAAAGCTAATCAAATATAGCTTTTTTGTTGAAAGAAAGGAAGTTAGGCTTAAATTGACGGGAGAATAAAAAAGGCGAGTTGCCCCGCCTTAAATGTTTTCACAACGGAATAATCCTTATTGTGATTTGCTTCATTCTTGAACTCAAATTTAAATTGATAATTTCAATTAAGCAAATAACAACTCACACTACTGATAATGGCGTAAGTAATCAATAAGAAAGAGATGTAAGTCTAATAGCTAATGAGACCATTGACTTTATCGAACCAGCTTCGTTCCTTTACATATATTTATTTCGTCTTTCCGTTACAAATCTAAATTAAATTTATTATACTTGTAGTGTGAGAGAGTGTTAATATTATAAAAGCCTTATTATCAATATGAAAAAAATCTTAGGCCTTGACATTGGTACAAATTCCATAGGCTGGGCATTGGTGCAGGCGCCAAATCAAAAAGGGGAAAATTATGCCGTCAGAGGGGTTGGGGTGCGTATCATACCGCTCTCGGCCGACGAGAATGATGAGTTTACCAAGGGTAACGCTATATCTAAAAACGCGGGGCGTACATTGAAACGTGGTGCAAGACGGAATTTACATCGTTATAAACTGCGCAGGCATCAGCTCACAGCACTGTTAAATTTATTGGGCATGATGCCGGATAGAAAATTATTCGAATTAGATGCTCTAAACCTATACAGTTTACGCGCTAAAGGGGTGACTGGGCAATTAACTTTACAGGAGATAGGGCGTGTGTTTTATCATCTCAATCAGAAACGAGGGTATAAAAGCAATCGTAAAGCCAATAATGAAGATGATCAATCCAACGATGCTAAAGAATTGGAAACAATTGACGATACAAAATCAAAACTAAAAAAGAAAGGCTACCTGGACTTAATTAATGACCGGGAGCGGGCGTTAAAAGACGGGGGATTAACCATTGGCCAGCATTTTTACAATGAGCTAATTAAACAAAAGGAACAGCCGGGATCTGAAGCTTTACGAATTAAAGAGAATATTTATTTGCGGAATACTTATATCGATGAATTCGATAAAATATGGGAAAAGCAACAAGAGTACTATTCAAACATTTTAACCGAGGTAAATAAACAGAAAATTCGTAACGAAATTATTTATTACCAACGTCCACTGCGCTCTCAGAAAGGGCTGGTAAGTAACTGTTTGTTTGAAAAACATCATAAGGCCAGCCCAAAAAGTTCCCCTCTTTTTCAAGTGTCAAAGATATGGCAGGAATTGAATAATATCGAGCTCACAAGCTTCAAGGCCATGAAAGGCTATGAAGATGGTTTCAATAAGCTAGGCAAGCGCCCGTTGACTTTAGAAGAAAAACAAAGATTATTTAATATATTAACCGTTAGAGGGAAACTTAGTGTCAAAGATTGCCTAAAAGAACTTGGTTATAAGTCAGGATACGACGAATATAAATTGAATATCCGGAATGAGAAAGAACTGGAAGGTAATCGTACTTATGCGTCAATAGAAAAGGTTTTTGACCATTTTAAAGTCAACCGAGATGACTTGTTGAAATTTGATTTATCTGTAAGGCAAAATGAAAAAATTGATAAGAAAACGGGAGAAGTGTTCACACATTTCCAAGTTGACGCGACATTTGAGGCAGAGCCTCTATTTCAGCTATGGCATTTAATTTATTCAGCGGAAGAAACAGAAACATTAACTGCGAACCTGCAAAAACGATATGGTTTTACTGCTGAAGTTTCGAAAGCGTTGGCAAGGATAGATTTTCAAAAGCAGGGTTATGGCAGTTTAAGTTCGAAGGCCTTGAGGAATATTTTACCGCACTTACAGTTGGGGCTTAATTATGCTGACGCATGTAAAACAGCAGGGTATAATCATTCAGCGTCTATTACTGGAATTGAAAATGAATTAAGGAAACTGGATGATAAACTTGAGTTATATCCCAAAAATTCGCTTCGTCAGCCGGTTGTTGAAAAAATCATTAATCAGGTTATCAATTTGGTTAATGACATCATCGACGAAAAAAATGGATTTCTTTCTAATGAGGAACGTTACGCAAGAGATAAATTTGAAATAAGGGTTGAACTTGCCCGCGAACTTCGACAAAGTACAGAGGAACGCAATAGGACCTATTCACGAAATAGTAGGTTGGATAGAAGGCATAAAGAAATTATTGAAACAATAAAAGAGCATCTGCCTTATAAGAGAGTCACGAAGAACGATATAGAACGCTATAAACTTTGGGAAGAATTTGGCAAGGTTTCCCCTTACGAACCGGAAAAACCAATTCCTTTAGGCTTGCTTTTCAGTGGTGAATATGATATAGAGCATATTATACCTAAATCACGGTTATTTGATGATTCGTTTACAAATAAAACGATTTGCCCCAGAAGATTAAATTCAGGCATTTTAGGCAAAAATCAAATGACAGCATACGATTTCATGAAGTCTAAAGGGGATCAGGCATTCAATAACTATCTTGAGTTCATCAAAACTCATCTTTACAGAAAGGACGGCATTTCCAAAGGAAAATTTAATAAATTAATGATGCCGGTAGATAAAATACCAGAAGATTTTATAAATCGTCAATTACAAGAGACGCGCTTCATCGTTCGGGAGGTGCGACAGTTATTGACCTTGGTATGTAGAAACGTATATGCTACGAGCGGCCCAGTAACCGATTATCTTCGCCATCATTGGGGGTACGATCTAATTTTGCAGAAATTAAACTGGCATAAATATGAAGGGATTGGAAAAACTATTATAGAAACGGATAAACATGGGAAACCTTTATACCGAATAATTGACTGGAGCAAGCGAGACGACCACCGGCACCACGCGGTTGACGCAATTGTTATCGCTTCTACCGAGCAAAGTTACATTCAGCAACTTAATAATTTAAACCAGGTAGTTGAAAAACGACGACAACAAACGAAACAGGATGCGATCAAAGAAATTGATATCAAAACTCAAATTCCATTTACATTTCAGCAGATACATGATGCGATAGATAGCATTTTAGTCTCCTTTAAGCCTGGAAAAAAAGTAAGCAGTAATAGCAGTAATAAAATAAAAAAAGCCGGTGGCCAAATTCAAAAACAAACTGAAATTATTCCTCGTGGGTTCTTGCATAAGGATACCGTATATGGCAGGATTAAGCAATTTGAAGACGTTGCTTTAAATCAACGTTTCGATAGAATCACAGATGTTGCAGATCCAAAGATTAAAGCACAATTAATAGATTATATTGGGAAATTTGATAACAATATTAAAGAAGCTTTTAATAGTAAAAATCTCTTACTATTTAAAGAGCAATCGGGATATGATCGGGTAATTGTATATAGGCACGAGCATGTTGTGCGTTACAAACTTGATACAAATTTTAAGGTCGCCGATGTTGAATATATTGTCGACCATGGTATTAAAGCTATAGTAAAATCTCATTTAAGTAATCATGGGAATAATGCTAAAGAGGCTTTTAAAATTGAAAACCCGGTATGGCTCAATAAAGACAAGGGGATACCAGTAAGGTCAGTACGATGTTTCACCGGTTTTAAGGATCTACAAGCATTGCATACTAATGAGTTTGGCGAGCCGATTGATTTTGTCTCAACGCGAAATAATCATCATATAGCCATTTATAAAGACGAAATCGGAAGATTGCAAGAAAATACAGTCTCGTTTTGGGATGCTGTGAAACGGCGGCAGGCAAAATTGCCGATTATCATAAAACATCCGAATGAGGTTTGGGACACAATTATAAATTCCGGGTTTGATGATCAGGAACTTTTAAAAGGGCTGCCAAAGCCTGGATGGGTTTACCAAATATCCCTACAACAAAATGAAATGTTTGTATTTGGTTTAACTTTGGAGGATTTACAGTCAGCAATTAACGATCATAACTATGCATTGATAAGCAAACATTTGTACCGTGTACAGAAAATGTCTAAAAAATCATCCGGCGCAATAGATATCTGGTTTAGACATCATTTGGAAACTAAACTCGACGATAGTGTAACTGCTAAACGTTTAAAAAAATATTTAAACATACAAAGTCTTAATGGTTTAAATGGAATCAAAGTGAAGGTGAACAATGTTGGACAGATTTCAGAGATAACTAGCTAATATTTAATTTTTATAAATGGTATTCTTTCTTGGAGTTCTCAAAAGCATCTTTGAAGGTACAGGTATTACGGAAAAGTGTAGGCCTTGTAAACCTAACCTGTTAACCCCCGTGAAACATGTTGATAATTAGTGCGTTACAGAGTTATTAAATTGAAGACTATTGATAATCAGGCTGTTTTAAGCTGTTCTGGGTGTTCCGCAGAGGAACGGAACGCTTTACAAAACCCGCTCGCCTACGACGGGCTTTTTGGGAAGCGCCTGTGAAGACACAGTCGCCGGGAGGGAGGTGTAAACCCCTGATTCTTGGGGCAGAAGCCTGTTTATTAGCTACATACGTAATCGAGGCCTTAACAGGTGTAACCCCTGTAAACCCTTACTGAAATGCAAAATAGGAAACATCATAATTGTTAGCCGGTCCAAAGGTAAAAAATGGATGGTTTTGATTATCAACATATTTTATAGTGTTCCGGGGTGTTCCGCGCGGAAACAAAACGCTTTACAAAACCGGGTAAGATGCGCCCCCGGCCTGGCTGTTTGGCGAAGCGCCTGTAAAGCCACGGGTTGACAGGTGTAAACCCCTCGTTTTCCAATCGGCTGTTTATCAGCTTTATAGATATTTGAGGGCTTGACAGGTGTAAACCCCGGAGTATTTGCCTGATTATCAGCTTAATGTAAATGATATTTATTGCAAATAACTGATAATCAACGTGTTTAATACTGTTTCGATTCGTTCCGTGTGCGTAAAAACGGAACACTTTAACGGGTCTGCCATCTTCAAAGCCGTTACCGGCGCCCGGCAAGCCCCCATTGAAAATACCATCCAACCATCCAACCCGCTCACCACTTCACCATTCATCATCCCGCTCCTTCACCAAATCTTCATGATTTTACCACTAACAAAATGCCGCTGCCGCTTGTTATGATAAAATCATATACTTTCGTTACAATTCGCTAACTTTGGACACTATTGAATAATTATGAGATTTTTTGAAGAAAAGCGTCGCGAGGTGATGAAGCACATCGAAAAATTCATGCTTGAAAAAAAGAATGAATATTTGAAGCCCATCGACACCATTTGGCAGCCATCAGACTTTCTGCCCGATTCATCGCGTGATACCTTCTTCAGCGAAATTAAGGAACTGCGCGAAAGCGCCGAGGGCCTCAGCTACGACCTGGTTGCCGTACTGATCGGCGATACCATTACCGAAGAGGCGCTGCCCACCTATGAGTCGTGGCTTACGATGGTGGAGGGCGTATCAGACGACGAAGAAGGCGGCTGGATGCAGTGGACCCGCCACTGGACCGGCGAGGAAAACCGCCACGGCGACCTGCTGAACAAATACCTGTACCTGAGCGGCCGGGTAAACATGCGCATGATGGAGGTTTCGACCCAATACCTCATTTCCGACGGGTTCGATATCGGCACCGGTCACGACCCGTACCGCAACTTTATATATACTTCTTTCCAGGAGCTGGCTACCAATGTTTCGCACCGCCGCGTGGCTTCGCAGGCCAAAAAGCAGGGTGATACGCTGCTCTCGAAAATGTGCGGCGTTATAGCCAGCGACGAGGCGCGGCATGCCAAGGCCTACAAATATTTTATCGAAAAGATATTTGAAGTAGACCCCAACGAGGCCATGCTGGCCTTCGAGGATATGATGCGGAAAAAGATTGTGATGCCGGCGCACTTCCTGCGCGAGGTAGGGCTGAAGATCGGGCAAACGTTCGGTCACTTTACCGATGCGGCGCAGCGCCTGGGCATTTATACCGCGATAGATTATGTGGACATCCTGAAAGAACTGATAGAGGACTGGAAGATCGCCCACACCCCGGACCTGAATGAAACCGGCGAAAAGGCCCGCGACTATATCATGAACCTTCCCGACCGCCTGCTTCGCGTAGCCGAGCGCATGAAAAACCCCATGCTGGAATATAAATTCAGCTGGATAAACGGGTAGGGGAGTCCGAAAAGTCAGTAAAGTCCGAAAGGCCGGAAGATGAAGCCGGTAATAGCGAAAAAACATAAGGGGTTCCGCAGGTTTGCTGGGGCCCTTTTTATTTGTTTTTCTTTACTGAATCAGGGTTCTTTCTGCATCACTCCACCTTAAAGCCCGGTTTCTGGTATCCTTTGGGCTTATAGTCGTCGGGGATCTGGATAGCGTTGCCGTCGCGCAGGGCGGTATAGTGCGGCGACATGATCTCTACCCCGGCCTCGTTGAATTTATCCTGTATATTTTGGTGCAGTTGCGAGTAAATGAGCGCCATCCTGTGCGACTGTGCCGTATATGCATTGATTTGATAGGTGACGTTAAAGTCGTTAAGGTTGGTTTGCAGTACAAAGGGGCTGGGTGTATCGGTAATGCCTTCGGTAGCAAGGGCTGCCTGGATCAGCAGGTTGTGTACCACCTGCCAGGGTGCATCGTAGCCAATGGTAATACTGGTATTTAATATCAGGCCAAGATTTTTTGATGATGAGGTGTAATTGATGGACGCCCCGGAAAGAATGGTGGCATTGGGCACGGTGATGTCCTCGTTCTTGATGGTGCGGATGCGGGTGACCAGCATATTTTTCTCGACCACGTCGCCGGTAATTTCGCCCACTTTTACGCGGTCGCCAATTTTAAAGGGTCGCATGTAGGTAAGCACTATCCCCGCCACCATATTGGCAATTGCCGAGGACGATCCCAACGAAAAGAGCACCCCCAGGAAAACGGTAACCCCCTGGAATACTTTTGAGTCGGAACCGGGCAGGTAGGGAAATATCACCACAAACATAAAGGCATACAGCAGCACCCTGATAATGTTATAGGTGGGCTTGGCCCATTCTGGGTAAAAGTTTTTGATGGTTACGGCGCCATTCTCAATTTCGCCCGCTATGAATTTTATCAGCCTTACTATCGACCGGGTAACAACGTATATAACAATTATGGTGAGCAGGTTGGGTATATAATGGGCTATGGCCATCAGTATATCCTTCAGCGGGGTTAACACGTAGCCTAATAGCTGGGTGGCAACAGGTTTGGTAAACGGAAAAATCAGGAACGCTACGGGCAGGGCCAGGTAGATAAGCAGCGCTATAATGATAAGCCGGGCCACCCTTATGGCGCTGGTAAGCAGGGGCAGCAGGCGGTTGGCATAGCCTATGGGAGCGCCTTTTGCTTTCAGTTTCTCGAGCCGGCTTTCCCAGCCGAGCAGTATCTTTAGCTTTATCCATCGGAAGCCTTTATTTACCACCCAGATGAGCAGTAACAGGATGGTGACAACAGCCAGCGCCTCCAGTATGTTAGTGATGGTTTGCTTAACACTGCCGCTCTCGAAGGCATTGCCGGTTTTCGTTTTCAGTAAGGCAAGATAATTGGCAGCCAGCGCCGGGCGGCCGAGTTCGGAAAATTTGGCGTCGGCATTAGTGATGGCCATTATCAGCTGCGATTTGTAGCTGATGACCGATAGGGCGGTGTCGTTTTTGAGGGTGAGGGAATCGGCATTGAAATCCAGGGTAGAAATTATCTGGCTGATGCGGCTGCTCACCACATGGGCCCGCTCCCGGGCATCGATCAAACCCTGGCCCGCGTAAAATTTGAACAGCGTGTCGTGGTTCACAACCACCGGCTGACCAATGACCGCGGTGCGCAGCGTATCGGGCGGCGAGGGCTTTACAGGTCGCTTAATTTGCGCATCGGCAAAAACGGAGATCAGGAGCAGTATCGGCAAGAAATATATTTTTCGCATCTGTTCAGGCTTTTTTATTAAAGCTACTCAATTAAATCGACGTATCATCCGGCGGGCGCATTTAAGTCTCCCGGATGATATACTAGCCTTCCTGTACCAGCGACACGCCTGCGCCACCGGAATACTCGTCGAAAAGCGAGTTTAAAATGGACTCGACTGTTATAGAGTTGATATCGTCGACATAATGTTCGGAGCGGGTAATGTTAAGGTTTTGGCCAAAGGGTTCGATGCGGAATAAAATGCTGTCGCCATACAGTTCCGGCTGGGTGATATGGATAGCGCCGTTGCTGTTTTCAACGCTGAAATTTATGCCGCTCTGTTTCTGCCCGTGAAAAAGCGGGTTCAGCTTTTGGCTGATGAGCTCATAAAGGTCGGCAATATTGATTGTTTTATGCAGGTTGATGATTTTCATGGTGGATATCGTTGGTTTAATAATTACAAGTGCGCGGCGATATTTGTTTGATCTTTGAATAATAGGCACAAAGCTTGCGCAACCGCGGGGTGCCATGTGGCGCACCTAACGGAGCGCTGTCCCCTTATTGTGTTTTTCTACTACCAATATTTGCCCCCGCCGGGGGCGTGCATGGCCGGCAATACATATTCGGTTTAGCATTTTTATTTTCACGTGCCAATTTTCGGTCCCCACGCTTGAACTTCACAGGCTCCGCCAGGAGCCCAATATTGGTAGCAAAATAATTAACCCAAACCAACGCTTCGTAGGTGCGCAACCCCGGGGTGCTATGTGGCGCACCTAACGGAGCGCTCACCCCTTATTTATCTTTTTCTACCAATATTTGCCCCCGCCGGGGGCGTGCATGGCCGGCAATGCATATTTGATTTGGCCTTTTTATTTTTCACGTGCCAATTTTCGGTCCCACGCTTGAACCTTCACAGGCTCAGCCAGGAGCCCAATATTGATAGCAAGATAATTAAATCAAGCCGGCGCTCCGTAGGTGCGTAACCCCGGGGTGCTATGTGGCGCACGTAAAGGGACGTTGCCCCCCTTATTGTTTTTTCTACCAATATTTGTCCTCGCTGGGGGGCGTGCATGGCCGGCAATGCATATTTGATTTAGCATTTTTATTTTCACGTGCCAATTTTCGGTCCCACGCTTGAACTTCATAGGCTCCGCCAGGAACCCAATATTGGTAGCAAAATAATTAACCCAAACCAACGCTCCGTAGGTGCGTAACCCCGGGTGCTATGTGGCGCACGTAACGGAGCGCTGCCCCCTTATTGTTTTTTTCTACCAATATTTGCCCCCGCCGGGGGCGTGCATGGCCGGCAATACATAATCGGTTTGGCCTTTTTATTTTTCACGCCAATTTTCGGTCCAACGCTTGAACTTCACAGGCTCCGCCAGGAGCCCAATATTGGTAGCAAAATAATTAACCCAAACCAATGCTCTGTAGGTGCGCCACCCCGGGGTGCTATGTGGCGCACGTAACGGAGCGCCGCCCCTCTATTTGTGTTTTTCTACCAATATTTGCCCCTGCTGGGGGCATGCATGGCGATAATACATATTCGGTTTGGCCTTTGCCTTTCCCTTTCCCTTTTCCCCGTCATTCCCTAACTTTACCGTCAAACACCACCAATATGAAATACAAATTACTGGGCCGCTCGGGCCTTAAAGTTTCTGAATTATGTTTGGGCAGCATGGGCTTCGGCACTGAGGCCGGCTGGGGGGCCGATAAAGACGCCAGCTTCGATATTATGGACGCCTTTGCCAACGCGGGAGGCAATTTTATCGATACCGCCAATATCTACAAGCTGGGCGCCAGCGAAAAGATAATAGGGGAGTATGTTAGCCACCACGACCGCGATTACTTCGTGCTGGCCACCAAGTACTCGCTGAAGGATAACATCACCAACCCTAACGCCTCAGGCAATAACCGCAAAAACATGATGCGCAGCGTAGAAGAAAGCCTGAAACGCCTGAAAACAGATTTTATAGATGTACTTTACCTTCACATCTGGGACGACCTGACCCCCATTGACGAAGTTCTCCGCGCTATGGATGACCTGATCCGGCAAGGCAAGGTAACCTATGCCGCGATCAGTGATACACCCGCCTGGGTAGTCGCTAAAGGCAATACGCTGGCGGAATTGATGGGCTGGAGCCAGTTTGTGGCCCTGCAGGTTGAATACAGCCTGCTTGCCCGGACGCCGGAGCGCGAGCTGATTCCTATGGCCAAACACTTCGGCATGACGGTAACGCCATGGGCCCCTTTGGGCGGCGGTGCGCTTACCGGCAAATACCTGCGCGGCGAGCAGGGACGTATTAAGGAAGAAAGCGTGCGCCGCGGCGACCGTGCGGTGAATATTACCAAAGTTGTCATAGATATTGCTGACGAGCTTGGCGTATCGCCCGGCAATGTAGCCCTGAAATGGACAATGCAGCAAGGCTTTTCTTCTATACCCGTGGTAGGCGCAACCAAGCTTAATCAGTTAGAAGACAACCTTAAAACCGTAGGTGTGGAGCTGACACCGGCACAATTAAAAAAACTGGATGAGGCCAGCGCCATACAATTAGGCTTCCCCGGCGATTTCTTCAGGGAAGATGCCGTAAAAACCAATACCTTCGGCGGATTTTATGATAAAGTAGAGAAGAGGGTTTAGTTGAAAATGGCGGCTTATTGCGGCCAGGTATCAAAAAAACAAGAGCCCCTGACAACGTCAGGGGCTCTCTTTTTTTGCGAACCAAATAAGGTCTAGGGACGACATAAAGGTAGTACCGGCATGCGTTACGGCGCAAACGTAGTGTCACGTAACTTTACTAGGTGTTTACCGCAAAAATCTTACGTAAAAACCGCAATATTTTACCTTTGGTACAGTATTTATTGATACAGTTAAAAATTAATTAAGGGTTGATGTTTGTATCCCTTCAAATTACGTGCGCGGTTATAAAACATAATCCGTTATGTTTTGCACAACGGGTGATAGAAGCGGTAAGAAATCTTGGTGAAATAATCTTATTCTATTGCCAGTAGTTCATCCAAATTATTAAGACTTGCGGCCGTGCCTTCCTTAAAGCCTCCTTCAGCAAACATTTTAATGGTTGAATCATCCTCAAATAAAATTACCTGGTCAACCTTTGACCGGTCTCCTCCAATGGCAGCGAATTTGGCATCCTTGTAACTCGCCGGGCCGCCGAGAAGGGGGTTACCCGCGCCGTCACAAAACTTACCGATTGTCGAAATAGCCTTTTTGACATCTATCCCGGTAAATTCAGCATACACCCAATGGCGCTGGCCCTCGGTGCCCACCATAGCATATAACCATACGCCTCCGACGGTAAAATCCCAGGTTTTGGTTTCCGCACGCCAGGGCTTTGGGGCGATCCACTTTTCAATCAGAGAGGGCTCTGTCCAGGCCCGCCATACTTTTTCAACCGGGGCGTTGAATTCACGCGATATATAGATCTTTTTCGCGGCCATGTCGGTTTCGAAAACAAAGTTGTTGGTCATAACGGTTTGGGTTTATAGTTCTTCTAACAGGTTATCCAATTGGTCGAAGCGGCTTTCCCACATTTTGCGGAATTGCTCCATCCAGATATCGATCTCCTTCATTTTTTCGGGGACGACATGATAATATATTTCCCTGCCGCTTTGTTTTTGCGCAACCACTTCGCATTCCGTCAGTATCTTAATGTGCTTGGACACCGCCTGGCGCGTGCTGTCGAAATGCTCGGCAAGGGCATTGGGCGTCATGGCCTGTACAATTAATAGGGTAAGAATGGCCCTGCGGGTGGGATCGGCTATGGCCTGGAAAACATCTCGTCTCATAGTATCGCAAAAATTACTACAAATATATGTGCAACTTTTTGGTTGCGGAAAATTATTTTATAATATTTGTGTAATTTGATTTCATATACGAATGATAACTTTTATTCATCATAAAACATAAGGAGATTTTACAACCGATAAAATGATCACAATGGACGTACAGGTACAAATAGACGAATATATCTCCGGTCAGCCCGAAGTAAAACGCGGTGAGATGCAAACTTTGCATGCGCGTATACTCCAGGCATTGCCAGGATGCAAATTATGGTTCGAGGACGGTAAAAACAGCGAGGGCAAAGTGGTCAGCAACCCCAATATAGGCTATGGCTCCTACACCATGAAATATGCCGGCGGCGCAACCCGCGAGTTTTTCCAAATCGGCCTAAGCGCCAATACAACCGGGATATCTGTTTATATTCTTGGTATCCCGGACAAAACCTATTTATCCCAAACCTATGGCAAAGATCTCGGTAAGGCCAGCATAACCGGCTATTGCATTAAGTTTAAAAAGCTGGCGGATATCAACCTTGATGTGCTGGAAAGAGCTGTAAAGGATGGGATGGAGATTTCGGGGGAAAGTAGATTTTAGGATAAGATACGTCATGCTGGCCGTCGCCGGTTCAAGTGTCTCACTTGAACCCAAAACGCCTGTCAGCGTCCCGCTGACGACACAGATAATTTAAAAGGCTTACATTGCCATAAAAAAAACTTTCCCGCCGTTGTTGGTGTTGTCACCAACAACACGATGACGTCTGTGACTAGCAAAAAGCCGCAGGACAATTGTAAGCGAGCGACTTTCAGCAAACAAGGGCGAGAAAACTAAGTTTCAGAAGTTAAATCTAGTGTATAAATTGGCTGCTTAAAACTATCTAACACTTTAATAACTGAGCCTTCTAAAACAATTTCTTTGAATTGCCATGCAAAAATGATTTCATCTGGCAAAGTAATAAGTATTTCCTTATTAACCACAACTTCGTTTTTCTTCGTCAGCATAAGGGTAAGACTGAAAAAGTCCATTGTCATCCTACAATTTAAAACAGCCTTTATTCCGATGTCTTTAAATGTTTTAGATTTAAATTCCCACTCATTTTCGTAACCATTCTCTTTGAGTTCCTCAAGCTTTATTAAAAGATATTTTACCGGAACCTTATGTGTTTGCGATGCTTTACCTATTCCAGCTTTGTATAGCTCAATGAAGAAATCAGGCAAGTCTTTTTTCGGTAATTTATCATATTTATTTTGATCAAAAAGAACAGAAACACGTAATGTGTTTTCAAATACGTAATTAGGGGCCACGGTAAATTGGCAGGCGCTTATAAATAGTCTATTATATCCAACTGGTTCAAAATCGATAGCCTTGACTTGCCTTCTCAAATAATTTCCGATAAACCGACAATGAATTGAAAAATCAGATGTGTATTTTTTAGGCGTATGAAGATTTTCTTCATAGTCCAGTTCCAAAGAAATGTCTCTTATAGCTTTCATTATGGTTGTATTCAATATCCCCCAAATTAAGTTATTGGAATTGTGCTCGCTCTTTTTATCAAAGCGCTGTCCGGATACTAGCGGGTCAATACTATTGTTCAATTGTCCCATTATCTCGTTAGTCCGGATGCGCAATCAGCGAAAAGCCCATTAAAGTGAAATTACAAATATCATATTATTCAAATCCAGACCACAAATCCGGAGTAAAGGACTAAAACAAAAAACCCGGCCGTGCTTCGCACGCCGGGGTTTTCAATATCGATTAAAAAAATAATTACTTCTGCTCTTCTTCCTCAGGCTTTTTTGTCTCAGCCTCAGGCTTTCTTGCAATAATTTTTATTTCGTTTGCTTCCTTGTCGTAATCCACTTCCATGGTATCGCCTTCGGCAAGCTCGCCTTTCAGTATTTCTTCGGCAATCGGGTCTTCCAGGTATTTCTGGATGGCACGTTTTAACGGACGTGCGCCAAATTGCGAATCGTAGCCTTTGTCGGCAATAAATTCCTTCGCGGCAAGTGTAAGCTCGATTTTGTAACCAAGGATATTCACACGGCTGAACAGGAAGCCCAGTTCGATGTCAATGATCTTGAAGATCTCTTCTTTGCCCAGTGAGTTGAACACGATCACGTCATCGATACGGTTCAAAAACTCGGGAGCGAAAGCGCGTTTCAGGGCATTCTCGATCACACCGCGTGAATGGGCGTCAGCCTGGTCGGCTTTGGCGCTGGTGGTAAAACCAACACCCTGGCCGAAGTCTTTCAGCTGGCGTGCCCCAATGTTCGAGGTCATGATGATGATGGTGTTTCTGAAGTCAACCTTGCGGCCCAGTGAGTCAGTCAGCTGACCTTCATCCAGCACCTGCAGCAGGATGTTGAATACATCCGGGTGTGCTTTTTCAATCTCATCCAGCAGTACTACGGCGTAAGGCTTGCGGCGTACCTTCTCGGTAAGCTGTCCGCCTTCTTCGTAACCAACGTAGCCCGGAGGCGCTCCCACTAAGCGGGATACGGCGAATTTCTCCATATACTCGCTCATGTCTATCTGGATCAGCGCGTCCTCGGTGTCGAACATAAAGCGGGCCAGCTCTTTGGCAAGCTCGGTTTTACCTACACCGGTAGGGCCCAGGAATATAAATGAGCCGATTGGCTTTTTAGGATCTTTTAAGCCTGCGCGTGTACGTTGTATAGCGCGGGTTAACTTCTTGATGGCATCGTCCTGGCCGATGATCTTGCTGCCTACGGTTTCTGCCATGTGCAGCAGCTTTTGACTGTCGGCCTGGCCTACACGCTGTACCGGTATGCCGGTCATCATCGAAACGACTTCAGCCACATTATCTTCTGATACGGTGTAGCGTTTTGATTTGGTTTCAGCTTCCCAGATAGCCTTGGCCTGTTCCAGCTCTTCCAGTAAATGCTTTTCGGTATCGCGCAGTTTGGCAGCTTCCTCATATTTCTGGCTGCGTACCACGCGGTTCTTTTCTACCTTAATTTGCTCTATCTTTTGCTCAATATCCAGTATGTTCTGCGGAACATGGATGTTGGTGAGGTGAACGCGCGAGCCTGACTCATCCAAAGCGTCGATAGCTTTGTCCGGTAAAAAACGGTCGGTAATGTAACGGGTGGTTAAATTAACGCAGGCCGCAATAGCTTCCGGGGTATAAGTTACACCATGGTGCTCTTCGTATTTTTCTTTGATGCGGTTCAAAATCTCAACAGTTTCGTCAGGAGTGGCAGGTTCTACCATTACCTTTTGGAAACGGCGGTCCAAAGCGCCATCCTTCTCGATATACTGGCGGTATTCATCCAAAGTGGTTGCACCGATGCATTGTATTTCGCCGCGGGCCAACGCCGGCTTAAACATATTCGATGCGTCGAGCGAGCCTGATGCGCCGCCTGCGCCCACAATGGTGTGAATTTCGTCGATAAATAAAATAACGTCTGGTGATTTTTCCAGTTCGTTCATCACGGCTTTCATGCGCTCCTCAAACTGTCCGCGGTATTTGGTGCCGGCAACCAGCGAGGCTAGGTCAAGCGTAACAACGCGTTTATTAAACAAAACGCGCGATACCTTGCGCTGAACGATGCGCAGGGCCAGACCTTCGGCAATGGCTGATTTACCAACGCCAGGCTCGCCAATTAATATAGGGTTGTTCTTTTTACGGCGCGACAGGATCTGCGATACACGCTCAATCTCTTTCTCGCGTCCTACAATTGGGTCAAGGCGGCCGTCTTCAGCTGCCTTGGTTAAGTCGCGGCCAAAATTGTCGAGCACCGGTGTTTTTGATTTGATGTCCGACACTTTCTTAGGCTGACTGAAGGCTTCTTCTTCTTTAAAGTCGTCGTCGCCGCCGGTTGGTGAGCCGGGCATCTCGTCAGTCACATCATTTTTATGCGATTCTACCTCGCTTTTAAATATTTCGTAGTTCACATTAAACTGGGTTAAAATCTGTGAGGCGATATTGTCCTCGTCGCGAAGGATAGAAAGCAGCAAATGCTCTGTGCCTATCACATCGCTTTTAAAAATTTTAGCTTCCAGGTAAGTAATTTTCAATACTTTTTCGGCTTGCTTGGTAAGCGGTATGCTGCCGATGTGCACATTTGTGCCTATAGTGCCTTTTACCGCGTCTTCAACAGAACGTCGCAAACGGCCGGTATCCACATTTAACTCTCTTAATAATTTAATCGCAACACCGTCCCCGTCTCTTATCAATCCCAGCAAAAGGTGCTCAGTTCCAATATAATCATGCCCCAGGCGCAAGGCCTCTTCTCTGCTATATTGAATAACGTCTTTTACCCGTGGCGAAAATTTAGCTTCCATATATATCCTTCCGATTTTTATGAACATCCTAATGTATCATTTTGTTTCAACAATCCGGACTTGTTCTTTTGCACATATCAACAATATTATTGCCAAGTTTTAGGGTAATGCCCAAAGCAGACATTGCTGTGATAATCCCACTTGCGATAACAAAATTATATACGGCAATTTTATAAATAAAATATGCAAACAAAGCAGGTTTTTACAAAAAAACGTGCATTTATACATTTTTTGACATGATTATTCCTGTTTGGTTTATTATGTATACGTTCGTCGGTTTACTAAGGTGACATCAATCCGCCAAATAATATGAAAATATGACAGTATGGCGGGTACTGATGACTGATGTGCAAATGCGTGAATGGGAAATGTTGGCGGGGTAAAAATGCATGACGGGCTGATGGGTATTACCGGTCGCTGGCGTATGCAACCCAGTTATGGTATTGACCAGGTTCAACACGCTGAAAGGTTGCAGATGTCAGCCAGGGCATCGCCCCTGCGTTATGCGCCATTCGCCCTGTGTTTGTATCATGCAAATCTACCTCCTATTCTAACCCCAATTTCTTACCTTTAACCACCAAACCATGCGCTACAAAGAATACCCTGCATCCGCTGCTTTAAAAAGTTACGTGCAATGCTATTTCACCTGCGAAACAGATTGCGCCGTAACTACGGTGGACAGCGTGTATGCATCCGGATTTGCAGAGATCATGTTTAACCTCGGCGATAGTCCGCAAACACTTATTAACGCCGGTCAGTCCGCCCGGCCACGTGCGCAGCTTTGGGGACAAACCATCCGGCCATTTACTTTCACCTCATCCGGCAAACATGCCATGCTGGGTGTGCGCTTTTATCCGCATACCGCCGCTTGCTTTTTTGATGAACCGGTGGATACGTTTAACAACCAGGTGGTTGATTATGTAGATGTGGCTGGTTCAGATGGCCGCGAACTATATACCCGGTTACTGGAAAATATTCCGGTTACTGGAAAAATTAATCTGCTGGAAGATTTTTTGCTTGCGCGATTGCAGCGTTTCGGGCATCGTTTTGCTAAGCTTAAGCTGATGAATGCCATTGTTAGAGAGCTCAATAACGATGATTTTTTCAGGAACATCAATACCATTTCCGCGCGCTATGGCATGACGCCGCGTTACCTGCAGCGGCTGTTTTTGAGCTATTCGGGTATTAGTCCCCATCTGTTTAGCAAGATAGCGCGTTTTCAAAAAAGCCTGCAATTGATAGCCAAAGACGAATTGCCGCTTACAACCGTCGCCCACCAATGCGGTTATTACGACCAATCGCATTTCATTAAGGATTTTAAAAACTTCACCGGCCTGCCGCCATCCCGTTTCCGGGCCGAAAGCTCCAGCGAACTGTCCGTTTCGCTTGCCGGCTAGTTTGTTCGCATTTTTACAATTTGTGCTTTTTTATGGCCGGTAGCTTTGCCACATATATTAATTATCAAAGCATCATGAAAAGGAACATTATTATTTTATCGGCTTGTCTTGCCGTTTTATTTATTGCTGGTAACTGCTTCGCGCAAAGCCCGGGCGCAATCAAACGGTACATCGCCAAAACCAACGCCCGGTATTTCGGCCTTTTTTCAAAAAAAGACCTGTCGATTGTAAATCTTTATACAGATGATGGCTGCCTGATGCCGCCAAATGCTCCGGCTATCCGGGGCAAAGCGGCCCTGACCAAAGATTTTAAGGATACCTACGACGCCGGCCACATCAGAGGCGTTAAATTCACCACCCAAAACATCTATGGCGAGGGTAATAGCTACATCACTGAGGAAGGAACATGGCAGGTTTTCGATAGCTCCGGCAAACCGATTGATAGCGGCAAATACCTGAAGCTTTGGAAGAAAACCGCCGCCGGGTGGAAAATTTTCAGGGATGTGTTTAATAGTGATGGGAGAGGGAAGTCCTGACTTGCAGCTATATCTGCCTGATTACTTTGGCCGGTACGCCGCCAACTACAGTATTGTCAGGAACATCCTTGCTGACGACTGCGCCGGCCGCCACTACGGCATTTTCGCCTACGGTTACGCCGGGCAGAATGGTGGCGCCGGCCCCGATCCAGGCTTTGCGTTTGATGAGGATGGGCTTGCAGATCAATGAGCGCCTGTCGGCAGGATCAAGCGGGTGGTTTTCTGTTATCAGATTGGCCTTCGGGCCTATCAACACATCTTCTTCCAGCGTAATTCCGCCCATGTCGAGAAATGAGCAGGCATGGTTGATAAACACACCCTTACCCATCCGGATAAACCGGCCAAAATTGGTATAGAACGGCGCAAAAACCGTTACGCTTTCGTCAATTGGTGCGACGGTAATGTCGCTCAGTCGCTGCCTGACCAGGGCGGTATCTGTCGAATTATTGAGGGCAGGTATCAGGGCAAGCGTACGGTTAACGATCTCGCTTACATGATGAAACTCGGGGTCGTCCAGGCTGATGATTTCACCAGCTTTCATCCTTTCGAAGATATCTGTCATATTACGAATTTACTCCAGTGTTTGGCTTTAAGCTAAATAGTAGGAGGTATATCAGCTTCTCCTCAGTCTTTCCTCTTCCAGATCAATCTGGTAAAGCTGCTCGCGGATCATCTCCTCGCTGATATCAGGATCCTTGTTCATCTCGGTTAAAAAACGGCGCTGGCTTTCCAGCAATTCAAAAAAAACGGCTTTTTTCTTTTCGCCCATCAGGCTGCCCTCTGCAGCGCGCTGGCGCTGCTCCCATAGTTTTAGCAGGCTTTGCATACCCGCATGGTCGTTCAGCTCTTTTTCGAACTTGATGGTAAGGAACTCATGTACATGCCGTTTCAGGCCATGTTTCATATTCCTCCGGGCTATTTTTTCCTTCTCGTCATTGGTCAGATTATCAAACGCATGCGATTTCTTTATCACCCAGGGCAGGGTTAATCCCTGTATCACCAGCGTAAGCAATATAGCCACAAAAGTGACGAACAGAATTAAGTTTCGCTGCGGAAATTCCGTCCCGTTATCCAGCACCATAGGGATGGATAAAGCTGCCGCAAGCGATACCACGCCCCGCATGCCTGACCAGCCCAACGTCAGCGGTATGAGCCACACCCTGGCGGCTGAACCTGCCCTTGGCACCACACCCGGCCTGAAGATATAGGTGGCCAGCATCGCAGCGTATGCGCTGATCATCCTGGCGGCAATGAGGACTCCCGTTACCAGCAGGCCATAGTTTATAGCGGTGCTAACCGGGATACCCTTGGCATGCAGGCCCTCCACAATTTCAGGAAGATCCAGGCCGATAATTAAAAAGATGATGCCGTTCAGTATAAAAACGAAGCTTTCCCAAACGCTGAAACCCTGGACACGGCTGGCACTGTTTAAAAACACCAGCCGCCTGGCCGACATGAATAATCCGCCGGCCACTACTGCCAGTACGCCGGAGCAGTGGAGCTCCTCGGCCACCCAATACATAAAATATGGTTCGATGAGGGTAAGTGCTACGTCAGCAGAGGCATCTGTAGGCAGCCGTTTATGCGCCTGCACAAAAATCCAGCCCAGCAGCAGGCCAATGCCGGTCCCGCCAATTACTATCCACAAAAAACTAAGCGCAGCCTGGTGCCATATAAACTGGCCTGTGCCGACCGCCACTAAAGCAAAACGGAAAATAATAAGGGCTGATGCATCATTAAGCAAGCTTTCCCCTTCCAGAATTGCCGATGTAGCCTTTGGAATTTTAACAAAACCGGTAATAGCTGCGGTGCTCACTGCATCGGGCGGGGCAACAATGCCGCCCAGCAAAAACCCTAAGGCAATTGAAAACCCGGGTATGTAATGGTTGGCGATAATTGCCACCGACAAAGCCGTAAAAAATACCACCAGGAAAGCAAAGCTGCCGATAATACGCCACCACTTTTTCATCTCCTTAAACGAGATGCTCCACGATGCATCGAACAGCAGCGGCGGCAGGAAAATGAAAAATATAAGGTCGGGATTGATTCTTACAATGGGTAATCCCGGTATAAAACTAATAATTAAGCCCGCAACCACCAGCAAAATAGGATAGGCGATCCGGAGTTTGGCCGCCCACATTTCCAGCAGTACAACGGCTGCAACCATGGCAAGTAAAAAGGGCAGGATTGTGTGCATAGGGCGTTAATTCATAGATAACCGTGCCCCTAAAATAGATAAGTTATCAGAATTTTCTACCACTACCTGCTTGTTTTGCGAATTTCGTAATCGGTCAACCGAATAAAAATGTTTTAAGGCACCTTACAAAGCCGGAAGGCCTTGAATATCTAAAGTTCGGCCGAAATTCCGACAACTTAATACCCCCATCCAACTTAATCAACTCAAATTACTAATTTAGCCCGCAGGAATAAGTGCAGCCTAATTCACTAATCCAACAACTCACTAATTACAAGGCATGGCAGACGAAAAGATAATTTTTTCAATGGCGGGCGTAAGCAAAGTTTATCCGCCGCAAAAAACAGTTTTAAAGAATATTTACCTGTCGTTTTTTTACGGCGCCAAAATAGGGGTTATCGGTTTAAATGGTTCGGGTAAATCCAGCCTGCTGAAAATCATAGCAGGAATAGATAAAACCAACATTGGCGAAGTAGTATTTTCGCCGGGATATACGGTAGGCTACCTGAGCCAGGAGCCCGAGCTTGATCCCAATAAAACTGTTAAGGAAGTGGTGGAGGAAGGCGTTGCCGAAACCACCGCTTTATTAAAAGAATACGAAGACATTAACGAAAAATTTGGCCTGGAAGAATACTACAGCGATCCGGATAAAATGGATAAGCTGATGACCCGCCAGGGCGAGCTGCAGGACAAGATCGATGCTGTGAACGCCTGGGAGATAGATACCAAACTGGAGCGCGCTATGGACGCTTTGCGCTGCCCCGACCCGGATACCAAAATTTCGGTACTTTCCGGTGGTGAGCGCCGCCGCGTAGCCCTGTGCCGTTTACTCTTGCAGGAACCCGACGTATTATTGCTGGATGAGCCAACCAACCACCTCGACGCTGAATCAATCGACTGGCTGGAGCAGCACCTGAAACAATACAAAGGCACCGTTATAGCCGTAACGCACGACCGTTACTTCTTAGACAATGTAGCCGGATGGATTCTGGAGCTCGACAGGGGTGAAGGTATTCCATGGAAAGGCAATTATTCCTCATGGCTCGACCAGAAGGCTAAGCGCCTGGCACAGGAAGAAAAGAGCGAAAGCAAGCGCCAGAAAACCCTGGAACGCGAGCTGGAATGGGTGCGCATGGGGCCAAAGGGACGTCATGCCAAATCAAAAGCCCGCTTGTCTAACTACGAGAAATTAGCATCCGAAGAAACAAGGGAAAAAGAAGAAAAACTGGAGCTGTTTATTCCACCGGGCCCCCGTTTGGGGAATGTGGTGATAGAGGCCAATGGCGTAAGCAAATCTTATGGGGATAAGGTATTATTCGATAATTTGAGTTTTTCGCTGCCGCCTGCAGGTATAGTTGGTATTATCGGTCCGAACGGCGCCGGTAAAACTACCTTGTTCCGCCTGATCACCGGGCAGGAAAAGCCGGACGCTGGTACCTTCCGCGTAGGTGATACTGTTCAGTTAGGCTATGTAGATCAAATGCACGATGACCTCGACCCGAATAAATCCGTTTGGGAAAACATTACGGATGGACTCGATAATGTGCTGGTGGGTAATCGCCCGCTTAACTCGCGCGCCTATGTATCAAAGTTCAACTTTAATGGCGCTGATCAGCAGAAAAAAGTAGGTGTGCTGTCCGGCGGTGAGCGCAACCGCGTGCACCTGGCCATCACCCTGAAAAAAGGCTCGAACGTGCTGCTGCTCGATGAGCCTACCAACGATATCGACGTAAACACATTGCGTGCGCTTGAAGAAGGTATGGAAAATTTTGGCGGCTGCGCAGTAATCATTAGCCACGACCGCTGGTTCCTCGACAGGGTTTGTACGCACATCCTGGCATTCGAAGGGAATTCACAGGTTTATTTCTTTGAGGGCAACTATACCGATTACGAAGAAAACCGTAAAAAGCGTTTAGGCGATGTGGCTCCGAAAAGGATTAAGTATAAAAAATTGACGGTGTAAACTGTTCGCTGAGGATTTGATAACTTTTAGAAGAGTTGTCAAATCTTTAAGTTTTATATCGGGACTATTGGCGATGGTACCACGCCAATGGTGGGTCTTAGGTGGGGTATGTGTTTAATTTAGGCAGGAGGAAGTAAACGAAAATTGAGCATATATGCGTCAAATAAAATAAGTCAACCTATATATTGCGCCATATAAATGTTTAAATAAAATGGCAAATACCTACACCCAAATTCACATTCAATGTGTTATGGCGGTTAAATACCGAGCGTCCTTAATTCAACCGGATTGGAAAGAACAATTACAAAAATATATTACGGGCATCATTCAAAATTACGGACATAAAATGCTGGCGATAAATAATATGCCCGACCATTTACACATGTTTTTCGGATTCCGGCCAAACCAATCCCTGGCAGATTTAATACGTATTGTAAAAAGTGAATCGACAAAATGGATAAACGACAAGCAATTTACACCGGCCGTTTTTAATTGCAGGAGGGATATGGCGCATTTTCATATTCGCGGTCGCATGTACAAAAGGTAGTTGAATATGTGATGAACCAGGAAGAACATCATCGCCATAAAACGTTCATGGAAGAGTACGAGCAGTTTTTGAAGCAATTTGAAATTGAATACGACGAGCGATACATTTTCAAATTGCCGGAATAGCGATTAAAAAAACCATGATTTGTTAGGTCTCGCCCCTATGGGGCGTATATGTTTTTCGTTTCTTTTCTACCAATATTTGGCTCCTAACGGAGCCGCCTGTATGGCAACCAATGCATGGCGGCATGTGATTACATTTCCCGGCCCCATCGGGGCCTAATATTGGTAGAAAACAAACAAAATAGGACGAGCGTGCCATAGGTACGCCACCTATACGCCGTGTAATCAGGCAAATAACTGATTGGGGTAAGGCATGCTCTCAAATTGCCGGAATAGCAAATTACAACGGACATAATTTGTGAGGTTGCGGCCCTACGGGGCGAGAATATATTATACTATTTTTTCTACCAATATTGGGCTCCTAACGGAGC
>NZ_JAUMKC010000033.1 GCF_030519355.1 Mucilaginibacter sp. L3T2-6
ACGGAGGATTGGGTAAAAGACTGCTGGCTGTGGATGTACAGAGGCGCCTGGCTGGAGTTTGAGACCTGGGAGATCGAAATGGCGGTGCCGTTATCGCCGCAGGAAGTGATCCGCAAGCGCAATGCGATCTTTAAGCACCAAAGCCAAAAAGACCGCCCGGTGTTCCCGGGGGATGATGCCAGGGAGTTCTGGGTGAGGGCCGAAGACCGCACCCGGGAAACCGCCCATGCTTATGATAAGCTGGGTATGGCAGAATATGAGGCCATGGAGGCGTTCGTACGATACCACTATTAAACATAATAAACTTTGTCATTGCAAGGAACGAAGCAATCTCGTCACCATACATCAGCCACGTGCATAGTTCGCCACGTATAACGACGAGGTTGCTTCGTCGTTCCTCCTCGCAATGACAAAACTTTTCTATAATCTTTATTAATTGATGTAATCGTTCCAGAAATAAACCATGGAACCACAAAACAATCAGTGAAATCAAATCTTAAAAAATGTTAAATCCCATAATCTTAGTTGTAAGTGAGATATCCGTTTTGCATCTTAGCGGATTATTCCTGATTAATTGAGATGAGATTAAACTATAAAATTACGGCAGCTGCTTTGGCGCTGCTGATGGTTTCGGGCGGAGCGTTCGCACAAGTAAAGAGAAAGCCGGTTGTATCGCCAAAAAATAAACCGGCAGGCGTTGAGCGAAAACATATATCTCCTGCAGCTGCGAACAATCTTCCTGTCGACCCGGATGTTATTATCGGCAAGCTTCCGAATGGCTTAACTTATTACGTTAGAAAAAATACACAGCCGCAAAAGCGTGCTGAACTATTCCTGGTGAATAAAGTCGGCTCTGTTTTGGAGACCGACGACCAGCAAGGTCTCGCGCATTTTACTGAACACATGGCCTTTAATGGTACACGCGACTTTCCGAAAAATGATTTAGTAAACTTTCTTCAAAAATCAGGCGTGCGGTTTGGAGCCGATTTGAATGCTTATACGTCTTTCGATGAAACAGTTTACCAGTTGCCGTTGCCAACTGACAGTGTAGCGGTATTCGAAAAAGGTTTCAACATACTGGCCAACTGGGCAGCTTACGTTACCTTCGACCCGAAAGAGATTGACGACGAGCGCGGCGTTGTACTTGGCGAAAAGCTGGCCAACGGCAAAAATGCCCAGGAGCGTTTGAGTAACCAAACTTATCCTGTGTTGCTTAATAATTCGCGTTATGCGCAGCGCATCCCGATAGGAAAGGAAGATATATTAAAGAGCTTTAAGCCTGAAACCATTAAAAGCTTTTACCACGATTGGTACCGGCCAGACCTGCAGGCCGTGATTGCCGTCGGTGATTTTGATCCGGGCCGTGTTGTAGAGCTTATCAAAAGAAATTTTTCGTCCTTACAAAATCCTGCTAATGAAAAACCGCGTACGGTTTACTCAGTGCCGCCAACGCCTGGAACCGTTGTTAAAATAGCTACCGATAAAGAGTTTCCGTATACACTTGCGGAAATTATTGTAAAACACCCGGAGACTACCGTAAGAACCTCAAGTGATTTACTGCAGAGCATCCGCGTGCAGCTGTTCAATCAAATGCTGAATGACCGCATGAGTGAACTGACGCAAAAGCCAACCCCGCCGTTCATTTTTGGTCAAAGCACTTACGCGCCCTTCATCGGCCGGCAGGACGCGTTTACAACCATTGCTGTGGCTAAAACGGGAGGCCTGGAAACAGCCATAAAGGCTGCCGTGGCCGAAACTGAACGTGTACGAAAGTTCGGCTTTACACTTACCGAATTGGAACGGGCTAAGCAAACCGCCCTGGCCGGCATCGACAATGCTTTTCGCGAGCGCGATAAAACCCCCTCATCAAATTTTGTTGGCCAATACCAGCAAAACTTTATCAATGGCGAAGCCGTCCCTGCAATATCCTTTGAATATAATTTCTATCTGAACAATATCAATAAAATTACCCTGGCCGAGCTAAATGCTATGGCCGGCAAGTTTGTAAGCGATCAGAACCGGGTAGTTATTGTTGAAGGCCCTGAAAGCGAAAAGGACAAGCTGCCAAATGAAAAGACGATACTGGACTGGATAAGCAATGCCGGCAAGGATGTAACCGCCTATGTTGACAATACAACCGATAAACCGCTACTGGCAGAATTGCCGAAAGCTGGAAAGATTACCGATGTTAAAGCTGACAGCCTGATAGGTACCACAACATTCACATTGAGCAATGGTATAAAGGTTATCCTGAAGCCTACTAAATTTAAGAATGACCAGGTGCTGATAAACGGTTATAGCTTTGGCGGTACATCGCTGGCCAGCGATGAGGACTATACATCGGCAGAAATGGCGGGCGGAATTATCGGCAGCAGCGGTATAGCTGATTTTACCCAGATACAACTGAACAAAATACTAAGCGCTAAAAATCTGAGCGTGTCGCCGTATATAAGTGATGTTGCGCAGGGCATAACAGCCAGCACAACACCAAAGGATTTTGAAACTGCCATGCAGCTGATCTATCTTTATTTTACCAATCCGCGCAAGGATGCCGATGTATGGGAAGCAAATATAAACCAGACAAGCGCCCTGATCGCCAACCGGGGACTCAATCCCGGCAGCGTGTTCCAGGACACGATTTCGGCAACCCTGAACAACCATAACTTCAGGGAAATGGTAGTTACGCCCGAAAGACTGAAGAAAGCAACACTGGACAAAGCCTATTCATTTTATAAAGACCGGTTTGCCGATGCCAGCGGCTTTACTTTTACATTTATAGGCAACTTTGATGTTGAGGTGCTAAAACCTTATATTGAAGCTTATTTAGCCAGCCTGCCATCAACCAATAAAAAAGAAACCTATAAAAACTTAAACATAGTTCCGCCTGCAGGGCAGATTACCAAAACGGTAAATAAGGGTATTGGCGACAAGGCCACCGTTCAGATGGTACTGAGCGGCCCATATGAATACAATGACGCCAATAATATGCAGATTGATGCCCTTGAAGAGATATTACAGATACGGTTGCTGGAGCGCCTGCGCGAAAAAGATGGGGGCACCTACGCGCCCGGCGTAAGGGCAAGCTATAAAAAGATACCAAACAGCCGTTACAGCTTTAACATATCATTTACCTGTGCGCCTGCTGATGTGGACAGACTTATAGCAGATGCGCTTGATGGAATAAACAAGCTGAAGCAAAACGGCGCAGCACAGGCCGATATAGATAAGTTTGTAGCTGAAGATGCGCGTTCGACCCAGGTTCAGATGAAAGAAAATATATTCTGGGCGGGTTACCTGGGTGCTGCTGCACAAAACCAGGAAAACCCGGATAATATACTCAAACACGTAAGCAACCTGGGTAATGTAACACCGCAAAGCACCAAAGAAGCAGCTAACAAATATTTAAGCGGTAACAATTTGATTAAGTTCATCCTGCTGCCTGAAAAGGCTGCGGAGCCGGAGAAGAAATAAGAAGTGCACTTTTGACACAGGACAGGCTTACGAAGTTCCACAAACTTCGTAAGCCTTGCTTAGATCTCATTCTTAAGCCTTCCGGCAAATTCCCTTACGTCCTCAAACGTATTATTAAACGAGAACATTAACCTGGTCTCGCTTTTTTCGTCATTCCAAAAATAAAAGTTGGCATACTGCTGCATTTTGTCGTATAGCTCTCGCGGCATATTTAAAAAAACTGCATTGGTTTCAACAGGGTAGGCTATCGTAACAGATGGAATTGTCGCAACCAGTTTTTCAAATTCCTTAGCCAGGCTGTTTGTGTGCGCCGCTATTTCGTGCCACAAATTGTCCTGCAGCAGCCGTTTAAACTGCGCTGCAATAAACCTGTTTTTTGAGGCCAGCTGCATGCTTCTTTTTAAATTGAATTTGTAAGGATTATTGACGGCCGGATTAAAAAACACTACCGCCTCGCCAAACATCAGGCCGGTTTTGGTGCCGCCTAATGTAAGTACGTCAAGGCCGACCTCGCGACTTAACCCTGGCAGGGAAATATCCAGGCTTACCGCAGCATTAAAAAAGCGGGCCCCGTCTACGTGCAGCACCATGTTATGTTCCGAACAAAGCTGTTTAATTGCTTTTAGTTCACCAACCGTGTAAACCGTGCCATATTCTGTAGGCTGGGTAATTGACACCACTTTTGGCTGCGGATGATGCACATCGCCTATCCGTTTGATGGCTTTTTTTAGTTCAGCCACGATAATTTTTCCATCGGCCGATTTTACCGGGTACAACCTGCATCCGAGCATTGTTTCCGGCGCATTTCCTTCGTCAACATACAGGTGAGCGACATCTGAGCATAAAACAGAATGATGCCTTTCGACCATACAACTCAATCCGAAATTGTTGGCGCCGGTTCCGTTAAAAACAAAGAAAACTTCAAGGTCGTTACCAAAAATCCTTTTAAATAGCTGAGAGGCTTCAAGGGTAATTTCATCATTTCCATAGGACGGCTGGTTGCCGGTATTTACATCAGTAAGCGCTTCCATTATCCGGGGATGTACCGGGGCATAATTCTCGCTCGCGAAGTTGATTTTATCTGGCATCTGTTAACGGATTTTAATCTTCAAAAATAAGATAGCTTTATTTAAAATCACATCCCCGCCTGGCCCCGGCTTTTGGTTGGTTACGTCAACCCCGATAGCAGGTTTAAAAAATTCACGCGGCTGGCCATTGATATGATATAACTTTTCAGCGGTGATATTAAAGCCAATTTTTGTATTTGGCATTTCAAAGCTGTAAACGGCGCCATTTAACCGGGCCATTTCTGTGCCGATTACCGTAGCGCGCTTCATGCCATCGAATGCAATGGTAATACCTTCTGCAATGCTGCCTGTCCAATGGTCGGCAAGAATAACAAGCGGGCGCGTATAAGCAACGCCGCGTGGCGAAACAATTTCTATCCAGCTTCTTTTAATACCGGTTTCCAGTTCTTCGCCCGGCAATTCGTGTTTTTGGTAGATGTGTTCTTTGGTGATGAACCTGCCCAGGATAGCCCTTGCTACGGAGGTATTGCCGCCGCTGGGCGTTTCCCGTAAATCGATGATCATCGCCCTGGTTTTCAATAAGGTATTCAGTACGCTGTCGAATTTTGCGATAAGGCTGTTATCGAACAGGAAGTTATTGATCTTTATATAGCCAATACCGCCAATCTGCTGCGACTCGATCATGGCGTTGTAATGCACATCTTCCAGCGCCAGCCCATCTTCATCGGGGAAATAATCTTTTATAGCATTACCGGCTTTAAGCGTTATTTTTCTTTTGGTGAAGTGGTCGCCGGCCAGCACCAGCCGCAAAGCAAAGCTTTTTGCTTCGTTGCTGGTGTTGTGACCCATAAAGGGCTTAACAGCCTCTTCAACAGGTACATCATTTACTGCAATTACCTGCATTCCCGCTTTAACGCCAGCCTTTTCTGCACCAAACCCTTTTCGCACTTCCCTGATCACAGGCTTACCATTTAAATAATCCGCCCACATATCGGCTGATGTCGGTACCAACCGCCTTGAAAATTTGGTATTTGTGCGCAGCGAGCAATGGTGGTCGTACAATTCGTATATGGCATCCTCGAGCAAGGTAACGAATGAATTACGGGAGGTGACGGTATCTGCCCGCTGACGGTAAGAGTTTTTAAGGTACTTCCAGTTGATTTGCTTTTTAGCGAAGTAGGCGTAATTACTGTCGATGGTATTCCAGAAATAATTAAAGTCTTGTTTGAACTGTTTGGAAGTGTAAGACTGGGCAATGGCATTCGCCGAAGTGAGCGCCAGGATGAGGGTGATGAGCTTTTTCATTTTACCAATATTTTGATAAGCTACCTTATGGTAACCAGGACAAAATTACCCGGGAGGCTTAGGCTTCTATTGTAAAATATTGCAGGATTTATTGGCCTGTTTTATAAGCAACCGGCGATATGCCTGTGAATTTTTTAAATTGATTACAGAAATGCGCCACGTCGTAAAAGCCCAGGTCGATAGCTACGGCAAGCAGATCGTGGCCAGTGGCCAGCATTTGTTTACTTTTTTCGATGCGTTTCAGGTTGAAATAATTGTTGGGCGACATACCGGTTTGAGATTTGAATATCCGCAGGAATTTAAATTTATCGATACCAAATTTTTTGGCCGCTTCGGTAAGTGAGAATTTCAGGTGATCTTCAGCCAGGTATTCTTCGAATAGCTGATAATCGGCATCATCTTCGCCGGGCTTGTCAGCGCCATAACTGGCCGACAACAGGTGCAGCGTTTCACCAAACTTTTGTTCACAATTTGCTGCATCGGCGCCGGATTTAATCTGCTGTGCAAGGATGTTTAATTGATTAAATAATCTGTTATCGTCAATTACATTATCATTAAATACAACTCCTTTCCTGCCATCACCATGACTTAAAAAATCAGGCGAGAGGTAAAAGGTAAAAAAGGATACGCTGTTGCCGCTTTCAAACGGATTGGCATGTATCTCCAGCGGGTTGGTTATCAATATGCTGCCCGGAGCAGCGCTTATATCTTTGTCCTTCAGCCTGCTTTGAAAAACACCGTCGTACACCAGGGTAATGTTAAATGTAGGATGAAAATGCGCCGGGAACGACACCTTGTGATTGGTGGCATCCAGGGCTTCCAGGCCATCAAATAAAGGTGTTTTGTAGAATTTAGAGCCGGTGGGTTTCATGCGGATACATGGGGAATAAGGTAATGCAAATCTTCATATTGTTTGATGAGCAACAATGCAGTTTGCAATTGTTTTCCCTCTTCGCTGTCAGGTTCTAAATTTAGATCGAATTGGTTGTCTATCCAATTTAGCATTTGCTCGTATTCGCTTTCCGTATTCATGATTTGTAAATCCATGCTTTTTTGCCGTCGTTTGCTTTACGAATATAAGCATAGATTTTCTTTGCCGGCAATGCCCCCATTAGGGGGCAAATATTGGTAGAAAAAAGCAAAATAGGATTAATCGCTCCGTAGGTGCGTAACCTGCATGCCGTGTTACGCACCTACGGAGCGCATGTATTGTTGGTTATCATTTCTACCAATATTTTGCTCCTAACGGAGCAACGGGAAAATTGCGGCGGGCGGATACCATTGACTAAATATTACTGGAAATTTATGTATTATATATTCACCGCCATCAAAATTAAGTGCATCACCATGTGGGTTAAAACGGCCGCCTCGAAACCTTTCTTAACGAATAGATAGCCTGTTACCACGGCCGCGCCAAAATTTAAAGCGCCTAAATAAATCTCCATTGCAGGGCTAAACGCTGAATTAAAATGAAATAATACCACAAAGAAAAGCCCGCTGATGATGATGGATAACCAGTTGTTTTTTATCAGCAGGAACAGCCCTGAAAGGAGGAATAAATGCGATATCGTCTCGGTAACCAGCGGTGCCCACACAGAGGTATCCACCCGGACAAGAATAGAGCCTTTGTTGATTGGCGGGTGCATAAAATAATTGCCAAGCAAGGTTGCCCCGGCAACCACCACGCCAATAAAAACCGAAGTACCCACGATGCCTTTTACTTTATTATTGCTGATGTTTTCGCCAAGTTCCCAGTTTCTTAATATGGGCATGGGTATATCAAGCTTGTCGCTAAAAACCAGGCCCGCCCAGCCGGTTAAGGCCACAACAACCATCGATCCCAGTGTGAAAATAACCGTAGTGCGTAAAATCAGGCCGCTCCTGATCGTTTCATCGCCGGCAACTATGAAGGGAATAAATAAAAAGGAGCCAATAAGTGTAAGCAGCAGTAGCAGTAAAAGCCTTTTTTTAATTTTCATGGTGGGGCGAGCCTTTTTTCTCTATAAATTTAAGTTGTTCCGGCGTTAGTTGCAGTTTCTCAGACTTCCCGACTAATTTACAACTTAAACCGTGCCGCCAGCATTTCTTTAATTTTTTCCCGGTTCAGCTTTGATATCGGGATTTTAATTCCATCATTCAGCAATAAGCTGCCGCCGTCTTCACGAAGCCAGCTTTTTATGTACGCCGTGTTAACCAGATGCGACTGGTGCGTGCGCAAAAAGTTATTTTGAAGAGATCCGGATTTGTAATTATTTTATAATTTAAAAGCCCCGAAAGGGCGCCCCACCATCAGCGATGGGCATCGCCCATCGACACATAAACAATCAAGCAACCAAATCACAATATGGGACAATCTCTCGTAAAAAATTATATGCACATTATATTTAGCACAAAAAATCGTGAACCATTGATTTCGGAATCTTTTGAAACTGAACTGCATAATGTTTTAGGAAATATTTGTAAAAAACAGGATTGCCAGCCGGTTAAAATAGGCGGTTATACCGATCATGTGCATATCCTATGCATGATGTCGAAGAAAATTACGCTAATTACGCTGCTTGAAAAAGTAAAAGGACAATCATCAAAATGGATGAAAACCCAGGATGAATCATTGGCCAATTTTTATTGGCAAGATGGGTATGGGGCATTTTCAGTTTCCCCGCGAGACGTTGAAAAAGTTAAGGCATATATTGCGAATCAGCATGAACATCATAGTAAGCAATCTTTCCAGGATGAATATCGCAGGATACTTAAACGGTATGATGCGGAATATGATGAACGATATATTTGGGACTGATGTATTAGAATGTCGTCGTTAAGCGATGGGCGATGCCCATCGCTGATGGTGCGGCACCCTTTCAGGGCTTTTGAATCGCAAAAGCATTATCCCGTTACCTTCGCTTGCCAATGCAGCGCATCGCCCTGCGCCATCAGGACAGGTTTTGAATGTAATATTTATCATCAAAACCCCTCTGTAACGGTTTTGCTATCCTTTCCGCTTTTACCTTTTAGCTTTCGCCTCAAACCCATACCTTTGCAGCTGCAAAAATACAAATACCATGAGTTTCAGAATTGAACACGATACCATGGGCGAGGTACAGGTACCTGCCGACAAATACTGGGGCGCGCAAACCGAGCGTTCGCGTAATAACTTTAAAATTGGCCCGGAAGCATCAATGCCGAAGGAAATCATCGCCGCCTTTGCTTATCTGAAAAAGGCAGCTGCCTATACCAACACCGACTGCGGCGTATTACCAGCGGAAAAACGCGACCTGATTGCACAGGTATGCGACGAGATACTGTCAGGTTCGCTGGCCGGAGAATTTCCATTGGTGATCTGGCAAACAGGATCGGGGACACAATCGAATATGAATGTGAACGAAGTTGTAGCCAATCGGGCGCATGTTTTGGCAGGTAATAAACTGGGTGAAGGAAAAACCTTTATTCATCCGAACGATGATGTGAACAAATCGCAGTCATCAAATGATACTTATCCAACCGCTATGCACATCGCTGCCTATAAAATGGTAATAGATGTTACCATACCCGGCATCGAAAAGCTGCGCGACACGCTGAAAGCAAAATCTGAGGCATTTAAAAGCGTGGTGAAAATTGGCCGTACACACCTGATGGACGCCACCCCGCTCACCCTGGGCCAGGAATTTTCGGGCTATGTATCGCAGTTGGAGCATGGTTTGAAAGCATTGCGCAATACGCTCGACCATCTTTCTGAACTGGCCCTTGGCGGTACTGCCGTAGGTACCGGCATCAATACGCCAAAAGGATATGATGTTAAGGTTGCTGAATATATCGCCAAGTTTACTGGCTTGCCCTTCCGCACTGCCGAGAATAAATTTGAGGCGCTGGCTGCGCATGACGCTATTGTGGAAAGCCATGGCGCATTGAAGCAGATCGCCGTATCTTTAATGAAAATTGCTAACGATATCCGCATGCTGGCTTCGGGCCCGCGCTCGGGTATCGGCGAAATACATATCCCGGATAACGAACCGGGTTCATCCATTATGCCGGGCAAGGTTAACCCAACCCAAAATGAGGCGGTTACCATGGTGGCTGCCCAGGTTATGGGTAACGACGTTGCTATATCTGTAGGCGGTGCTAACGGTCACTATGAGCTGAATGTATTCAAGCCGGTAATGGCGGCTAACTTTTTGCAGTCGGCAAGGTTAATTGGCGATGCCTGCGTGTCGTTTAACGACCATTGCGCGGTTGGCATAGAACCGAATTACGATGGTATCAAAAAGCATCTGGAAAACTCACTGATGCTGGTTACCGCGCTTAATCCGCATATCGGCTATGAAAATGCCGCTAAAATCGCCAAAAAAGCATTAAAGGAAAACCTGTCGCTGCGTGAGTCGGCTTTGGCGTTAAACCTGCTGACCAACGAACAATTTGACCAATGGGTACGCCCTGAAGATATGATTGGCAGCTTGAAATAATTTAAACGAGAGCCGGGAAATTTCGCATGCCGCAGGTACGCCACATAACTGTTATGCATAATTGCGATGTTCCGTACCTGCGGCCAATGTCATCAAGTTTAGGGAAATAATATCGAATAATGAATTTCGAATATCCAAACGACGAAGTATTGTTCCTTCATTATTCGATATTCAAAATTCGATGTCCGATATTTTTATTCCTTAAAAGCCTAACTTAATGACATTGACTATTGCACGGCAGAGGTTTTGATTCTTTTTTACCAATATTCGACCCTTGCGGGTTCATGATATAGTTAATTATTAGCGCTCTAAAGGAAGTAATTCATACTCATGCAAAGCACCTTTCGCCTTTCGGCTTTTACCTTTTGCCTCCTTACGTCAGGCTTGTTGCTTTCTGCTTTCTTTTCCTCCTGCGGCTTTAATCCAGATAAACAAACAACCGGACAAAGCTGGCTGCAAGGTGAGTGGCGGCAGGACTCGGTCCCCGCACAAAAGCAGTTGCTTACTTATTCATTGTATGACCTTAAGTTTAGCTGCGACTCGTTTTTTGTAAAAATACATACCTATAGCAAGGTAAATACGAGCGGCGACAGCTGCATGGCATCTGGCAAATGGACGGAGTACTGGAAAGGCACCTACCAGCAGCGTCATGATACCCTGCGCATGAAAGGCGAATTTTGTAATGCTGATAAGAGCATTAAGGATGAGCACTCCTGTTTGCGCTTCGGTACTTATGAAGAGTATTTCAAAATCACCCAAAAAAGCGATTCGCTGCTGCAATTAGCAAGTATATCAAACGTAATACCGATTAAAGCGCATTTGATCAAAAGGACATCATGCGTTCCAAAACCGTTGTAATATGAAAGCAAGATTTTTTAAAATTATCGCATTGGGACTAGCCCTTTTTTACGTGCCGCTGCAATCAATGGCATGGGGCACACAAGGCCACCGCATTTGCGGACAAATTGCCAGCAGCTACTTAACCCCGCAGGCCCGAAAAGCTATTAAGGAAATTTTAGGCAATGAGTCTATCGCCATGGCCAGCAACTGGGCCGATTTCATCAAGTCGGATGATAATTACAGGTATCTGTCGTCATGGCATTATATCGACTTTGATAAGTCTTATTCACTGGCCGAAATGCAGGCGTTTCTGGCGCACGACGACAAGGTTGATGCCTATACCAAAATGAATTTCCTGATAAGCGAACTGAAGAAGAAGGATTTAAGCAAGGAAAATAAACTGCTTTACCTGCGTATGCTGATCCATATTGTTGAAGACGTGCACCAGCCTATGCATACAGCCCACACTGAAGACAAAGGAGGCAATGATGTTAAGGTAAAATGGTTTAATAATGATACCAACCTGCATTCCATCTGGGATTCGCAGCTGATAGATTTTCAGCAATTAAGCTATACAGAATACGCAACCGCTATCAATCATACTTCTGCCGCTCAGCGCGCCGAATGGCAGAAAGCGCCGGTATCGCAATGGCTGTACGAATCGAACCAGTTAGCCGAAAAAATCTACGCAGATCCGCTGCTTAAGGCTCCTCTGGGCTATAAATATAATTTTGCTTACCTCGAAACCCTTAACAACCAACTGCTGAAAGGCGGTGTGCGATTGGCCGGCGTTTTGAATGATATTTTTCGTTAATTTTTAAGGCGAAAGGTTAAAGGTAAAAGCCGGAAGGTTATATGTCGTCTTAATTGCCTTTAACCTTTTACCTTTCAGCTTTAACATACTTAACAGATGAAAATCCTCATGGTTTGCCTTGGCAATATCTGCCGTTCGCCGCTGGCACATGGCATAATGGAATATATGGCCCGGGAACAGGGCCTCGACTTGGAAATCGATTCTGCCGGTACCGGTGACTGGCACGTAGGTGAGGGCCCTGACCGGCGGTCGACCCGCACTGCCCGCGAACATGGCATCGACATCACTAACCAGGTTTGCCGTTTATTCCGGGTAAGCGACTTTGATTACTATGACCATATCTTCGTAATGGATAACAATAACCTGCGGGATGTATTGTCGCTGGCCCGTAATGAGGACGACCGCATAAAAGTAAAGTTGCTGCTTCGCGATAAAATTGTGCCCGACCCTTATTTTGACGATGCCCAGTTCGAGCCGGTGTTTCATATGATTGAAAAAGGGTGCAGGGAGATAATAGAGGAGCTGGTTTGATTTGCCAATCACGATATTTGAGATGCCTCACCCAATCCTCTGCAAATCAGCGGGCTCATTATTCCTGCGGCATATACATCAACCGCTTCTTAAAATAAGCGTCCCAGCTTTGCTGCTGCGTGCGGTTCTGCATGTGCTGTGTGTCGGCGTCGTAATCTAAATTAAGCTGCTTGTATTTGGCGTCGATGCGGTCGAAGATAGCCTGTGCCGCCGATTGGTAATTGGCATAGAAAACGGTTTTATGAAATTCCCGCAGTAGCTCCTGCTGCTCCATATAAGCAATAGTGTAATGCCCCTGTTCATGTTTCAGCACCTCGGCCAATAATGACGGAGATGTTACGCGCGACCTGTCCAGCCACGACTTATAGTTATTAAGCGTAAGCCCCACATTAAAATCAAGCAGGTAATAATTTCTTTCGCGGCGGGCCTGGTAATTAAAGCTTATCGAACAGTTGGTATAAGCTACGGTAAACTGGTCGCTGCGCGGCATGCCTTTAAAATCATCAGCTGTTAGCTGGTGAAACTGTTGTGTTTGGGCTGATGCATAGCTAATTCCAAACAGGCCTAGCAGGGTAAAGTAAATCAATCTCACAAATCTTTCTTTTTTAAAGTCAGCAATCAAGAGCCGCGAATCAAGAGTTTTAAAAACAAAAACTATAAGAAGATGTGGTTAGCTACACCTGCCTAAGCAATAGTGCCATGTTCAATCTTGGTCACTGGTTTTTGTATCCTGGTTCTGCTCTTAAATTATTTACCTTTCGACGCAGTAGCGTTCATTTGGTTTAATGCCATCATCTGTTTCATGGTTTGCTGCATGGCATCGGTCGAGCCGTCGAGGAATATAACGTTGCCTTTTGAGTTTTCGGCGAAGTGTTTGATCGATTCTGTCCACATGGTGAATAGAATAACGGAAGTATCCATGTTTGCTTCCTTCATCTCTTTTGCTGCTACCGACATACCCTTGGCCACTTCCTCGCGGAATAAAGCCACGCCTTGTCCGCGCAGCTGCGATGCCTGGCGCTCAGCCTCTGCTGAAATTTTGATAGCGTTACCTTCTGCTTCAGCAGCTTTGGTTTTGGTGATCAACAGGGCCTGGCCTTCATTCTCGGCGGCGGCCTTCAGGTTGTTAGAAGCCACAACCTGGCTCATGGATTTCATTACTACATCGTCGAACGTAATATCATTCAGCTGCAGATCCTGCAGGTGATAGCCCCAGCCTTCCAGTATCACATCCAGCTGCTCTTTTACATGCTCGGTGATCTCGCGTCGCAATATCAATACTTCCGACTGCCGTTTGGTGGCTACAAATGCGCGGATAGAGCCTTCAACGGTACGGATAAGCGCCTGCATCAGGTTACGCTCGTCCACAAATTTAAAGGCCACATTTTTAATGGTTTCTTCCTGCTGGTCCAGTACCGAATATAACAGCATCGCCTTAAAGTAAACATTGGCCTGATCGAAGGTTACGGCCTGAAACTCCAGTTCAACAGAGCGGTTCTGGATAGATATTTTTGAATAGATGTTTTCGATGAAGGGGAGCTTAAAGTTAAGGCCCGGTGTAAGTATGCGGCGGTACTTGCCGAACACAGTAATCACTACGATAGTGCCTTGTTTTACAGACACAAATGAAGAAAATACAATCACCAGTAAAATAAAAATAACGATCAAAAAAGTGTATTCTGCGGCCATATCGGTTAATATTTAGATATTATAAATGTAGAATAAATTATTGGTGTGCTATTTGTTTTTGGAAAAAAGCTTAATAAAAAAGCACATCAGCTATGAACTTAAAACGAACCTTTGGGGCTATCCTTAGTATACTGGGGATTGCCGGATTGATTTACACCGGGGCGGAAATTATTAACCGCGGCGCCGGTATTACAACACTTTGTGTGATTGGAGTTATATCCATCCTGTTTTTTTTAACGGGGATTAGTTTGGTAAGGACTACCAAAGATGAAGCAAACTAATACCGGAACCGGGACTAAACGGATTTTATTGATTAAAACTGATTTAGATTAACCGGCCATGAAGGTGGGTTCCCCTCCTTTGAGAGGGGCGGGGGTGTGTTCGTCGCCATGCATTAAAGTCCAACCTTGCGTGCTGTAAAGCATGGGGGCCGGACTGCTCCCGCCACTTCAACTGCATACTTTCCCCCAGGGGTGAGTTGTTCGCAGCCTTTTATTCAGCCTTCGCAATCCTCCCATCATCACTAATAGACAGTCCTGACTGCGGGAAATCGGTTTCCGTAAGGAATTTGATGCGCCTGGCTGCGGTATTCAGGCTATCGAGCTGCAGGCCGTTATAGTGCGTTTGCTGTGCCGAAATGATCCTGCCGTTTAAAAATTCTCCTTTTTTATTCACGTTTACTTTTAGTATGGGCGCCAGGCCGCAAATGCCGGCAACGCTTACGTTGGTATAAGTGCAAAAATTCCCCAGGCTATAGGCTATCAGCCGGCCTTTATACAATTCCATGGCGCGGCATACGTGGGGGCCATTGCCAAAAACCAGGTCGGCGCCGGCATCGATGGCTGCGTGGGCGAAGGCGTGGACGTCGCCCCGTTTTTCGGTAAAGAAACTCTCCATCCGGAAAGGGACGTGCTCGAAATTTATACCCTCGCCGCCGCCGTGGAAGGATACGATCACCACATCGCAGTGCTGTTTAAGTTCCTGTATCAGTTCACGGGCGCTGGGCAGGTCGAGAATAGATTCGGTATTGGCATTGGGGGCAAAGGCGCAAAAGCCGTAGGTAACACCGTTTATTTTGAATACCGAGGATGGACGGCTGGCCTGTCCGCCATAGGCAATGCCCATACTATCCAGCACCTTCATGGTATTTACGCGGCCGGTATCGCCAAAATCGCCGATGTGGTTATTGGCCAAACTAAGCACCTTAAATCCGGCTGCCTTTATAACCGATGCGTATTTCTCCGGGCTGCGGAACAGATAGCCTTTACTTCGGAAGTGCAACTTATAATTCGCAGGCTCGCCCTTATCAAGCAGGGTGCCTTCCAGGTTGCCAAAAGTTACATCGGCGCTTTGCAGGTGGCCGAGCACGTTTTTAAAACTGTTGCGTGCGCTGTCGGCGGGGAGGGTGCGGCTGTCCGGGTACGAGGTGCCCAGCATAATATCGCCCACGGCGGCTATGCAAAACGAGTCGCGCTGTATGGTATCGTGTTTAACAGGTGGCGGTGCTTTTTTAACGGGAGCAGGTTTGGCCTGGGCCTGGTAATTATCGATGCCGGTGTTTTGCAATTGGCTGCAGGAAGAAAATAGGAGTACTGTTGCTGTAACAAACAACAGGCAAGTTTTTATCAAATCCACTTTTCTTTTCTGCGCGGTATTCAAGCGATGATGGGGCCATTACATCGAAGCGAAAATAGGGATTTTTGTTGGGATGAAGAACTGGGTTTTTGCACAGACCGAGGGGGCTCCGGCCTGCGACATGTGCCTGACCTTGAACCTCGGGATAACACCACTGCATATCGTGGTTGTCATCCCAAACCTCGCTATATCGTGCCGAAAAAGAGTTAGATTGAATAGTAAGATATTGATTTTCAGTGTTGTGTATTATTGGTATTTAAGTTGGATAGGCTGATCAACTTATTTTTTCACCATTAAAACACACCTTTATGCTTCGCAAACTTATTTTCGTTGTGCCCGTGCTGTTATTCGCAGGCGCGGTCAACGCTCAAATCTCTAACAACGGACAGCTTCGCCTGAGCCCGCAGGAGATCAAAGCCCTTAAAAGCAGCGGCGGGACTAACGCCCCCGGGTCATCCAATTATTCGGCTGTTAAGGAAATAGTGCTTATGGGTAATCCTGCCAAACGGGGTTTGTACACCATTCTGCTGGAGGTGGCGCCCAATACCAGGATCGCCGCCCACCTGCACCCGGATCAACGGATGGCTACCGTATTGTCGGGCACCTGGCACTTTGGCTATGGCAATAAATTTGACGAAACCAGGCTCAAAACCTTACCCGCGGGCAGCGTTTACTCCGAGGTTGCCGGGCAAAACCATTTCGCCATGACAGGCAATGAACCCGTTATCGTTCAGGTCACCGGTTATGGCCCGTCGGGAGTGGTTTATGCTGACCCGAAAAATGATCCATCACATAAATAATTTCAGCCCCTTAAATCTCCACCTGTTGGGGAGACTTTAGCTGCACCGCTTCTAAAGCCCCTTTCAATGCACACTATTACCCATATTGATTTCGTAAACAACTTCTAAAAAATTAAACACATGAGTAGTTACCCGATGCGTGATCCGAAAACGGATCACCTGCTTACCCCGCAAAATGCTGCATTTGTGCTGATTGATTACCAGCCCATACAGGTCAGCTCTATCGAATCTATGAACAAAACGCGGTTGGTTTCCAATATTACTGTTTTATCAAAGATGGTAAAGGCTTACGGTTTGCCCATTGTCGTCTCAACTGTTAACGTAGAAACCGGCCTCAACAAGCCCATGCTGCGCCCGTTACGCGAGGTGTTTGGCGGCATAGAACCCCTCGATCGCACCACCATCAATGCCTGGGAAGACAAAGAAGTGCGCGAGGCCATCGTCGCCACCGGTCGGAAAAAACTGATTATTTGTGCGCTGTGGACAGAAGCATGCCTCACCTATCCCGCCCTTGACGCCATAAAAGAAGGTTACGAGGTGTACACCATCGTAGATGCCATAGGCGGCACCTCGGTGCTTGCTCACGAAATGGCCCTCAGAAGGATTGAGCAAGCCGGCGCAAAATTGTGCAGCATCGGCCAGCTGGGCTGCGAACTGCAAAGGGACTGGAACCGGCCCGAGACGGCGCAGATTATGGTTGATGCTTTTTTGGCTACGGGGATTTTTCCGCAGGGGGAGTAGATTTATTAATGCCGGAATGGTAGTATCGAAAGGTTGGAGCAGGGCTGCTCCAACCCTTTTTTGTAACGGCGTCGGTCTGTATCTGCAAGATCTTATCCTTCCTTACAATCCGGGCATATTAACTCAACAAGACGGTTCAGGCTATGCTTTCCAACGTTTTTAATTTAAATTCGCACAAAAAGGAATAATTGTGTTCGAAGTTTTTAAAGCTTATGTATTAAAGCATGCCCTAATAAGCGATGATGAATTCGCCTTGATTGAAGCTGCCTCACGGATTAAAAAGTTGCGAAAAAAACAATACCTTCTGCAGGAGGGCGATGTATGCCGCGATCATAGTTTTATTTTAAGCGGCCTGTTGCGCACCTATTCGGTAGATGATAAGGGTAACGAACATATCATCCGTTTTGCCACTAAAGACTGGTGGATCAGCGACCGGGAAAGCCTGCTGACCGGCCTGCCGAGCAAATTCAATATCGATGCCATAGAGGATTCCACCGTACTGCTCTGGAGCGCCGCCCAAATGGAAGACCTGATGGACAAGCTGCCGGGCTTCAGTAAAATGATAAACGGCATCCTGAATAAAAGCTTTATCACTTCGCAAAACCGCATTCACGAAGCCATCAGCAGCACGGCCGAAGAAAAATACCATAATTTCATAACCCGGTACCCTGATTTCGCGTTACGCGTTCCGCAATCCATGATCGCGTCATACCTGGGCATCGCGCCGGAGACCCTGAGCCGCCTGCGTGGTAAAAAGCATTGACATTTGTCAATTGCTTTCTTAACAAATGTCATCGTCCTGGCTGCCCGGTCATTGCCACCTTTGCTTTATAACAAAAGCAAAATATCATGTCACGCAAATTAGAAAACAAAGTAGCTGTAATAACCGGCGCAACCAGCGGAATGGCTTTAGCCACTGCAAAATTATTTGTACAGGAAGGCGCCTACGTATTCATCACCGGCCGCAGGCAGGAGTTGCTGGATGCAGCAGTAAAACAGATAGGCGGCAATGTGACCGGCGTACGCGCCGATTCGGCCAACCCGGATGACCTGGACCGTTTATACGAAATTGTTAAAAAAGAAAAAGGCCGTATCGATGTATTGTACGCGAGTGCCGGGGTTGGTGATTTCGGCGTGCCGATAGGGGAGGTAACTGAGTCCGTTTATGAAAAAACCTTCGGCGTGAATGTTAAAGGCACCATTTTTACAGTGCAAAAAGCGCTGCCTTTATTGTCAGAAGGTGCATCAATTATCATGACCGGGTCCATCGCCGGTGTTAAAGGCATGCCGGGCATGGGTGTTTACAACGCCAGCAAAGCGGCTGTCCGTTCATTGGCCCGTACCTGGACACTGGAGTTGAAAGAACGCAAGATCCGCATCAATGTGTTAAGCCCCGGCCCTATCGATACAGCCACTTTTGACGGTGTGCCCCAGGAAGCAAAAGACGGTTTAAGCTCGCAAGTACCTATGGGCCGTTTTGGCACTGCCGAAGAAATTGCTGCTCCCGCATTGTTCCTGGCCTCGGACGATTCCTCATTCATTACCGGTATCGACTTGTTTGTAGATGGCGGCATGGCCCAAATCTAATGCCGGACATTCATCTTATCGTAATGCTGTATAGCGAAAATCCCGCGGAGCAGGTAAGCAGCCTGCTCTGTGGGATTTTTCCTGCTTGTACGGCCTGCAACGAACCCCGCCGGTTCAAGCGTCCCGCTTGAACCAAAACCACTGTAAGCGTCCCGCTTACGTCCGCTATTTTGTATATTAAAAATTAGCTGCATATTTATTATATGCAACGCAACGCCTCAACCGATGAACTTTACTTTGTAACCTTAACTATAGTAGACTGGATTGACGTATTTACACGTCGTTATTACAATGATTTCATCATCGAAAACCTTGCATGGTGTCAGCGGAATGCCAACCTGAATATTTATGCTTATGTAATCATGACTAATCATATACACATGGTGGCGAATGTCAGCGACGGCTCATTAGGTGATGTACTGGGACGCTTTAAAAGCTACACGTCAAAAGAGCTCTATAAGATGATTGCAGGCAACTCACAGGAAAGCAGGCGCGAGTGGATGCTGGAAGCTTTCGGCAACGCCGGCAAGCAAAATCCTTTAAATGAAAAACACCAGTTTTGGCAAAAAGGCAATTACCCGGTATTTCTTTATTCGCCGGCGGTTATTGAACAAAAAATCGATTACACGCATGAAAATCCCGTAAGAGCCGGGTTTGTGGGTTCGGCTTGTGAGTATTGGTATAGCAGTGCCAATCCGGAAAGTCTATTGAAGATTGTTTGGTAAGGTCAGCGAGACGCTGATTTGTTTTGGGGTTCAAGCGGAACGCTTGAACCGGCGGATCTTATTAAGTGATAATCCACAAGCACTTAACCAACAGCTAAGAGCGGGGCAGGAAGTGAATAAATTATATTATGATATGGAAACAGAAACTTATTTTAACATAACCAGCAGAAATGTTACTAAAGACAGACGAGGAAACGTTATTTCCACCAAGGTTACTTATGATCAGTATATGGATTACGATTACGATCAGAAATCAGGGAAGTATATTGGTGAGGCAAGATTAATACCTATGAAGCAACAAAAAATGAAAAAACAGGTCAGTTTACTCAAAGCCTGGTGATAATGCAATAATATGAAAGCAGATGAATTTGTAGATAAATTGAAGGATATGGCACCTTCAATTGAAGATTATTTAAAAATAGGCTACAGTGAAAAGTTGGCAAATGATGTGATAAAGTCTTTCTTAATTGAAGAAAAAGAACAAAATTCCAATTATAAAGATGAATTATTGAAGTTAGTTGATATGTATAAGGCTAATGTGTTTGAAGTAGCCATTGTAAAGTTTAATGAGGCAGTAATTGAAAAAAGTAATTATTATTTAGTGGGGGAAGTAGAAGCAGATTGGCTTATTTTAGACAAAATAACAGGTGGAATAAATATTATTGAGCTATATAGTGAGGAATTTTTATGGAAGTGCGCATCAAACGGTAAAAACTTTTTAGATGCATTGTTTGAAGTAAATAAATTTATTACCAAAACCAGTTTGGACGCAAATTATAAAGAAGATCAAGAAGATGTTTGTTTAATGGCCGAAGAATGTGCGGAGCAAGCCGGTGGAAATGCTTATCTTGACTTCTACAAGATGTTACTTGGTTGCTTTGAGTAAGTTGTAATATTAAGCTATTATGCCAACAGCCCCATCAGATATGGCAAGCTGATGTCCGGCTGACTAAGCCACACGCGGTACGCGTGCGCCAGCATAGGATAATTTGGCAAGGACATTTGAAGCACAAATGGAGGAGCATCGAGGATTTGCTCCTGCATTATAATTGGTAACAACTTCAGATGTAAGATACTCTCCAAGCATTGCTGCTTATGCGTTAGAGAAAAATGTGAACTATGGGCAAATAATTTCAGAATTTAGACTTATTAATCATGTTTGGAAATTTAGATTTAACTAAATACTTAATATTAATTAGACAGATTCTTATAATAAACCTTTTACCAGGGCCAAAAATGGAAGACGAAACTATACGACATGTCACTTCTAGGGAAGGTTATCTGTATGCTAAAAAGCATAATGGGGAACTCAAAACCTTCGATGATAAATATATGCTTAAAAGTCAAGCCGATTTGGTTTTCGCGTTACCCAATGGCGAAGTCGTATTAATAGGACTAAGCAAGGGGGATAATTATCCAGGCTTTATTTTTGGTAATTATCTAGCTTTCGATAAATGTCGCACGGAAGACTATTTTCCAATTCCTTTAAATGATCAAACATGGAGAGAAGTACATGCTGCTGATATGCAAGACTTTTCCCCTGAAAGCCAATTTTTTTTATCACCATTAACAAGTGAATTAAAAATCAGTGTACCATTTCGAAATACTGAAGAGTGTAAAAGTGGATATGAACAACTTACGAAAGTCATACATAGCAATAAAGCTAGCCGATTTGAAAAGGACGAACTATTGAATTGCTACGCGTTAGCTTTTACACAATTTCTAGTCGCCACGGGACAGTATCGATTGCATATCAAAAAAGGGTATGAATACTATAACCCATATTATTATGTTACCATAATTAATTCTGATAAAGATGAGGCAGATGTATTTAGTCAACTATTAATTAGTTTGGGCGACAAATCAGGCAATGCATTTAATTTCTTTTATTGGGCGGTAACAAATAAACCATTGAAATGATAATTATAAAATAAAACATCTCATTCAGGCGCGAATGACGAGGCGATCTACAGCGCAAAAGCTTCCCGTGCCACGCAAGATAGGTAGGGAACATGCATAACGACAACGCAGCCCGATTGCAAAACAAGCGGGCTGCTTTATTTTAGAAGCATCCCCGTTGCTGGCGCATGCGTGCCGCGTGTGATTATGCCAACAGCCCCATCAGATATGGCAAGCTGACGTCCGGTTGACTAAGGCACACGCGGCACGCGTGCGCCAGCATAGGGATGCTCTAATTATTATGCTCGTTTCTTTTTTACCCACTCGAATAAAGTAGAATAACAATAACCATTCAAATCTTTAGTAGTCAACGGTGAGTTTTTAACGTCGCTATTATTGGGATTATATAATTGATTCCTAACCCACTCAAGTTCTAAGTTGTCCTTAATTTGTGGTTTAAGTATTACGCTCCATAGTTGCTTTGGTTCTTCTCCTGGGAAATACAATGGCCTGTCTTTAAAATATAATGATTTATCCCATATAGATATAACTAACTCATTTTGTTCAAATTCCCGATCATAGCTATAGTTATATACCAATTTCATTCCTATGCCGTTAATATTTAAAATGCATTTATTTTCATTAACCTCGGAATTAATAAACAAAGTCGTAGCCTTCTTGTATTCTTCTGCTTTACTTTCTATCTCTGCAAAAAGGTTAACAAGTTCGTTGGCTAACTTTTGCGGTGCTTCGAAGGACTTGGAATAAGCTAAGCGGCTATTGCGAACTTCTATTCTGGCAGCCAAATTTTTAGCTTGTTCCAAAATAGGATCAACGGCAATGTTAAAATTGGGTTTTTCACCTTTGACTGGCTTGGAAATACTTGGTTCGTCGTATAGTATTCTAGACAAAGTAAAAGCATCAGATTCAAATCTGTCATTAACGGACATGTCATAATAAACCAGTGATTTAATAAACACAGGGCTGCTTTCTTTACTGGAGCCGCTTCTAAGCACAGGAATAAACTTTGTGTTATCCTTTTGGGTCTCAAAAAGATTGGATGAAATAATGGAATGTTCAAAGCCAACGCCTGAACTTCTCGAATCCGCTTTCATTTTATAAACAGGCGTTAGTATTATCAGTACTTTATTTGCTCGCTCGATAGCAGATTCCATGAAATAAGTCATGTTATTACCTACAGCTAAATCATACTGATCTAAAATGACATTTATACCGCCATATTTTATCAAATAGTCAGCAAGTTTTCTAACCCACTCTTTGTGTTCTTGTGAATCCCAAGAATATGAAATAAATACTGTTAAATCTCGCATAATGACAATAGGGTTAAATGTTGAACGTCGTGAATTTATAAGAATTAGCAGGTCTTTTATTCAAAATATTAAATAAGGTTTTAAAACAAAAATCACTAAGATCCCGTTGCCCGTTGCTAGCGCACGCGTGCCGCGTGTGATTATGCCAACGGCCCCATCAGATATGGCAAGCTGACGTCCGGCTGACTAAGGCACACGCGGCACGCGTGCGTCAGCATAGGAAGGTTTTGCTGAGCTTTAATTGGTCGTTATACTGTTCAAGCAGGATACCTTCAACTTTGTACGAAAACATTTTGGCGTTCATCGGCGGTTTCTTTTACTGGTGTCGCTAAAATTAGGAAAATAATTGGTGGCGGTAGTGGCGATGGGGTAGTTTGCTATATGCAATCCCTTCAAAAAAGTATTGGGATAAATCCGGCAATAAAATGCGTACCGAAGGGGTTTACAGTGTAAACCCATAAGAAAGATGCTGTTTATCAGTTTTTGTATAAGTACACAAAAGGTAAAGTCTTGACAATCATCGTGTTTTATATTATTCTGAGTGTTCCGTGCAGAAAAACGGAACACTTATACATCGGGAGGGCGGTCTCGAAGGGTTTACACTGTAAACCCGGCATGTAAACCCTTGTATAAATTGCTGACTATCAGTGTGTTCCAAAGTTATAAAAATGCATAAGCCTGATAGTCAGTATTTTCCATTTTATTCCAGGTGTTCCGTGCAAAAACGGAACACCTGGGGACAACTAAATCTCCTCCGGGTGAAGTCAACGGACGGAAGTTAAATCCCATAGTTGACCTGCGCTCAGCAATAACAGTTAAGCCCCCTAAGCGTTCTGGTTATAACCACTCCGGGGGCTTTCTTAATTTCAGCCTGGCAGCATTTATACGACGGGGCAATTTACTGCCGGTTTTGCCCGGATAGTTACCCGCGAAAGCGAATGATTGGTTTACCTGCGCCCCGGCTGGCCGGGTTGAACGCAGCAGCGGCATCGTCAAGCGTGATGATTTTGCTGATGTTGGTCCGTAAACGTCCCTCGCGGTATCGCTGAACGATCTCACCCAGTTGAGAGCGATCGGCTTCGACAACAAAATCAATAGCCAGGACACCGGCGGGGGCTGCCTCTATCGGACCGGCTGCAGTAACGAAGGTTCCGCCTGCGCGGATCATGCCGGCAGACCGCTTTGCGATGTCGCCGCCAAGGACATCAAAAACCAGGTCAACCTTACCTGCATTTTCCAGGACATCGTTTTCGAGGTCGGCGAACTCGTGTGCGCCGAAGCCGAGCGCAGCCTGGCGGTGTGCAGCTCGCCCCGTGCCGATGACGTATGCACCGGCCTCGCGCGCAAGCTGGACTGCCATTGAACCGACGATACCGGCTGAACCGTGCACAAGGACAGTTTGCCCGGCCTGAAGCCGGCCATGCGTGAACAGCCCCTGCCATGCAGTAAGGCCCGGCATCACCAGCGATGCGCCCACTGTAAAGTCAACGTCTCCCGGTAAGGGCGCGAGGTTACGTGCCTCCACGGCTACATATTCAGCCAGGGCGCCGTCGCGATACCAGTCTGTAAGACCGAACACACGTTGCCCTACCGATAGCCCTGTTGTGCCATAACCGAGGGCCGTTACCACTCCTGCCACTTCATGACCGGGGATGGATGGCGTACGGTCACGACTGGCGCGATCGGTCCATGTCGACGGCCACGACAATTCATCCCCTGTGAAACTTGAGGCGTGAACCTGAACGACCACGTCGTTTATTCCAGCCTGCGGCTCGGGCCGCTCCGCCAGTTTTGCCCCGGCTGCCCCTGCAGCCTGCTCTGTTACTATTAAAGCTTTCATAACGTACCTCCGTTTTTACTTATCAGCATGCACCCCCGATAAAGGAGTAACAATGCTGTCTGTCATTGTTTTAAATCGTATTTTAATTATGCCCGGCATATTTAATTTATGTATGATTTTACTGAACCTCAAGGCAAAATTAGTTGCTAATTTGGTTACCTTAGTGGGCCAATTTTGAAATATACAGGGGGCCAGGTATGATCAACAAATTTCGTGACATTTCGTTAAAAAAAGACGGAGAACGCGGGGCTTTATACCGGCAACTAGAATCGGAAATTATTCAGTTGATTTGCCGGGGCATACTGAAGCCTGGACAGGCCCTTCCGCCATCGCGTGAGCTGGCACAAGTTCTGCAGCTCAATCGTAAAACCGTAGTAGCCGCATATGAGGAATTAGATGCGCAGGGCTGGGTGGAAACCAAAGAAAGAAGCGGCGTGTATGTCGCGGGTAACTTGCCTGAAACTCCGGCTCGTTCAATCGACCAAAATAACAAACAACTGACGAGTAACCGGCAACCTGCGTATTCGTTGGTAAATAAGCGGACTTTTGATACTGCAACTCAAGCAAATTCAGATTCAGACACCAACAGCCGGGGAGCATTGCCGCCATTATATAAAATTGATGACGGTTTTCCTGATCCAAGGATTGCCCCTATTGATGAACTGGTGAGGGAATACAGGAGATTAGGAAAGAACCACTTTGCAGAGCGGTTCCTGATGTACGGCCCGGAACAGGGCTCTTATCGTCTCCGGGTTGAACTGGCCAATTTCTTAAACCGGACGAGGGGAATGCAGGTAACCGAAAATGAAATATTGATAACTAAAGGGACGCAGATGGCGATCTATTTAACGACGCAGCTGCTTATCAGCCCCGGGGATACGGTATTTGTTCCGGAACCAGGGTACAGGGATGCAAATCAGGCTTTTGAACTGGCGGGGGCTAAGCTGGTATATATTCCGGTAGATAAAGATGGGATGGATGTGGACAGGATTGAGCAGCTCTGCAAAAAGAAGGTCCCTAAGATGATCTATGTTATTCCACATCATCACCGGCCCACAACGGTTACCCTGTGTGCAGAGCGACGCATGCGGCTTATGAACCTGGCGACCATGTATGGATTTGCTTTGCTTGAAGATGACTATGATTTTGACTATCACTTTACAAGCGATCCGCTTTTGCCATTGGCGAGCCTGGATATGGGACGGCATATTATTTATGTCGGTTCTTTTTGCAAAAGTATTGCTCCCGGCATCCGGATAGGGTTTATGGTAGCTCCTGAACCGGTGATAAACGAAGCTGCCGCTATTCGCAAATTGATAGACCGGCAGGGCGAACAGTTACTTGAGGAGGCCACTGCCGAACTTTTGAACACTGGCGAAATATCCCGGCATTTAAAAAAGTCGCACAAGATTTACAAAGAGCGGTTGGAAAATACCTGCCGATTGCTTCGGACGCGGTTGGAGGAATATTTAACGTTTGAGCGTCCGGATGGTGGTTTGGCAATATGGGCAGCCTACAGAAAGGATATAAGCGCCAGGGAAGTTGCAGCTAATGCGGGAAGGTTGGGACTAAAGATCAGTGACGGCAGCAACTATTTTTTTCAACCCGGTAATAGTACGCCCAACAACTTTATACGCGTTGGTTACTGTTCTTTAGATGAAAAAGAAATGGCCGGAGCAATAGAAATATGGAAACAGGCCCTCAGGTCATTTGCTGCAAAATAATTGGTAAAAATTTATAGCTCTTTAATCAGTCCGGACGTAGGACTTGTTTTTAATCAAACTGTTGATCATCGGTATTTTACAAATTAAAATCAATGTTTTGTAGTGTTCGGGGTTATTCGTGTGTGCAAAAACCGAACCCTTTGAGTTGTCCAATCCATCAAAACAAAAAATCCCTCCGGGTTAGGAAGGGATTCAAATCAATTAGGTTTATAATAAGTTTAGTTGCTATTCGCTGAACTGCTGTTGTCTGAACTTTGTTTTTCCAGCTCGGCCTTAAACGACTCGAGCATACGGCCGCCGCGGTAAAAATAACGCTTATAATAGGCATCGTCGAGGCTGCTGATGGCTACGCCGCGCGATGATGCATGTGCAAATTTATCGTTGCCCAGGTATATGCCTACGTGCGATATCCTGCGGCTGTGTATTTTAAAGAAAACCAAATCGCCTTCTTTCAGCTCGTCGCGTTTAACCGGGCTAACCATGCTGAAGATGTCGCGCGAGTTGCGCTCGATATCCATGTTAAAAACGCTGCTGTATAATTCTTTGGTAAATGCCGAACAATCTATCCCTTTGCGCGAGTCGCCGCCGAAACGGTACGGGGTGCCGATCCAGTCGTAAACAAAGTGAAAAAGTTTCATGTTAGATGTTGCCGACATCGCAACCCCCATGATCTGGGATAAATAATCTTTCGCGAGTGATTCCTGTTCGTCAGAATTTTTGTCGTCTGTAGTGGCTGGACTGGTTTTTGTTTGAGCCTGGGCAGCTAAAGTGCTGACAAATAATGCAATAACGATAGTAATTTTCTTCATTTAATCAATTAGTTTGTTGTATTAGGCCAACAAATTGTTTATTAAATTGGACACCCTGTCTATTGTTGGCTACAAAACTATTTAAATTTTTTAAAATTGCAACTAAGTGAACGTTTTTTTTCAACATTTGCAGGCAAGTGTTAATTAGCTGCGTATTTATTTAGACAAATGTAAAAATTGCATGCATTGTCGCATTTCATTGGTTATCAACATTTTAACATTTGGTTAATTTTTTAATTCTGCAGCGATAATTTTTGCCTGAAAATTAGTTATCGCGGACCTGGTTTTACAGGGTTATTGTAAAGATTACACGTGTTTTTAAAAAATCAGCCTTTTACACCCCTTTTCCGGTTTCTATATTTCAAGGATATAATTAGATTTGCGCATTGTAATTAAATTGATTCTTTAATAATACATGAGTTCAATCGAAATAAATAAGGATACATACCTGATGTGGTATGAGGCCATGCTTTTGATGAGACGGTTTGAAGAAAAAGCCGGACAACTATACGGTCAGCAAAAAATAAGGGGCTTTTGCCACTTATATATAGGCCAGGAAGCTGTATTGGCAGGCGCCATGTCGGTACTGAAACCTGAGGACAGCATGATCACCGCTTACCGAGACCATGCGCATGCAATGGCAAAAGGTGTATCATCGAACGCGATAATGGCCGAGCTGTATGGCAAGGCTACCGGCTGCTCGAAAGGTAAGGGCGGCTCGATGCACATGTTCGACAAAGAAAAACATTTTTACGGCGGTCACGGTATCGTAGGCGGCCAGGTTCCGCTGGGTGCAGGTATAGCCTTTGCCGAGAAATATAAAGGAACCGGTTTTGTAAACGTTGCCTATATGGGCGACGGCGCCGTTCGCCAGGGCGCATTAACTGAAACCTTTAACATGGCTGCCCTGTGGAAGCTGCCGGTAATTTTTGTTTGCGAGAACAATGGTTACGCCATGGGTACTTCGGTAGCCCGCACCACTGCTGATACCGACATCTATAAAATAGGTATTCCTTATGGCATCCCTTCGTCGCCTGTTGACGGTATGGATCCTGCTGCGGTACATAAAGCCATGGACGAAGCCGTTCAGCGTGCCCGTGCCGGTGAAGGCCCGACCTTCCTGGAGATGCGTACTTACCGCTATAAAGGCCACTCGATGTCCGATCCGCAAAAATACCGCACCAAGGAAGAGCTGGAGTCCTACAAAGCAAAGGATCCTATCGAATTAACCAAACATACCATCCTTTCTGAAGGTTATGCTGACGAGAAATGGTTCGAGGAGATAGAGGCTAAAGTAAAGGCAGAGGTGGATGAATCGGTAAGGTTTGCTGAAGAGTCGCCATGGCCTGATGCATCAGAACTTTATACTGACGTTTACGTTCAGCAGGATTATCCTTACATCAGGAGCTAGTAGTTATATTAAACTGGATTTTATTAAGACCTATTGAATTAAGATAATATATGGCCGAAGTAGTTAAAATGCCAAAAATGAGCGATACCATGACCGAAGGGGTATTGGCTAAATGGCATAAAAAAGTTGGTGATAAGGTAAAACCCGGCGACGTATTGGCCGAGATAGAAACCGACAAAGCCACTATGGATTTTGAGTCGTACCAGGAAGGCACCCTGCTTTACGTTGGCGTAGAGGAAGGCCAGGCTGTTCCGGTTGATGCCGTTATTGCTGTTTTAGGCAAAGAAGGCGAAGATTATAAGTCTGCACTTGGCGAAGGCGGCGCTGCTCCTGCTGCAGAGGCCCCAAAGGAAGAAGCGAAAGCCGAACCGGCAAAAAAAGACAAAGCGCCTAAAGCTGCCGAAGATAAAAAACCCGCCGATGCAACCCCGGCAAAACCGAAAGTTGATAAAAGCAGCATCCCTGCAACCGTTATCCGCATGCCCGCCCTCAGCGATACCATGACCGAGGGCGTTATCAACAAATGGAATTTTAAAGTTGGCGATACTGTAAAAAGCGACGATTCGCTTGCCGATGTAGAAACCGACAAAGCCACCATGGAGGTTGTTGGTTACGAAAACGGTACCTTATTATATATAGGCCCTAAAGAAGGCGAAGCCGCGCCTGTTAATGGCATTATCGCTATTGTAGGTAAAGCGGGCACGGATATTACACCGTTGCTGAGTGATGATGAAGGAGAAGAAGTAGCAGGTGAAAGCAGCAGCAGTGAAGAAGCGCCGAAAGGAGCTGAGGCAGCTGCCACTACAGAAACTGCCGCTGCCTCTTCTTCGGCTGACGACAGCCGCGTAAAGGCTTCACCGCTGGCCCGTAAAATTGCAAAGGAAAGAGGCATTAATCTTAATGATGTAAAAGGCAGCGCAGAAGGCGGCCGCATTATCAAGAAAGATGTTGAAGAATATGTTCCGGCTGCTAAACCAGCAGTAGTAGCGGCGGAAAGTAGCAGTAAAGGACCTCAGGCAGCTGCACCAGCGACTGCTATTCCAACTACTGCCACTGCTCCCCAATTGCCAACGTTTACCGGCGAAGAGAAGTTCACCGAAAAGAATGTTACGCAAATGCGCAAGGCTATCAGCCGCCGCCTGAGCGAAAGCTTGTTCACCGCGCCGCATTTCTACGTAACGATGACCATCGATATGGACCAGGCTGTTGCAGCCCGCACCCGTATCAATGAGATCGCACCGGTTAAAATATCATTTAACGACTTTGTGGTTAAAGCGTGTGCGGTGGCATTGAAACAGCACCCTGCCATTAACTCATCGTTCCTGGGTGATAAGATCCGAACCAATGAGCATGTGCACATCGGCGTAGCCGTAGCGGTTGACGAGGGTCTGCTGGTGCCGGTTATCAAATTTGCCGACGGTAAATCGTTAAGCCATATCAGTGCCGAAGTAAAAGAGTTTGCAGGCAAGGCAAAGTCTAAGAAACTGCAGCCAAACGAAATGGAAGGCTCTACCTTTACCATCTCTAACTTAGGTATGTTCGGCGTTGACGAGTTTACCGCTATCATTAATACGCCAAACGCTTGTATCCTTGCCGTTGCAGGAATACAGCAGGTGCCGGTTGTTAAAAACGGCGCCGTAGTACCTGGCAACGTAATGAAAGTAACCCTGAGCTGCGACCATCGCGTGGTTGACGGCGCAACAGGCGCCGCGTTCCTGCAAACGCTTAAGGCATTGCTGGAAGAACCGGTGAGGCTGTTGATTTAATTTGATTTCGGAACCCGGATTTTCGATTTCGGATTTAGAATATAGAAAGCGATAGGCCGGAAGGTTTATCGCTTTTTTAATACCCTGATGCGTTAGCCATGATATTTTTCGCCATTCTTATCGCCATCGTTATTAGTTATAGCCTGTTTCAATGGCGGCGTAAACGTGAAGGACTTACACAGCATATTTTAAACGATGCACAAAAAGCATTGCTGGCTAAGCATGTAAATTACTACAAAAACCTTTCGGATACAGACAAGCTTTACTTTGAGGACAAGATAGAGCAATTTTTAGATGACGTGAACATTGAAGCCGTTGGTTTTGAGCTGACTGACACCGACAGACTAATGGTGGCGTCCAGTGCCGTAATACCAATTTTCAGGTTTAAGGATTGGAGCTACAGGAATGTCACCAATGTTTTGCTGTATCCCGACACTTTTGATAAGGATTTTCAATACGAGGAGGCCGGCGGTCGCAATATTATGGGGATGGTGGGTACGGGATATATGAACGGCCAGATGCTGCTATCGCGCAGTGCGCTGGTAAAGGGATTTTCGGGCCAGGCCGGTAAATCGAATACCGCTGTTCATGAGTTTGTTCATTTATTAGATAAGGCCGATGGCGAAACAGATGGTATTCCAGAACAATTCCTCGCGCATCAGTATATCAAGCCGTGGATAAGCATGATGCACAAAGAGGTAAACAAAATCGAAAAGGGACATTCAGATATCGACCCCTATGCCACCACCAATGAAGCCGAATTTTTTGCCGTGGTGTCTGAATACTTTTTTGAGAAGCCTGAACAGTTTGAATCACGGCACCCGGAATTATACAGTATGCTGAGCAGGATATTCGGGCAAAGCCCTGCAAATTAATTCCTCCCGGAGACAGTAATCTCCATTGCAGTATCTCGTACTCAGGCTTGTTTAATTAAAAATAAATTTTTAATTGTAGATAAAATTGCCTTAACTTTAAACCAGCTTTTCAGACCATCCTACTTGCGACCCGGAGGCTGAAAACGACCGGCCTTTTTACAAGACTAACCTAACGCCTTATGATAACATTCAACCGTTTTTTGGACAGTCAGCTCTTTATTGTTGAGGCAAATACAGATGCCGGTTTTTTTGCTTATTTCACATCTGCCATACTTGATCCTTCCATAACTTCTATCGATATTAATCCGTCATGGGATGACCACCTGGGCTTTTATGTGTTTTTGAAAACCGCACCGGCCGAAGCTGATCTCGGCAAACTCTCGGCCGCCCTAACCACATATTTTGGCACAAATTACCCCAGTCCTGAACATACCGGCTTTGCGTGGATTGATTATATTTTGGAAACATCTACTATCCGTAGCGGAACAGTACTTAATACCTTAGCGCCAGAAGCGACTGTTACTATAGCGGAAGACGTTTCATTTAATTTCGCTAATTATTCCATGCCGCTCCGGCAATCAGCGCCGGTAATGCCGGTAAAAGACAACAGTGATAATATTATAGCCTTCACCTGCGAATACCCACCCTATGATGGCGCCCCGCCGCCAAGGCAGCCATACAATATTCAGATTCCACTTCAGGGAACAAAAAGAGGGGCATTAACCGGACAAGTAAGCCTGGGCGATTTTTCAACTAACGCTGATACCGGATGGAATGCATCGCTGTATTACATTATTAATTACAACAGCCAGAAAGTAGCGCAAAATTATCCCTTGTTTGAAACCTCGGCAAAAGACGGGCTGCAGGTGCTGTTTGACTACGTGCTTGACCCGGTTGCTCCGCTCGATCCGGACCGTTCATACCTTGCGTTTACGGGAACTATGTTTTTGCTGAAACAGAACAACGAAGGCAGCTGGTATATCGAACTTGCAGGACAGAACGCACTTCCGAGCTATTTCAGAACCGTTTACGGAAAAAAGGTAAGCCTGGCGCCAATGACAGACAGTGACCATCCGCCTAAGCTGGTTTTCGAGGAGTTGCCGCCTGCAGATGGTAAACCGCGCTATTACCTGGCCCCGTCAGGCGATTTCGAGCTGGTTTTAGAAGACAGCTCCGCTTCAGAAGAATTGGTATCAGATTACCTGCTTTGCGGACTTTCCGGGGCAGAGTCGGTGCAATTTATTTCTAAATCTGCCGCATTCAATGGCAGTGTGTTAAGATTTGTGCCGAAACAGAACGCTTATGCGCCGGTATTCCCGATAGTAAACGCAACGGTGTCAAAACCTGCAAACGCATGGTCTGCCGCCAATGCTATAGAGCTGTTTACAAGGCATGCCGACGCCTATATGCGCGCCAAAGCCAGCGGCAATAAGGAATTGCTCGGTGCGATGCAGGGCACACAGGCACTGCTTGACAGTACTTACAAAACCTCGTGGATAAACATAAGGCCCAACCCAAACCCGGTTAACACGGCATTTGACGGCGGTGTGGTTGGGTTGCCAAATGATACCCCGGTGTATTATTCGCAGCCAAATGATGCCGCTTTGTACAGTCACGATGGTATTGTAGCCGACGTGAGCAATGAAATGCTCCAGCTTAAAAATATCGTTGCGGCATTGTTTCCGGCTGAAGTGACACAGTCTATGCCGGTAGCGCCGTATTCTGGTGTAACCGCAGGCCCCTCATTTCCCTATAGTGATATTCAGAAATTTGAAAAACAGGTATTGATAGCAGCAAGGCGCGAAGCGGTTTCATCGATCGATATAAGCCTGCAAATGCCGGCCAGCCTTAAGGCCGGTGAAAGTGATAACCTGGTAACCACTACACCGCAGGGCCTGCTGGCTACGGTCCCAAATTTCGGCCTCAACTGGCAATCTGTGTTACTGGCTAAAAGCGTAGGTAAAGGCATACCCTACAGCCTGGAGTTTGCAGGAGGCGTTACCAAAGAGCTGCGTGACGTAATGCAATCCAACCAGATGTTCCTTGTTGCCTCAGAAGCAGCGCCGCTGGGTAACTTCTTAAACAAGATCACCATATCCGACTGGCCGTTCACCATCAATGTGGGAAAAGGGAGCGATCAGGGCCTTTTCAGCAACGTCCTGATATTTAAGTTTGCCGAGGGCAGCCTCGAGAACCGGGTAAAAGACCCGCAGTCATGGGCCAGCCCTTCCGTTTTTAATCAAAATGCTATACTTGTTTCCAAGTGGATCACCGCTTACATCGAGACAGCCAAGCTGAATGTTAAAACCGATGTGCGCTACGCAAATTTTTTAAACATAGTCCAGAATCCCCTCTGGAATGGCATCATAGCACTTAAGGTAGACATTGGTGTCGAAAATTTCCCGGATGATCTGAAGGGCTTGCTTGCCGGTATTAACCGCGATGAATTTTACGCACATCATTTCGGGCTCGAAATTAATTTCATTGAACCCGACGCCGACGGGCAATTGTCGCTGCCGAAAAGTTCGTTGTTCGGGCTAATCGACTACGTTGACAAAGATTACCGTACCAGCCAGGATATCAGCGCACATCTCAGCGGCGATCCGATGATTTTCTCGGTGCAGGAGGCGCCATCCCCGGTAACCGACTCGAACGGTACCCGCGAATTATACGATTTTAAAGTGCTTACCCTGCAGGTGGTTTTTGAGAACTCCGAAATAAAGGATTTCGTCAGTAAAATACAGTTGACCACCACAGCCTGGTTTGATGAGCCCGGCAGGTTCCAAAACAGTAATATGGGCGATTCTCTTGGCACACAAACCATTGAATTTGACGGCAGCTACGAAAAACATAACGGGGTAAATACCTATACCTTCTTAACGCAGCCCAATCAAACTTATAAATTCGTTCCTGAAAGCCAGACTTTCAATTACATTGAAATTGTTAAGGCGCAGTTTTATACCATAACCGACCAGTCAGAGATGAACGGGACATCTGATACTGGCGATACCGAAATCATCACATCGCGTTTTGTTTTCTGGGGCTATATGAATTTTAAGGAGATTGACTCTTTCGACATGTTCTCTTTCGGCGATGCCGCTGGTCAGATAGATACACACAACATAGGGCTGTATTTCGCAAATCTGTACGTCGGCATGTCTTTCGTGCTTGACAATGTTTCGGGCGAGGCGACGGACAGGACATTTTTATTTGACCCGAGCCGTATGTCGTTTGATATCAGCCAGAGCAACCCGCGAAAAAACAGTCTGTTCACTAAATTCCCGATCAACCTGTCCGGTTTGATTTACGCCAAAACCGGCGAAGAGTCGAAACCGTCGGATTTAGGCTATCTGAAAATCGGTATCCGCTCGCCCACAACCATCCCGGGGCAGACACTCATCAACAGGTGGTATTCTTTGCTTTATAACCTGAACATGGGCAGCATGGGCGCCCTGGCAGCCAAAGCCGGTTTTGTGTCCCAGATATCAACTGCATGGAGCCCTGATACCGCTATTAAACGCCTTGAAGCCGGGATAAAATTACCTGGTGTGGGCGGACAAAAAACACTCAGCCTGCAAAGTGTGCTAAGCATTAATATACAGAGTTTTACGTTTATCTCGGATTATAACGACGCCGAAAAGACTAATCTGGCTTACCTGCTCAAATTTAATAATGTTAAGCTAAGCCTGCTTGGCAAAAAGCTGCCGGGCTCGGCAGACACGCAGTTCATCTTATTTGGTGATGCAACTGGTGTGGATAAAACAACATTGGCGTGGTATGCCGCTTATTACGCCAAGCCGAAGAAGACCACAGCGGCTATTGAAGAAACGTCCGATACCGGAATACAAAATATATAATTCCACATGGCTAACATCACCTTATTACATTGGAATATTGAGACGTTTGGGATTAGAAACGTCAATAAGCCCGGCCACCGGGGTAAGTATGACGGCACTAACGGCCCGCATTACGTAACCTACTTTGCGCAATTGGTGCAAAATACAAATGCAAGCATTTTTTGCATGATCGAAATAAAAAATAACCTTTCAGGTATTTTGCCCGGAGCAATTATTATACAGCTGAATGCGCTACAGGGCTTTAATGCGGGCAATACGCCCTGGCGATCTATCACAATTGACAGCGGTAAAAACAGTGAAGCTTACATTATGCTCTACAGAACGGACCGAAATTTCCTTCCGGTCCAGGTTGACGCCGCGGGAACTTACACTACCGGCCAAAATACAATACCGATAAATGGCCTCGGACACCAGGATACAGCCGGCAATACAGTGCAATTCCCTTCAAGCTGGGGTAAAACCGGCGGAAGAAGGCCATTTGTGGTCACTTTCCGCACAACCGATACAAACAACAATTTTTCGGTTATTTCTTATCATGCTATGTTTGGCGCCGCGACTGCCAATGGTATTTTACGGCTTCCTTCATTAAATTATATTACCCAGTTTAACAATAATCCGACGTACACTGCGATCAACGGCAGCTTGATATCGGGTGATTTTAACGTTGACTTTATTGGGACAAGTAACATATATTATAATAATCTTACCAACCTGCCATCCACAAATGCAGTGAATGCTAAAACCGTGGTAAAAAACAACCCTCAAAGCAGCAATGATCCGGCCACATTCCTGGACAGTTCATATGATAACATTTTTCAGAAGGTACCGGGAGGAGGAGTAGCAAACGCAGGTTCTGTTATTAACCTGATGGTTCAGTCTGCAAATGTGCCATTGCCGGCTTTACCGCCACCAGCGGCGCAACCCGGGGTTGGCAACCTATCGGCAGCTGCCGGTAATTTTGACATTCCAACAGCGAATTTTGTAGGAGTAAGCATTGCAAATCCAATCGCGGCACTGCCGCCTACCAATATGGATCAGGCCTGGGGGTTTGTAAGAAAAGTGATTAGCAACCATTATCCGGTAGTGGTAACAACAACTATTTAAAAAAATTGAACTTATAATGCAGGCAATATGATGACACTTGAGGAAATATTCGAATTGCTGAATGCCAATATTCATGACGGAGTATTAACGCTCTCGCCAGGGTTGATCTCATCGCCTGAAATCGACAAAATATTTGAAGAATATCTGCTTGATAAGGATTTGATTATTAAGGAGGCGAAAACTCAACTCAATGCGGCCAACGTTACTGTAACAGGTAAGGGCGATTCGATTATCTTCTTCAACACTATAATAAATGCACTCACATTTACAGTGAGTTTGGGTGTACCGTCGATGTCCGTTACTGCCTATGCCATCATAAAAGATAAGGATGGGTGGTCTTTTGGACGGAGCTTTCCTGCTATTAAAAACAGTAATTGGAGCGGCTTTTTCAACCCTGCGAAACCGGATGAATGGATACAATACATGTTCTTTTACGGAAACGAGGCCGGTACGCTTGATAACCCGATGTTCACCCTGGACGAAAACGGGCTAATGTTTACCGGATACTTGATGCTAACCGGTATGTTGGAGTCGCTGGCTTTTCTGTTTAACACTGCCGACAGGGTGCAGGTAACAGGTAGTATATCCCTAAATACAGGTAAAGATGGTTACGTTGCGGATGTAGATACAGCGGTGCCTGTGATGAAGCTCGTTGCTGCTATTGGCACGGTCAGCCTGCCATTAGGCTCGCTGCCGACCTTTACTCTTGAATTTTCACTGAATTCATTAGCTACAAATTTAGATAAAGGAAATGAAAAAGGTCGCCCCGTAGCCACGCTGGAGATTTTGATAGAATCGACCATGCCTATAGAAACGATTGATGGTGAAACCGAAACCATAGGCGTTGCAATTGTTGTAGCGACACAGTCATCTTCACTTACTATGCGTGCCATCATGCCGGAAACGATTGATGTGGGAATATCTGAAATGATAGCCTTGGCCAATAATGAAAACCTGCTCGCTATAATGCCGTCAAATATTCCTTTTATTAGCGATTTTGTACTTGCAGACTGGCAGTTGATTTTTGACACCAAAGCTAAAGCAATTACCCAAATAGCCATAACTACCGGAACCCGGGATAGCTTTAGCTGGCAGCTTATTCCGAATTTTTTAAGGCTAACATCGGTAGAGATTAACTTTGCAATGTTATATCTTAACGGGAGGTTCGATCCGTCGGTCGCTATTGAAGGCACTATCACCATTGGCACCGGCGACAGCGCGGTAAACTTTATTATTTCGGCATCGTTCCCCAGCTATGTGTTTATGGGGGCGCTAGACCCTGAGACGCCTGTCGACTTACGCGGCATATTAATTTACCTGATGGGCGAAGGAATTGCCAACAGCTTGCCAGATACCCTAAAGCTTGGCATACTTAACATCGTTATCGACCCGAAAAACACTACCTATTCGCTCGAAACCTCCTTAACTACTGATCTTGAAATTCCGGTTGTTATCACGACGATCACGGTTACGACGGTGTCATTCAATATCAACTATGTGGCAGGCGTACCTACCGGCAATATAATAGGCGAATTTAAAGTAGGAAAGAAAGACGACGAACAAGCGCCCGAAATGTTTGTGTCTGCCGCATACAACGGGCCCGAAGAAGGCTGGGTATTTAGCGGCGGATTGAGCGAAGGCAGCAACATCAGTTTAAAGTATCTGATAGAGACCTATCTGCCCGAAGCTTATCACGGTTTTGATGTGGTCGATATTACTATCACCTCATTATTGGTAACGTTTAACCTCGGGCAGCCAAATTCTTACAGCTTTAAGCTGGGCGCTAAGTGGCAGCTTGACCTTGGACTGGACGAACTTTTGGTTATCAGCGGTCTTACCGAGATTGACTATACGCCAACTTCGCTTCAGCCATACAAGGGCTATATCCAGGGAGAAATTAGTTTCGGAAACATTCTTGTAAAGGCACGGGTTGATTTTAAAGGCGCTTATAACGACTATCTTTTTATACTTAACAATGTATTTGAAGCGAAGCTGACCCACAATACCGAGGGTGACAGTATTATTTGTTTCCAGTTCACTACCGAGACTTCTCTGGGCGATATGATAGCCTGGCTGGTTGGCGCGGCTACCGGCGAAGACATTACATTAACATCGCCGTGGAATGTAATGAACAATATCAAGCTGAAGGACTTTGGCTTCTCCTTCAATATCACCAAAAACAAGATCGGCCTAAGCTATCGTCCAAGCATCAATTTGGGCTTTATAGATATTAAGGAAATTACACTGTATTACACTTATTATCCAAACGATCCTAATAAAAAGCCGCTGGTTGAAATAGCGATCACCGAAGGTTCATTCCTGGGTGGGGCAATGCCGCTGCCGCAGCCATGGAATGTGCTCGAACCTGAGAAAGCCCCCGCTGTTCCGGGCCAGGGCGAAAACCTGTTCCGGCTCGAGTTCCTGGGCCTGGGACAGCACGTGTCGCTTAAAGACGATCAAAAGACCCCAGATTCTGTAGCGAAAGCTGTTGATCTGCTTAAGGCTGCGTTTGAAACTACCACCGCTAAGCCCACTAACCCGATTGCCGGTACCGGCCTGAAATTTAACAGCTCCAGCAACTGGCTGATAGGTACCCAATTCGTAATAGTAGATTCTTTTGCCATCGGCATTGTATTCTTCGATCCGGACCTGTACGGCCTGTCGCTGTACGCCAATGGACCGAAAGCTAAGGTGTTCCAGGGCCTTAAATTTGAGATATTGTATAAAAAGGTTTCGGATACCGTGGGCGTTTACCAGGTTTACCTGAAGTTACCCGATGCGATAAGGCAGATAGACTTCGGCGCAGTGTCTGTTACGCTGCCCAGCATCAAAATATACATCTACACCAACGGCGACTTTAAGATCGATCTCGGCTTTCCTGCTAATGATAATTTCTCTGAATCATTCAGTCTGCAAATGCTGCCGTTCATCGGGTCCGGCGGTTTTTATTTCGGTATGCTTAGTGCAGAGACAGCCGGGAATGTACCGGCCGCTACCAATGGTAACTTTAGCCCGGTAATTGTATTTGGCCTTGGCTTACGCGTTGGGGTTGGTAAAGAGATTAACAAGGGTATACTTAAGGCAGGTATCAGCATTGTTGTCCAGGGTATCTTGGAAGGCACTTTTGCCCAGTTTAATTATTACGATACCACGATAAAAGATAACCCTTCCTACTATTATATCCTCGGCAAGCTATCCATTGTCGGCCATGTTTATGGTGCAGTTAATTTCCTGATCATTTCCGCGGAGGTTGACCTTAAGGTATTCGTTGCCGCGCGCATCGTTTTCCAAAGCTATGAACCTATCCTGATTAATCTGTCGGCAGGAGTGAGCGTGTCGCTAAAAGTGCGGATCAACCTGGGTATATTCAGCATCAGTATTAGTTTGTCGTTCTCAACCACAATCGAGTTTTCGTTTACTATCGGCTCAAAACAACCAACGCCATGGATTAACAGCAGCATGTATGCTACCCATTTCAGGCAGCTTAGCTTAACAGCGCTGGATGATGACACCCAATGCCCTGTTATTCCGCCGATGAATTTTCAGCCGGTTATTCCGCCAACCAAAGTGGAGCTGCAGATTACCTATATACCACAGTTTACTGCGGCCACTGATGACACCAACGGACAAAAGGCCCGCGCTGTAGCTATGTTGTATCTCGAAAGCTCGGTTGATCAGCCATCGGCTAAAAAATCGGTAGTACGAAACGGCGTAGCTGTGGAGGAAGACTATCCGTTTAACAAATTTGCCAAAGGCGCCTTCCTTTGGGTGTTGGGCGCATACTTTAGCCAGCCAGGCGATGGAGTGCCTGTTCAAACCATACTCGATAAGGAAATCAGTACAGCAGACCTGAACAAAATTATATGCTATTTCTCGCAGGACGACCTGGTGGAACCATTTACACTGGATGACGTGTACAAATTCATGGCCGGTTACCTGGATGCAACCGTTATTATCCCGCCGCGCACAACAGAAGTTGTAGAGGAAACCAGCGTCAGCGTCCTGCCGATGCTGCCGAACCTGATTTTTGAAACGCCCGGGGGAGATATTTATTTCAGCAACGAGAAGGCGCAATATACGTATGACCAGGAACAGCTAAGGCTGATACATCAATATTTTAATGAGCTGGCTGTTCGGAACGGGGGAGACGACGATGCTGAACAGCAACTGCGCGGCTTTAATGCAGACGATGAAGAACAATCGCTGGCTACTTTTATGCTGATAGACTACATGTCGCTGTTGGCTAAGGAGTCCTGCCAGAAGGGAATTGACCGGCTTACTGCTTTAGGATACACCGTTGAAGAGGGCGAGAGCATAGATGACATTGTAAACAACAACGCTAATTTTGGGATATCTGCCATAGAATTAGCCCACTCCAACCGTACACGTGCCCTGCGAGGGGGTACACAACTCAGCATCAGCCAGTTGAATTATACAGTTAAGCATCACGATACGCTGGAATTGCTGAGCAGCCGGTTTAATGTTGAGCAGAACGAAATTCTGCGGGCAAATACTTACCTGCGGCAGCAGGCGGCAAACCCCTGCAGTGCCACACCGATGCTGCACCAGGTTGAAATGCGGCCGGCTTTTGGAGAAAATAATACCTTGATACCAGGAGCTACTGTAGTTATACCACGCTTTACGCACGTTACGTCTGCCGGGAACGGCAGTGAAGAAAGCCTGCTTTCAGTGGCACGCCTATACGGAATAGATGTGCTCAGCCTTATTGCCGAAAACACATCGGTTGCCGGGCTGTTCCCCGCCGGTAAGAAAATACTGGTTCCGTTCGCCGAATCGATGACTGTTGCAGATCTGATCGCTGCGATGGACGAAAATAATGATTTCGAGCAGCTTTCGGGGCTGTCGGCAAATATTATGCTGCAAGGATTAAGGGTGCCGGTACCTGAAGAAAACTCGGAAATCGGCGAACCGAAAGCGATGTATGAAATATCAGGTCAGCAAATAGACGCATCGGCTTTAGCCATCGGCCAACAACTCACCTTAAAGCTTGAAAAAAGTTTAGACTGGCTCGGCCTTGGCGCAAAAGGCGGAACAGAGCTGCCATTCACCTTGCTTCAGGAGGATATAGACGCGCTTGCCGGCCTGGCAGATGCGTCGCTTAAGCCAGATATACTGGAGCTGGCGGCAAACCCGCTTTTTGATGTGCAGCCGCGCAAATTCAGCCTGCCCAACAATATTACCTGGCAATCGCCGGCTCCGCTTACCCTTGCGAATGGCGCCAACGGGTTACAGGACACCGTAGACCCATCTATTTGGGCCTTCCCGGATGATCTTAACGCATTATTAAACGGCTATGATGCTATAGCGCCCAAGGTGCAGCTATTGAAGCAGGTGCAGGAAACGAAGACGAAAGCCGGAAAACCGGAGCCGATTGCCGACTATAGCTGGTCGACTACAATAGACGTGCGTTTAACACAGGTTAGGTCGGCTGAAGATCCAACGCAGCTGATGCCAAATGTGTATGAACTGCAGGGCATCGACCAGGCATCTATGGGCTTATTGAGAAACCTTTTGGAGTACTATGGCCAAAATCCGGGTACGAATATCATTAAGCAGATAGATGTTTTATACAGCAAAGAGCCTGCAAAAGAAGGGCAGACCGAGCCACCATCCGGATTAATGTCAAACGCGCCGGCCAATACCAGCATGTACCTGCTGCAAACCAATTTGTCGACGCTATCCAATCCGCCGCAGTCAGTATCAGCGCTTAAAACGACGACAGCCCCCGGTGTCCAGGAGAACCTATTGGGCATGACGCAGATAGATTTCTTGAAATATGCCTGGGAAGCGGCAGTAGTTGGCACCGGGGGCTATTATTTTTATTACCTGATAAAAGACAGCAAAAACGGCTTGCCGGAATACTTGTTTAATGGCAATACCGATAACATTATTACGCTGGTGGTTACATACAATATTACCAATGATGTATTGTTGAACTTCCTCAACAGCGCCGTAATCCGTGACCCGATTAATATACAGGATGAAATATTGTACGTGGAGACGCTTGAGCAGACAGTAGGGGGAATAACTCCGGGAGAAAAAGACACACTGCAGCAGATAGCTAAACGTTACAGCACATCAGTCAGCAAAATAGCCGTTCAAAATGTGAAGGCTGTTTTCAGGCAAGGAGCACGATTAAACATCCCGGCACCGGCTTTAAACGCCAATCAGTTGAAGTATACCGCAGGAGCAGCAGAAACCCTGGAGTCGGTTGCAGAGAAGCACAGTATCAGCATTATTGCGCTGGCCCATGCGAATAAAAACGTTGGCGGACTGTTCACCGGACCACTGACATTTAATACCAGGATTGAGGTTAAGGTAGCCACCGTTCCGCCGGGTAATATTGGCTTTGCAATGAAGCGGAAAAACCCTGCAAAAGTTGACAAGATAGAGCCGGCCGAGCTGAATTTGCAGCAATTATATAACCTGTTAGGTTACAATATTGGTGATAACGACGACTTTAATGCAAGCGTACCGGGACTGCCGGTAGCTCCGGGAGACCATAGCTATGTGCCGCCGTCAGACCTCGATAACGTTGAACGGCCTTCGGCAGCGGACGATGAGGATTATTTGTACGACAGGATTGTCCCTGTATATCCTTTCGTAAAAACAATGTCGACGCAACCTGTCGGGGATGTGCCGCCGGAGCAGGAGAACCCATACCGTGCAGTTAGTAAAACCGTGCAGATTGATATGAGATGGCAGGATATTTTTGGAAACCTTACATCGTTTACCAATGTGGGCGAAACTACTGTACTGCCGCCGCAAAAAATAGGTTATATCGATCCGGTTATTGGTATTAGTTTGTACCCAAGTGTTTCTGCATCGTACATAGTTGAAAAGAATTCAGAAGACACACCAGCCTTATCCATTACGCTGGCCTTTAATCCAACCAGCTATGTGCCGGTTGAAGCAGGCGACCTAAGCTGGCGGCAGCGGGCTACCACCGATCGTGAAGCCTATAAACAGATCTACTATCAGCTGATACAGGAAGACATGAAAGTATCGATCAGTAATTCGCTTGAAGGAACTGAAAGTATATCAGCTGTTGAATCAACTGCAAAAGAGACCTTAATTAATATGGTGCTGGCCATTTACCAGTACCTGGGAGAGATACTTGCAGCGGAGCCAGATGCGTATGTGTTTTATATTGTAGCGGGTGATGATGAAACATTAGACGAATTAGCGCAGGAGTATGGAACCACGCCGCAGAATATCCGCAGGATAAACCCTTCAATTCCGCTTGATGGCAAGCTGGTAAATGGCGAAACCATTATTGTGCCTCTTAAACTCATACCGGCAGACCAGATTATTGATACACCGGTAAGCGACAAAAACCCGGAAAGCCTGTTTGCCCTGGTAACGAGCATCACGCTGTCGCGGGACCTTAACCTGGTCGATGACAACTTTAAAGATGAACCATCGGTACTCTTTTCAACATCGGTGCTTGGTCCTAACCTTAAGAAAAATTCGCCGGCCGACAACAGCAATTCTATCACCATACAGCAATTTGCCGAAAAGCTGCAGGACGCGTTTCCTGAGCTGAAAGCTGCTTCGGGCACGCCACAGATCGGCGTTCAGGACGACGGCGCAATTGAAATTTGGGTAGTTCGTTTCAACGATTCAGCCACCGGCATACAGTTCTCTGTCACCAATAGCGGCAATCCTTTTTATTTCGCGCTGCTGCCATTGTCAACACACCTGATGTCGAGGGATAAAGTGAAAATATACCCTTATGTATCCGGTACGCCGATTTGGGAAATGACACCGGGTGAGGCCGCCTTCAACGGCATCGATATCGAAAAGCTTGCGCAAACCTGCCTGGCTGCCATCGATACCTTTCTGCAAGCTGATTTTGCCATACCGGCCTGGCAGGTTGAAAACGGGATAAGCGAAAAGGGCGACAAAGTTCCATATCCTTATCAGTCGGTTATCGATACCAAGAAAACACTGGCGGATAATATTGTGAAGCATATGGCAACGGTTCTGGAAGATGGCAACGTACCTGGCGCTCAAAACCTGCAAAACGCACAGGAAAGGCTAAAACAGGAATTGCTTATCAGCCTGTCGAACGCTTACGCTATCGATACGGTGCTGCAGTTTAATGTGGACGTGACCTCGCAATATAAAGATCCTGAGGCTTTTGCACCAAACCTTTTCGGTAAGGTAGTTGATCCTAACAACACTACGCAAACAGACCAGCAGGCTTATGCATTTTCCACCACGCGATTCTCGCTGGAAAACTCTGACGGATCTGCAGGCGACCAATCATATCTGACAATCCTGTTCAATTCAAAGAAAGAAAATAACCTGCACCTGGAAAGCGGTTTCTTCCCGATAGACCTGCAATATCAGATCAATTCTGTAGAGCATAATATTCAGGAGGTAACCAGTATTGACGGTTATAAATCTTCGTCATGGCTAACTTTCATTCTGCCATTCAATGGCGTAGACACTGAATTGGGGAGCCTTAAAATACCGGTGCCGTTAAGGGCTTATCCTACTTCGCCGTCACTTACAGCACAAACATTTTCGACGATAGGGCAGGACGCCTTGCAGGCTGTAGCCGTAGAAAATAAACTGGAGAAGGCAAAACAATGGGATTATAGCTATACTTATGATTACCTGAGGGCAGATCAGGATACCATTAATACCGACGTTATTCTGAATGTTCCGCTTGAAACTTTTAGAGCGGCGCGGTTTACTGATGAGGAAGATCCTGATCTGTTTGCCGCATTGCTTCAGTTTTCTTCAGCTTATACTGGCATACAACGGGATTTTGCGCAGTACCTGCTTGACCAGTCGAACCCGGAATATGCGTACACGGCCATGCAGTCGTTTGCGTGGCTGGCAGGGCGCGTAGCGGGAGCATGGGGGAAATGGCAGGAAAACCAAAGCTTGTATGGCGATATGGCTGCTGCACAAGCTGAATGTAAATACGAAATAGTTGAAGGCGAAACCACAATTAAAGGCGAAACTGAAGAAGAAGACCAGCTTGCGTTACTGATAAAAGTCACTTCTGTAACCGGGACAGGTTTCCAGATACCAGAAATCAGTATTTCAGGGTTTAAGACCGATACACTTGTGGATGAGCCTGGCAAGAAGCATTTTGCCTATTACACTGAAAATAATGGAGAAAGGACTTATCTGAGTCCGGCAGACGGCAAGTCGATAGCCCAGCGGAATGTTGGCTTTAGTAAGTTTAATATTATCAACCAGGAAAATGTATGGTCGGGGATATCAGTTATCCGGAATAAGATACTTGTTCCTGGAATTGAAACCAATACCGATTTTATTTATACTACGCCGACCATCCGTTTTGTAAGCGTACTGACGCCTTTACTGGATCCTGACATTATAATAAATATTGCTGATTACACAACCGGTGAGGGCAAGCAGCCATTACAGCTGTACCTGAGCAATTTCCTGCAACAATTGTTTATTGAGCTGGCCGGTCAAATCACTACACGGCAAATCAAATTTGGTATCAATTATAGCTACAATATACAGGAAGGCATAGATGGATTGAGGACCGAGATCCCCGTCAGCATAACCACGCCGCTCACTTTTGATATCCCCGCGGATTGGGATACAAGTTTATGCCCGGTTGACCCGGATAAGATAACCCCGGACAGCGCAATTGTTTGCCAGCTGACCGCACTGATTGAAAAATGGTTCTCAGTTAATAACCCGGTTACCACCAACGCGCAGTTGAATCTGGATATTTCGTTGTTTGCCAGTCTGTCTGCTACACAGCTGCCCGTATTGCGGTTACGCAATTTATACCTTAATGAAAAAGATATTCAATGGAATTAGCAATCCTGTTTTGTTAAAATAAAAAAAGGGAAAATGGAAAATCAAAAAGACGATCCTAAAAAAGCAAAGGCGGAAAACCCGCAGGTTGGCGGGAGCCAGGATGAAACCGGTCCGACCGGCCCAACAGGTCCGACAGGGCCAACCGGACCTACCGGCGATGCCGGCCCTACTGGTGAAACAGGAATTACCGGCGTAACCGGTGATACAGGCCCGACAGGCGATATCGGTCCGACTGGCGACACTGGTCCCACCGGAGGCACCGGTCCTACAGGATATCCCGGCTCTACCTGGAGCTACATGATATTGAATGGAATTACCGGGGAAACCGGCCCGACTGGTCCGACAGGACCCACGGGCGATACCGGCGCTACCGGTGATACAGGCCCAACCGGCCCGACAGGTAACGATGGCAATCCGGGCGCTACCGGTGATACAGGCCCAACCGGCCCAACGGGTAATGACGGCAATCCGGGCGCCACAGGTGATACCGGTCCCACCGGCCCGACAGGCAACGATGGCAATCCGGGCGCTACCGGTGATACGGGCCCAACCGGCCCAACAGGTAACGATGGCAATCCGGGCGCTACCGGTGATACAGGCCCAACCGGCCCGACAGGCAACGACGGCAACCCGGGCGCTACCGGTGATACGGGCCCAACCGGCCCAACAGGCAATGATGGTAACCCCGGCGCAACCGGCCCTACAGGCCCAACCGGCAATGATGGTAACCCCGGCGCAACCGGCCCTACAGGCCCAACCGGCAATGATGGTAATCCCGGCGGAACCGGTCCAACCGGCCCAACCGGCAATGATGGTAATCCCGGCGG
>NZ_JAUMKC010000034.1 GCF_030519355.1 Mucilaginibacter sp. L3T2-6
AAAACGATAACTCGCCCAAACAAGAAAATATCCCTAAAATGAAAAAGACCGCATCACTTTATTTGTGATACGGCCTCTATACGTTTAATGATATATTATACTTATATAACTTTTACATTTACCGCGTTTAAGCCTTTTCTTCCATTTTCAACCTCAAATTCCACGCTGTCGTTTTCGCGGATCTGGTCGATAAGGCCTGATGAATGAACAAATACGTCCTGGCCACCTGCAGCAGGTGTAATAAAACCAAAACCTTTTGTTTCATTAAAAAATTTAACTGTTCCTTCTTTTTGCATTATTTAATTTATTAAAGGGGGCAAGGTAGGTATAATAATCGGTAAACCAAGCTTTTATTTTTTGTGTAAGCGTAAACTAAGGTTGCATTTAAAAGCAAAAACCCCGGTTAGTGTATAAATGAAAAAAAAAGCCGTTTGACAAACGCCAAACGGGCTTTGCTAAATATTAATTAATCACACAAATCGCCCCAGCGCGTAATCGTTAATTATTTAGCGACATTTTACTTATCTCAATAAAACCTATGTCTCTGTTTTAACTGACCTGTGTTGTTATAATAAATACGTGTAATGAGGCCGGGCGGATTTATGATGTGCGGTTTATTATTTTATTTTTGCCGCCTGTTGCCGTATTGATATATGTAACGCGGCGGCTGACGACAATTTTTACAAATGAAGGCTTTTATTTTCGACCTTAATGGCACCATGATAGATGATATGACCTATCATACCAAAGCATGGCAAACACTTTTAAATGATGAGCTTGGCGGCAATTTTACCTGGGAGGAAGTAAAACCGCAGATGTACGGCAAGAATCCGGAGGTACTGGTGCGGATGTTCGGTCCGGATCGTTTTACGTTGGATGAAATGAACCGGCTCTCGCTGGAAAAGGAAAGAAAATACCAGCTTGAATTTTTGCCCCATTTGAAATTATTGCCGGGTCTGGATGAATTTCTGCAAAGGGCACATCAGCAGGGCATACCAATGGCTATCGGCTCGGCAGCTATCCCCTTTAACATTGATTTTGTGCTGGATAACCTGAATATCCGTCATTATTTTAAGGCGATAGTAAGCGCCGATGATGTAGTGCTGAGCAAACCCCATCCCGAGACCTATTTAAAGGCAGCGGAAATATTGAGGGTAACACCAGCAGATTGCATCGTATTTGAGGATGTGCCCAAAGGAGCAGAGGCCGCCGCAAATGCAGGGATGAAGGCGGTGATACTTACCACTACTCACGAAAAGCATGAGTTTGGCTATCTGCACAATGTATTAACCTTTGCAGGTGATTTTGAGGATCCTACCGTAAAAGAATTGCTGGACCTCTAAAATTTATGTGAGCGTTAATACTGACAAACAATAAATCAGGTTATTAGTTAAACCAGTTGTCGGGTATTTTCTTTGCTATGCGTGACACTGCAAAAAGACCAATCATCCGCCTATGAACATCAAAAGATTTCTACCATTAGTTGCCTTCGCTTTTTCATTTGCATCCTGTTCGCATGTTTACACGCCGGCGCTTTATCACCAGGATATTGCTTATCAGCCTAAACCCGCGTCGTTCGACACCGCGAAAACATTGACTTATGTTTCAGCCGGAGTTGGCGGTTACAACAATACCAATTACAATGATTTTTTGGTAAGCGGGCAGTTAAACCTAAGCCAGGGCCACGTTTTTGATAACTTTAACATAGCCTATGGCGGATTTTTGGTTTTGGGCGATTACCAGAACGGCTCAAGCGATAAAACACAGCCTAACTATTTTAGCGACAAGTTTTTCGGTGCTGTTGGCGGACGGTTCTCTATGAATGCTTTCGTTACTTCGGGCAATGTCGATTTCAGGTTTATTGGTATGGAAATGGCCTACAGTCATGAGTTTGGCGATTACGCCACCTTCAGGAAGTCTATTGACAGGCAGGGCGGCTATTATGTTGACCCGCGTACCGATTTATTTTCTATCGGGCTAACTACCGAGGTGCTCTTTCACAACCGCAACGATAATACCTTTCAGCATGGCATACGCGGTTTTTTAGGCACAACGTTAGGTCACAATAAACTCGACGACACGTATTATACCGATAATACTGCGACGGACAAGATGTTCCGTAAGATATTCCCTAAGGCAAGTTATTTTATCACCTTTAAAAACTATTTCGGCACGTTTGAAGTGGGAAGCAATGTTTTTGTAAGGTTCGGGTATAAGTTTTAAATTTATTCCGTTTTGCCTCCCGCCAAACCCCATAATATCGATTGGATAAGTAACATCCGGCTGGTTGCGCTGTATGCCGTTATCATCCTGCATGTTACTTCCCAGCCATTGATGCAATATGGCAAGGTACCGATGAGCGATTGGTGGGTGGCCGACTTTTTCAATGCCATAGTCCGCTTTGCCGTACCTGTTTTTGTAATGGTTACCGGCGCCTTGCTATTACACCGTGAATACCAGATAGGTTCTTTCCTTAAAAAAAGACTGATAAGGGTTGTTATCCCGTTTATTTTCTGGAGCTTGGTTTATGTAGGCTATTCCTGGTATAACGAGGACATAACATTTACCGATGATGCATGGCGGAATATTGTCATGGTGCTTCGCTTGCTCAAAACGGGCAGCGCTTATCATCTGTGGTACGTTTATATGCTCATCGGGCTTTACTTCTTTATCCCGGTTATTGGCAAGTTTGTGCGTAATGCGTCTGAAAGAGAAATACTTTATTTTTTAGCGGTTTGGTTTGTGGTTATACTGTTATCACAACCTTATTTATTGCGATATAATCCATCTGTAGATATGCATTATTTTGCCGGGTTTGCAGGCTATCTGGTGTTGGGGCATTATCTTGCTTTTAAAGATTTCGCGGTCAAACGCCTGCAATTGTGGATGGTATTGCTTTTTGCGGCAAGCGTTGGGCTGATTGCCCTTGGTTCACGTCTTTTAGCCGGTGGCAGCGCATGGCCGGGGACTATGTTTTATGAGCCGGTTAGTCCGCTGGTAGTACTGTTATCGGGCAGCGCTTTTATGGCATTTAAGCTATCGAAGAGCACGCTGTCGCCGGGTATAAAGCGCGTTCGCGATTTTGCGGGGAATTTTAATTATGGTATTTATCTGGCTCATGCCCTGATACTTTTTTTGCTTGATGATTTACTGGGCATCAACTATAAACTCTGTACGCCGGTTGTTTCCATCCCTTTAACCGCGCTGATTTGTTTGTTAATTACCCTGGCCCTGGTTTGGGTGGTGAATAAGATTCCGCTTGTTGGGAGATGGATATCGGGATGATACGAACAAGCTGTAACTGTCACACTGTTTCAGTAAGAAGAATGGGACAGGCATGACAGGCGTGACAATTCCTAAAGCAGCGTATAATGATGTAATAAATAATGCAGGAATGGTACTATTTGTCACAGTTGTCACACTGTTTCAGTTCCGGTAATGTGACAGATGAGACAGGTCAACAAGACTATTCAATACATATTTTTTATTTAACAGTACAGTCCACTGTTACAAGTGTCACAGCTGTCACGGTGTTTCAGTATAAATAGTGTGACAGTGTGATAATGCCGTGGTTATTTAGGTAAAATATTAATATAAATTATAATATATATATATTAAATATAAATGATCTAAGCAATGTTATTCTTCTGAGAAAATCTTAGGAGCTTTTGTTGATTGTCACACTGTCACACAAAACATGTAGTGACAACTGTGACAGCCGTGACAAGCCGCTTTAAACAAAATCCCTGATAATTAGTATTTTTTTTGGAGATTTGCGCCTTGCAAACCCTGCTCATTTTATTTGGATGAAGAAACTTACCGAAGGCAATGCGGCGCGTTACACCGTTGCCATAATCATCATTACATTTTTTATCCGTTGCCTTATTGCCGCCTACACTGGCCTCGGTATCGGCGAATCGTACTATTATCGTGGCGCACTTAACTTTGATTTAAGCTATTTCGACCAGCCGCCTCTGTTCTTCTGGCTGAGTGGCATCAGCGTAAAAATATTCGGCTTAACCAATTTTGGATTGCGTTTTCCGGCAGTGCTGCTGTTTACAGGCACAAGCTGGCTGCTTTTTCTCATCACCAAAAGAATGTTTACAGCAAAGGGCGGCTTTTGGGCGGTCGCTTTGTTTAACCTGAGCGCTGTATTTACCATATCGGTTGGCTGCTGGTTCCAGCCCGACGCTCCCTTAATGTTCTTCTGGCTGCTGGCTACTTACTATATCGTACAACTAATGGTTGCGCCGGGCACAGAAAAATCCGAGGTGACCCGCAATACCCGCAGAACATGGCTCCTTTGGCTGGCAGTTGGCGTTAGCATGGGTTTTGCCACATTAAGTAAATACCATGTGCTGTTCTTGTTCGCCGGGGTATTTATGTATGTGGCTACCAATAAAAGCCAACGGCACTGGCTGCGCCACCCGGGGCCGTATATCGCGGTACTGATCACCATTATTATGGCATCGCCTATTCTTTGGTGGAATGCCCATAACGGATGGGTGTCATTCGTTTTCCAGGGCTCAAGGGCCGGGGCAGGCGAACATTTTAAATTACACCCTGATTGGTTTTTCCGCAGCATCGGCGGACAGGCAGCAGTAATATTGCCGTGGATATGGTTTCCCATCGTACGGCAGCTATTTATATCTTACAAACTGCGCAAACAGCTGCTGGCTTACAGTTTTAGCTTTTGGATGGCGGTATTGCCAATCGTGTTTTTTACGGTAGTTACTTTATGGTCGGATCTGCAGTTTCACTTCCACTGGCAGGCCCCAGGCTATATGATGCTGTTTATACCGCTGGGTTTCGCGACAGACAAATGCGTGAGCACTGAAGGAGCAGGATCGCGCCTGACAAGAAGGTGGGTACGGTTTTCTTTTTATTTTACCGTAATCACCATTGGCGTGCTCGGTACACACATGGTTACAGGCTTCTGGCAATCATACGGCCCGAAATGGATAGTCAATAAATTGCACGGCGATAATAACGACCCAACTATACAAGGTGTGGATTATACCGATATATTAAAAAGATTTGATAAAGAGGGCTGGACGAATAATCCGGTTGTTTTTGCCGGAAGCCCGCGCTGGTGGCTGATGGGTAAGGTGGATTGGGCCCTTAAAGGCAAAAAAGACATCGTGGTTTTCAATAGCGATCCGCGTAACCTCGCTTTCCTGGTCGACCCTAAAAAACTGCTTGGTAAGGATGCGGTGATCATTAGCGACCATGAGGAGCAGGATGTAAAGAAAGATGCGACACCGTTTTTCGACAGCATTAAGCAATTACCGGACATCTCCATCATTCGCAGTGGTATTGTAGAATACAAGCTGCAGGTATTTTATGGCAGGAATTTTCACCTGCCCGCAGAAAAGCGCATGGACTTACCCGTTTACAGGCAATTGTTAGGTTTGCCGCCGTTCGGGAATTAATAAGCGCTTTTTTAGCATCGGGCGTACTTCGCAAACAGCTGTTACAAAATTCACTACTAAAACAAAGATACTTGTTATAACCCCTGATGAATTTATTTAGGTACTGCACTTTTGAATTCCGGAAAACTCCTGTTAAAAATGCTTGTCATTCGTTTCGGTTCCTGAATTTGGTATTTTTTTTCTTTCTATTTCCATTTGCATCGTCAGCACAAAACCCCGGTATTATTCCGTTGCCTAAAACTTACACGCTAAGTGATGGCAAGTTTATGTTAGGCAACAACGCCATCATCGGCATGAATAATGCGTCGTTGCTCCCTCAGGCAAATTACCTGCAAACGGAACTGCAAAAGTCTGCCGGAATTGCTATTGCAGCCGACCAGGCTGAGGGAAAGGCGACGATTGACCTACAATTGGTTAAGCGGGATGAATTGCCCGGCTCCTACATTCTTAAAATAGCACCGGAAAGAATAACCATCGCTTCGGCAAGCAATGAGGGGATATTTTACGGGCTGGTATCGTTATTACAAATGGTACGGACGGCTTCGTCAGCAAGTGTTTTGCAACTACAGGCCTGTGAGATCACTGATAGTCCGCGGTTTCAATGGCGTGGTTTTATGCTGGATGAATCGAGACATTTTTTTGGTAAAGAAAAGGTAAAACAATTGTTGGATTGGATGGCTTTTTACAAGCTTAACAAATTTCACTGGCACCTTACGGACGTGGACGGCTGGCGGATAGAAATCAAAAAATATCCAAAGCTTACGACCGTTGGGGGCATCGGCAATAAAACGGACACGCTGGCCGAAGCGAAATTTTATACCCAGGCCGAAATAAAGGAAATTGTGGATTATGCCGCAGCCAGGTTTATCACCGTGATACCTGAAATTGACATGCCTGGCCATGCTACTGCCGCCAATAAAGCTTACCCCGAATACAGCGGCGGCAGTATAGCCAAATATCCAAATTTTACCTTCGATCCATCCAATGAAAATACTTATCAATTCCTGTCTGATATATTAAAGGAAACTAATTCTTTATTTCCATCGGGTATGATTCACCTGGGCGGTGATGAGGTTGCTTTAGGCATGCAGGCCTGGGCAGGCAGGCCGTCGATTATGGAGATGATGGCGAAGAATAATTTTACCTCGCTTGCCGACCTGGAACATTACTTTTTTCGCCGGATGACGGATTCTGTCCTTAGGATGGGTGATAAGATATTATGTTGGGACGAAGCTGCCGAGAGTGATCTGCCGGCTGGTAAAACCATCGTATTTTGGTGGAGACAGAATGTGCCATCACAATTAAAACTGGCGCTCGACAAAAAATACCAGGTGGTGCTATGCCCAAGGCTGCCATTTTATTTTGATTTTGTGGAGGACAAAAGCCATGTGTCGGGCCGGAGGTGGAGCGGCGGAACTTTCAACAGTGTGAGCAGCGTTTATAATTTTCCTTACCGGGAATTCCCCCGGGATGAGCTGAACTCTAAGCTGGTGCTGGGGATACAGGCCAATGTCTGGACGGAACTGATCGGTTCTCCCAGGCGGCTTGACTTTATGACGTTCCCCCGTATGGCAGCCCTTGCAGAGGCGGCGTGGACAGATTCGGCAAGAAAAGACGAGGCATCCTTCAACGAGCGGCTGAAGGCAAATTTCCCTTTGTACGATAAAGACAATATCTATTACTATAATCCTTTCGACCCGGGCGCGCACCCGGAGGCAATTGATTTTGCGCCAAAACCCGTCTTTAAGGCAGAGAGGTACAGCCGCCACAGCCGCATAAAGAAATCAAAGAGGCATCATAGCAAAGAGCATACAGGCAAAGCCCGTTCAAAAAAATCTCATGTAAAACCTGCACGAAAGAAACGAAAGCATGGCTGATAGGCAAATATCCGCTTACGATGTGCATAAATTTCATTAACCTTTTGGTGTGCAATACCGTTAAATTTAACCGCCGGTAAAAACAGGCCGGCCATGTTAATTTGAAAACCGTACTTCAATTCTTTTTTGCATCAATTGTTTGTCTGTTTGCGTTTATAGCTAACGTGCAAGGGCAGGCCGAACTTCAGCCATGGGGAAATATTACCGGTATTCGCAGCCATGGGCAGCTTTTTAATTTTGAGTCAAGCTTAAGAATTGTCAGCACCGACCGCAAGCATGTGACATCCACAGCTAAAGAAAAACAACAGCCGCATTACCGGCGTGTCAACGATGACGAGCAGGAGGTGACCAGCTGGATTGATAGCTTGTATTTTAAAGAGAATGTACGGGAAGATGGCAGCGGCAAGATAAAGATTACAGTAAATATAACATCCCATAAAGACACTACCCTGCAAGGTATTTACTTCTGCGTAGCGCTGCCGCACGAAATGCTGAATGCCGGATTGCGCTATAAAGATGGTGATAAGTCCGAATTTGAAAACTTTACTAAAGCCGCCGGCCCTGAATTTGACGATAATGCCAAAGAAATTGAATTTGAAACCAGCGATCGTAAGCTGAGTGTGAAGCCGGAGGAAAAGTCACTGATAATGGTACGGACGGATAGCACAGGGGGTGGGCCACGAATTATGCTGTTTATCCCCATAAACTTAGGCGGTGTAAAAACAGGTGAAATGATTGAAAAATCATTTGCTGTTAAGGTTTCCGGCGATATAGATAAATCTCCTGCGAATATCACGCTAAATACCAATACCCGGGGCAGGGCTTTTGAGGGCCTTGGCGGCAATTTTCGCCTGCAGAATCCCACGGCAGATCCGCAGGTTATCGACTATTCGCTAAAAAATCTTCGTCTCGCCTGGGGCAGGGTAGAAATGCCCTGGCGATTCTGGCAGCCAGGGATTAATATTGATCCTACTGCGGTTGCTGATTCCGGAAAAGCGCATCCTGCTGTTCTAAAAGCGATGGAAATGGCGCACCGGTTAGACAGTTTGGGAATCCCGGTTATCTTATCGGCCTGGTTTCCGCCGCAGTGGGCAGCCGAAGGTACGCTGAATATGCGCCCCGTGAATGGTATCTGGGGCAATAAACTCAATAAAGATAATATGGATGCGATCTACAAATCGATTGCTGATTACATCATCTACTTAAAAAATAAATATGGTGTACAGGTAAAGCTGTTTTCTTTCAATGAGTCTGATCTGGGAATTAACGTTAGAGTAACGGCCGAAGAGCACGATGAATTTATAAAAGGATGCGGCGCTTATTTTGCCGCACACGGCCTGCAGACTAAAATGCTGCTGGGCGATAATTCTGATGCCAATACCTATAAATTCATTTACCCTGCTTTGAATGACCCGGATGCGAAGCAATACATTGGGGCTATATCTTTCCACTCGTGGCGTGGCTGGGACACGGAAACGCTGAAAAAATGGGCCGATGCAGCAACAAAACTCAATGTGCCATTGCTGGTAGGAGAGGGGAGCATTGATGCAGCGGCCTGGGGCTATCCGGATATTTTCCAGGAGCAGACTTATGCCCTGGAAGAAATTAACCTATATACCCGGATATTAGCGATTTGTCAACCCGCATCTATCCTGCAATGGCAGTTGACGGCTGATTATTCTCCACTGATAGGCGGCGGTATTTTTGGCAACGACGAACCGTTGCATCCCGGTCAGCGGTTTTACAATTTAAAGCAATTATCCATCACACCTAAGGGATTGTACGCCATGCCGGTAAGCTGCGATAAGCCGGATCTATCCTGTGCCGCTATGGGCGACAACGGGAAAAACAGCTATGCGCTCCACATCGTTAACAATGGGGGTAAACGCAAAGTTGTTCTGCATGGCCTGCCTGCATCAGTAAAACGGATGGACGTTTACAGCACCAGTAAAGACGCCTACATGAAACAGTCTGAAATAAAAGTTAACGGAGGTATAGCAGCGTTTAACCTGCCGGAAACATGCTATACCACTTTGATAAGTAAATAAATTAAGCAGGGAGTCCGGGTCTGATTTTTCTGCGGCTTAAGACTCCCGGCCAAAGGCTGATCAAGGATTCTCGACACTCGTATCCTGGGCAAGGGTGGCATCGTCGGGTGTTCCGGCAAGCTCATTGTCAAGCACATATAAGGCGTCGTTATCCGCACTAGCTCCGCCGGCCTTTTTGATCTTCGCCAACAGGTCGAGCGCCATAGTTTCTTCTTCAGTCTGCTCTTTTACAAACCACTGCATGAAATTCCAGGTAGCCCAGTCTTTTTCGGCAAGGCTCATATCAACTATACCATATATCCTGGTAGTATTCTCCACTTCCGATTGAAATATGCGCTCAAAGCAATCGTTAACACTTAACGGGTCGGGGCCTGGCGCAGGTATTTCAGTAACAACCACTTTTCCGCCCCTTTTTAATATATACTCCAGGAACTTCATCATGTGGTTACGTTCCTCGTTTGAGTGCCGGAACAGGAAATTGGCAATACCATCGTAGCCCTTGTCGCTTGCCCAGGCTGCATAGCTCAAATATATCTGTGCGTTGTGGGCCTCGTTGGTCATCTGGTCGTTAAGGGCCCTGGCCAGGGTATCGGAAAGTCGGTTAGTATTCATAGGTTAAAATGTTTTATGCATAAAACCAATCCATCCCCAAAAAGTTTACTTATCCGGTTGATATTATTTGTAGGAAGAGATATGACCGGTTTTTATAGTAAGCATAAATGATGATCCCATGCTGATTTTTACACTCTTGTTTTGCAACATAGCTTTAACGGCATCATCAGCTTTCAGGGCGTCTACTAAATCCCGTGCTGCCCCTGTACCTGCTACATTGTTTACCACCTTACCATCTTCCAAAAGCACACTGAATGTGTTACCAGAAGCCTGACGGCCACCGGCCAATTCAAAATCAATGGCGTTTAACTTAAATTGCTGGTCTGCTCTTTCGGCAAGGCTCTTTTTTATATGCAGGCGAATTACCGGCATGTATTTTTTCCAGGTAGCTAAATATTTGCTGTTTTCCATAAGATGTCGCTGAATTGTTTAATAGTTAACAAATGTAAGGTTTATTTATGCCGATTGCCGGCTTCATTCAACAGAAAACAGATTATGGCGCAAATTGTATAGTATAATGGCGCGTTTACACCCGGCAATTGCGCTTAGTGCAGTTTATCTTTGATATAAAAACTGAAGAGATTAATGACAAGTCCAGCCAAGACTTTAAGGACCTGCAGCAACGGCCATAAATATTATAAAAGCACTGCTTGCCCAACATGCCCGATTTGCGAGCAGGCACAGAAACCTGAAAGTGGCTTTCTGTCATTATTAGGAGCGCCAGCCCGGCGTGCGCTGGAAAATCGGGGAATAACAGCTTTGCAGAAATTGTCGGAATTTACTGAAAAGGAAATCCTCTCGCTGCACGGAATGGGCCCTTCAACGATGCCTAAGTTAAGGGAGGCTTTGGCAGCGCAGGGATTATCCTTTAAGCCAAGAGGTAAATAATTACATCTGTTTATAAATCATCTATATATTATGAAATACGCAAAAACGTTCAGTAGCTTTTCTGTAAACGACTTACAAAAAGCAAAAGAGTTTTATACCAATACTCTCGGCGTCGAGGCGACGGAAAACGCAATGGGTATCCTGGACCTTAAGCTACCGGGAGGCAATGCCGTAATTATCTACCCAAAGCCAAACCACGAGCCTGCAAATTTTACAGTTCTCAATTTTGCTGTTGAGGATTTAGACAAGGCCGTAGATGAACTAACCGCGGCCGGTGTAAAATTTGAACAATATAATTTCGGCGAAATGAAAACCGACGAAAAGGGAATTATGCGCGGCAATGGACATGGCCCTGATATCGCCTGGTTTAAAGACCCTGCGGGGAATATATTATCGGTGCTGAAAGGGTGATAATTTATTTAATGTACCGTCTCCGGAACATCATATTTTACAATCGCTGACGATGTTAAGTAAAACATTGATACTTTGCATTAAGGTATTATGGAAGCGATTTACGATTCAATCGGCACAAATTATAACTCAACCCGGCGGGCTGACCCATATATCGTCAGTCGTCTGCTTCATTTTCTAAATTCCAATAAAAATGGTCACTATCTTGATATCGGTTGCGGAACAGGTAACTATACTATCGCATTAGCAGACACTGGCTTGCTTCTTGTGGGGATTGAGCCATCGGTTCAGATGCTTAGTGAGGGGAGAGCCAAGCGTAAAGAAATATGGTGGACGCAGGGATTTGCCGAACAAATACTTATCGATAATGAAAGTTTCGACGGCGTAATAGCTACACTAACTATCCATCATTGGACGGATATTTATAAAGGATTTAAGGAAGTTGCGCGGGTGTTAAAGCCGGGCAGACGGTTCGTGTTATTCACGGCTACTCCGGCGCAAATGAAAGGATACTGGCTTAATCATTATTTTCCGGAAATGCTTAGGGCGTCTATCGCCAAAATGCCGTCGCTTGAGTTGATAACCGATGCATTAAGCAGTGCTGGGTTCGGTGTTCCAATTACCGAAAAATATTTTATTCAAGATGATTTACAGGACAACTTTTTATACTCCGGTAAAAATAATCCGCGTATGTATTTGGATGAAACAACTAGAAAAGGGATATCATCGTTCGCGGCATTACCTAATGAGGCCGAAGTCATTAAAGGTTTGGAAACGTTACAGGATGACTTGAAATCTGGAAAATTTGAGTCGCTAAAAAACAGGTATGATAATTCAAATGGCGATTATCTGTTCATTATCGCTCAAAAGTTGTAATATCAGCCTATAACACCGAATTTGCCGCCTGGATGATGCTCTTAACCCTTTCCACGCCGGTTACATCAACAGCATACTCATCGCCTACGCTATCGCCCATCACAATATGATCGTTTTTATATTCCATTTTGCTGGACAAGTGCACGCGCGCTGATGAATGCACCTCGGTAACGCCGGTAAATCGCACCAGGTCTGCTACGTTGTTTTCATTCACACCGCTGCCCGGCATTATTTTTATACGGCCGGCTGCCTTGCTTACCAAACGGGCAATATTGCTGGCGCCTTCCATGGCAGTGCTTTTCCCGCCCGAAGTTAAAATTCGTTCGCAGCCCATGTCAATAATTTCTTCCATGGCGGTAAACAGGTCGGCGCACATATCAAAAGCCCTGTGAAAGGTGACGCCCAAACCCCATTGCCGGGCCAGGTTTATCATTTCGGCACAGCGTTTTCTGTCAATGGTGCCATCCGGGTTTAATATTCCTATTACAATACCGTCGCAGCCGGCCTCAATGCAGTAGCGGATATCGGCCATCATTACATTAAACTCAAGGTCGGTATACAGGAAATCACCCCCGCGCGGCCGGATTAAAACATACAATTTAATGTGAAGCAGCTTTCGCGCCATTAGTATCTCACCATAGGATGGGGTAGTGCCCCCTTCAAGCAGATTCTCGCAAAGCTCAACGCGCACAGCACCGCCATCCTGGGCTGCCACAGCCGAGGTTACCGAGTTTGCGCAAACTTCAAGAGAAACAATAGGACTGACCGTTTTATAGTTCATAGATATTTTTCATCGTTTATACCCGGCTCATGGTGAGAAAGAGCATGGGTATATCGAGTGGTAGATGTTAAATTTCCTTTTAACGGAATGTTGAAGAAAATAGTTTCAATTAGTTCCTGAAAGTCCATAGCCGATGGACCATAGCCGATAGTAGTGTTTTATTTTTTACCAAGGACCATGGTGTGTGGCACAATTATCTCTCTCAATAAAAACTTTTACCGGGAATGAGCAAATCCTGCTTTTCGGCATTACATACAGCAAATGAAAAACCTTTTTGGATAGCATAGGCGCCGTATTCGCCCTTTTTGTTGATGGCGAGAAAGCCAACCTGTATGTTTTTGGCAGTATCGGGTTTCTTTTTAATGATGCGATGAACAGCTTCTTTGCAGGCATCCTCGGGCGACATGCCTTGCCGCATCAGTTCCACTACCAGGAAACTGCCAACATTGCGGATCACCTCTTCGCCAACACCGGTTGATGTTGCGCCGCCTACTTCGTTATCAACATACAAGCCGGCGCCAATAATGGGACTGTCGCCAACGCGGCCATGCAGCTTGAACGCCATGCCACTGGTGGTACATGCTCCGGAGAGATTGCCCTTAGCGTCGATGGCCAGCATGCCGATAGTATCGTGATTGTATTGGTTTCCCGGCGCATGCTGTTTGTTTTCGATGTTGATAACCGGCGAGTATTTGGCCGTTTTAAGCCATTCCTTCCATGCCTTTTCGGATTCGGGCGTAAGCAGTTTTTCTTTTTTGAAGCCCTGTTCAACGGCAAATTGGGTAGCGCCGTCGCCAACCAGCATTACGTGCGGTGTTTTTTCCATTACGGCGCGGGCGACAGATATAGGATGTGCTATATATTCTATAGCCCCTACGGATCCACAGTTGCCGAATTCGTCCATTATACAGGCATCAAGAGTAACGTGCCCGTCACGGTCGGGATATCCTGCACGGCCAACAGTGTGATTGTTCATGTCGGCTTCCGGGATACGCACACCAGCCTCAACGGCATCGAGCGCGCGGCCGCCCTTTTCCAGCGTTTTCCAGGCCTCTTTGTTAGCAACAATTCCGAAGTCCCACGTGGATATTACTATGGGAAAACCTGCTGTTGCCGGGGGAGTGGCAGCTCTTGCAATTTTTGATGCAGACAAAGCCGCCAGCGAAGCTCCGGCAGCCGATAATTTTATAAACTTACGGCGGTTATACATAAGCGCTAATATATGAAATAGGTTTGCTTATAGGAATAAAATTACTCTCCGGGTGTTCAATTATTCTTTTATGTCCGGACGCAAATAAAAGATGGGCCAGCGATTAGGTCATACATACCCCTGGGAGGCTTTAAGATGATCATTCAAAATCCTGCAGACAATTGTTACAATGCCAGTTTTTTTGACTGGAGAAAGGATTTATTAAGTTCACAAAAGACTTCAGCATGCCCGTTTCATCTTCATCTTTCACGATGCTGCTTACATTGGTCGACGCACAAAAAGGACAAACCACATAGGTGTTTTCGTCATTATCTATTTCAAAATGGTCGTCCTCGTGCAAATCGCCTTCTGCGGCTAATATTTCACGGCAGCGTCCCAGGTCTTTTTCAAATACTTTCAGTTTAACGCCGCCTACTGCATTATTATAAAGGGGATTTGCACCAATGATATTTTCGTCGGCAATAAAACAGGGGATACCGTTTGCCTCGAGCCGGCTGCGGATAATGTGAGCCAGCATAGGGTCGTAGTAAGATTCAAAGGTTACTATTTTATCATCTCCGTCATCCATTAATGCAAAATAACAATAATAGTACAAAGGTACCACGTTTTTATTTAATTTGGGCCTATGAACCGTATCGACAGGGTTTCCGCCATATTGATCCAGCTGCAATCGCGCAGGGTGGTAAAGGCCAGCGATATTGCCGATAGATTTGGTATTAGTCTGCGCACCGTTTACCGCGATGTAAAAACGCTGGAGGAAGCCGGCATACCGATTATAGGGGAGGCCGGTGTCGGTTATTCTATTGTAGATGGGTATCGCCTTCCGCCGGTGATGTTCACCAGGGAGGAGGCCACCGCTTTTTTAACCGCCGAAAAATTTGTTGAAACGCTTACCGACGCTTCAACCAGGGAACATCACAAATCGGCGATGTACAAAATACGCGCAATATTAAAAACTGCTGAAAAAAATCTGCTGGAGGATATCGACGGTAAGATAGAGGTATTGCGCAGCCACGCCCAGTTAGAAGTAGATAATAAAGACCATATACAAAAGCTTTTGAACAGCATTGCGCAAAAAGCTGTTTTATGCCTTGAATATTTTGCCATTCACAGCCAGGAGCGCACCAGGCGTGAAATTGAGCCGGTTGGGATTTTTTATAAGTCTGGGTTTTGGCACCTTATAGCTTATTGCCATTTGAGGGGCGATTACCGTGATTTCAGAGTCGACCGAATAATCAGCATTGAGCCAACCGGCAAAATCTTCAACAGTAAGCACCCTACGTTAAAAGCATACATCGCCCAGATGGCTAAAGAGCAGGAGTTGGATATGGTTGTAATTCGTGTAAGCAAAAGCATTCACTCCTATTTAGAACATCAAAAGTATTATAGCGGCTTCGTATCAGAAAAAACGGTGGGCAACCAAATTGAAATGACATTCTTAACCGCTTCTATGGAGGGTTTTGCCCGGTGGTTTATGATGTACGGCGATGAGGCCGAAATCATCAGCCCGGAAAGCCTGAAGGACCGCGTAGGACAGATCGCTTCTGCTATAGCTCAAAAAAATCTTCAGTTAACAAATTCCTACTGACATAACGCTGTCATTCGGCCATGCTTGTTTTGTGTTACCAAACTAAACATCATGGAAATAAAAACAATCATTTTATGGGTACTCATTATAGCTTATATAATACCCGGCTTTTTGTTCGGATTTAAAAAGCTAAGCGGTAACGCCGAAGCCACCGGGCATTTTAAACGCTGGGGTTATCCGTTGTGGACTATGCACCTGCTCGGCTTTATAGAAATTGCCTGTGGTGTGCTGCTGCTTTTCGCACAGACGAGGATGTACGGGATCATTGCATACGCTATCATCCTGGCGGGCGCCTTATATACGCATATTAAAGCCCGCGATCCAAAGAATATAAGAATGAAGCCTGTTTTTGTCGGCATGATACTCCTGGGGATTTTCTTATTTACCATTTAACATTAATCTTATGAAATACTGGATCGTGGTGGTCTCGAAGGACCATATAGCCCGAGGCATAGCGGGCGGCTTTATGCAGGCTAATCATGGCAAGAAAGGCCCGCTGAAAAGAATGTCGGCTGATGACGGGCTGATAGTTTACTCACCTAAGCAAACTTATGCCGGTAAGGAAGTTTTGCAGGCATTTACGGCCATCGGACAAGTGGCCGACGACAAAATATACCAGCACAAAATGGCGGAAGATTTTGTGCCCTACCGGCGCAATATTAACTATCATCAATGTAAAGAAATACCGATTGCCCCGCTGATAAGACAGCTTGGTTTTATAACCAATAAAGCCTCATGGGGCTACCAGTTCCGATTCGGCTTTTTCGAGATACCTGAGGCGGATTTTAAATTAATTCATTCGGCAATGGTTGAATAGAAGTTTGGAAAGTCCGAAAGACATGCGTTGTGCTAAACAGGCAACATTACAACTTTTCAACCTTCCAACTAATACAACCACTGCAACATTTACAACTACTAAAACTGGAAACAAGAATATGACAACCGAAACAACAATAACATTCAAAGCCCCTTTGGCCGAAGTTTGGAAAGGGCTTACTGACCCGGCAATTGTAAAGCAATATTTTTTCGGCACTAATTTATCATCCGATTGGATGGTTGGCAGCCCGATTAAATTTACCGGAGAATGGGAGGGGATAAGTTATGAAGATGGCGGAATTATCCTCGATATTTACGTGCCGAAATTTTTAAAATACTCGTACTGGAGCAGTATGAACGGTACTGAGAACAGGCCGGAAAATTACAACAATATCACCTACGAACTTGATGAATGTTGTGATAAAACCATCCTGGTTATCACCCAGGAGGGTATAAAAAACCAGGAAGCAGCCGATCATTCGGAAGAAATGTGGATATCGGTTTTTAACGGGTTGAAAAAAATCATCGAAAAATAAGTATTAATCAATTTGTTTATACAATCTTTATAAATAATTCATTGATAATAAATTATACATCGATATAACTTTTGGTAATGATAGTCAAAGTCAAGGAATCTCATCAAAATCAATTTATTATTGCAGGAATTTCCGCTAGGACAACCAACCAAAACGGGCAATCTGCCCAGGACATCGGCGGACTATGGACAAGGTTCACGACCGAAAACCTGGGGCAGCAAATCAGCGGAAAACTTTCAGATGACATGTACTGTGCATATACCGACTACGAGTCGGACCACAACTGCCCTTACACTGCCGTACTTGGCTGTAAAGCGGACTCATCAACGAATATTCCTGATGGGTTTACCGGCATTACGGTACCGGGCGGTGATTACCAGGTTTATTATTTGCAAGGCCTTTTCCCGGCTAATATTGGGGCTGCCTGGCGGCAGATATGGGCCAGCGATATTGACAGAAAATATGCTTCAGATTATGATTGGTATAAGGCAGGCGCCGATAGTTTTGAAAAGACTGAGGCGACGATATATTTGGGTGTGAGGTAATTTTCTGTCTATTATAATTTGTTTTGTGATTGCTGTAAGAGAGGGACGAACGAAGCAATCTTGCCGGTATACATCGCGGATTATCCCGGGCAACGAGTTTGCTCCGTTCCTCAAAATGGTAATGGGATTATTAGCGGTTAAAGCTCAATCTTTGGCCATTCTCACCTTCAATCAAATTTCCATTAGCCCAGACAAGTTTACCCGATACAATGGTATAAGCAATTTTTGATTTGAAAGTGCTTCCCTCGAACGGGCTCCATTTGCATTGGTATAAAATATTGTCTTTGCTGACTGTCCACGGATCATTTAGATCAACCAGCGCTAAATCTGCCCAATAGCCTTCACGGATGTAGCCGCGCTTTTCTATTTGAAAGCAAATGGCTACGTTATGCGCCATTTTTTCGGCGATTTGTTCCAAGGTGACTTTTCCCTGGTGATACAGTTCCAGCATGGCCGGCAACGCATGCTGCACCAGCGGACCGCCTGACGGCGCTTGCAAATATGGCTGCGATTTTTCCTCGATGGTGTGTGGAGCATGGTCGGTAGCAATAACGTCGATTCGTCCGTTTAAAACGGCTTTTAAAATACCTTCCCGGTCTGCAGCTGTTTTTACAGCGGGGTTCCATTTAATCAGGTTGCCTTTGGTTTCGTAATCCTCGTCACTAAACCAGAGGTGGTGTATACAAGCCTCGGCGGTAATTCTTTTATCTTTTAGGGGGATGGAATTGTCAAACAAATAAGTTTCCTTTTCGGTAGAGATATGTAAAATATGCAGACGGGTATTATGCTTTTTAGCTAAATCAACAGCCATAGACGAAGAAAGGTAACAAGCTTCCTCGCTGCGGATCTTCGGGTGCAGTTTTACCGGGATGTTTTCGCCCAGCAATTGTTTGTAGTGAGCCAGATTGGCTTGTATGGTTGCTTCATCTTCACAATGCGTAGCTACCAAAATTGGTGATTGAGAAAATATCCGTTCAAGTGTTGCCGGATTATCCACCAGCATGTTACCTGTTGACGAACCCATAAAAACTTTAACCCCGCAGACACTGGCAGTATTGGTTTTGAGTACTTCCTCGATATTATCATTTGAGGCCCCCATGAAGAATGAATAGTTGGCAAGTGATGTACGTGCGCCTATGTCATACTTATCCTGTAAGAGTTCCTGGGTAAGGGTGTTGGGTACGGTGTTAGGCATCTCCATAAAGGATGTTATCCCCCCAGCTACTGCCGCACGCGATTCAGTGAATATTTTCGCCTTGTGAGTGAGGCCTGGCTCGCGAAAGTGTACCTGGTCGTCAATACAGCCGGGGAAAAGGTATAGACCCTCCGCATTGATTTCCTTATCGGCAGTGGAATTAATTTGCTTGTCGATACGGTCGATAAAGCCGTCTTTCACCAAAACATCAGCCACAAATTGCTGGCCTTCATTAACTACAGTTGCCGATTTTATAAGGATAGTGCTCATGGAAGCAAAGATAGGGTTTTGAGTCGGGAAAGTCCGGAAAGTCGGTAAAGTCCGAAAGTTAAAAAAACAAAAAAAGTCCGCTTAAAGAGCAGACTTCAATAATTGAATTAATAATTCCGAAATCGAAATTCCGACTTCCGAAATCTCCCTTTACTTCCTTCCCCAGAAATAATTCAAACCAAATGAAATGGCATCGTTTAAGCCAAGGTGAAAAGTGTTCTCTTTGGTGTGGTAGTCGAGATTATAAGACACGCCGCCGAAACCCAGGTTGACGCCAAGCTTTTGTGTTGGAAAGAACACAAAGTTCGGTGTGGCGCCAAGGCTGAATGTGCCATAATTAAAATATTTTGAGTTATTCAGCGTGCTGATGCCAAATTCCGGGAAAAAGCCAAATTTGTCGCTGATCATGGCATAGTAACGGGCATGAATGCCGATGCCGAGGATATCGGTGTGGTATTTGTCGCTGGCTACATAGTTTTTTGTGGGGTCTGCAGATGAATGAAAATCAGAAGTTTCAGTACCGCCGGTGCGCGAAAAAACGGGTTGAATGCCTATCGACCACTTATCACTTATAAAAAAGCCAAACTCCGGGCGGATGCTAAGCGAGTTGATTTTGCTGGTGGAATAATTGGTGTAACCGTCGGTGTAATTAATTACGCTTGACGACCCGTAGCTACTGTAATCATAAGTTAAGCTGCCGCCCAGGTAATACTGGCCTTTATGACCCTGTGCGAATGCAGAACCTATGCAGGCAAAAACGAAAAGAAAAAATGCAAGTAATGTTTGTTTCATGTGCGATTGAAATTTGTTGACCAAAGTACGTTGTTTACATTTAATTAATACGTAAAGCTTAACCGAATAGTAACAATGTACCGGCGAATTAGTCAGCAAAGTTGGCACATCAACTCATGCATCTTTCCCGACTTTACTCACTATCCCGACTCAAACAACTATCTTTGCCCCATGGGCGTACCTTTTGAAGATTTTAAATTTAACCGGCAGATTTTGAATGCCATTGCTGATGCCGGTTATACGGAAGCTACACCTATCCAGCAAAAGGCTATCCCGCCGATATTAAACGGGCAGGATGTAATGGGCATAGCGCAAACCGGCACCGGTAAAACTGCCGCCTATGTGCTGCCGCTTATCATGAAGCTTAAGTATGCACAGGGTGAGAATCCGCGTGCCCTGATAGTTTCGCCAACGCGCGAGCTGGCCATGCAGATAGAGGAAAACATCAAAACCTTTGCTAAGTACACCGACTTGCGCGTGGTGGTTTTATATGGCGGCCTTGGCCCTAAAACACAGATTGAGCAGGTTAATAGGGGAGTTGATATTATTGTGACGACCCCCGGCCGTTTTATGGATATTTACCTGGCGGGGCATATCGTTACCAAAACTTTGCAGGTGCTGGTTTTGGATGAAGCCGATAAAATGATGGATATGGGCTTTATGCCCCAGATCAACCGGATACTGGAAGTTGTGCCGGTAAAGCGGCAAAATCTGCTATTCTCGGCAACCATGTCTGATAAGGTGCATTCGCTTTCGGCGAATTTCCTGGAGTTTCCAACAGTTATCGAGGTTACCCCGCAGGCCACACCGGCGCAGACAGTGAACCAGCATTTGTATTTTGTCCCTAATGTTAAAACTAAAATAAACCTGCTGAAGAAACTGCTGGATGCTGAAGACGACGTGAAGAAGCTGATTATTTTTTGCAAAACCCGCACTTCAGCAGAAGATGTTTACAAGTTCCTGCTCAGAAAATACGGGGAAAACGGTGTAAAGGTATTACATGCCAATAAGGGGCAAAATACCCGCATTAACTCTATTAATGCTTTTAAAGCTGACGAGGTGAAGATACTGGTGGCGACTGATGTAGCCGCCCGCGGTATAGACGTAAGCGATGTAAGCCACGTAATAAATTTTGATGTTCCGGTAGTAATTGAGGATTACGTGCACCGCATCGGGCGTACGGGCAGGGCATATCAATCTGGCGAGGCGATCACTTTTTGCACGCCGGCTGAAGAATATTATTTGGACAAAATTCAAAAACTGATAAAGCAAACCATCCCGGTTAGCGATATCCCTGCCGACGTATTTGTAGAAGCCACCGGGTTTGATGAACGCCAGGAGCAGGCGAGGGAAATCGATCTTCAAAAGCGGAAAGAAAATCCCGATTTTAAAGGGGCCTTTCACGAAAAAAAAACCCTCACCCAGCGCAAAAAGTTTGATGCTGCCAAAGCGAAGAAGACGGGGCAGCAAACAGATAAAAGAAACAAATCACCAAAAGCATACAGGAAGAAAAGATAAAAAACTGGGTGTTATCCCCGGGGGCGCCCTAAGAGTAAGCTTAAAAGCCCTTACCCGCCAATACTTAGGCGCCCTCAGCATAATAGCCCGCATAAGATACATGAAACTACGAATCACCCCCTTAAACTTTGCCAGCGCATTTTTCCTGGTCGCGGCCGTTTACAGTTGGATATATGGCGTTAAAATTTCAGGAACGCATTTCAAAATGATGGACTCGGCGATAGGGTGGATTTTTATCCTGTTTGCAGTTGTAGTGTCATTTATGGATATAATGTTCCGTAATTTCTTCCCGCAAACCAAAAAGTTATGGATTGTAGAGCTAAGCTTTATAACTTTGGCGGCTATTTTGTTTTTACTTGTAAAATAATTTGAATGAAAACTGCTGAAATAAAGCTAACGATAGAACTTGACGACAATAACGTTCCGGAAAATATTATGTGGCAATCAACTGACGGCGAAAATAAGGAAGCCCTGCCGGTAAAATCGATGATGCTTGCACTATGGGACGGAAGCTACAAAAACTCGCTCCGCATCGACCTTTGGACAAAGGATATGCCCGTGGATGAAATGAAACGCTTTTTTTATGAAACCCTGCAAACTATGGGCGACAGCTTTTTACGCGCAACCGGCGAGAAGAACATTGTAGAGGACTTGCGCGACTACTGTGCTCATTTTGCCGATAAGATGGAAATCAGCCAGAAATAATATGCGTCTTAACACCTTAACCTCGTTTTGCGGCTTCGTTATCCTAATTGCTGCATTGTATTGCCCGATCTTGCGCCCCTTTCATTTATTTAACATGGACGCCTTCGGCGCTAACAGGCCATATGGCATGGTACTGCTTTTGATTGGGGTAGTAGGTATATTGGGTACTGTACTTAACCAGTTTAAACTAACCAGGTTTGTCGCATGGTTCTCACTGGTGCTGGTTGTGTTATTTTTTATCGGAGCCTTTTTAAAGGTGAATACTTCGTTCAGCTTTATACCCTTCCGCTCTATAGATGCCTTCCTGACACGGCAAATTAAGTTTAAATGGGGATGGTACCTGATTTTCGCCGGACCGTTGCTGGCGGTAGCCGGTGTTCTTTTTGAAAGAAAACGGAATTTTATTCCGCCTTCGTCTGAAAACAGTCAAACAAAAGCCTGAAAATTTTCTTTATATGTTTCAGCCCGGGTAAAATATCCGGCTGAAACGGTATTGGGGCAATTTTATAGCCAGACCAAGTTATCATAATTAATCATTTGCGTACTAATCAAATAAGTATATTAAAAATAAATTTTTAACATATTTGTATCTCATAAAATCGTCTGCATGTTAAATCTTTCCTTCCGCCAGCAGGTTTTTGCCGGTTTCGCTGTGTCAGTTTTTTTGGTATTGCTTGTTGGATTATTATCTTACAAAAGCATTAATAGCCTTGAAAATGATTCGAGCCAGGTTGAGCACACACAGAAAGTAATTAAAACCACCACTGATCTGCTCCAGTTATTAACTGACGCGGAAACCGGCATGCGCGGTTATGCCGCTACAAATAAGACAGGTTTGCTTGAACCTTATACCCAGGCGTTGCCTAAGATAAAAACCGATTTGGAACAGCTCAGGGAGTCTGTACAGGATAACCCTGTCCAGGTAAGGCGTGTGGACTCCTTGTCGAACCTGGTTAACGTCCAATTGAATATATTGAAGACGAATATCGAGGTAAGGCCTGTGCAGGGGCTTGATTATATGGTTAACAATAACATGTTTACCAATGGCAAGCATAATATGGATGACATACGCACGGTTATGAGCCATATGAAAAATACGGAAGATAACCTGCTGGCCGAAAGAAAAGCAAGTTCGGCAGCTGCGTCTTCTAAAGCTATCAACACTATAGTTGTTGGCTCGACTGTATTCCTGGTTATTATTATAGTACTGTTTTTTTATATCCAGGGAACCTTTGACCGTCAAAGAAAGATAGAAGCCGAAATAAAGGTTGCCAACACCGAGCTTGAAAAAGTATTGGATGAGAACCGCGCACAGAACTGGCTGCTTACTGGCACCGGAATTATCAATGAGCGCATGCAGGGGCAGCAAAGCGAACGGGAACTGGCGGGTAACATTCTGACCGAAATCTGCAATTATACCAAAGCGCTTACCGGTACGCTTTATTTGTTTGATGAAGAATTACAGGTGCTTAATTTGTATGCCTCGTATGCGTTCAACAATCCGGATATATTAAAAAAGACCATAAAAATCTCAGAAGGTTGGTTAGGCCAGGTAGCCAAAGACGAAAAGCCGGCGGTTGTAAAAGGTAAGCTGAACGATAAATTGGAACTCAGCTCTTCGCTGATACATCAGGACATCATCGAAAGCTTTATCGTGCCTTTCTTTTTTGATAAAAAATTGATAGGTGTAATAGAGATAGCGTTTTCGGAGGAAATTGAGGAGAAATGCAAGGACTATATGCTGGCTATTGCCGATGACATTGCCATTGCGATAAATACTGCACAGGCCCGTACAATAATGCACGAACTGCTTTCGCAGGTACAGCAGCAAGCTGAAGAGCTGGAAGCACAGCAGGAGGAAATGCGCGTTACCAACGAAGAGCTGATGACCAAAACAGAAATGCTGCAGGCATCGGAAGAGGAAATGCGCGTACAGCAGGAGGAGTTGCGTAATACCAACGCGGAACTGGAAGAAAAAGCCAGCCTGCTCGAAGAAAAAAACCAGGCGATAGAAGAAGCGCGTAAAGCCATCAATATAAAAGTGATGGAGCTGGAAACTACCGGCAGATATAAATCGGAGTTTTTGGCAAACATGAGCCATGAGCTGCGGACTCCGCTGAACAGTATATTGGTATTGGCACGTATACTTAAAGATAACAAGCCGGCTAACCTGTCGGAAGACCAGGTGAAATATGCCAGCGTAATTTTCAATGCCGGGAATGACTTGCTCACGCTGATAAACGATATTCTCGATCTGTCGAAGATCGAATCGGGAAAGATGGATATGCAGAACGATAACATTAAGGTTAGTGAAATCCTGCACGACATGGAGATGCTGTTTGCCGAGGTAGCAAGCTCTAAACAGATAAAATACAGTGTAAGCGCTGCAAAGGAGTTGCCAAAGAACATATTTACTGATAAGGTGCGCGTTGAGCAGGTGTTGAAAAACCTGTTAAGCAATGCTTTTAAATTTACGGGCGACGGCGGTACCATATCCGTAGACGCTGTTCCCGGCGAGGGAAGTAACACCATAGCGTTTAAGATAAAAGATACCGGCATCGGTATACCACTGGATAAACAGCAGATCATATTCGAAGCATTTCAGCAGGCCGATGGCTCAACCAGCCGCAGGTTTGGCGGTACCGGCCTTGGGTTATCTATCAGCAGGGAGTTGGTTAGCCTGCTCGGCGGCAAAATAACTGTGACGAGCGCGCCGGGAGAAGGAAGCGAGTTTGTTTTAACAATACCGTTGAAAGCTAAACCAGCAGGGCTTGAGGAAGAGCAGTTGCCAACTGCGGAAACTTTTGTACCTGAAAAGCAGTTTTTGAAACCCGCAGTACAGCTGGAAAAAGTTTCTGGCCGCGTGCCTTTGGTAGTAATCGTTGAGGACGACAAAAATTTTGCGGATATACTGCATGACTATGCCACGGAACATGGCTACAAATCAATAATGGTTAGCGAGGGTACAAATGCGGTGGAGATTGTGAGGGAAAATCAGCCCGATGCCGTTATACTGGATATTATGCTGCCCGGCAAAGATGGCTGGCAGATACTGAAAGAGCTGAAACAGGACGAAACCACCCTGCATATACCTGTGCACATGATGTCGGCAGGCGATGCTGCAGCTAACCGCGTAAGGCGCGAGGGTGCTATCAGTTTCCTGAAAAAGCCTATAGATACCGGTGCGCTGGATAAGCTTTTCACCGATATTATGGTGCAAACCGGCATACGTTTTACGCAGATATTATTAGTTGAAGACAACAAGACCCAAAGTGAAGCGCTGGTGGACATGTTGAAAAGCCAGGGTATTACGGTTGACCAGGCTTTCGATGGTGAATCGGCATTCCGGATGTTGCATGAAAAGGAATACCAGTGCGTGATATTGGACCTGAACCTGCCGGATATATCGGGTCTTGACTTCCTCGATAAAATAAAGGCCATTGAGAAATTCAGCAGCCTGCCGGTTATCATCAATACGGCTATGGAGCTTGACAAAACCTCGGTAAGCAGGCTGATGCAATATGCCAATGCCATGGTAGTTAAAACCAATAAGTCTGCCGACCGGTTGATTGATGAAGTTAACCTGTTCCTGAATAAGGTGCGGGCAGTAAAAGAACAGCCGGCCGAAATAAGCCAGTTGCCAAAGAATAAAATTGTAACAAACGGCAAAGACGTGATAAAGGGAAAGAAAGTATTGGTGGTAGATGACGACATGCGTAATATTTTTGCGTTAAGCAGCGCTTTGGAAGGGTATGAGATGACAGTGGAGGTAGCCGGAGATGGGCAGGAAGCGATTGATAAGCTTGAAGCCATCAACGACATCGACATTGTACTGATGGATATCATGATGCCGGTAATGGATGGATACGAGGCTACCCGTTATATCAGGAAACAAAACAAATGGGCGCGTTTGCCTGTAATAGCTTTAACAGCCAAAGCAATGATGGACGACCGCGAGAAATGTATAGCTGCCGGCGCAAACGACTATATTACTAAGCCGGTTGATATGGACAGGTTGATTTCGTTAATGCAGCTTTGGCTGGGCAGTTGATATATGAATGCATCCTTACCCGGATTAAGCACTGAACAGATTGCCGAGCTTATAGACCTGGTTAAAAAGGTCCACGGATTTGATTTTTCCAATTACTCAAAGGCCTCGTTAAAGCGAAGACTTAACAGGGTAATGATGATAAAAAAGCTCGAATTTTACGACCTCAAACATGCCCTGTTAAATCATCCGGATTTTTTCCAGGATTTTTTGGAAGAGATTACCGTGAACGTTACAGAAATGTTCCGCGATCCGTCGTTTTACAAAGCGCTGAACACGCAGGTAATCCCATACCTTTCAACTTATCAGCATATAAAAATGTGGTCCGCAGGCTGCTCCTCGGGCGAGGAAGTTTATTCGCTTGCAATTTTAATGGAACAAAACAAACTGCGCGAGAAATCATTTATCTATGGTACAGATATAAATACTGTGGTTTTAAAGGAGGCCCGGCTTGGGATTTACAGCTATCGTAATATAAAAAGTTACGCTGAGAATTATCAAATTGCCGGCCTGAAGGGCTCGCTAACGGACCATTTTACCATTATGTATGATGCTGCGACCGTTCACAGCGAATTAAAAACGAATACTTTATTTTCTGTACACAACCTGATATCGGACACTATTTTTAATGAATTTCAACTGATCAGCTGCCGCAACGTTTTTATTTATTTTGAGACGCAGCTTCAGGAAAAGATACTGGAACTTTTTTATAACAGCCTTTGCCCGCACGGTTTTTTATGCCTCGGCAGCAAAGAAACAATACGGTCTGATACGTTTAAAAAGAAGTTTAAAGCGATAAACGCAAAAGAAAATATTTACCAGAAAATTGGCACTTGATGAAAATATAATCAACCGCTGGCACAGCTCTGAAATATTGCTGATCGGTGGTTCTGCGGGGTCATTCAAACTAATGTTCAAGGTAGTACAGTTCCTGCCTGCAGATTTGAATAAATCTGTGATAATAGTTATGCACCGCAAGCGCAATTTTGCTAGTGAAATTGAAAGGCTGTTTGCCCGTAACAGCATGATGAAGCTGCGCGAGATAGGCGATAAGGATATCATCGACAAAAACACCATTTATGTAGCGCCTGCCAATTATCATGTTTTAATAGAAGGTACCGGCCATTTTGCGCTGGATGTTTCAGATCCTGTTTGGTTCTCAAAGCCTTCCATAGATATTACTTTTGAAAGCGCAGCTGAAGTATTTAAGAACAAGTGTACCGCCATCCTGCTTTCAGGCGCTAACCAGGATGGGGCGGCCGGGCTTCTGAAATTGCGCGACGCGGGTTCATTAACCATCGCCCAGGACCCTGATGATGCCGAGCTTCCGGAGATGCCCAGGGAAGCTATCAATATGAAAGCTGCGGATTATGTGTTGAATACAATAGAGATAATAGAGCTTTTAAGAAGTTAAAATGATACGGTGCTAAAATAGCGTAGTTTGCCCGACACCCATCACCCTTGCTTCATGTTCCAATAACCATTTCTTGCGCCATATACCCGCTCCGAAGCCGGTTAAGCTGCCATCTGAACCGATCACCCGGTGACAAGGCACCACAATCAATAAATGATTTTTGCCGTTTGCCGAGGCAATGGCCCGTATGCCGAGTGGATTTTTTAAAAACTTTGATTGTTGCTGGTAGCTAATGGTTTTGCCATAACCGATACGGCAAAGCTCATTCCAAACGCCTTGCTGAAAATCAGAACCCTCCTGTTTCAGCGGTAAATCGAAGACCTTTCTGGTGCCGGCAAAATATTCATCCAACTGCTGCACTCCTTTTTGCAACACGGGAGTTTCAGGCGCCGAAACCTCGTGATCTTCATCCAGCGCGTATATCGATGTAATGGATCCCTCTTCCTCGGTGATACGTAAAATTCCTATGGGACTATCATAATAGACAAAAATCATACGCTTGATATCGTGGTCGTTGCCAAAATTAAGCGCTGCAAATCAGCATTAAAAATAATTTGATGAATATTTTGAAAAGTGAAAAACCCATGTATATTTGTAGTGTACTATTATACTAATACACTATAGCAATTATGATTGCAATAAAAGGTTTAGGCTTTGGCTATCCGCGGCAACCCTTACTGTTTCATGAGCTCAACCTGGACTTAAGCGAAGGGCATATTTACGGCCTGCTTGGCAAAAATGGGGCTGGAAAGTCAACGCTTTTAAAAAACATGATTGGTCTGGCCTATCCGCAGCAGGGAAGCAGTTTATTCAAAGGGATTAGTGTTTCGGGCCGGCCGGTTTCTGTTTTGCAGGATGTTTACTTTTTGGCCGAGGAATTATACGTGCCGTCATTAACGCCGGAGCAATTTGTGAAGAATACAGCCGGCTTCTATCCCAAATTCAGCAACGCCGATTTCTATCAATATTTAAAAGCGCTGGATGTTGAGGCAAAAGCAGTGATGGACAAGCAATCATACGGTCAGCAAAAAAAAGCGATGATAGCTTTCGGTCTGGCCACGAACACCGGTCTTCTGGTTATGGATGAGCCAACTAACGGTCTCGATATCCCTTCAAAAGTCCAATTCCGCAAGCTGATTGCATCGGTATTGACTGAAGAGCGTTGTATCGTGATATCGACCCACCAGGTGCGGGATTTGGATAGCCTTATTGATACGTTGCTGGTGCTTCACGACAGGGAGATTGTAATTAACCATGCCATAGAGGAAATAACTGAAAAAATATCATTCGGCATTTATAATGACACCGCCGGCATGGAAGTTTTGTACGAGGAAGAAGGCATGCGCGGAAAATACGCCATTATTAAAAACACAACAGGCAAATTCAGTAAAATGGACCTCGAACTGTTCTTCAACGCCATAAGCAGCGACAGTAAATCAATAATTAAGGCGCTTAAAAAGGACTGATATGAATAATTTTTTCAATTTAAAGCGGTTTGGGCTGCTTTTTAAAAAGCATTGCGCCGAACATTATAAGACTTACCTGATGGCCTCGGCCGTATTGTTAGGCGTGTTTTTGCTGGGCGGATGTTTCATTGTGTACCTGATAGAAGTGCCGCTTGAAACGCGGCTGCAGTCGGTGTTGTTTGTACCTATTTACTTTTTAGCAGGCGCCATTTTTACCAGTATAATATTTACGGATATCAGCGATAAAAAGAAAGCGATTTCAGCGCTTACGCTGCCGGCCTCTCATTTTGAAAAATTCCTGGTTGGATGGCTGTTTTCGTATGCCATTTTTTCGCTAGTATTTTTAGGGAGTTTTTATCTGATCCTTAGCTTGTTATTAAACTTGCGGCACTTTCCCGTAACGCATATTAGTATGTTCAATGTTTTTTCGGGTCCGGCCACCCTGATTTTCATACTTTATACCTTTTTGCATAGCATCACCCTGTATGGTGCAGTTTTATTCGAGCGGCTTCATTTTATAAAAACGGCGTTTACTTTTTTTGTTGCAGTAGTTGTTTTAACCGGGCTGAATACATTATTCCTGGAAAAATTAACCGGGCGCGAAGTGCGGCCAACCACACCTTTTGCTAATCTTGCTATAGTTGATCATAACAGCTATGTGGCGGTAAGAAGCATCAGGGTAAGCGAGCCAATTGTAGGGTATATGATAATAGCGGCCGCTATTATTTTCTGGGTCGCGGCCTATTACAGGCTGAAAGAAAAACAGGTGTAACTATGGAATTTAAAGACAATGAAGCCATATACCTGCAAATAGCAGCCTATGTGTGCGACAACATATTAATGAACAAATGGCCGCCGGAGCAGAAAATTCCCTCGGTGCGCGATTTGGCTGTGGAGCTGGAGGTTAACCCAAATACGGTAATGCGTTCTTACGAGTTTTTACAGAAACAGGAGGTGGTTTATAATAAGCGTGGCCTGGGGCTGTTTGTAGCGCCCGACGGCTATGAAAGAGTTAAGAGCCTCAGGCGCGAAAACTTTATGCAGCAAAATCTGCCCGAATTATTCAAAAACATGTACCTGCTCGATATTTCGGCAGATGAAATCATTAAACGGTTCAGTCAATATAAATCTGAAAATTATGGCCAAACAGCTAATGAAAACGAAGATAAGGAATAGTAGCATACTGGTGATTGTTGCACTGGCCTTTATATTGACGTCGCTGGTTTTATACGATATATCCCTTAGGGATGCATTCCTCACGGGCGATTATAAAAAACCATTCAGGGATTATATTTCTTTAAAATTTAAAGACTTTAAATCGATCACGCTTAATGCCTCAACTGCAGCAAATGTAATTGTAGAGCCGGGGCCTTTCAGCGTAAAGATAGAGCCCACCGCCCGCGATTTTGTTAAAGTAAGCCAAAAAGGGGATATGCTTTACATTGATGCGGTATTTCCCGGCAGCTTTGAGGATAGCCGCGCAATGTATCCGCTGGTAATTACCTGCCCGGTGCTGGAAAAATTTAATACTGACGCCAGATATACCACTGACGGCGTGGCGGTAACCGATACCCTGGCCACCAGTAATTTTGACTGGCGCCCTTCCTTTATCAGCGGCTTCACACTGGATAGCCTCACCGTGAACGAGAGGCATGCCAGCGCTGTGATATTGAAAGCAAACAAAATAAAAAACTTTAAGGCAAGTATTGGATTGGACGAGCACAGCGGCTCAAACATGGTCATACTAAGGGATAACCAACTGGATGATGCAGACCTGGACGTCCTTAACAGGAGCAGGCTCAAACTGGAAGATGCTGCAATACCCAAGTTAAAACTTCGATTGGCCGACAGCGCCAGGCTGATACTTAACGGCGCTTCACGCAAGCTCTTAAAAAATTAACGTTTAAAATCAACAGAAAATGAACTTAGTAATTAATAACCTATCAAAAACATACGCAAACGGGGTACATGCCTTAAAGGAGGTGTCGTTAACCCTGAATAACGGCATGTTCGGTTTGCTGGGGCCGAACGGCGCTGGTAAATCATCATTAATGCGTACGATAGCAACCCTGCAGGAGGCTGATAGTGGCAGCGTTTTTTTGGATGACCTGGATGTATTAAAAAATAAAACGCGTGTACGGCAATTGCTCGGTTATCTGCCGCAGGAGTTTGGCGTTTATCCAAAAATATCGGCAGAGCGCATGCTCGATCATATTGCCCAGTTGAAAGGCATTGGCAATAGCGGTGAGCGCCGGGACCTGGTGCATTCGTTATTGGAGAATGTAAACCTGTCTAAAGATAAAAAGAAACACCTGGGCACCTATTCCGGCGGTATGAAGCAGCGCTTCGGCATCGCGCAGGCTTTAATAGGTAATCCGAAGCTGATTATTGTAGATGAGCCTACCGCCGGACTTGACCCTGCAGAGCGTAATCGTTTTTACAACCTGCTAAGCCAGTTGGGCGAAAATACCATCGTTATCCTGTCGACACACATTGTGGAGGATGTAAGCACGCTCTGCTCAAACTTTGCGATTATTTGCCAGGGCGAGGTATTGTATGCAGGTGAGCCGGAGACCGCCGTTACCGAAATGGAAGGTAAAATATTCAGCAAAGCCATCAGCAAAACGGAGTTGCCGCACTACCAGGACGATTTTACGGTAATATCTACCCAGCTTAAATCAGGTAAGCTGCATATCCGCGTTATAAGCGACACTGAACCTGGCAGCGGCTTTGTACCGGCACCGCCAAACCTCGAAGACGTGTACTTCAGCAACATTGCTGCACGTATGGATGTAAATACCATTTAACCTTCTTAAAATCATATAGATATGTTCTGGAAAATATTTCTGTTCGAGGTCCAAAACCGGACCCGCAGGCCTGCCGTTTATCTTTATTTTGCCGCTTCGCTCATCTTTACAATAGCCACTTTCGCTACCGGATCAGTGCCGTTAGGAGAAAAACAGCTCATCAACTCGCCGTATATCATTGCATTTTGGTGCGCGGCCATGACCCTGATGATGATGCTGATCAGCTCGTCCATAATGGGTACGGCATTGTACCGCGATATTGAATACAATACCAAGGATTACTACCTCACGTATCCAATAACAAAGCCAGGGTATTTCTGGGGGCGTTTCCTCGGCTCATTTCTATTTATGGTGTTGATTGCGACCTCGATATTCATTGGCGCTATTATCGGTACAAAGCTGGGTCCTGCTATGGGTTGGAAAGATGCCAAAGAGTACGGTCCCAACAATTTTATGTACTACTTTCAGCCCTTTGTTACCATAGCACTACCGAATTTGTTCTTTACATCCTCGCTGTTTTTCGGGCTGGTGGCATTCACAAGAAATGTGAAGGTTATTTATACTGGTGGCATATTGTTGTTCCTGGGCTATTTTATTTCAGTGTTTTTCTTAAATAACACTACCAATGGAACGGTTATCATACTGTCAGACCCTTTTGGGATAAGTGCCGTCCGTTTGATCTCGGGCAGCACGCCGTCGGTTATAAAAAACACTTCCTTATTCCCAGTTGAAGGGACTGTTCTGCTTAACCGCCTGATCTGGACAGGCGCAGGACTTATAATTTTATTGATCACCTATTTTAACTTCAGCTTCGGAAAATTTTTTAGCGGGAAACGAGATAAGGCGGCTATTGACGATGAACCCGCAAAAGCCAGGCATGCTATTAACCCAAATGCGAGTGTTAGCTTTTTAAAGCCATATAACCGCAAAACCCTGTTTAACTTAAGCAAACTGGAGCTTTTGAACATGCTGCGCGATAATTATTTCTGGATAATTGTTTCAGCGGGGATGATTTTCCTGGGCTTTGTATTTTGGTTGGGTAACCGGGAGTATGGCGTGCCTTACTATCCCAGGACGGTGATGCTGCTGGGGATTTTTAATGATGTTTTTCCGTTTTTCCTGTTTTTTATCATCATCTTTTATACCGGCGAAACACTGCACCGCGACAAGGTAACACGTTATGCATTTATAAATGATTCGTTACCGCCGCCTAACTGGGTACTTAACGGATCGAAGCTGCTGGCATTGCTGGCTATCGGTTTTGGGTTGTCATTATTGCCGGTAATTGTTGGCATGGCAGTGCAAACACTCAAAGGGTTCTTCCACTATAATCTGCAGGTATATTTCACCTTTGCTTTTTTAACCCTGCTGCCGCGATTGCTGGAGATGGTGGTGTTTAGCTATGTGGTACATGTGGTTATCAATAATAAATTTGTGGCGCATGGCGTGGGCGTAACCATCTGGGTTTTGGTTTATTTTTTAAATATTACCGGCACGTTTAATTATAACCTGCTTATTTATTCCTACACGCCGGGGTACGGTTTTTCGGATATGGATGGCCTGGGGCACATGCTTGGTCCGGTAATGTGGTTCAACATGTACTGGCTCCTCTGTGCAGGCCTGTTGATTATTATTGCGGCGTTATTTTATTACAGAGGCGTAAGCACGTCGTTTAAAGAGCGGCTGCATTTAGTCCGTGAGCGCTTTGATGGTAAAACACGGTTGATGACGGCAGCAGTATTAGTGGCCTTTTTAACAGTTGGCGCCTATAATTACTACAACATCAGTTACCTGAATAGCTTTCTGACCAAAGGCGAATCGGAGGACAGGGCGATCCTTTATGAAAAATCGTTAAAAAGGTATGAGAAGCTGCCGCTGCCAAAAGTTACTGCCTTTAAATATTTTATTGATTTATATCCAGGCGAACAACGGGAAAAAGTAAAAGCATTTGTTTCGGTAAAAAATAAAAATGCAGTGCCTATATCGGAACTGTTGCTTGATGCCGACGGACTTACAGAATACTCCATTAAGCTGAATGGCAGGTTAGTGCAATTCTCTAATCCGTTGCTTTATGACCGGGGGATGTTTAATTTTTTCAGGCCCGCGAAGGATTCGTCGGATTTTCGCCTGTATAAATTTGATAAACCGATTGCGCCCGGCGATTCAGCAGTAATAGAAGTGAATTCCGCGATATACTATAAGGGTTTTCAAAATGGCTTATATGCCGCCAATTTGTTAAGGAACGGTATATTTTTTACCGGAGGATTGCCCGGCATGGGCTATGACGAAGACGACGAGATAGGTAGCCCGTACGTTCGAAAAAAGGCGGGCTTGCCGCCTAAGAGGGAGGAGGAAATAGCACAAAATGATCCGGAGGGAATAAACAATCTGAAGGCTGGGGCAGCCGCTGATCTGTTTACCGCCGATATAACCGTGAGCACCGACGGTGATCAAACTGTTGTAGCACCGGGAGAACTGTTAAACAAGTGGCAACAAAACGCGCGGAACTATTTTCATTATGTGCAGGATAAGCCCGGTATGTATGCGCCATTGAGCATCTTATCGGCAAGGTATGCCGATCTGCATGAAAATGTAAACCTAAGCCACCCTGTTGATGTAGATATTTATTATCATCCGCAGCATAACATAAATACCCCCCGTTTTATGAATGCGTACCGGGATGGGCTCAAATATTTTGAGTCGGCGTTCGGCCCTTATCCCTTTAAAAATATGCGACTGGCGGAGACGTCGCATTATGGGCCGGGTGATGCATCACTGACCACGCTTGACACTTATGCTGAATATAATACCTGGAACGCAGATTTCGGGAATCCGGACAGGTTTGATTTTGCCTATTTCAATATCTCCCGGCAACTGGCTCGGCAATGGTGGCGGTTCCAGGTAGCGCCCAACAATACGGTAGGATCATTGGTAATTCCTGAAGGCTTGTCTACTTACAGCGCATTGGTGTTGTCGGAAAAAAAATACGGACCGAACAACATCAGGGCGATTTTACAGGACCAGGTAGGCTTCTACACTTTTATTCGCACCAGGCTGGAAGAGCGGGAACACCCGGTGATTACGGCTAACCAATGGTTTGAATGGGGCGGTAAGGCGGGTTTTGTAATGTACGGTTTAAAGGATTTGATTGGTGAGAATAATATGAATGCCGCTTTGCGTGAGTTTAAGGACGCTTACGCTTTTAAGAGAAATCCACCTTATGCAGGTGCAAACGACCTTTATCGCTACCTGCAAAAGCACACGCCCGATTCGGTGCAATACTATTTAACCGATACGTGGCAAAAGATAACCCTTTATGAAAACAGGGTAGATGAATTTAAAGCCGTCCCCACAGGTAAAAATGATGAATATAAAGTGACCCTAAAAGTAACAGCAGATAAGACCTGGGTTGATGATAAAGGGAATGAGATGCCCGCTAAACAAATGGACGATTATATTGACATCGGTGTATTCGCAGCTGACGGTAAAGATAAAAACGGCAGGCCGGTAACCACCCCGCTTTATGTTAAACGGATGAAGCTTAGCTACGGCAGCCATCAGTTTTCGTTTATTGTAAAGGGTAAACCCGTTCGTGCCGGAATTGACCCCTATGGCAAATTGATTGACAGGATGGGAGCGAATAACTTTAAGGATCTGGAATAAGCATTCGAGGCAGACTTCCGGAGTTTTTGAAACTCCGGAAGTCTTAACGGTACCATATAAGCGTCCGCATTATCCGTAATTTAGCACATCCGGGCATCAACCAAAACCTTATCTTTGCCAAATGCATATCTACAGCCAAACCATCAATCTTTTAAAAAAGGAAATCCTGCTGGAGTGGCGTTCCAAATATGCATTCAACGGTGTATTGCTGTATGTGGTATCAACGGTATTTATCTGCTATATATCGTTTAACCTTAATCCGGGGTTTAAAAGTATGCAGGGTTACCCGATAGTCTGGAACATTTTGTTCTGGATCATCATCCTGTTTGCATCAGTTAATGCCATAGCAAAAAGCTTTATGCAGGAGAGCAAGGCGCGGCTGTTGTATTATTATTCTATTGCAAGTCCGCAGGCTATTATCCTTTCAAAAACTATCTATAATATCGTCCTGATGTCGCTGCTAAGCGCATTGGCGCTGATAATTTACCTGCTATTTTTCCCCAATACCCTTGGCGACCCGCTTTTTTATTTTTTAGCGGTATGGATAGGAAGCGTCAGTTTTTCAACGGTTTTCACCATGATATCTGCCATCGCCTCTAAAGCCGGTAATAACGGTACATTAATGGCGATATTAAGCTTCCCGGTTATCATTCCAATTATCTTAGTACTTATCCGGCTCAGCAAAAGCGCAATGGACGGTCTTGAACGCGGGGCGGCTTACGGCGATATAGGGGTGCTAGCAGCTATTAACATAATCGTGATTACCACCTCTCTTATTTTGTTTCCCTTCTTGTGGCGGGATTGAACGCCGATCTTTATTAAAAGCAGGAACACAACCCTTATGTCTCTTTTGAGCAGGCAACCGAAACCATTTTGATTGCGCGCGGGGACGCAACTATTTTGCAGCGCAATTTGTAATTTTATATTTTATTTGGATTAAGTCTAAATAAAATGTTACTTTGCTGCCGTTTTAACCGGCATATATGCAAACAAAAATTTTTACTTTATCCGCAGCTTTCCTTTTTATTACCGGCGCACTATTCGCCCAAAAAGCGCCCCTTGTAACTTCCGAAGACTCTTTAAATAATGGCCTTTCCAAAAGCGCCACCACCATCGGAGGATACGGCAATGCATTTTACCAGCGCAATAATTTTCAGGGCACTTCGAAACTGAATCTTGAGCGGTTCGTGTTGTTTACCGGGCATAAGTTCAATGATAAGATTTCCGTTTTTACTGAGCTGGAAGTTGAGGACGCCAAAGTTACCGGCGGCGAAAGCGGAGGCGAAATAGCCATAGAGCAGGCTTACCTGAAATTTAATTTAAACCCTAATCAGTATATAGTTGCCGGTTTGTTTTTACCGCGTATTGGCATACTTAACGAAAATCATTTGCCCAATACCTTTAATGGCAACGAGCGCAATTATGTAGAAACCTTTATTCTGCCTTCAACTTGGCGCGAGATAGGCGTGGGCCTGTATGGCAATATTAACGGTGCTCCGTTAAACTACTCTGTAGGCCTGGTGAATGGATTAAGCTCGGGCATGTTTACGCATGGAACCGGCATCCGGGATGGCAGGTTTGAAGGGCGGAATGCCAGCAGTAACAGTCTTGCGGTAACAGCTTCGCTGCAATATTATGTAGGCGATTTTAAAGCACAGGTTTCCGGCTATTATGGCGGAACAGCCAACGTCAGCAGGCGCAAAGCGGATAGTCTGGGTTTAAGCTCAGGCATTTTTGGTACGCCAGCTGCGATAGGCGAAGGAGACATTCAATACTCGCGCGGCGGTTTCTCCATGCGTGCTTTGGGAACAATTGTTTCTATTCCGGATGCAGCAGCTATTAACCGTGCTTACGCCAACAATACCGCAAAAACAGCATACGGAGCATACCTTGAATTGGCTTACGACCTTTTATACAGAAACGGCAAAGCCAATGAGAAGCAATTTATTGTTTTTGTGCGCGATGAAAAATTTGACATTAACGCAAGCATTCCATCCAACGGTATTATTGACGGTACGCTGAACCAAAATCATGTGGTGGCAGGTTTTACCTACCTGCCTATGCGCAACGTTGCTTTAAAGGCCGATATAAGGCTGATACATACCGGTGCGCAAAACCCGGAACTGATAATTAACCCAAATCCTGTAGCATTGCCTTACCAGCAAAATAATAATCTGGTTAACGTTGGTATGGCATTTTCATTTTAAAAATATGGACAGAAGAAAATTCGTAAAGCAATCATGTTCCCTATGTGTGGCAGCAGGTGCAGGGATGCTTATGGGGTCGCTGGCATCGTGCGGCTCAGTATTGCCGGCTTACAAAACCCAGGTGGCTGATAACAAAATTTCGGTACCGGAAACACTATTTACAGCTACGGATTTTCAACTGATCCAACCTAAGGGCATGTATTACAACATAGGCCTTAAAAAGGAAAAGGACGGTACTTACACTGCCTTGCTATTGCGCTGCACACATGCGGATAACCAGCTTACGCCTGCCGGCAATGGTTTTAAGTGCACGTTGCATGGCAGCTCGTTCGATAATGAAGGACACGTAACCAATGGCCCCGCCCAACGCCCGCTTAAGAAATACCCCACACAGATAGAATCCAACCAGATCATCATACAATTAAGTTAATCTATGAAAGCTAAACTCATTACTCTTTTTGGCATTGTGGCCCTTGTTGCTGCGGGCTGTTCAAAAGGCACTAAAGTTACCCCGAACGCGGGTGCAACGCTTGAGGGCCAGATATTGACCGATTTCCCTGCTAACCTGGCCAATCCAAACTACCTGGATATTGAAACCAAAGCAGGTATTATGAAGGATGCGGCCGCTACACTGATTGCAACACCGACAGATGATAATTTGAAAGCAACCCAGGATGCCTGGAAAAATACACGCGCAGCATGGGAGTCATGCGAAGGATTTCTTTTCGGCCCCGTTGAGGACTTTAACTACGACCCGACTATGGACTCCTGGCCGGTTAACAAGGTTGACCTTGACGGTGTATTGGCGAGCAGCAATCCGCTGGGTGTATCAGATATCGATGCGCTTGAGACTACTTTAAAAGGTTTTCACGCTATAGAATATGTTATTTTTGGTGTAGGAGGTACTAAAAAAGCATCACAGATAACCGAACGGGAGAAAACTTACCTGGCATCGTTAACACAAAGCCTTTACAATACGACCAAACAACTGGTTAACAGCTGGGACCCTTCGCAATCAGGCAATTTTACGCTGCAGGTAACCAGTGCCGGAAAAGGCAGCGCAAGGTTTGCTACCCGAAAGGATTTCTTTAAAACCCTGGTGGGTTCGATGGCCGATATCTGCGGCGAGGTTGCTGACTCAAAGATGCAGGAGCCATTTGCCGCACAGGATTCGACGCTGGATGAATCGCAGTTCTCCCACAATTCTGTTGCCGACTTTACCAATAACATCAAAGGTATCTCGAACGCTTACTTAAGCACTTACAACGGTACAAGCGGTCATAGCTTAAGTGAGCTCGTCAAGTCGAAGAATGCCTCACTGGATGCTAAGCTGCAATCGCAAATGGCGGCTGCGGTATCAGTATTCTCGCTGTTGAATGGCACCACTTACGAAAAAGCTATCTACGATAACAAAGATAAAGTAACGCAGATACAAACCGCTATCCGCACTTTAAAGGCGACGCTTGAAGAGGACCTTACCACCTTTGTTGAGACCAATATAAAAGACTAAAAAATTGAGACAGTTAAAAGTAATTGGCGCAGTGGTTTTAGCGGTAATTGTATTAGTAAAGTGCCAGAAATCTACGGTACTGCCTGAAAACCAGTACGATGATCGCCTGTCTGGGGGGGGCCAAACCGTGTTTAGTGCCACTTCTACGGCTTTCGGTAACATGTTCCCGGGCTTAACTGGGTACGATATTTACGTGCATGAACTGGGTGATGCCGTCTTCGGCCAGACATTTGTTACAGCGCCTGCGCCAATTCACAGCGGTTTAGGTACAATATTCAATAATACATCGTGTACCAACTGCCATCACAACGATGGCATTGGTTTGCCTACGGCAGGTGAATTGCAGTCGTCGTTACTGATGCGTATCAGCTTGCCGGGGGAAGATGAGCACGGCGGCCCCATGCCGGTGCCAGGTTATGGGGTTCAATTGCAGGATAAGGCGGTCTTTGGCAAACAGCCGGAGTGTAAGGTAAATATCAATTACAGCTATAAAACTTATTCTTTCGCTAATGGAGAAACATACGAGCTGCGTACGCCAACCTATACTTTAAGCAATCTTTATACGCCAATATCCGGCAGCTATATGTTATCGCCGCGTTTGGCGCCGCCGATGTTTGGGCTTGGCTTATTGGAGGCTGTTCCGGAAAGTGAAATTATCGCCTTGCAGGATCCTAACGATGCGAATGGAGATGGCATAATGGGAAGGGCAAACTATGTTTGGGATGCCCCCACCAATAGCAAAAAATTGGGGCGCTTTGGCTGGAAGGCGAACACTGCCTCAGTATTGACACAGGTGGCCGGAGCATTTAACCAGGACATGGGTATTACCACCAGCATAATGCCCGTAGAAAACAGCTTTGGACAACCGCAATATGATAAGTTAAAAGATGACCCCGAGTTGCCTGACAGCTTGTTAAATGCCGTGAAATTTTACGCGCAAACGCTTGCGGTACCGGCACGCAGAAACACGACGGATGCAACAGTAAAACGCGGATTACAGCTATTTGTACTTGCAAAATGTGTTAATTGCCATAAACAAACGCTAACAACAGGTGTAAACCTGGCTCTACCTGCTATGTCTAACCAGGTGATTCATCCATATACTGATATGCTGGTGCATGACATGGGGCCTGGCCTTGCCGACAACCGGCCGGACTATTTGGCCGGTGGGCGCGATTGGCGGACGGCGGCATTATGGGGCGTGGGCCTCTTTGAAATGGTGAACAACCCCGGATATTATTTACACGACGGTCGCGCGCGCACGCTTACCGAGGCCATTATGTGGCATGGGGGAGAAGCAGCACAATCAACCGCGTATTTCTCTAACCTGCCGAAAGCCGACAGGGATGCAATACTGAAATTTTTAAAGTCACTATAAATGATGGCAGCCTTCCGAAGTTTTTAAACCCGGGAAGGCTTACCGATGGTTGTCCAGTGCAACAATGGATCTGTGAAACAAATACACCCGCTAAATAGAATTAGTCCATCTAAGCTTCTTTACCGCCTTTTCGGATTTTCCGGACTTTACTTGGCACCAAAGCCACTTTTTTCATTCTGCATTCATAATTTCGGCGTTTTTTAGCATCTTCAAAAAATATTTTTTAATAGTGCGTTTTCGCTGGGTCATCTTGTTTTTTTTATTGTTGCCTGCGGCGGTAATGGCCCAGGGTGGTTTTATAACGGGCAATGTTACCAACGCTGAAACAAAAAACGCTATCCCGGGGGCCAGCGTTTTTTTAAGCAATTCATCTTTCGGTACGTCGACAACTGAAAGCGGCAAATATGTGCTGAATGGTGTAAGACCGGGTCAATATACACTTACAGTTACCTTATTGGGCTACGAGGACTATGCATCAACCATCCTGGTTGGCAGGGAGCCGTTAAAACTGGATATTGCATTAAAACCGAAACCGTTGATGCTGAAGGAAGTGGTTATATCATCCGCTGCCGACTGGAAAAAGAACTATGAGGCCTTCAGGAAGGATTTTATAGGTACGGACGAGAACGCCAAAAACTGTGTGGTCACCAACCCGCATGTGCTTAATCTTGCCTTTAACCGTACCAAACAAACGCTTGAAGCCAATTCGGATGAGTTTTTGGTGGTCGACAACAAAGCCCTGGGTTATCGGGTAAAGTTTTTGCTGAAAGATTTTCAAAGCGACCATCTGGCAAACGTGATAGCCTATGGCGGCGAGCGTCTTTTTGAGGAACTGCCTGGCTCTGCTGCCCAAAAAAAGAAATGGCACCAAAAACGCGAAGAAGCTTATTACGGATCGGCGATGCATTTTTTCCGGTCATTGTACACCAATAAGCTAACGGAGGACGGCTTTGTGATGTATCACTTAACCCGGCAGCTTAACCCGAACAGGCCTCCCGAAGATGTGATAAGACAAAAGGCGAAAATGTTTTATGAACGGCGGATGAAAGATTCCCTCGATTACTGGAATAGCCTGGCGACATTATCTAAATATTATAAAGAATCTTTGAGCAAGATACCCGTTATGCCGTACGAGGTGTACCAGACAACCGATAAATCAGGGATTTTTGCGTTTAAACCGCTTAATTACCTTTATGTGGTTTACACCAAAAAACGCGACGAGGTGTACAATAAAGATCTGTACCGGCCACTGGATATGCCGAACTATGAAGTAAGTGTGGTGACGATGTTTGATCCCGGGTACTCGTTATTTGATATGAACGGTATTATAATTTCTCAGCCGCCGCTGCTGGAAGGCGCCTGGGCTAAATCGCGGCTATCTGACCTGTTACCGGTAGATTATGTTCCGGATGTGAAGTAGGACAGTGAGGAAAGTCAGCAAAGTGCGGAAGTCCGAAAGACGCTTCAGACACGCCGCATCTTGTTTATAATTTTTTTACTTCCGGACTTTTCTGACTTTCCCGACTTTCGGACTAATTTATCTACCTTTACGCGTTAAATCCTTATGAATACTATTCTATCCATAGCTTCCGCATTTTACAGGTTTTTGCAGCGGCAAATGACTAAAATGTGGTGGAAAGTACTTGCCGTTATTTTTATTATTTACACACTTATAGCCGGCTTTTTGATGGGGGTTCCGGACAAGTTTATCCTCAATGAGACGATCCGCAACCTGTATTTCCACGTGCCTATGTGGATGGCCATGTTGTCGGTTTTTGTGATGTCGGTTTTCTACAGTATTAAATACCTTGGCAGCGGGCAGGAAAAGGATGACCTTGCGGCGGTAGAATGTGTAAACACGGGCCTGCTGTTTTATACGCTGGGATTAATAACCGGCATGATGTGGGCTAAATATACCTGGGGCGCCTACTGGAGCGGCGACCCAAAGCAAAACAGTGCGGCTATAGCTTTTTTACTTTATTGCGCTTACCTTGTGTTGCGCAACTCCATAGACGAGGAGCAGAAGCGCGCCAAAATATCAGCCATTTACAACATCTTCGCCTTCCCGATAATGATCGTGCTGATATTTGTTTTGCCGCGCATGACAGATTCGCTGCATCCCGGCAGCGGCGGCAACCCGGCGTTCGGAAAATACGACCTGGATGGCCGAATGAGGGCAGTGTTTTACCCTGCCATGCTTGGCTGGAGTTTCCTGGCAGTTTGGATAGCTACTATACGCTACCGCATACGTTTGATTGAACACAAAAACAATTCACTATAAATTAATGAAAAGGTTACTGGCTTTTATTTTATTGACTTTAAATTGCGCTGCTGTTTTTGCGCAGGCAGCCGACAGGCCCGAAATGGCTGATACATTCCGTAGTTCGGGTAAGATATATGTCGTGGTTGCCGTAGTGGTGATAATTTTTGTGGGGCTGGCTATTTACCTGTTTTCGATTGACAGGCGGCTGAGGAAAATAGAGAAGGATAAATAATTTACCCGCATCCCGGCCGTGAAAATGCATCTGAATGTAATATTATGCATGCATAGTAAAATTGAGAAATAAAAAATTTGCGATATTGATAAAAAAAGTACCAAATTTGGGCACTTTTTTAACGATTTAATAATTATCAACTTATTTATGGCTACTACCAATCCGGCTGCCGATCAGGATACCCACTTTTTCGGCGACGTATGTAAGAACTTTGATTACGCTGCTCAATTTACCAAACACGATGCTGGTTTGCTGGACCAGATAAAATCTTGCAACAGTGTCTACCGTTTCCGCTTTCCCATCCGCAGGGGCAATGGCTTTGAAGTAATAGACGCATGGCGCGTTGAACACTCGCAGCACCAGTCGCCAACCAAGGGCGGTATCCGTTACAGCGAAATGGTTAACGAGGACGAGGTAATGGCGCTTGCCGCACTGATGACTTACAAGTGCGCCATTGTAAACGTACCTTTTGGCGGCGCTAAAGGCGGTATAAAAATAAACCCTAAAAACTATACGGTACAGGAGCTGGAGAATATTACCCGCCGTTATACGGTTGAGTTGATAAGAAAGAACTTTATAGGTCCCAGCATTGACGTCCCTGCTCCTGACTACGGTTCCGGCGAGCGCGAGATGAGCTGGATTGCCGATACGTATGCAACTATGAACCCCGGACAACTGGACGCCATGGGCGCCGTTACCGGTAAGCCGATTGCATTGCACGGTATCGCAGGCCGCAGGGAAGCTACCGGCAGGGGAGTGGCTATCGCCATTCGCGAATGCGTTGGAGTTGCTGAGGATATGGAAAAGATAGGCCTCACAACCGGCTTATCCGGCAAGAGAGTAATTGTGCAGGGTTTGGGTAATGTAGGTTACCACTCCGCAAAATTCCTGGCTGAGTTCGGTGCTGTAATAGTTGGCCTTTGCGAGTTTGAAGGCGCAATTTATAATGAAGACGGCCTTGATGTTGACGCCGTATTTCAGCACCGCAAAGCAACCGGCTCGATATTAGGCTATGCCGGTGCAAAAAAGGAGTTCAAAAATTCGATGGAAGGCCTGGAGCAGGATTGCGATATTTTGGTACCTGCCGCATTGGAGAACCAGATAACCAGTGCGAACGTTAAAAACATAAAAGCAAAAATTATTGCAGAGGGCGCTAACGGCCCTACCTCACCCGAAGCAGAAACTGTGTTTTACGAAAAAGGCGGCTTGATTATCCCTGATATGTATGCCAACGCCGGCGGTGTAACCGTATCGTACTTTGAGTGGTTGAAAAACCTTTCGCATGTGGCATTCGGCCGTATGAACCGCAGGTTTGAAGAAAACACCAACCTTAACCTGGTTAACATGGTTGAAGGCATAACCGGTGTGGCCTTAACGCCGATGCAGCGCGCAACTATCATTAAAGGCGCATCAGAACTTGAGCTGGTGAACAGCGGGTTGGAGGATACCATGATCCGCTCATACCACGAGATAAGAGAAACTTATAAAGCAACCCCCAAAATTGATACCCTGCGTACAGCAGCCTTTGTAGGCGCTATTAATAAAATAGCCGTATCGTACCAGAACCTGGGTGTTTGGCCATGAGAACTGACTGACCAATTATATATCTGGAAAGCCGGGCTAATTTTAGTCCGGTTTTTTTTGGTGCGCCCGGCAGGGCGCATTTACTTGGCGGTGCAAGTCCGCTATGGGCCCGTTAAGGGGAACCATTA
>NZ_JAUMKC010000035.1 GCF_030519355.1 Mucilaginibacter sp. L3T2-6
TTAAACACTGACTGCAATTATGCTGCAAACTGTGACGACTTTTCCTTCAGGTAACATTCTTTTAGAGCCAGTGCCATTTTAAAAGCCAGAAGCGGGGGTACCGCATTGCCTATTTGGTTAAACTGACTGGTTTCAGCCCCTGTAAAAATGAAACTGTCAGGAAAACTCTGAAGCCTTGCAGCTTCTCTTATTAACAGTCTGCGACGTCTGCCATCGGGTAACTTAACTCTGTGCATATCGCCAGTAGCTCCGGATAAGTTCCTGCATGTTAAAGTGCGAGACGGTTTGTCAGTATACAGGTCTCTGGGATTTATGCATTTAGAGGCTTTTTCATATTTTGCGATATAGGTGTCTTGAGCTGATGTTAAAAATTTACTTTCAGGTGGTGTTGTACTCATTATGTCAAAGATGGCATCACCCACGTTATATCTTCGCATCTCCTGCCTCGGGAATTTGAAATCTGAGTTATGCCCAATTAAGAACAATCTCTCTCTGTTTTGCGGGACTCCGTAATTTACGGCATTAAGAAGTTGATAATTAGTTTTATAGCCAAGTTCTTCCAGTTCCTTTACAATTAGTTCCAAATACCATTTGTTTGAATACAGCAGTCCTCTGACGTTTTCAAACAAAAAGACTTTAGGCCGTACCTTTCTAATTGCATCGACAAAAAAAGGAAACCCATTCCTTGCATCATGAATGCCATTTTGATTTCCCCCCACACTGAATGGCTGACAGGGAGGACCACCAATTACGATATCCGCAGAGGGGTATTCGGTGTCTAATGTAAGTTTTTCAATTCTGCAATCTCCAGTCAAATTCTTTTTGTAAGTATTAGCCGCATCAGGATTCATTTCAAAACCGATAGTTTCAAATCCGGCCGCTTCAAATCCGAGAGCCAATCCTCCGCATCCTGCAAACAAATCAAGAACTAATTCTTTCTCCGTTATTTTAGGAATCAGTGACTGATTAATTAAATTAAGATAGCTCATGAAATAGAGTGCTTTCTGCAAAAGTAAATAATTATGCTAATAAAAGTAGCAAAATCTTATTTCATAATTGCTAAGTTAAAAATAAATGTAATACCAAATGATCCTGAATCTTAACAATTATAAAAAACAAAATCTGAATTAACTAAAATGGCATCTCCTTGTTCACGGTTATAAACTAGCTAAAATAAGTTCAACAGTCAATTTCCTTAGGCGTCCGCATCCCTCCATCCCCCAAAACAAACGAACACCCCAGTAAGACCCGTAGCCTTAACCTGGTAAAAAAATTCTCCACACTGTTTTAATTGCTAAAAATATTAGCATAAATTTGTATTTCAATAATACAGCAAATGGAGGCATACAAGGTATCGGCAGCAGGTAATTTTACATTGATAGCGCACCCGGGGCAGGCATTTATAGTGAAGGTTTACCCGGTTAACCAGCGGGGCCAAAAGCCGGGCGCAGCACTGCTGGAGGGTACGCTTTACAGGGAGGAAGGCAGCTTTGTACAGGCGGGTACGTATGTCTTCGAGGCGGTTACCCAATACTTTGAGCCCGCAGGTGCAAACATCAGCCTGGAGGATTTTAAAAGCGCCGCTGCCTTTTATTTTACATCGGTACTGCAAACGGAGCTGTACCTGATAGGCATACCGGCAGTATCGGCACTTTGCCCCAGGGAAATGCAGGTTTTTGAGTTCGAGCGTTAAGCGGTAACCGTTTGCAAAATGAATACCTGTAACGAAGGACTCAATTATTTTTTAAAGCGCAAGCTGGTATTGTGGATCAGCAAGCGGCCCAAGCTGTTTAACAACATCCGCTCCGGCTCGTTCAACAGTGTTTTAGAGGTAAACCCCACGCAGGGCATTGTGTTTTATCTAGGCTGTTTTGATGGCAGGTTCCTCACCAGCTATTACCACGGCCCTTACTTTGAAAACAATGCACCGGCCTTGCTCAGGCAATTAGCCGCCGTAATAAGCGAAGCCTCCGCCGAAATAGAGGGCGAAGAGTTCCGCATAGCCATAACCATAGCCCTGCCTCCCCGCAGCCTGAAAAAGATATTAAAGGTAGAGAAGGGGATCTGTTATTTGCAGGTTTAACAAAGCGTCCGGGTGTTTGCTTTGCTGTTTCATCCCTAAACGGACGGACGCTTTAACTTGTAAAAGACGGGTCACAACGTGTAAATAATTTGAATCCGGATTGATTGTCATTTCCGGGCATACTCATTTGGTTAAGTCTCAAAGTTAAACCTGTTTGCTGATGGTACTTACATGACGAAGCCGATTGTTCAGCAAAGAAAAAAATCTTTAAACGCTCCGTAAGGTTTTGTCACTAACCTGCGACAAAGCTATTACACCGCCCGCGTGGAGAAATTGATAAAACTTAGCGGCAGGTTGATGTTCAGGTTTGTCATAACGGTATCAAATAGCCTGATTTGAAAATTTCACGGGAATTATTTGCGTTAGTTAGGAATATGAAGAAGATAATTTGTTTACTATTGATTTTATCTGCCGGTTATGGTTGCTTTGCCATGTCGCCGGTAAAGGAAAAAACCGCTAAGCCAAAACTCGATACCGCTACATTTGCAACCGGTTGTTTCTGGTGCACCGAAGCGAAGTTTCAGCAATTGAACGGCGTTGTGAAGGTGACTTCCGGCTTTACAGGCGGCCATACGGTGAAACCTACCTACGAACAGGTGTGTACAGGTACCACCGGCCATGCTGAAGCTTGCAATATCGTATTCGATCCATCGAAAATAACCTACGACGAGCTGATAGAAGCGTTTTTTGTGGCGCACGACCCAACCCAGCTGAACCGCCAGGGAAATGACGTTGGAACTCAATACCGTTCAGCGATATTTTACCACAACGCGGCCCAGAAGCAAAAAGCTGAATATTACATTGCAAAGCTAAACCAGGAAAAGGTTTATAAAAATAAAATAGTTACGCAGGTTGTGCCCTACACAGTGTTTTATAAAGCAGAGGGTTATCATCAGAACTATTATAACCTGAATGGCAGTCAGCCTTATTGTAAGTATGTGATACAGCCCGAATTGGAAAAGTTTAAAAAGGTTTTTAAAGATAAACTAAAGAAATAAATTATCCCGAATAGATATGAAACGAATATTAATATTAGCTGCAGCAATCGTATTCTCGGCTTCCGGTGTATATGCCCAGCACTTAAAGTCAGCAAGAGGGCACGAAAATAATCCCTACTACTCTAACACGGATACAAAACATCTGAATGTTAGCAATGCTGAATGGAAGAAGATTTTACCTCCAGACTTGTACGCAACCGCCCGCGAGGCTGCAACCGAACGCCCGTTTACCGGTAAATATTGGAATGCGGATGCTAAAGGAACGTATTATTGCGCCGTTTGCGGTAACGAGCTTTTCCGGTCAACAGCCAAGTTTGCCAGCGAATGCGGCTGGCCAAGCTTTTATCAGCCGGTGCGTAAAAACAGCGTAATCTACCGGGCCGATAACTCGTATGGCATGGAGCGTACAGAAGTGCTTTGTGCAAGGTGCGATTCGCATCTCGGGCATATTTTTGATGACGGCCCTGCGCCAACGCATAAACGCTTTTGCATGAACTCTGTCTCCCTGGATTTTGAGCCGGGAAAATTGGGAATATAAACCAGGTGTAGTTCTTTGATGAATTAAATGCTAAATTCTGATTGCCGGTAATTTATATGCTATGTAAATACAAGTAACGATCGTGTTTGGTACTGTTCAGGGTTATAGGTTTTGCCGGTAACCCTTTGCCTGATGTAAGCTGTCTTTCTTACTTTATGAACTTTCCAGCCTTTTCTGACTCACTGCTTGTATTATTCCGCGCAACGTTATAACTTGCTAAGCAATACTATCGTCCCAATAATTAATTATGGCTACTGCTGAAATTGTTTACTCACGCGAGTTAACGCTTCATTCCGAAGAATTTATAGATGTTTTAAAGCGGAGCACGCTTGCTGCCAGGCGGCCTGTGGATGATACTGAACGGATGAAATGCATGTGCCAGAACGCTAATTTAATCGTTACGGCGCGTAAGGACGGTAAGCTGGTTGGCGTAGCCCGCTCACTGACTGATTTTATTTATTGCACTTACCTTTCGGATCTGGCGGTGGATGAAAGCCTCCAGAAACAGGGCATAGGCACCCGGCTGATAGCTGAAACAAAAAAGCTTACCCCGCAGGCAAAGCTTATTCTGCTGTCGGCGCCGGCGGCCGTAAACTATTATCCTAAAATCGGGATGACGAACCATCCTCATTGTTATATGCTTGATGACGTAAACGATTTAAAACTTACGCATTAAATATTAGCGAAAGCTCAACCGCGCTAAATAACCAAAAGCGCACTAATTAATGAAGAAAGCATTTATTTTACTACACGGTGCTGTGCTGCTTGCGGGCTTTACCGGCGTTTTTGGCAGGCTGATAACGTTAAATGCGGCATTGATCAGCTGGTACAGGTTAATGTTTTCAGGTTTGCTGTTGTTGGTAATACTGGCTGTAACCGGTAAATTGGAGAAAATACCATTCAAGGATATTGCGCGAATCGCTTTTGCCGGTGCATTCCTCGGACTTCATTGGGTTTTCTTTTATGCAAGCATCAAATATGCCAATATCTCGGTAGGGGTGGTGTGCTTTTCACTGACCAGTTTTTTTACTGCCATTTTTGCGCCGCTGCTTAACCGCAAGAAATTTTCGGTAGCCGAATTATTGTTAAGTGCATTAACCTTATGCGGCATCGGCTTGATTTTTGGCCTCGATGCTACCTATCGCACCGGTATTTTACTGGGCATCATATCCTCTATATTGGTTGCGTTTTACACGGTTTTTAACGAGCGGATAGCCAGGGAATTTAAAAGCGAAACGATAACGTTATATACCATGCTTGGCGGTTTCGTGGGCGTGAGCATTGTTTTGCCGGTTAGCCTTTATATATTTCCGGCGGCGGCTTTTCTGCCTTCAATTCCCGACCTGGCTTATCTGCTCATCCTGGCGCTTGCCTGCACTGTTTTATTGTACCTGATGGTCACTCAGGCTTTGCGGCATATTCCGGCTTTCACTGTTAACTTATCGTTCAGCATGGAACCGTTATACAGCATCGTGCTCGCTATATGGCTTTTTAAGGAAAACAGGGAACTATCAGCCGCATTTTACTTCGGCCTGGGCTTAATTGTGCTTTCGGTTGTTTTACAGATGTTTCGGGTGGCGGCGCAGCACAAAAAATTAAACTTCCCTGCGCCAAATCCCTAAAGTAGTTAACGATTATTTTTTCAGATATTTCTCAATCGCCGGCACCGAATTTCCTACAGCTTTTACAGCGCTTTTTAATTGTTCAGGGCTTACACCCAGTTTTGCCGCCCATATTTCAATTTCATAGTATTCGCTTGTATCGATAAGAAGAGGGTTATGTTTTGTTAAAGTACTTGTTGTTTCCATTTTATAGTTTTCAATTTCTTAGCATACAACAATTTAAATGTCGTTTGGTTTGATTGTTGTCTGCGCATTAAAATGTTTACCTTTCTAATTCAAATTATAAACTTATGAATTGCAGGATGAGCGAATACCAGATTGAATTTTATAACCTATCATCGTGGTAAAGGCAGTTAACCACAACATTAAGCGATAAGCTGCTTTCCTCCTGCAACGATTAACGGGGGCTGGTGAATAGCTATGTTTTATATACAGGATAGCAATGTGACGGAATAATGCGTGTGCAATTTAGCTTGAAAATCAAAAGTCAAAATAATTGCATGAATTGTTCTTCTGAATTTTAGTTATATTTGATTAACCAATAATAAACTTAACAACAGATTGCGTATGAAAAAGTATTTATTACTGTTCGCCCTTGTATTTTCAATGGGCGCTACATTTGCTGCCAACCGTGGCGACGAGCATTTAAAAGGCTACATAGATGACTCTATGTGTGCAGGCACCGCAACCCCTATGTGTACAGCCGCAACGCGCGCCACTTGCGCAGCCAAATGTATTAAAGGCGGAGCCAAAGCCGTATTAGTTGTAGATGGAAAAGTTTACAAAATTGCCAACCAAAAAGCTGTATTAAAATATGCCGGCAAAAACGTAACTGTTGACGGCAAAGTAACCGACGACACTATCGAAGTTACCAAGGTTACAGAAGTTAAATCATAACTTAATCTAAAAAAAAGAAAAGCTCCGGCTAAACATCGGGGCTTTTCTTTTTTCATAGATTTTCTGGAAATAGCTATTTCTTTTCGTCTGTCTGATTCACGGGTATAATAATTGTAAACTCGGTATACTCTCCCTCTTTAGAGTCGATATTTAATTTGCCGCCATGGCCTTTAACAATAATATCATAACTTAATGACAGACCGAGGCCTGTGCCTTGTCCTGCTGGTTTGGTGGTAAAAAATGGCTGCATAATTTTTTCCTTTATACTTGCCGGTATACCTATACCATTGTCCCTGATCCTTATTTCGATAGACCCGCGTTTATATAAGGTTATCAATTGTACCTCTGGCTTATAGCCATCCGGGTTTTTTAGCTTTTTCTGATGAACGGCATAGAAGGCATTATTGAATATATTCAGCAGTACGCGTCCAATATCCTGTGATATGACGTTAGCTTTCGGCAGGCTGGCGTGCGGCCAGGAAGTCATCTCCGAGTTGAACGATTTATCTTTTGCCCGCAAGCCATGGTAGGAGAGACGCATGTACTCGTCAGCGAGGGCATTTATATCCGTCAACTGGCGTTCACCTGTATTAGCGCGCGAGTGCTGCAGCATATTTTTTACGATGGCGTCGGCCCGTTTACCGTGATGGTTTATTTTTTCAAGGTTGAGGGCAAGGCTTTCTATCAGTTCAAGTTCCAGATCATGGTCGCGTACGTCTTTTGATTGCTCTTCCTTAAGCTCATCAATCATTTCCATGCTTACTTCCGCAAAGTTGTTTACAAAGTTCAGCGGATTTTGTATTTCGTGAGCTATGCCGGCCGTAAGCTCACCAAGCGACGCCAGCTTTTCGGTTTGCACCAGCTGCGATTGTGCATTTTGAAGCTGGTTTACTGCGTTTTCCAGGCTGTCGCGCTGCGCTTCGATTTCTTCTTTTTGATGCACCATTTCTTCTGTGCGCTGCTGGATTTTACGTTCCAGCTCCCGTTTGTCACGCACCAGCTGCCGCGATCTGAAATAACCTACAAACCATATACTGCCGGCAAACACGCAAATATAAAGTGCATACGCCCACCACGTTTGCCACCATGGCGGATTGATAATAAAGCTGAATTTTGCGGGTGCGCTCCACTCTGTATCCGCCGTTTTGCTCACCACTTCGAACTCATATTTCCCTGGCGACAGATTAAAATAGTTGCGGCTTGACGTTACATTTACTACCTCGTGCGCCTCGTTTTCGGCGCCATGTAATATGTAACGGTACCAGGTGGTGTCGCGCCGGTTCAAATTCTGGTTATTGAAGTGGAACTGGATAAAACTTTGGTCGTGCGGTAATTCCAGGTTTACGGGCAAATTGTACGCTCCTTTTACGCCCTTCCAAACGGAAGCTTTTTTTAACGGGTCGCTTAGCACTATCGCGGTCTTTACCGGTTTCTTCTTAACAGCTATCAACGTGTCGTCACGTTCAGCCAGTGTATCGCGGCCCTGAGCGTCGTACTGGAGACCGTCAATAAAATATCTTGGCTCGTCCATTATGCTGATACCTGTTATGGCTACAGGCAATACATATTCGTCGTCAGGAAGTTTAAGAAAGGTCAGGCCATCGTCGCCCCAGCAAAAAGTGCCGTCGCTGGTAAACATATTGGTGAACGATGTGCCCCTTTGGGTCTTTACAATCCCATAAGCCTGCCCGAAATATTTGAGGCGCCAGCCCTTTGAATCACTCCCATAAGGTGAAAGATTTATAATCCCGTTGTTTGTGCCGGCAAATAGCTGCTTATTGTGTTTCGAAAGTGATGTGATGCCTGTTAGCGAAAATGAGATTAAGCGATTGTTTTTCGATTCTACGTCATATAACCCTTTTGGCGTGCCGATCCACATATCGCCTTTAGCACCGGGTAATAGTATTTTAAGGCCATCGTTAATAGCCAGGCTCCACAAATACTGCAGGTTGGCGTCAATTTTATTAACCCCGGCGTCCCGGGTCACAATCCAGGTACTGCCCTCTGCGTCCGCCTTTATGTCGTCTATAAAATGGTCATCGTTCAGGCCTTCCTCTTTGCCAAGGTGTTTTACAGTTTTTCCGGAAACATCGTAAATATCAATGCCGCTATCTCCGCCTAACCACAGTCTACCCGAATTATCAGGCATTACTGAAACTATTGTTCTGCTTGTAAGACCACGGTTTTGGTCTATATGCGAAATGGTTTTGCTATCGGGATCGATGATATCGAAGCCATTGTTGGTACAAACAAAAACTTTCCGGTTCTGGCCGCTGATGGTTTGTATACTGTCATGTCCCAGGCCCTGTGCCCTGCCCAAATGCCGTGTACTGCGGTTTTTCAAGTCGACTATATCCAAACCGTGCTCGCTGCCGCGCCATATCAGTCCGTTTATGTCCTGGTAAACTGTGGTAATGCGGCCTTTCCCAACGTGTTCTTTTATAATCTTGTTGTTCGGAGTCAAATCCAGGCCATCGTTGGCGCCGATCCACATGGTACCTGAATTATCTTCGACTATTTTATGAATAAATGAACTCGCCAAACCGTCAGCAGTGGTAATAACACGCGATAAACGGGCAGCTGGGTCGATCACCTGTACGCCTTTATTGGTGCCAACCCAAATACGGTTTTTATCATCCTCAAAAAGGTTTACAGCTGCCGCGTTACGTTGGGCCACCTCGCTAACCGACTGGATCTTATTTTTGTTAAGGTCTACCGCATCAATCACGCCGTTGCTATAACCAATCAGGAGTTTGCCTTCATGATCGGTCATCATAGAAATCAGCGAGTCTGATGAAAGACCATCTTCTCTGGTGGCGTAGCGTATTTTTTTATTTTTAAGATCGATAACGTTAAGGCCCTCGCCGAAGGTGGGGATGTAAATGTTGCCGTCGTTTCCCTGTACGGCCGGGATTGTAGTAGTTTTGGTAAATAGCCCGTTCTCTTTATCTAAAAGCTTGATGGTTTTATTACGGACATCGATGATATCAACCCCGCCCTTGTTATAACTCACCCATATCCGCTGCTCATCGTCCAGCATCATTCCGAACACTTTATTGCTTTTCAGACCGCTGCTTGCTTTAAGCTTTTTTAGTATACCTGCTTTAATGTCCAGTACCTGTATGCCACCATTGTATTCACTCACCCAAATGCGACCCTGTTTATCCTGCAGTATCCCCGATGTCCCATTCTCCATCGGCCCGGCCACAAATTGCTGCAGATTTTCGCCATCATAACGGTACAGCGCCCTGAATGTGGCAATCCATAAAAAGCCATCTTTATCCTTATAGAGATATGATATGCCTGCCGATGTCAGTTCAGGAATTTCGCCAAGCTCGTAAATCAACTGACTTGAATTTTTAATGCGTGCCGGGACAGTGCGAATGAGCTTTGGCTCCGGCAGGATAAAATCCTTAAAATTCAACGGTTGGATAGATAGCTTTTCAATGTCAAAATTGTTAGCCTGCAACGAATTTATATTGAATAGCTTTTCGATAACAGGCTTGCTAAACGGCCTGAAGTCGGACGAATCAAAACTGCTTACCGGAAGTTTACCGATATCAAGGCTTTGTACCGAAGGGCTGGCAGCAACGGTTTTAATGGCCGCCCAGTTTAGCTTTTTAGGCTTACTTAGCTCCAGGGTTGATGTATCGGCATCACCAAACTCTGGGCGTGAAGGCGCCAGCGATGTGGTAGAAGAGTTTTTACAGGAAGCGATAGCGAACAATGCTATTGCCCAAACAAAAATGCGTTTCAAGTTTAATTGCACCTATTCTATATTCATGGCTACCACAAATGCGATTGTTCAGCCCCTTTGTGATAAAAGTGATGCGTAAATATATGAATTAGTGTTTAAACTTAATGCGCGGTGGCAATCGGGATAGTAAGGCTTTCGTAAATTCAATACAGCGTTTTGAACTGCTATTTTATCATTCTTGATTGACCCTTGTTATCATAAATCATAATACTAGCTATGTTATTATCCACCTTAATAAAACGTCCGGATTGCGACAAAAAAGATGAGCCATAGTAAAACTCCTGCTTTATTATACTGCCGTTCCTGTATTTAATGAGTGCATAAGCATCTCCCGGTTTAGCCTCAATGGTTTTAGCCTGTTTATTCAGCTTAAAGATCTTCAGCGAATCTTTATGCTGGCTCGCAGCCAACAGTATATTGCCATTTTTGTCACGAAGCTTAACCAGCGCTTTGCCATTGCCGGGAATATAAATTCCGCTTTGCATTATACTTAAGGGTTTAAAATTTCCTTTACCATCGCCTTTAAGCAGCAGGCCATTAAACGCGTCGTAACGGCCGATTCCCACATCTGTGCCATAATCGTTACCGCATAAGACGACGTCAAGATTGCCGTCGCCGTCAAAATCACCAGTTTCCATGCCGTCAAGCGCCGACACTTGCGCCTCTACCGGTAACGGTATTAATGTGAATCTCCCATTCCCGTCATTCCGTAAAAAGCAAGATTTAAGCATATTCGCTTTAACTTTCTGGCCTCCTTGTCTTTGTTCCGGTGATAAGATATCATCCATTGTTGCCATGGCGAATGATTTGTAATTGGTGTATTTTTTCTTCAAGCTTATCATTTGCTTGATGAGGTCTTCGCGGCCCTGCACCGGAAATTCTTTTTTTTGTCCATCCTGGGCAGCAATAAAATAGGATGGTATAGCATCGTAAGCGCCATTCTTGTCAAAATCGCCCGCGGTAACATACACCGGGTACCGGTCGGTTGGCTGGAATAGTGTATTTTGCCCGGTATTGCCGATGATGTAATCCGTGCGTCCGGTATGCCTGAAATCGCCTCCTGTAACAGAATTCCACCAGCCCGGCTTATCGTTTACGCCTGTCGTAGCGGTGATGTCTGTAAACTTTCCATGGTTGTTTTTCAGGAAGGTAACCGGCATCCACTCGCCCGCCAAAATCAGGTCCTGCCAGCCATCATTATCAAAATCGGTAAACAGGGCATCGCACACTAAACCGGCATTGATCAGGGCAGGGGCCACCTGCGCTGTAACATCGGTAAATTTTGCGCGGCCATCTTTACTATCATTCCTTAAGATAATACTTGATACCGGCTTAGGGTAATTCCAGGGAGATACGCGCCCGGATATAAAAAGGTCCAGCTTCCCGTCCTTGTTGTAATCGCATGCTTTTACGCAAAGCTTGCTGGTGAAATTAGACGGCAACGCATCAGTCGCGATCTTAAAATCCCCTTTGCCGTCGTTAATGTAAAGCCTGTCCTGGTAAGCGGGGCTGTTTGGTGCATCCTCATAGCCTCCGCTTGCCACATACAAATCTAATTTACCATCGCCGTTGGCATCAAAAAGCACCATTCCTTCATCGGTAAAGTGTTTATATGGATCGTTTTTGATAGAAAGCAGGTCCCGCTGCCTGAACTTGCCGTTTGCGAGTTGTAAAAATACCTGGGCCTGGATGTTGTTATCACCTCCAATGATCAAATCATCAAGGCCGTTGCCATCTACATCACCAACCGCCAGGGCAGGGGTATATTCCGAAAACTTATGTGGCAGTAATTTTTGTATGTTGAAGTCGACAAAATCTGCCTTTTTGTTTTGATAATGGATACCAACTGAATCGGTTACTTCCTTAAACCACGCATTAAAATCAATTTCCGGCAATTTTATAGAATAGCTGTCTTTCGCATCGGCGATATTTACTTCCAGCTTTTGATCAGCCTTTACATTCAGCAAGGTTTGTTTTTTACCCCCCGGCCACTTAACTACTACCGAGTCTAGTTTATTTACTTTGCCCAAACCAAAATGTGCGATAGCCTGCATTGTCGACAGGTAGCCGCGATAAGGGTCATTTTCAAAGTTCTGGTGTTTGTTTTTGTCGTAATAGATATCGACGAGCGCGCCGAACCCGTTTATATTTTGCTTATCGCCTTTAAAAGTTATTTGCAGGTAATGAGTATCGTCCTTGTTTTTGTCGTCGTCTCTCGATGTATTGCGGTAAACCAATGCCTCGTCATCGATATTGCTGATAATCATATCCATGGCGCCATCGTTATCCAAATCAGCGTAAACTGCCCCGTTGGAAAAGGTTGGCACATTAAGGCCCCAGCTTTTACTTACATCGTCGAAAGTTAAATTCCCGTTGTTCAGGTAGGCATAATTATCCAGCTTAACCTCGGGAATTTGCTCCAGCACTTTTTGTTTGGATGTAACCGCATAAGCATCTTTACGGTAAATCATAAAGTCGTGGTCCGACACATCTTTACGATAACCATTGGTGATGACGATATCCCGATAGCCATCGTTATTAAAATCGGTCACCACCGGCGTCCAGCTCCAATCGGTTTGCGAAATGCCGCTTAAAAAAGCGGTTTCACTAAATACAGGGCTTCCGATATGGCCCAATTGCCCAAGCCTTGGTCCCTGGTTAATTTGCAGCGTATTCCGGATGTATTGGTATTGGTAATCATAAAAATCAAAGCTCTGGAACGTCTGGTAGCTGTTTGCCGTCATCATCATTTTTTTACGATAATTATCCGGCGGATTCATGTCCAGCTCAACCACGTCAGGCAGGCCGTCGTTATTAATGTCGATTACGTCCTGGCCCATGGAGTTTAACGAGGTGTGTTTAAAATATTCCTTTGAGCGGTCGGTAAATGTGCCATCGTGATTATTAATATAGAGTACGTTATTGCCCACAAAATCATTGGATACGTAAATATCTTTCCAGCCATCGCCGTTAAAGTCCACTGTGGTTGCGGCATGACTGTAGCCACTATAGGTTATGCCTGCCTGTTTGGAAACGTCATGAAATACCGGGTGATTTAATTTGGCATCCCAATCATTGCGGTAGAGCCGCCCCGTAAGCAGTTGCGGACCGGTTGCATTTTTTGAACCAAAGAGGCTTGGATTATAGCTGGCACTGGCATTATTAACTGAAAGGTACATATCCAGGTCGCCATCATTGTCGTAATCAAAAAAGCTGGCCATGGTTGATTCCGTGCCCGATTGCAGGCCGTATTCGAAGGCCATATCTTTAAAATGAGGGATGCCATTGTTATCCGGCCCCAGGTTAATATAAAGGATATTTCTCCGTCGTAACGAATCCTTGTAAATGGTATTGCATACATAGATATCAGGCAGGCCATCGTTATTTATATCGACCACTGCTACGCCACGTGCCCATCGGCCCATGCCGCCAACGCCGGCCTTATCAGTGATATCTTCAAACTGGAAGCCGCCTTTGTTGAGATATAGTTTACCGGACACCATGTTACCCGTAAAATAAATATCCTGCAGACCGTCGTTGTTAAAATCGCCTACACCAACGCCGCCGCCGTTGTAAACATTTACCAGGTCGAGGGGGTTAATGGAATCCGACTCGGTAATCAGGTTATTAAAATGGATATTTGAGTGCGATGAGGGTATTCTGTCAAACAATGTGTTTCGCTTTTTACATGAGAACATGAAAACAGCTATGCAAACTAAAGCGGTGAAGTAAAATTTATTCATGCAGGTATCGGGCTTACGGTAAAGTAATATACCTTTTAATAGCAGGTATAAGCAAAAAAGGCTTTCCCCAATTGGGGAAAGCCAAACCAAGATAACTAATTATTAATCAACTCTCATTACGAAAATTCTTTAATAGCCCGGATTTTGCTTCAGGTTCGGGTTAAGCCCTATAGCGCTTTGCGGGATCGGCAATATATCGCGCCCGGCAGGCATATCATTCAGCCATACGCCATGTGTTTTGCCATCACTGGTTGGCCCGTATGGAAATACAACCTGGTTAATGTTATTATTTGGAGATGCTGTGAGGTTGTAGTTGTTGTGTATGAACTGCGCTGCCACACCAGGCCCCGCGCGCCGTAAATCGTACATCAGCGAAAATTCGGCGGTAAGTTCATGCCGGTATTCGCTCAATACCATCTGCATAGGGTCGGTTATCGGGGCAGCCGGGCTGCCGTCAATGCGGGCGCCATCCTGCATTACAGCAGGGGCGGTTCCGCCAAAAGCACGGTCGCGAACCAGTTTAATATCAGCCATTGCGCCGGGGATATCGCCTGTATGAATCTTACATTCAGCGCGATCAAGCAAAATTTCGGCATAACGAAGCAATATCTGGTTTTGTGAGCCGAAGATGGTGGAGTTGCCGTTAGCACCGGTAAGGTTAGGATCCCTCCATTTCTTGGCGCAATAATAGCCCGAACGTGGCGTGCCATCAGTTCCATACCAGGGATGGGTTAAAGTACCACAGGTATTGATGATTTTACCATCATCGCCGGTATAGGTTGCACTACCGGCGGCAAAGCCTGACTGTACTACTGCGTAGCCTTTTATGCCACCCCATTTGGCGATAATGCCTGGGCTTTGAATTTCGTCCCCCGGGCCGATAATGGTAACGGCTTTGCGTTTGTCGCCGGGCTGATATGAATACCAAAGCCCGGGGTTGCCATAATCATAGCCGAAACCGCTGATCTCCTGTGGCCAGCTAAAGTCGTCAATCCAGGCAACCTCGCCGCCGGCCTGCCAGCCGCCATCCCAGCTTTGCGAACCGCTTACTTCAAATTGTATCTCAAACAGCGATTCGTCATTGTTCTGGTGATCAAATTCGCCCACATCAACAAAATTTGGCAGCAGGTGATAATTGTTGGTAAGCTCGGGGTTATTAAATGCAGCAAGGGCGGCAGTATAGTCTTTCAGCCACATTTGCGCAGCGCCTTCATAGCCATAGGCGGCGCCCTTGGTAGCCCGGCCCAGCTCACTGGCGGGCAGGGCTGTTTTTGATTGTAATAAGGTTTCGGCTTTCTTCATATCTGATACCACCTGCTTAAATACATCGTCCTGGCTGGCCCTTGGGGTTAAACCAGTAGTTACAGCATTTAATTCCAACGGTACGCCGCCGAAAGTGCCTGCAAGATAGTAATAGGTCATCCCCCGTAAAAAGTATGCTTCACCGGTTAAACGATCGGCCAACTCGGGGGTAACTATGCCTTTAGCTCTGGCTTGCTCAATAATGCCGAAGGCAGCGTTTGCACGGGCAACACCTATGTAGGCGTTGTTCCAGAAGGCCGGCAGCGCGCCGAAATCGGCAGGAATAGCGTAGTAATTCCAAACGATATCCGCACCATTGTTAAACCAATCGTGGGTGAGGAAGTTGGCATAATACCAAATGGATTTCTTCAGCAGATCGGCATTCTGGTAGGTATCGTATATACTGTTTACCAGGTTCACCACATCCTGCGATTTTTGAAAGGTAGCATCCGCCGTTGAAGAAAAAGTATTGGTTTGTTTCAAAAAGTCCTTCTTGCAGCTCAGCGGGAACATCAGTACCCCAAAGACAGCTATAAGAATGATACTCACTTTTTTCATTTTCATATCTTTAATTTTTTATAGTTCTATTATTTAAGGGTTACATTGATACCTATGGTATAGAATTTGGACGACGGATAAGTACCGTTGTCTATACCGTTTTGGGTTGCATTGCCCCCTTGAATACCGATTTCAGGATCCAGGCCTTTATAGCCTGTAATTGTAAACAGGTTCTGGGTCGAAAAATATAACCTCAGCTTGTTTAAGTACAGGCTTTTCGCTATGTCTGACGGCAATGTATAACCTACAGTGAAGTTTTTAAGCTTCAGGAAGCTGCCATTTTGTATCCACGCGCTCGAGGGAACATTGTTACCGGTAGCATCGTCATTTGAAGTGGCCCTTGCATAAGTATTTGAAGGATTGCCCGGTGTCCAGCGATTTTGATAATATTCCACGCTAACGTTCTCAACACCCACAAAGCCGCGATTCTGGAAGCTTTCCAAGGCGCTTTCCTGGTAGTCGAAAATCTTATTGCCATAAACACCGTAGAAATAAGCGTTAAAGTCAAATGCCTTGTAAGTAAGATCGAGGTTTAAACCACCGTAGAACTTAGGAAGCGGGCTGCCCAGGCTGGTTTGGTCGGTTGCGTCCACGCTGCCGTCTCCGTTCACATCTGCAAAATAACGGTCGCCTGGCGCGGTAACTGCCCTTTGGTAATATTGTTTGCCTTTTGCTACCGCTGCAGCATTTAAGGCATCAATTTGTGCTTGCGACTGGAATATGCCCAATGATTTATAGCCATAAAATTCGCCAACAGGCTGGCCTACATGTGTTTCGGTAAATGTTGACCAACCAATGCCCTGAACGCTTAAACCGCCAAAGTTGGTTACGAAGTCGGTACCTGAGGTGATGCTTGTTAGCTTATTATTTACTGTAGTGAAGTTTAAGCCGATGCCATACTTTAGATCGCTGTTGATGGTATGGTTGTAGTTGGCAGCAAACTCAAAGCCTTTATTCTGCATACTACCCACGTTGCGGGTAATATAGTTGTAGCCAGATTGAGCAGGAGCCGCAAGTAACAACAGAAAGTCTTTTGATTTACGGTTAAACCAATCGGCTGTGATGGTCAGATCACCGTGAATAAAAGCCAGGTCGGCGCCAATGTCGGTGATATAATCAGTTTCCCATTTCAGGTCAGGATTAGGCGGCTGAGTGGATGCGGTACCCTTTTGATATATCTTGTTGAAGGGATAACCCAAGTTGCCGCTGCTGGCCGCAGGTAAACCTGTCGAATACAACGCATCGTATTGAAACGGGTTGATAGAGCCCTGATTACCGACCTCGCCATAACTGCCCCTGAATTTCAGGTCGTCGATCCATGAAACATCTTTCAAGAAATCTTCCTGTTTAGCTCTCCATGCCACTGCGCCGGAAGGAAACACACCATATTGATGCCCTTCGTCAAACTTTGATGAACCGTCGCGGCGTACAGTACCGGTCAACAGATATTTATCGCCATATTTATAGGTTAACCTTGCAAACTGCGACTCAAAAGAATAAATGTTCTGGCCGTTACCCGTGTTTGACCCAACCGGGTTATTAGCATCCAGTTGCAGGTTGGTAACCTGCGATAGGTCGCGGATGATACTGTTCGGCGGGATACCGCTGCCACCCATCCCATTCCATGTATTTTTCTGTTCAGACACGCCGCCTACAAAATCGATGCTGTGTTTGCCAAACGTTTTGTTGTATGATATGGTGTTTTCCCACAACCACTCGAATGTTTGGTTAATGTGCTGATTATAAAAAGCATTTTGGGTTGCGCCTGCCTGGCTGCCATATTGCTGCACTAAACGGTCATCTTCTGGTTGAAAAAACGAGCCGGTAAACGTTGTGAGGTTGATACCCACAAAAGTTTTAATCTTAAGCCCGCTGATTATTTGCGCTTCAAGTGAGGTATTGGCCAATAAATAATTGGTTATATTTTGATACCTGTCGTTAGAAACTGTGTAAACCGGGTTGCTGTATTTGGCTACATAGGTATAAATCGGGTTATAGAAGCCATAGTTTCCTTTGCCGTCTGAGGGCAGGTTGGTAAACTTGTTACCACCATCAAGCGTTGGCGGAAGTTCGGATAACTGAACAAGTGAGCCTGTGCCGAACGGATTGTTTGAATCCTGGTAGCTGTATTTCGCGCTGGTTGATGATTTTAACCATTTAGTAGGCTGATAATCGGAGTTATTGCCGAGCGTTACCCTTTTAAAGTATGAGCCCAGCACTATACCTTTTTGATCATAATAGCTGATTGATGTGGCAGATTGTACCTTTTCGCCGCCGCCACGTAAACCTATACTGTAGTTTTGGGTGATACCTGTGCGGTACATTGCATTTTGCCAGTCCACAGTTGTTAGCGATGCCGGATCTTTCCATGCGTCAAAAGTCTGGAAGTTCCCGTTTGAGCCGGCGGCTACCTCATTGGCAAGCGTCGCAAATTGTTGTGCATTAAGCAGTTTGTATTCCTTCGGCCTGCTTTGGAAAGCTGTATAAGCGGTTACATCAACCTGTACACCGTCTTTTTTGCCTTTTTTAGTGGTAACAATAACCACGCCGTTAGCTGCGCGTACACCGTAAATAGCCGTGGCTGACGCATCTTTCAAAACGTCTATCGATTCAATGTCGCTTGGATTGATATTACTGATGCCGCCGCTGGTAGCATAGCCATCCACTACATATAGCGGACCGTTGCCATAGCTGGCCAAACTGCCGATACCACGTATCAGCACGCTTACGTTTGCACCAGGGGCGCCATCATTATTGGTGACCTGCACACCTGCGGCACGACCCTGCAAAGCCTGCTCGAGGGATGTAACCGGAACCTTAGCTATTGTCGCAGCGCTCACAGAACTTACCGAACCCGTCAGGTCTTTACGGGTAGAAGTACCGTAACCCACAACCACCACTTCCGAAAGTGAGCGGGTATCTGGCGCGAGTTTTGCATTTACCACCGAATTGCCGTTCACAGCTGCCTCATAAGTAATGAAGCCGATGTAGCTGAACACAAGTGTGGCATTGGCAGGTGCGTTAATTGAGTATCCGCCATTAATGTCGGTAATGGAGGCTGACTGTGTACCCTTAACTTTAACAGTTACTCCGGGTAGCGCAGCTCCATTGCTGCCGTCCGTAACTGTACCTGTAACCTTTCCGCTTTGTGCATAACCAGACAGGCTCATCACCAGCAGCGACAGGCTTAATCCGATTATAGCTACAACATTTTTAATTTGTAGTTTTTTAATCATAACTTTTTATTGTAAGGTTGAAATTGGTTTGTGGCGAACAGTGTTGCCGGTGTATAAACCGGGTAGCATACTATTCAATTAAGTAAATTTATCGCCCTTAAGCTGCAGCCTGTAACACAAATGTTAATGTTTATATCACAAATGTTAATCAGGTATTAAGTACCTGTTTAATAGATGATTACATATTTTTTCTAATAAAAAGGAAGGAAAAAAATACTCGTTTGAAAGTATTCAGCGATAGGAATGTTAAAATAATACCAGGTTACGGTATAATAACATAAAGGGTATTAAGACCCAAAAATTTGTTAACGTGCGCTCAGCGTAAAATTGCTCACGCCGGTTGGTTTAATCTTCAGAATATTTCCTTCCCGGTCAAATTTTAAGCTGTCTATACATAGTTCCCTTAAAACATACTTTTCTTTTTGGGGATGGATGCGATGATATAAAATGTAATACCGGCCTCTTTCGTTAAACACAGTATGATGGCCCGGACCTATGGTGGTGCTGTCGGCCGATGAAGAAATTATCGGGTCGTATTTTCCTTCCGTCCACGGGCCGAACGGCGTTTTGCTAACCGAGTACCGAACCTGGTAAGTGGGGTCAATGGCTTTGCCGTACGAATACATCAGGTAGTATAAGCCGTTTCTCTTCACCATGTGTGGCGCTTCGAAATAATGGGGCGGAGTAACGTCAACTGGCTTACCGTCAAAGGTTACCATATCCTTTTTTAGCTTTACGGCCATACAGTGCCCGTTTACCCAGTTAAAGCCCGAGCCCCAGTATAGGTAAGCCTGCCCGTCATCATCAATAAAACAATCAGGGTCGATGTTGTGTACTTGCGGATAATCTTTTGCCGATACAAGAGGCGTGTTATCTGCTTTGGCGTTTTTCCATGGCCCCAGCGGTTTATCGGCTACGCCAGCCCAAAGCTCGCTGCCTACGGCTACATATAAATAAAATTTGCCGTTTGCCGCTTTACGGATAGACGGCGCCCATACCATCGAATCGCCTGAGGTTGGGCTGGTGCATTGCTTTTTGGTAGGCCAGTTAATATGTTTTACCGAAAATGTTTTAAAATCCCTGGTTGCCAGCACGCCTAATTCTTCAGCGCCCCATGGGTCGATGGTGGCATAGATGTAATAAGTATCGCCGTCCTTAATGATGGTAGGGTCGGCATAATAGCCTTTTACGATGGGGTTTTTGATGAAATCTTTTTGGGCGTGGCACTTCTCTGTCAGCCCCAAAAGCATTGTTACCACAAATAAACAAAAAGAAAATTGCCGGGTACCGGTTTTTAAAACGCTCATATTTGTTAAACTCCTTTCCCTGTTATCAAATATTTCATTCCTTTTTTTGCAGCAAAGCTTATAACATAGCCATTGTCAGTTTTTTTAGGTCTGGCTGATATACCCGCCACAGTAACAGGCTGCGGCGTGCGGATAGTACACTTACCACCTGCTAATGCCAGCACACTCGCTTTGGTTATTTTTTTATCCTTCCAATTGATGCTTACCTCAAAATCTCCGCGGGCCTTTAAGCCTGAAACTTGTCCATCGGCCCAGGCATCAGACAAAGCAGGCAGCAGGGCTATTTCATTATTCTGGCTTTGCAAAAGCATTTCGATCATGCCGGCTAAACCGCCAAAGTTTCCGTCAATCTGGAATGGCGGATGCGCATCAAACAAATTGATATAGGCGCCGCCTCCGCCTTTATAGTTAGTACCCGGCTGATCAGTCACTCGCAAAAGGTCCCGTATCATTTTGTAGCTGTGGTTGCCGTCGAGCAAGCGCGCCCAGAAGTTAATTTTCCAGGCCAGGCTCCAGCCTGTCCCTTCGTCGCCGCGCAACTCCAGCGTCTTTTTTGCTGCCGTGGCCAGTTCAGGTGTTGTTACAGGTGATATCTGGTTGCCGGGGTAAAGCCCGAACAAATGTGACACGTGCCGGTGGTGCGGTTCAGGGTCTTCCCAGTCTTTATACCATTCCTGCAGGTTACCTTTTTTACCGATGTGGAATGGATACAGTTTTGCTCGCTTTTCGATGATAGTATCGCGAAAAGCCTTGTCTTCGCCCAACTCGTCTGTAGCGGCGATAATATTGTTAAACAGGTCGCGAATGATAGACATATCCATCGTAGTTGCAATGGAAACACTGGCCCGTTTGCCATTATCATCATAAAATGCATTTTCAGGCGATACGGAAGGCGCTGTCACCAGGTAACCATCTTTATCCTGCACCAGCCAGCCCAGGCAAAACTGAGCAGCGCCTTTCATAAGCGGGTAGGCGAAGTTCCTTAAATAATTCTTGTCTTTTGTAAACTGGTAATGCCACCACAAATGCTGAGAAAGCCAGGGCGAGCCCATCGTCCAGTTAGCCCAGGTCGGGTCGCCGTTGCCTCTGTCACCCACTGGATTCGATAGTCCCCATATATCGCTGTTATGATGTACTGCCCATCCATTGAGGTGGTAAAACTCTTTGGCTGTAATAGCGCCCGTAACCGAAAGATTTTTAATAAACGACAATAATGGCTGGTGCATTTCAGAAAGGTTGGCTTCTTCCGCGGGCCAGTAATTCATTTGCACGTTGATGTTGGTTGTATAATTCGAGCTCCATGGTGGTCGCAATTCTTTATTCCAGATGCCCTGCAGGTTTGCAGGTACGTCTTTAGTGCGCGAGCTGGATATCAGCAGGTAGCGTCCATACTGAAAATACAATGTTTCCAGGCCGGGGTCTTTAGTGCCGCTGGTGTAGCCGACTAATCTTTCGTCGGTGGGGAGAGAGGCATTGCCATTATCTGCCGGTTTTGCAAGATTGAACGACACCCTGTTAAAAAAACGATGATAGTCAGTTTCATGAGCAGCTAGCAGTGCCTGCCAGCTTTTCGCATAAGCCTTTTTTAAATAATTACCCGCTATCAGCTTTTCGTTTTTCCCTTCAGATAGCGGGCACTTATCAAACCCGTTAAAGCTGGTTGCGGCCGAAAGATAAAGTGTAACCTCGGTTGCATTTTTTACCGTTATCCCATTTTCTCCGGCCGACACCGTGCCGTCTGCATTTTTTGCTTTAAGCATAATTGCGAAGCGCATTCCCCGGCAACCGGCGCTGTCATTTTCCTGTATGGGGTTGGGCTTGTTTACATAGTTAGGCTCGACATGCGCAGGCGCACGGCCTGTTAAGACAATCTCGTTGGGCGATGTAGCGGATTGCTGGTATTTGAGCTGACATTTAGCGCCAACAATAAAGTTTAGCATGCCTTTTTTGCTGGCAGTCAGATGGATTGCAATCACCTGGTCGGGAGCGGAACTGATCACCTGCCGGGTGTATTCAACACCGCCTATAGTAAAACGTGTGGTTGAGATTGCGTCTTTAATATACAAATCGCGGTAATAAGCCGTAGCTACAGTATCTTTCAAATCCTGCCTGATGGTCAAATCTCCGAGTGGCAGGTACGATTCTGAATAATAGCCCTGCATCCCTTTTGCATAGTTGTATGCGGCGGCATAATCCGCATTTTTAAAAAGTGCCTCGCGTGCCAGCTGCAAATTTGCATAGGCGCCCGGGTTTACATTGGTCCGCACAGGGCCGCCCGTCCAAAAGGTTGCTTCGTTCAATTGTATCAGCTCCTGGCTAACACGACCAAAGACCATACCGCCAAGCCTGCCATTGCCAACTGGTAGCGCTTCTGTCCACTTATTGGCCGGCTTTTTATACCATAGCTTTAAATTATCCTGGCTATGGGCGTGGAAAGGAATACATATCGCCAGTGTTAAAATTAATTTTTTGTAGTTTTTCATAGATAAAATAGATAGGTATTAAAGCTTTTCGAAGTGGCATTTTGCATAAGCGAAAGTAAATATTACTTTGCCGACAATCGCAATAATACCGCACCATGCCTGTTTATTGTTTGCTGATAATCATTTTTATAAGAGCCAAAGTTTTGCTTTTTCCAAAGGTCTCTTACTGTTACCCGCCCTTTCAATCCAATCGAAGAAAAATCAATTTTGATATTTTTAGCGGTTTCCGAAAGATTAAACAAGGCAACATAAATATCTCCCGAGCCGCGTATAGTTGAATACCAAACCATGCTGTCGCCGTCCTTAAGATATAGTTGTCTTGGGTTTTGTCCACGCTGGTTTACCTGCAAAACTTCGTCATTACTTAGCAGTTTTAAATCTATAGGTCTGTTTTCCGGCATATTGCCGCCCATCATCAGCGGAGATTTGTAAATACACCAGAAAGTTATGTGCGTATACAGCTCGTCTTCTGTAAACCTACTGTAACGTTCGGGGCCAACCGGGCCGCGTTTAGAAAGCTTGCCAATCTGCAGCATGTCACAATCAGGCCAGTGCCCGGGGCCATCCTGGCCTTCCCAGTTTTTTGCATACTTAAACATGTGAAGCACCTGCTGCCAGTCGTCCCAAAAGTCATCGGCCATACGCCACATGTTAGCATTTTGTTTAACGTGCTCAGCTTCTTTAACCGGTGTTTCGCCCGGGGAGATACTCAGCACCATCGGCCGCCCGCATTGCTGTATCGCTTTTTTATAGCCTTCAATTTCTTCTTTGTGATACGGCCTGGCAATATCGTCAACCTTAATAAAATCCACGCCCCACGAGGCGTAAAGCTTTAGAATAGAATTCAGATAAGCCTGTGCGCCAGGCTTGTTCATATCTAAGCCATACATGTGGTTCATCCATGGGCAGGTTGAGGAGGTATCTGCAATCATGTCGGCGGTTATACCCGTTGCACCTAAAACAGGCGACTTACTCCAGACGGCTTGCCTTGGTATGCCACGCATCACATGTATGCCAAATTTCAGTCCCAATGAGTGAATATACGCTGCCAGCGGCTTAAACCCCTTGCCGCCAAATGCCGAGGGAAATTTATTAGGCTGCGGCGTCAGCCGGCCCCATTTATCCATTGTGAGCCAGGGGATATACGAACCGTCGTCGAGCCTTTTTTGAAACGGATTGCCAATGTTGCTGCCGGGAGGATTATCATACGACCAGAGAAAATCTACCACTATATATTGCCAGCCAAACTTTTTAAGATGGACAGCCATGTAGGCGGCATTTGCTTTTACTTCATTTTCATGCACCGCCGAGCCGTAGCAATTATAGCTATTCCAACCCATCGGGGGCGTTAAGGCCACCGTTTGGCCCGTAACCGGCAAACTACAGCCTATGAAGGCTGCTAACAACAGATTAGAAAGATGTTTTATCATGTGTAGAATTATTCAAATGCATTAGCCGGTTGCAACGACTCTTTTTCTTTTTTCCTGACTTCGTTTACGTATTCAGAAGGCAGTGTGCCATATTCCTCCTTAAACACTTTCGAGAAATAGGTTGGGTTATTAAAGCCCACCTCGTAAGCTACACTGGCTATGCTCAGCTGGCTTTTTTCCAGCAGTTGCACTGCCCGTTTAAGACGAATAGTCCGGATGCAATCAACAGGCGTTTTGCCGGTGAGTGTCAGTAAGCGTTTATAAAGCGATACCCGGCTTAGCGACATTTGCCGGCTCAACTCCTCTACCGAAAAGTTCGGGTTGGTAATGTTCTTCTCTATACAAGCAAGCGCTTTTTTTAGAAACTTCTGGTCTTCCGATACAATTTCCAAATCCTGTGCCTGTATTTCCACCTGCTTCTGGTAAGTCTTTTTTAATTTCTGCTGTATCATCAGCAGGCCGTTTATTTTTGATAACAGAATTTCAAAGCTGAATGGCTTGGTGATATAATCGTTAGCGCCGCTGGCGGTGCCGGCTAACAGGTCTTTTTTCTCGGTCAGGGCGGTCAATAAAATTACCGGTATATGGGCAGTGCGCTCATCGTCGCGAATTTTGGCGCATAGTTCCAAACCGTTCATTTCCGGCATGCTTACATCGCTCACAATCAAATCAGGGTGCATAGCAAGCGCTTTCTGCCAGCCATCTTTACCGTTAACAGCCTCAATAATATGGAAGCTCTGCTTCAGGTTGTCCTTCAGATAAAAACGCAAGTCATCGTTGTCCTCAATAAGCAGAACCACCGGCTTTTTGCCCGAATCGAGGATATGGCCCTTCGGTTTCTCTTGCTCAACAAGCGCTGATTTATTTTGCGGCTTTGTTTTGCCTTCCTTAAGTGTCTCGACGCCCACCGGCAGGCGTATTGTAAAGCAGCTTCCCTCGCCCGGCTCGCTTTCCACAGTAATATCACCACGATGCATCTTGATGAATTCACGGCTTATGGAAAGGCCAATACCGCTACCCTGGTTGAGCAAGTTCTCAGGCAACGCGTCCTGGAAAAACCGTTCAAATATCTTATCCTGCTTCTCTTTATGAATACCAATACCTGTATCCAGCACCCTTATCTCTAAAATTTGCTCATTACCGTTTGTATCGCCGCCATTACCAAGACTGGTAAATACGCTGATATGGCCGCCTTGCGACGTGAATTTAAAGGCGTTTGACAAAAGGTTAAACAATACGCGCTCAATTTTATCATGGTCAAAACTTGTCTCCAGCGATTCTACTTCGCTATCGTATAAATAGCCGATATGGTTTTGGGTGGCCATGTCGTTAAACGACGAGCAAACCTCGCGTATAAACTGAATAATGTCGCCTTTTTTTAGGCAAAGTTGCAATTCGTTAAACTCCATCTTCCTGAAATCGAGCAATTGGTTGACCAGGTTGAGCAGTCGCTTACCATTGCGCTTTATCATTATCAGCTGATGCTCATGATTGGGATTGTTAATGTTTTTTATCAGGTTATCAATAGGGGAAATGATGAGCGAAAGCGGCGTGCGGAACTCATGGCTGACGTTGGTGAAGAATTTTATTTTCATCAAATCCAGCTCGTGCATACGGCGGGCTTCTTCGCGCTCCTTTGCAATCATGCGCTCTTCTTCTATTTTGGCATGCTTTTGCTCAAATTCTTTTTTTAGTTTTTTGATACCCCTATGTCGGATATAAAGGAGGAGGCCCGCAATCAGTACTACATAAATTACGTACGCAAATACCGATTTCCAAAACGGCGGCAGAACTTTAATATTTAAAGCGGCGGTACCGGCCATTTCAGGATGGTTGGCGTTAACCACCCGCACTTTAAATACATAATCGCCGGCATCAAGGTTGGTGTAGGTGGCTTTTCGGGCTTCTTTGGGCGATGCAAGCCATTGCTTGTCAAAGCCTTCCAGTTTGTACTGATAAGTAATTTTGTTAGGATTGAAATAATCGCGGGCAGCAAATTCTATCGTAAATACGTTCTGGTCATGATGAAGGATAAGCTGGTTTGTTTCCGCTATCGATTTGGTCAACACCATATTCCCATTAACCGTATCTCCTACTTTCACGCTTTTGTTAAACAGCAGCAGATCGGTAAATACCGGTTGTGGCTTCGGTAAAAAAGTGTGGATGTTTTGCGGGTCGAACAAATTATATCCGTGTGCGCCACCAAATATCATTTCACCATTTTTAAATTTGTACGATGCGTTGATATTGTATTCCTTGCCTTGCAATCCATCAAATTCGTCGTACTTATGTATCAGGTATTTATAATCACCTCCGGTTTTCGTCAACTTTATGCTGGCCAGGCCGTTTGCAGTGCTGATCCATATCAGGCCGCTTTTATCCTCCAGTATGTTTGATACATTGTTGTTGGGCAACCCTTTGTTTTCGTCGATGTTTATGAATTTCCCGGTTTGTGTATTCAGGACACTTATTCCGTCTTTGGTGCCGATCCAGAATAAGCCATTTCTATCCTGCAAAATACGGTTAACATCATTTGCGATCAGGCTATTGGGGTTACCCGGTTGATTAAAATAATGTTTTACTTTTTGGGTTTTATTAATAATCACATCTATACCCCGGTCACGCCCTATCCAGATGTTCTTGTCCCTGTCCGGGTAGATTATCGAGGTATATTCCGAACTCATGATGTAATCCGGATGGGTAAAGTTGTCTGCTGCCGCGTTGTAAATATTTAATGCGCCTGCAAAAGTACCGAACCACAATCTTTGCGACGCATCTTCCGCGATGGTATAAACCCTGTCGTCCGAAATGCTGTTGGGGTCACTGTCTTTATGCTGGTAATGAATAAAACGGTTGCCTTCCAGGCGGTTAACCCCGCCAAAGTAGGTGCCTATCCAAAGCTTACCCTCATGATCAATAAGAAGGCTGATGACTACATCATTTGAAAGGCTGCCTGGATTAGAGGGATTATGCCTGTATTGTGTATACTTTTTTGTGTTTTTATTATAATTGATAAGCCCTCCGCCGTTGGTGCCTATCCATAAATTTCCGGCCCTGTCTTCTACAAAGCAATTCACGTCTTCATAGGGCAGGCTGGTGTTATCGGCAATGTAATGCTTTACAATCGGGAACCGGATGATATCTTTATGGTAATAGTTAACGCCATGCTTGTAGGTGCCCGCCCAAATTATTCCGTTATTATCTTTATAAAGTACTGCACTGTTTTCGCTTAGTGCGCGTTCATCATCATCGCGAGACAGAACATAACTTATTTGATGGGTCACCGGGTTAATCAGGTTAATGCCGCCATGGTCGGTTCCCACCCAAATATTTTTGTCGTCACCCTGAACAATCGTATTTATAACATTTGAGTTCAGCGTGATGTCGCGCGTATCTTTATCATAATGGTTTAAGCGGTTTGTTCGGGTATTATAATTGTAAATGCCCATGAAACTGCCCGTTACGTAAACCCACAAATTTCCTGCATTATCCAGCATTAGCGAGTATGGAAATAGCTTTTTATTGTTAGCCTGTTCCAGGTCGGTACTGCGCAACAGCACCGTATTATTCGCTGTGTTCAATCTATCAATTGTGCCGTCAGCATAAACGAGCCAAAATGTTTTATCCCGGTCCTCAACCACATCGGTCACCTTGTTGGAGTGAAGTATGATCTGCGAATCGGGCAGAGTATTATAGGTACTTGTGGTCTTACTTTTGGGATGATAGCAATAAATGCCCCTGTCATTGGTGAGGAACCAAAAATCACCGCTATCGTCCTTTCTTATCAGCGTCAAATGATTGGTTATCACCTGGTATTTAAGCAATTCATTAGCGATGTCGCTGGTGAAACTTTCAGTATCAGGGTCGTATACGCAAATGCCGCTGTGAGTAAAAACCCACATGGTATTTTGCGGCCCCTCACAAATGCTGGTAACGTTATTATCCAATAAGGATTTAGGGTCGTTACCGTCGTGCTTAAACAATTTAAACTTATAGCCCTCGTACCTGTTTAACCCTGATGCGGTGCCAAACCAAACAAATCCGCCAGCGTCTTTATAAATACAATTTACGCGGTTATTAGACAGCCCGTTAGTAATATCCAGATGAGAAAACTGGTAACCCTTTTTTTGCGCGTGCAAAAAGGTATGCATAAACAGCAATACAATTATTGATGTAATAATTTTAGTGCGCATGGGTAATAATTGGTTGTGCGTATCTGCAGGATGAAATACTACGCACTAATATATTAATAATTGTTAATTATACACTAATTTTTGCGGATAAAAAAAATGCCCCCATGGTTTTGAACCGGCATACGGGCATAAAATGTTAAAATAGTACTATATTTTTACAGCGAGTGATTTACCTGAATAAGTAAAAGTTTTATCAAACCTGGTGGCCACTGTTTCATCTGTTCCGTACTCACCGTTCACCAATACTACGTTAAAAGTACGTTGCTTCAGCATACCCGGAAAGCTGCCTTTTGTATCCGAAACAGTGATTGTACGGGTTTTATCGTTCCAGTTGATGTTAAACGTAGCATATTGCCCTTTTTCATAATTATAGGTATCATTCTCATCCTCATAAAACTTAAATTGCCCGTTTGCGCCAGGATAGATGCGCAGCTCTATAACCTTGTTCTTTTCCTGGGTAGTATATTCCACCTCGGGACCCATAGGCACTATCGAGCCGGCACGCACATAGAGCGGCATTGTTGCAATTGGTGCATCAGCCTGCAGCGTTTGTCCGCCATTTATTTTTTTGCCGGTCCAGAAATCATACCAGTCAGCGGCTTTTGGCAGATAAACGCTGCGGCTTTTGTCGCCCTGCGTTGTTACCGGGTTAACCAAAAATGCCGGACCGAACATATATTCATCGGGTATGCCCTGGATGTATTCATCGCCGCGGAAATCAAATGCCAGCGAGCGCATCATAGTATAATTGTCAAAAGTTGTTTTGCCGGCTAAGGAGTAGATGTAGGGTAGCAGGCGGTAACGCAATTTATCATATTTCAGCAGGGTAGCTTTGGTTTCAGCATCCCAGTTGTTCGAAAACAGTGCGCGCTCGCCTTTACCGTGAATACGGAAGATGGGGCAGAAGGTACCGAACTGGAACCAGCGTGTAAACAGTTCCCTGAATTCCGGCTTCGACCAATCAGGTGCTTTCCAGTAATACTGGTAGCCGCCGATGTCTGAAGTCCAGTAAGGTATACCTGAAACACATGCATTAATACCCTGCGGCACCTGGCTTTTGAAAGCTCCAAATCCGCAGAATATATCTGACGACCACAGCGTAGCCGCATTGCGTTGCTCCCCGGCAAACGACTGCCTGATCAGGAAAAATGCCCGTTTATTCGGTATGTCCCTGCGCCAGCCGGCATAAATACCTTTTGAATGTTCTAAAGAATACGTGTTAAAATAATCGATGCCTTTACCGATGGCGAAGCTGGCTTTGCGGCGCTCGTCCAATAATGCACCATTGTCCGGTTCACATTGGTCAACCCACCAGGCATCCCAGCCGTAGCGTTTTACCAGGCTATCGCGTGCCTGGTCCCAGTACATTTCGCGGGCCCTGGGATTGTGGGCATCATAATAGGTATCGAAAGTATGGGTAACCACATTATCCCAGGTAATGGAGGTCAGCCCGCCTATTTTATTAAGCGCATCGTAGTTCTTTGTGCCCTTGCCGAATACCGGCCATATCGAAATCATACCTTTGATATTCGCTTTGTGCAGTTCAGATACCATTTCTTTTGGGTCAGGGTAACGCTCAGGGTTCATTACATGTACGCCGATAGGGAATGGGTCCCAGTAATACCAATCCTGCACAATTACGTCGACCGGGATATGGTTTTTGCGGTAACCGTCCTTTACCGACAACACTTCTTCCTGCGTCAGGTACCTGTCCTGCGACTGGAATAACCCGAACGCCCATTTTGGATACATTGGCGCTTTTCCCGTAGCGATACGGTACAGGTTGATGATCTTATCAAAATCAGGGCCGTAAAAAAAGTAGTAATCTACTTGCTTGCCGCTTTCTGATACATATTTAAATTGTGTATTTCCTGCTTCTGCACCATAAAAGTTAGAGGCTGAGTAGTTATCCCACATTAAACCGTAACCTTTGGTTGATAGCAAAACCGGAATTGCTCCCGTCATATACTTGATGGCCATATCCTGATTGCGGCCTTTATAATTGATAGAAAGGGTATCGGTGGGGTGGCAACCGAGGCCATATAAAGCCTCATCTTTTGGTGAGTTGAACGAAGTACTTACAGTATAAGTACTAATGCCCGCAATGGTAGCCGGCGTTATGGTTTTGTTGTATGATTGTGTTTCCGAGGCTATTTCTTTGCCGCTAAGGTCAGTATAGGTAATGGCGTTGGTGGCTTTATTTACAAGTACTTTTAATCTTGATGTGCTGATAATATAGCCGGTTCTATTTTCGGTGATACTATAATTGCCATAAGTCCACTTATTGTTTACTACCAGCGAGGGCTTATCATTAAACTGGTTGAAAATGGTGTATTTTACTTCGATTATATCGTCCTTACAGACAACAATTTTCATTAAGCCTTTATCCAGAGCAAACAGTACATATCCTTTTTCCTTTTTGTACGATTTTATGGCAGCATACGCCGGGTGAATATCAAGTGCCCCTGTGAGTAAGATGGAAAGTAAGCAAATGATAATCGGTTTAAACTGTTTCCTTTTTTTTAACATGGTTGTAGTTGGTACAGATTTATAAAAATTTCAGACGCTGTAAAACTATAGATAGCATAAGTAGCCCGGTGGCAATTATGTTAAAATATAATGAATAAATGTTAATAAGCTGTAAATCATTTTCATTGCCAACTTATTGAACCTGATCAGCCGTATCAATCAAATAAATTCGCACATTTGCACATCTGCATATCCGCACATTACCGACCATGCATTTTTTATATCCAGCCTTCTTACTTGCATTATTTACGCTGGCTATCCCTGTAATTATCCACCTGTTTAATTTCCGCAGGTACCAGAAAGTTTATTTCAGCAACGTACAGTTTCTGAAGGATGTGCAGGAGCAGCAGTCGCACCGCCGCAATTTAAAGGAGCGGCTGATCCTTGCGTCCAGGTTGCTGGCTTTAGCTTTTTTGGTACTGGCCTTCGCCAGGCCCTATATCCCCGGCCGTAATGCCGCCAACGCGGGCAAGCAGCAGGCGGTGAGTATTTTTGTTGATAACTCCTATTCGATGCAGGCCCTTAACCGTGAGGGCTCCCTGCTGGATGAAGCGAAACGCCGTGCAAAGGAGATAGCATCGGCCTATAGTATAAACGACAGCTTTCAACTGCTTACGCAGGATTTTGAAGGCAGTCACCAGCGTTTATTAAGCCGCGATGAGTTTAATGATGCGGTGGATGCGGTGAAGATCAGTCCGCAAAGCCGCACGCTGCAGCAGATCATCAGCCGGCAGGAAAGCTTGCTGGATATGAATAAAAGCGGCGTGCGATCGGTGTATGTGATCTCCGACTTTCAAAAAAACATGGCCGGCGGGCAACCGCTTAAAAAGGATACCGGCGTGCGTGTTACCATGGTACGTTTAAGTGCCAGTTCGCTGCCCAATGTTGCGGTGGATTCGGTTAGCCTCCTGAGTGCGATACACCGGCCGGGTGAAACCGAAAAGCTGGTGGTTCGCTTGCATAACTACTCCGGTAAATCAGCCGAAAAGGTGCCGTTGAAACTTACCATAAACGGTGAGCAGAAAGCACTGGGCAGCTATACGGTTGATGCGAGGTCTGCCCAATATGATACGCTCACCTTTTCGGGTTTGAAACCAGGCTGGCAGCGCGCCGAACTGACCTTGCAGGATAACCCGGTGACTTTTGATAATGAATTTCATTTCGCTTTTAACGCCGCGCAGCAAATGCCGCTGTTACTGGTGAATGGCGGCACTCCCAATCCGTACCTGAAAGCCGTTTTCGCAGCCGATCCTTTTTTTAATGCGAAGCAGGTACCGGACGGCAATGTGGATTATTCGTCGCTGAACAGCTATCCTTTAATTGTTTTGAGTGATATCGATGCCATTTCTACAGGCCTATCGCAGCAATTGAAGACCTACGTGAGCAAAGGGGGAACGCTGGTGGTATTTCCGTCGGCAAGTATCAATGCTGCAAGCTACCAGTCGTTACTGCAGCCATTGAATGCCGCCTGGCCGGGGGCTTTACTTACTGAAAATACCAAAGTGTACAACATCAACTTGCAAAGCCAGGTATTTAAAGGCATCTTCGAAGGCTTTCCGCAGAACCCGGAATTACCGTTGGTAAAGAAGTATTATATGCTCAGTTCTGCCATCGGCAACCGCACCGAAAACCTGATGACCTTGCCGGGTAACAAAACATTCTGGGCCGGATATACGGCAGGGAAGGGTCATGTTTATGTATCAGCGGTACCACTTAGCGAGGACTTCAGCAACCTGCCCCGGCATGCTTTGTTTGTGCCGGTGATGTTCAGGATTGCATTGCTGAGCGGTCATGACCTGCCGTTGTTCTATACGCTTGGGAAAGACGAAAATATAGAAGTGCCGCCGGTACATGTTAACGAAAAGCAACTGCTTAAGCTGGTTAAGGGTGGGCAAAGTGTTATTCCGGATACAAGGCAGCAGGAGGGAAGCACATTGCTTTATGTATCCGACCAACTGCATGAAACCGGCATCTACGACCTTAAAAAAGGAGACAGCTCCGTGGCCGTGCTCGCGTTTAATGATAACAGGAGCGAGTCGGATTTGAGCTATCTTTCCAATGCACAACTGGCAATAGCCGTCCCGCAGGTGAGCGACATCATGGAAAGCGGGAAAGCCTCGCTGAAAGGGAATGTAACGGAAACAAATTTCGGCTTACAATTATGGAAACTTTGTATAATTTTGGCGTTGATTTTCCTGGCAGCCGAAATACTGCTGATTAGGTTTTATAAAACCAGCGTCAGCAACAAAAATCAGCCGGGCATGAATGGATAAAAACCCACCTCTAAAGCATAGTAAATGAATTTGCTTATTAAATCCGTAACAATTACCGACCCGAATTCACCTTACAATGGCCAGGTTGCCGATGTTCTGATAGAGAAAGGAATCATCACTAAAATAGCGCCGGGCCTTGAAGCGGATGCGGAATTGGTTGAAGGGGAAGGTAAACACCTGTCGCCGGGCTTTTTCGATCTTAACTGCAATATCGGCGAGCTGGGGCTTGAAACGAAGGAGGATTTGAAAACAGGTACCGCTGCCGCGGCAGCCGGAGGATTTACCGGCGTTGCACTCATGCCGAATACCATTCCCCCGGTGCACTCCAAAGCAGAGATCGAGTACCTGATGAACCGGGCGAAACGGAGTTTGGTGGATGTTTATCCGCTGGGCGCCATATCGCATAAACGGGAGGGTAAAGACCTTGCCGAGATGTACGATATGTTTTTAAGCGGAGCAAAGGCCTTTACAGATGGCAACCGCCCGGTACAGGATGCAGGATTGATGGAGCGTGCCCTGCTGTACGCACAGGGCTTTGACGCACTGATTTTATCTTATCCGGAAGATACTGCCATAGCCGGCAAAGCCAAGGTTAACGAAGGCGAGATAAGCACGATCCTGGGTATGAAGGGCATACCACCGCTTGCCGAGGAGCTGATGATTGCCCGCGACCTTTACCTGGCAGAATACACCGGTTCACGGATACATTTTACTACTATATCAACCACACGCTCTGTTGAATTGATAAGAGAAGCCAAACGCAAAGGGATTGAGGTTACCTGCGATGTTGCGGCCCACCACCTGGTGCTTACGGATGAGGCTTTACTAGGCTTCGACAGCCTTTATAAGGTAAAGCCGCCATTGCGCACCCGGGATGATGTGAATGCCTTGCTGAAGGGTTTGAAAGATGGTACCATAGATGCTATTGTCTCGCAGCATACACCACACGAGGTGGAGTTTAAGGCTGTTGAATTTGAAGTAGCTGAATTCGGTATCATCGGCTTGCAAACAGCGTTCTCATTAGCTCTGAAAGCCGGTCTCAGCCTCGGCCTGATCATCGAAAAAATGGCAGTAGCGCCACGTGAAATATTGAATGTAGAAATTCCATCCATCGCAGAAGGTAATGACGCCAACCTGGTATTGTTTGATCCGGAACAGGAGTGGGAATACAACAAAGCCAACAACAGGTCTAAATCATATAATTCGCCGTATATAGGCCAGAACTTAAAAGGCAAAGTGTTGTTAACTACCAATAACAATCACTTTTATAAACAATAAACCTATGATAGACCCAAAAGTAGAATCAGCCATAGAAGCCGCACTGACGGCTTTTTCTGAATACAGCGATTTTAACGCTGAACCATTTGCGGAAGTTATTGCCGGCGTGTTCGACTCCGGGGAGGACTTTATGAGCAAGGTGGACATGATGGACGAAATCTTCGACGATTATCCGCAGCTGGAGGCTTTACGTGAAGTGTTCTTCGACCTGCTCCTGGTCAACTTCTTTAGCGCTGATGTAAAGAAACTCGAAGACGATTACCTGGACTCGCCCGAATGGGAAGCTATCGAAGAGGAAACCCTCGACCGGGGCACTGAGCTGCTGAACCTGCTGCTTTATCTGAACGAGTGCGAAGACGAGGAAATTGAACCGGGACTGGAGGACTACCTAAAGGAATTTTTATTGGTTGATGAGGACGAGTTCCAGGATGAATACCGTATTTATGAACCGGTAATATCTAACCAGGCCCTGATGGAAAGTTCTGTTTCTGAAATTGCCAAAGTAGCCAGACAACTTCCCGAAGATTCGGAACTGAAAGAACTGTTTTACCCGGTTATGTGCTTTTTCCAGAATACAGACCCGTCAGACGCTGAAACCGCTGACATAGCTGCCAATGCCATTGAACAGGAATTTGATATGGCTGTTTTTGAAATATTGGTGAGCTTTAAATAAGCCTCGCCCTGATTGATTATAATGAACGATATTGAAAAAAGGATAAAGATAAACGGGGTAAAGAACGGGTTTATATTAGGCCTGATCATTACTGCGTTGTCGATAGCGTCCTATTATTTGATTACTACTACTGCATCGCCTTTGGTTTTTGTTGGCGCACCGGTAATATTTTCTGTATTTATTCCAATCTTCCTGGTGATATTCCTGGCATTTAAAGCCCGTAAGGATATTGGCGGATACTGGACCTTTAAGCAGGCTACGACCGGCATATTCATTATGTTTTTAGTAGCTTTTGTTTTCAATTACCTCGGGAAAGAGATAATTTTTAATAAATTCGTCGAGCCTGACAATACCGTTAAAGTTCAAACTGCGGCTATCAATGCCAAAATTGCCATTTTGAAAGAGCGGCATACCAGCCAGGTGCTTATCGACAAAAATGTAGCCGAACTAAAAAAAGATTTTTCGCAGCCGTCTGCATCAATCGGCAATGCGATAACCGGTGTAGTAATTTCTATCATTTTCGTTTTTATCCTGGCTTTATTGTTTGGCGCGCTGTTTAAGAAAGACCCGCCGGTGTATGTCCAGCAGGGGTAGTTATAAATAAAAGGTAATGATGCCAAAAATAGTTGGTGGTAATAGGAAAAAAAAGTGCTAAATAGCGTATGCAGATATAAGGGGAATCGGGCTCTGCAGCGGTGCAACCTGCCAGCAATAATATTTGCGAACGATACCATGGCC
>NZ_JAUMKC010000036.1 GCF_030519355.1 Mucilaginibacter sp. L3T2-6
AGAGTTCTTCATCGTTTGACTGTTTAAAGTTAAGACTTTTCGTCCTTTACACAGTCCGGTTTTTAGGAGGGGTTACAGGTGCATTCATTTCTAATGTCTTTCAATCTTGTATAGTTATCATTGGTGCGATCGATTTTTCCTAAATACAGTCAGTTCTAATTTTTAAATTATCAGATTGATTTTTTTTCCAGTTTTTCAAAATCGGATTCTAAAATACGTAAAGCGATACCTTCGGTAGATTCGGCTTGTTACTAAATAATTACCTTATAACTACAATCTGTTGGAATGATAAGTTGTATTTCGTGACTGCTGGTAAGGCTATCATCAGTATCGGCGTTCAACGAGGTTCAAGTATCACAGTTTGGAAGCTGGATGAAATTACGATGAACCTTGCCAACTAATGATTTCTTTTCCGGAGAAATGTGCGAATTCTTTATTGTGAAGTTATAGTTTCTTTTTAATGAGAACAGAACATTACTTGTTCATCACCTACTAGGATACAAATCTGAAATTTCCACAATATTATCGAATTAACCAATGTATTGCAGAGCGTTGAAATCGCTTCGCACCCAGTTAGAATTGCGGCATTAATTGATTTAGGGGTAAATGAAATCTTATTGAACATATCACAAGTATTCAAAAGACATCATGACAGCCGAGAAATCACCATTCTCAAACTTCTCAAACTCAAAAAATTCGAAGAGATAAATAGAATAATCGCAACAATAGAAGGGGAAAATTTTAATTATACCAATCCTATCGGCAATTTATTATTGAGTTAATTTAAGGCATTGAAAAATCAGCGCCAGCAGGCGTTAAATTATCTCGGCAAAGCATTGTTTCCCGTGCTGACAAATAACACGGCATTCGATTATCCTAAGTCCCAAACCGATAATATACATCTAATGTTAGCGTCTGTAGAGCGAAAAATTTATCAACACGGAGCCGGGATTTTTGAATATGACAGATGCTTTTTTTCGGATATATATACTGAAATTTACCGTGCCATCTTGGATTATTTTGATATAATGCGTCAGCACTGGCACGTATTAACAACTCTTTTTAATGTAAATCCTGATTTTGTAGGAACTCTGTTTTCAAGATTTGCCTTAAAACAATAATGGGATGTAAAATTATCAATCAAATTTTCTTCTTAACGAAGGTTATAACATTGATAAAGAAGTTCCTTTTATGCTTACAATGATCAGCTATTTAAATCGCAAGGACGCTGCGCTTATTTTTGCCGAAAATAGGACTCATCATGGGTACGCACTGTCTGCAGGCTGATGGCGTACTGGCTGGCAATTTCTTTATATCGTAAACCTTTTCGCCAGGACCTTCAAAATCCGGTTTCTCTTGGTGAAAGTAACGATACAGTACCCGACTCACCAGCCAGCAGCATCGCATGCAAGGTCCATCGAGCCAGTCAAGCAGATACCATCAAAAACGGAGATACAATGAATATTAGAGTTTAGAATTACATGTTTTAACCGCTACTGAAGTGTGTTACTCATTTGGAACAATGGCAGATACATCGCTATTAATATAAGCCCTACAATTAACCCGAGGAAAATGATGATAAGTGGCTCCATCACGCTGCTTAGGGTGGATGTTTTGTATTCTATTTCTTCGATGTACTGGTCGGCAATCTTTTCAAAAAAATAGCTAAGCTGGTTTGTTTCTTCGCCAACTTTAATTAGTTGTACCATTTTGGCAGGATAAACATCAAACTTTTGCATGCTTTGGTGTAGCGGCATTCCCCTGGTTATATCGGCTTCCATCTGCTGAAGCGAGGCCTCCAGGGGATAAAATTCAATCATCTTACGGCTAAGCGCAATTGCGTTAAGCAATGGCAAACGTGCAGTTATCAGCAACCTCATAGAGTTGCTGAACCTGGCAAGGTAAATTTTGCGGATAAGATTTCCGGCAACTGGTAGCTTAAGCACAATGCGTGAAGCGTGATTTCTGAAATTTTCAGTCCGGCGCAGCGCGAATATCGTCCCGCCAAACGCGGCAAATAATAAAAAAATCCACCAGAAATTATTTTCCAATGCTTGCGACACGTTGATTATATCCTGGGTTATCCATGGAAGGTGCCCGCCAAAGCGTTTAAAAACATCGCCAAACATTGGCACTACAAACTTCAGCATAAAGAAAATTGCAGCAAACGATGTACACAGTACAATAACAGGATAAGTTAGGGCTGATACTATTTTCCGGCGTTGTTTGATCTTGTTATTATAAAATTTCGCCAAATCTATAAGAACTTCATTCAGCTTACCGGTTTCTTCTCCTATCCTTATGGTAAATACTTCATAAGCGGTAAACTTGATGGACGATTCGAGAGCCTTTGAAAAAGAGTCGCCCCTGATGACGTCATTTAATATTGTGGTGAACAGGGTCTTATCTTTCACCTTTTTTTGATCCGTCGTAATTAATTCGAGACTGCTTTTTAGGTTAACGCCCGCCTGAAGCAGCGAGCTTAATTCAAGGTAAAGGTATTCTTTCTTTTTATCAGCAAGCTGTTTGCTCCCCCCAAAACTAATATCTTTATTCAGCACGGCCAATATGCCGCCGCTTGTTTTTGAAGAGGGAGGCGGGGCCTTTTTTGGGGCATTATAGCGGCTTATGTCAATTGATGGCATCGGTATATGGCTTAAACAGGTTCTCTGAGCTATATTGCTTACGATAAGTATAAATTACCGGCGTATTTTCTAACTGGATATTTAACCTGATTTCATCTATGAGGGTTGTGTCACTGCCCGCTGTTGCAGAAATATCTGCACCTTCGAACCTAAGATTTAAAACAGAAGCATCCATTTTGAAGGTATCCTTTTTTAACGAATTGCGGATGATAAAACCGAGTTTAACTTCATAAAATACCGTATCCTTACTTTTAACAAAACGGATACCGCTGTCCGTAGGGCAGATTGACAACGACAATAAGACATCCCGCCTTAAAGTCCGGTCAAATAGTAATATGGTACTTATTTTTTCATGTTTAACTGTATATGCATTATACTCCTTTGCCACCAGCATATATACAGTGTAAGTTATTCCGATAACAATAGCGGTTAACAACATTGCTATTGTTACCTCCATTATTGTAAAAGCTTTTATCTTATGCTTATTCATTTCCGACGATCCTGATCTGCGATAATTGTGCTAATAGCTTTCCGTTAACATCATATGCGCTTAGCGATAAGGTAAACAATGCTTCATTATCACTTAAAGCTTTTATTTCCTCCCGGACGGTAATATCGTCAATTTTTAATGTTTTGACACCGGTTTCAGGTTGAATAATATCGGATGCTGTGGTTCGAAGCATCCCTTCAGCCCTTAACTTCTGATAAGATAGCGAAGACCTAGTAACATTATTGATTATCATAAGCGCTACACCCAGTACCACGGTGATTAATACCATGGCGATAATTACCTCAATAACGGTTGAACCTCTGGCAGAACGTGCAAAAAACTGTTTTATTCGAGCCATTGTAATATCTTTTTTTGCCCGGATTGAAATGACAATAAGGAACTGGTTAAATAATATCGCGACAACCGATTGCTATTTATACGGGCGTCAATGAGGTAATTTCGCGAATACCTGAAGTTGGAAAAATGAGCAATCGTAAGTGTGTAAACGCTGCCCGTAATACCTACGTTACCTTTCGTCATTACTTCTGACTGCGAATAGATATCACCAAATATTTTCGTCCGATTTTCAAGAACGATTTTTGGTTGTTGAAGTCCTGTTAATTTATTTAGGGTGAATATTACGCCGTAAAACATAGTCGAATCGCCCAACTTTATCTCTGGCTCTATACCCGGATCGGACTTTGAACGTAAAACACCAATACATGAAGGGTAATTGAAAAGGCAGTTTTTTCCAACTTTTACCGAGTCTGATGCAAAAAGCTGACAGTTGCCGCGAAAATGATTATTAACGATTATGGAGCGGGCAACAATCATTATGTTGTTGAGCCGGGTCGTACTGTCGATAGTAACGGTAGTATCTGAGTAGATAATTATGTTACCATTAAGATATTTATTTTTGAGATTAACAGGTGTGGAACCAAGGTGTACTGCCCGGGTCTCTTTTTGGAAAGAATTAATAATGGTATCCTGCTGCCATAACGATTTAATGCCAGCCGGGGGCGTAAACAATTTCTGTAATTTCCCGGTGATGTTAGCGTCCAGCGAGGGGAGCTCTTTTTTACTGGTCGATATTTTGCCCAAAACAGGCTTTTGCTTGCTGTCGTGAGCGCTTTCCGTTAAGGCGACCTGAACGCCTGCCTTCGGCAGCGCAGCATTGCCTATAACACCGCCAGCTCCGCTTACTGATAACGGAGAATCAAAGTCGGCCAGGTACAGCGCCGTCCTTTTAACCGTATCAATTTGCCGGCCAATGCTAAAAACCGACGATATGGAATCTTTTTGAATAAATGCCGTAACGATGCCAACATCATATGCTCCCCAAAATATACGCTTAACGCGAACCGAATCGTTATCGCGCCCGAACAGGCTTAGCGTCCGCTCACCATAGGTGCTATCCTGTCCTGCCAGCATCATATTTATACCGGAGTGCAGATTATCATTCAGCATATCATAGCGGAATTTTTGCTGGTACGCCAATCTATAAAAATAACCGGTTACAATTAATGCAGAACAAATAACACCAATAACCAGCGCCACAACTATAACAATATATAATGCTGAAGCCCTAATCATATCACTTATGCCTGCTTATAGTGTCGGCTTTTTCATGATGCCATAGCCTGGCAGGATTAAGCTTCGGCCAAAATGAAGAGTTCGATGGCACCGGCTTTCCGTTTTCATATTTTACCTGCTTAATCGAATCGGCGGCTAAATAGGATACCTGCACCCCATTGAGAAGCCCGTTTTTATAATAACCCTGTTCAATTAATCTTCCTTTTCCGTCGAAAAGACTATACTCGCCGTTCAAAACTCCCTTATTCCAGGTATAAATACTAGTTAAAAAGCCCTTTGCGTTCCAGCTTTTCCAGGTGTTATGCTGCAATCCACGCAGATATGTGCCCTGCATTTTAATGCTCTTATTTAGATAATATTCGTTATAGGCGCCATTCAGCACTTTTCCCTCGTAGCCCCCTTGTGTTACATGTAAACCATCTGCCGTGTACCAATGGTAATAAAGTTTAGGATTTGCCTGTTTTTCGGAAGCTAAATTAATTTCGGCAACTATTGTTTTACCACTGTCGGTAAGGTGAATCTTATATAAACCATAGCCAGGCATTTTTTGTGCCTTTGCTGTAAGAGCAAAAAAGGATATAATGATTAACAATAATTTTTTCATAGCGAAGCATGCATGCTGATAACCTTTATTTTCCCTCCAAAAGAGACCTTTACTGAATCGCGCATGTTTTTTAATAATTTTACATTTTGATTTGTTTCCCCTTCTGTGAGCATTACGGCCTTACCGTTAATATGCATAACTGCCAGGAATTTTTTACCGACCGGATTGTTGATATAACCGGAGTAAGTAATAAATCCCCAGTTCATGGCAACCACTTTTTTCTCTGCGCGGGGTTTCGCGGTACTTATTTTAACATGTACTTTGGTATCAGCCATTTTTTCCTCCGAAAACGGATCGCGATAGTTCAGCAACAGGTGTGTGGTGTCAGCGGGGACGGTATAATCATTGAACGCCTCCTTTGCAGGTTTTGATATTCCGGCTACAACACCGTCATCGCCGGAGCCTACCGAATCATAAACGCGATAGATTATCAGTCCCCAAACTATAGCCACTGCTGCGCCGAGTATGTACAAGGTTGCCTTGTTTTTCATAGCCTTATCACCTTAAAATAAAGCTTTTATTCCACCGGGTTGACTTTCGTTGACAACAGTATGAATTGCCGTTGAACGACGATTTAACACGCTGGCAGAACCACCAGCGTTACCTTGTAAACTTACCGGATAGCCAATAACAGCAAAATCGGTTTTATAAGCCTGGGCGGATTTACATTTCTGTGTGTACTGCGTAGCGACCGCAATCATCGCCGATTCATTAAATTCCACAGATGGCTGCCAGCCGACGGCCTTTGCTACTTCAAAACTTCGTACGGCGCTATAAGCCGTCTGCGAACTACTATTTTCGGCCATAACACGCCATTGGTAATTCCCCGGCGCAAGCGTGTCCAAAAACTTATTTTTCGTGATAACGGTATCAAGCACCAGGCTTTCTGGTCTCGTAAAATCAGGTTTTACCACCTGTAAGTGATATGTAGTAGCATGCTCAACTTCATCCCACCAAAAACTGATCGTTGAACTGGTACTTTGAAACTTATTAAAGGGAGATTCTAATTGTACTTGCTTGTTTTTTACAGAAGGTTCGACAATATCCTCGCACGAGGAAATAAAGAAAGCGGCCATCCCGGCAAGTAATATAAGAAGACGATAAGGCTTTAGTATTATAAATATTTTCATTGCTCACTAAATTAGAAAACTTTTGTTGTCAAAAAAAATAAAAGTCCTTCTGTCGAAAAATACCGGACAAACCAGGGTCTGATACGAAGAATTATGCTGTCCGCGACGATCTATAGCCGAATAAATTATTTCTTGAATAAAAATTATTTATAAATACATAAATTGCACTTAAGTATTTATGCCATTGTTACGAATACCCCTAATCTTTATCGCATTTTTAATGTGTCTGACTGCGTATAGTCAGGACATCGACTTTCATATTACCGATCATTTTTTACAGGGGAAAACTTTTATTAAGATCAAACAGGATTTTTACGACCCATATGTTTGGGCGTTAACAGACCACAATGGTGTTTATCGTATAAACGTCGTTACCAAAGCAGTTGATGACCTTACGGCAGACTTTGCGGCTTTTGGAAATCTGAAATTTATAGATATTGCAGGCAGAAGTAAAGATACCGTATTTCATTCAATACAAAAACGGCGCTGTTAAATTATTAACGACGGATAGTCAGTTTCCGTCTACTATAAATTCAATTGGTATTCAGAAATCTGAATCACTTATTTTTACCCGTAACCTGCTAATAGGTTCAGACAAGGGATTGTTTCAATATGACATAGATGCCGAAAAGCCGGCGCAGCTTTATTACGAAGGTGCTGCAAAAATTTATGAAGCGACCTACCGTAATGAAATGTATAAAGATAGCCTGAGCGAACACGGAACAGGTGATACGGTAACTTTTCATCCCGTAACTTTTGTTCTTGAAAGCGTGCATGCGCTGGGCTTTTTATGGACTGGCGGTCAGTCCTTCGGAAATAATATTTACACCGCTACCTGTATACCGGCGTCACTTTATCAATTCGGGCAGTTGATCACTTACTCCAGTGCGGTCTGGGGTACAGAAAAAGGCCTATTCGAGCTCAATGCAGATGCATCATTTAACTCAGATTTTCAACACAGGCATTATTTACCCGGCATCAAAGTAAATAAAGTAACCACCATGTACGGGCTGGTGGCTTTGGGGAACGCTTATATTGGGGGTGACGCCACTATCATTAAAAACAATTTACTGGCCGGCACCGATAAAGGCCTGTACTATACAAGTAATTTTTATGAAAAAGGAGCAGATGGTATGCATGCGCTCAACTTTTTTTTCTTCAATCAATTAGGCACATTATCTATTAATGATCTCTGCGTGAATACAAGCGCTACAACAAGGCCGATATGTGATAATGGAGTATGGCTGGCTACCGTTGATGGCGTTTATTTACTCACGCCTGATTATAGCAGGTATATAGGTAATACAAGGGTGGCCGCAGTTTATTTTAAGGGGCTTTCGCAAAACATTTCCGAAACAACTATTTGTACCGGCAGTTCAGTTACAGCTACCGTAAATACGCAGAAATATAGCACGGCTATAATAGAATGGTACCAGGATAACCAGCAAATCTTCGGGCAAAGCGGGCCGGAACTGCAGATTACCAGATCGGGAGATTACCATGCTGTGTTACACGATCCATGCTCAGGAATTCATATTGAAAGCGAACCAGTCAAAGTAACTGTCACCCCCGGGCCGGTTTTTTCATTTCATTATCCTGATAAATTGGAATTTTGCGACCGGCAAAGTGCCAGGCTGGAAACAACTAACAACGACCTTTACAATTACAGGTGGTACAAAAATGGAGAACTTATAGATGGCGAAAACACTTCATCAATTAACTTAATGGAAGGCGGCGCTTATAAGGTAGAAGTTAGCGCATGAGATGGTAGCTGGGTAGGTTCAAAAAGCACAAATGTCACAATAGCTAATCTTCCGGAACCACAGATAAGTACCTCAAAAACCAACTATTGTGAAGGTGAACCAATTACCTTAACGTCCAACTTAAAGTTAGGGCCCGAATACACCATTGACTGGATAAGAAATGGTGTAATAATGAATAATAACAAATATCAACTGTCAATAACTACCGCGCTTGAAGGCCTATACGCGGTAACAGTTACGAGTGTCAATTCAACTTGTTCAAAAGTTTCAGGAAATTTCCAGGTAACCATCGTTCCAACACCGGTTTTTACATTTAATTACCCGGATGTTATAAAAAAATGCCCCGGGGAAACACAATCGTTGGAAGTATTGGCTGCGGGGAGTTATAAATACAGGTGGTATAAAAATAACGAGCTTAATGGTGAACAAGGTTCTACGCTTAACGTAACCGGTGGCGGCAAATACAGGGTTGAATTAAGTGCCTGCGATGAAAGCTGGGTTACGTCAAAAGATGTGCAGGTGGATTTTGTGGAGTTGCCGCAACCTGTGGTCAGCTCAAATAAACCTTCTTATTGTGCAGGAGACACGGCAATTTTGAAATTAAACATGATAGCACACGATTCCTACACAATTGACTGGTATAAAGGGGACCAGCTATTGTCCGATTATAGGAATAATACAAATATAATAATAATGGAAGGCGGAGCATATTCAGTAAATATCGAAGGCACCGGTGCGGCCTGTGCTAAAATTTCAAATCAATTAATAATTACTTTCGATCCTCAACCAGTATTTACTATACAACGAACTGTAAATAGCACATTATGCGATGGCCAGGATGTAGAACTAAAGGTTAGTAACAATGCCGGAGATGTCAAATGGTCAACCGGAGAGAGTTCTGAGCAAATACTTGTCAGAAGCTCCGGCATTTATTCTGCTACCATCACTACTCCAGGTGGTTGTGCAACCAGTCAGCAAATGTCAATAAATTTTTATCCCCTGCCCCGGCTCAACCTCTCCAATGTTTCATTATGTACTTATAAGCATGAATCGGCAATCATTACCGCGCCCCCCGGTTTTGTTAAGTATCTTTGGAATAATAGGCCTGGAACCAACGCCTTTATGGTTACTGAACCCCAAACCGTATCCCTTACAGTGACTGATACAAATGGATGCCAGGCAAGCCAGGAAATAAAGGTTATTAATACCTGCATTCCGATAAAAATTCCCAACACATTTACGCCGAACGGCGATGGTATAAATGATAATTGGAATATTGAGGGACTCGAAAACGATAGTGATGCCGAAGTGCGTGTTTTTAGCCGTTATGGCACAAAGGTTTACGAAAGCCATGGTTACCCCAAGCCATGGGATGCCACCTTTCTTGGGAAAAAACTGCCGGCAGGCGTTTATTACTACCTGATCGGGACTAAACTTAGTGTACAGCGCTTCAGCGGTTCGTTAACTATAATTTATTAAATTTTCATTTGTTAAAAATTGTGCGGTTTCAAGATTAATATTAGATTAGCGCAACTTAAAATTATGAGGCCTGACTTATCATTGCTGCGTAGAAAGCTAAATGCGTATACCTTAACGGAAATACTCGTTGTTTTGATTATTATCGGAATTTTAGTTCTGCTGGCTTTGCCCAACTTGCTTCCGCTAATAACGAAGGCCAAAAGCCTTGAAGCTAAAACGCAGCTGTCCCATGTTCAATTGCTTGAGGAGAGTTATTTCTACGAGCATTCCAAATACAGCAAAGACCTCACCGAGATTGGTTTTGTACAGGCCCCGCTGGTAACGGATGGTAAAGATGGTAAAGCAAACTACCGTATTGAAATCACCAATGTTTTCAATACTGGTTTTATAGCGAAGGCCACTTCGGTGGTTGACTTTAATGGTAATGGGGTATTTAACGTATGGGAGATTGATCAAAACAAGAATCTCAAGGAAACTACAGCGGATTGATGTTGTTGCTGAAGTTTTTCATCCTGGCAATGCTGACAACTGTTTTTATACAGGACTTGCGTTTTCGCGCTGTTTACTGGTTTTTGTTTCCGGCGTTGCTTTTAAGTTTTATTGTTCTTAATATATTCGCCGGCGGTCAGAATTTGCTGTTGGGTGTAAAAACGTCAGTAATAAATATTGGCTTTCTAAGCGTTCAGCTAATTGTGCTCAATCTTTATTTTTCATTTAAGATGGGCGGATGGAAAAATGTGGCGGTAGGCCTGTTAGGATGGGGAGATATCTTATTCCTGTACACTGCCGCATTTGCTTTGCCGGCTATCAGTTTTAGTTTCTTCTATATAGCCTCGCTCGTTTTTGCATTGCTGTGCTGGGTGGTGTACAATCTGATCTGTGGCGGAAAAAATAAAAATAAAAACATCCCTTTGGCAGGGCTACAGGCGCTTTTTTTGGGTGTACTGCTGTTAATAAACTGGTGGTTTATACCACTAAATATACTAACTGACAATTGGTTAATATACTATATTGGGCAATGATTGCAGATAATGAAATAGTGATATCGACAAAGGACCTGCACTGGTTGTCAAATGATCAGGCGTGGCATTACCGGATTCTGCCTTTTGAAAAAAATGGAGACTTGTTAACTGTCTATTGCGAAGATCCTCCATCAGATGTCCTGGCCGCGGAATTGGAAATTGTATTCGGCTATTCTGTTAAATTGATCGCTCTGCCCGGCGATCAAATTACCAGGTTGCTATCAACATATTACAGGAAAGAGCAAACCGGGAACAGCCAGCCTGCTGTTCACTTCAGCGCATCTGACGACTTCCTGGTAAATATGATTACCGATGCAAAAAATTTAAAAAGCAGTGATATTCATATAGAAAGCTACGACCCGAAATGCCGGGTAAGAATACGTGTTGATGGAATGATGATTGAGCGCTATATTTTAAAAAAAGAAGACTATCCGGCGTTAGTCAATAAAATAAAAATATTGTCGGGCCTGGATATTGCTGAAAAAAGGCTCCCGCAGGACGGGAGGATTAATTTTAAGCAAAACGGCGGGCAATTCGATATCCGTGTATCGGTTTTGCCGACCCTCTTTGGCGAAAAAATCGTATTGCGTCTGCTAAATAACAATGCCACAGACATCGACTTGTATAAGCTCGGCTTTTCGGAAAATGATCTTGACAACTATTTGCATAGCCTGAAGAAAACTAACGGCATGTTGCTTATAAGCGGGCCTACCGGTTCGGGTAAAACAACCAGTTTGTATGCAACGCTCAAATTACTGAATAAACAAACCCGTAATATTTTAACTATTGAAGATCCGGTTGAGTATACGCTTGAGGGAATAAATCAGGTTCAACTGAAAGAATCTATCGGCTTGACATTTGGAGCTGCTTTGCGGACTTTCCTAAGGCAAGATCCCGATATTATTATGGTTGGAGAAGTACGCGATCCGGATACGGCTAATATGGCTGTAAGGGCTGCGCTAACCGGTCATCTGGTGCTATCAACAATACATACAAATTCAGCATGGGGAATTGTTTCAAGGCTTGTTGACATGGGCATTCCTCCTTTTTTACTGGCTAACACGTTAAATGCAGCCGTGGCACAAAGGCTTTTAAGGTTATTATGCCCTCGTTGCAAGAAAGAACAGGATTTTTCCAATGATCTTTATCCAAGAAATTTTAAACCAGCCGTCCAAATATCAAAACATTTCCTGGCTGCAGGCTGCGAGCATTGCCATTATACGGGATACAAAGGTAGGAAAGCCGTTTACGAAGTAATTCCGGTTGATTATGATCTTGCCGTCGAAATTAGGAATTCAAACATGCAGGTACATGAAATTTTAAAAGAAAAAGGTATACAAACAATTTCTGAAAACGCATTCGACCTATTTGCGTCGGGCCAAACATCTATCGAAGAAATCTATCCGCTTTTATTAAACTATTAAACCACTTATGCTTAAAATTTATACAAAGCTATTTATATTTCTTTTGATGATTTTTTTGTCCTGCAGCGTATTTGCGCAGCAGGACCGTATGCAGCAGCTTGAAAAAAAACTCAACGACCTCTCCGCTACTATTCCGGGGCTGGGGCAAAAGGTACAGCTAATGATAACCGGCGTAAGTATCCAGGAATATCTGGGGGCTTTAGCCCGTTCCAATGGATTAAGTATTAGCCTCGACCCTAAGGTTAACTTTCAGATTTTTGATAACTTTAATAACGTTACGGCAGCCAACATCCTGGTTCTGCTTGCAAAAAAGTATAATCTTGACATAACGAATGTCGGCCAGATAATCTACATCACGAACTACCAGGATCCGGCACAATTTGTTAAACCTCCGATAAAAGACATAGCCATTAAATACGACAAAGCGAGCAACACGCTTTCTATGTCGTTACAAAATGATAGCTTAAATGCTGTTGCGCGTAAAATAATAGAAGTTTCGGGCAAGAACGTTATCGTGCCTAATTCATTGCAGGGAAAAAGAGTAACTGCTGTAATGGCTGACGCTGTTTTTGAAACGGCACTCGATAAACTGGCATACCTGAATGAGATTAAGGTAATTAAAACCAATGATAATTTCTACCTTTTTCAACCGCTTGAAGAAAGCGAAGAACTGTATGTTAATGGCGATAAAAATACCGCGGTACGGCGTGCTTACCGTCCATCGCCTCCCCGCCCCGGCGGTAATACAGGACTGTTTACAAAGATGATTAATGGTCAAAAGCTTATTTCGGCCGACGCTGTAAACGCACCGATTGCTGACATGGTAAGCCAGGCTTCTGCCGAACTTAATAAAAACTACTCGGTATATTCAGAGATCAAAGGAAATATCACAATTCACGTTAACGATGTTACGTACGACCAGTTGCTAACCTTATTATTTAAGGGAACGGATAATACTTTTCGCCTTGAAAATGGCATTTATTTAATTGGCGACCGGCGATTAGAAGGGCTTCGTACATTTAAAGCTATTCATCTTCAAAACCGCTCGATAGACACCATCGTTTCAATGATTCCGGCAGATTGGAAAAAAAATATAGAGATAAAGGAATTCAGGGAGCAGAACACACTGCTTTTATCAGGCTCTGCAGGCCAGATTAATGAAGTTGAAAATTTCGTTAATCAGTTGGACGTCATCGTGCCAGTAGTGCTGATAGAGGTTACTATTATCGACTTTCACAAAACACGCACAGTAGCTACAGGTATTTCGGCCGGCATTTCCGATAGCGCAAAAACGGGCGGAACTGTGCTGCCTGGGGTAAATTTCACCGCAAGTGCATCATCAGTTAATAGCTTCTTAAACTCACTTGGTAAGCTCACATCTGTAAACCTTGGCCATGTTGTGCCTAATTTTTATGTTACGCTAAGCGCTCTTGAGTCGAACAATAATGCCGATATCCGGTCGGTACCTAAGCTTACCGCTCTAAATGGACATTCGGCCTCATTGAGCATAGGAAGTAAACGTTACTATAAGAATACTACGCAAAACCTTATTCCGTTTACGACAAGCTCTCAATCAATTTTCACAAACGTTTACCAGGAGGTAAATGCAGATCTTTCTGTATCCATCCGGCCGGTAGTTTCAGGAGATGAACAGGTTACGCTTGGTATAAAAGTTAACATATCCGATTTTACATCAATACCCACCGATGGCTCACCGCCACCCCAGTCTATAAGTAAATTTGAGACCAGCCTTCGCGTTCATAGCGAGGATACAATTGTTTTAGGCGGTATTGAGCGCACTGAAAATGACGAGGTTACTTCAGGAACACCAATTTTATCCAGGATACCTATACTTAAGTGGATTTTCAGCAATCGCACCAAAACTGCTTCCAAAGTAATTTCTGTGTTGTTTATTAAATCAACAATCTTAAGATAATAAATGAAAGCGCTAAAGCAATATTATCGTATTAAATATGCTGCGGGGCTTAATATTACCGTTGAGGCAAACGATTCCGGCAAGATAGCATTATGTGCTGTTAAGATTGAGGGTAAATTGCTGACGATAACTAAAAGAGTTACCGGAGTAGACAGTCTACTTTCTTTACAGGATCATATTCCAACAGATACCCCGCTGGCGTTGGCGATTAACGGGAAAATAATACTTCATAAAAAAATAGAAAGGATAGAGGATACGGTTCAGGAGTTTTCTAAAATACTTCCAAATGGTAAACCGGAGGATTTTTATATTCAAAAATTTGATTCAGGCGATTTCTCCTTCATATCACTGATCAGAAAAGTTGAAGCAGACAAATGGATAAGGCAAATTGAAGAAGCCGGATTCGAATTGTTGTCTTTAAGCCTGGGCCCGTTTCCGGCAGATATTATTTTACCACAGCTAAATGTTTATGGGGAGGAAGTTATTTTTGATGGTCATAACATCCGCAGAAATGATAATCAAAACTGGAAGGAGTATAAAAGTGATGTCCACGCAAAAGCAATACACCAGTTAAAAATTGAAACCGAACCAATTGATGAATCGCTTGTAATACCATACTCGGTGGCGTTTCAGTTGCTGTTACTCCCTGACATCAGCCTTATCAACGCTTTAGTACCGACTTTAGACGAACGGCTGAAAAAAAAATTAACTCTAATTAAGATAAAAACAAACGGATTCATTTCGTTATCAGCGATATTACTGTTATTACTTCTTAACTTCTTCGTATTGAGCACGCTCAATTCAGCAAATACTAAAATGGCAGCGCAGTTGGATTCATCAAGCCAGAGTGAACAGGAAATAAAATCACTGGCAGATAAAGTTGTTTCAAATGAAAAAATTTTGAATGCTCTGGGTTGGGAAGGCGGAATTAACAAAGCTGGCTTAATTGATGAAATTTCATCGATGCTTCCCCAGCAGATTATTTTGCATAAAATAGCTGTCGATCCTATCAACCAGTCAGCAGGACATTCAGGAATGGGTACGGTATTTAACAAACGCACGATACAGGTTGATGGGGATTGCAAAAGTATTTTGCCGGTGAATGAATGGATCGCGAGGCTTAAAACCAGGGGCTGGATCAGGAATATTGAACTGAAAAACTACAAATATTCACAAGAGTCTGACACAGGATTTTTTTCGATATTTATTTACTATTGATGAAGGATAAGCTATTACAGTATAATAAGATAGTTTTTGCGGCGGTACTTGTCGTCTTTTTGTTGATTTGCTATCGTTTGTCGATAAGCAGAACGGTTGAAGCATGGCAATTAAATAAGCAGCTAACGTCAAGGTCAGCTCATATTAGCGATATATCAGTACAGCCATCCTATATTGTTAGAAAAGGAAGAAATATTAAAAACATACTTGGCTTATATCGGATTGATTCTGCTGAATTAAGAAATAATATAATCAGCAAAATCGCATCTATGGCTGATATTGAAAATGTTCATCTTTCTGAAGCACCAATGCAAAGTGCGCCCGACAGCACCAGCAAGGCGGTTTTACAGCAATTGAATTTTGCAGGCAATTATGGCAATATTCTTAAGTTTTTAAACAAGTTGCAGCACACGCGTGGCTTGGGACTGGTAAGGACTGTTATTATTCAACGCGATAAAAAATTAAAAGAGGCCGATAAGAAACTACTGGCCTGTCAAATTTATTTGGAAATGTTGAAAGAAGCGGTTTAATCAAACCACTTATTGACCAGTATCGTGGCTTGGCGGCAACTACTCAGCATCCGACATAGATTGTAAAAGATTCTTTAACCGGGAATTTTACCCGCCCGGGCAGCACAGCGTGACTTTGAGGAATGGCTTTGCTATGTAATTTTATATAAATATCAACACTAAATATTTAGTTATTAACATTCTTTTTTTTTCAAAAAGCATTCCATATTTTTAGCCTGATACCCAAAAACAATTAACCTTTTTATCACATGGGACAGAACAAACTCAACTTCTCTTTTGGCTAAGTAGTACTTATTATTTCGCGTTTTCTGTTTTTTTTCCGGTGTTTCCGGGATAGGCCTGTATTGTCTTTTTAACCTGTTAAACCATCAATTATCATTAATGAAACTCCGCAAATTTTATCCTTTCGGGCTGTTTTTTCTGGCAGGCCTGATGAGCTTTGAATGGCTGATTGCCCAAACCACAACGCCACATTTAACAACAGTTATCCCGCCTTCGCCCGATGTGCAGGCAATGCAGAAATACGGGGATATCCCCGTGGGCTATTATACTGGAGTACCAAATATCAGTATTCCGCTCTATACCATAAAAAGCCACGATATCACATTGCCGATTTCTATCAGCTATCATGCTTCTGGTATTAAGGTGGCTGAGGACGCAAGTATGGTAGGTTTAGGCTGGGCATTAAATGCGGGTGGTTCAATATCCAGGAAAATTGTTAATATGGATGATTTCCTGGATGGAGCCTACTTTAATGGCTTATTAAACACATCGCCTGATTTAACTAATTTTTATCAACCTATAGTACCTATAATTAATGGCGCCGTGTTGAATTCGGGCTATGCCAATGCCGTGGACTGTTCCGCAGCTTTAACTAACAACCCGAAGGCAGATTTTGAGCCTGATGAATTTTATTATAACCTGCCAGGAGGCCAGAGCGGCAAATTTTTGTTAAAAAGGGATGGCACCGCAATTCTGGAAAAACAAGAAAAAATTGACATCGTATGTGACATTGTTAACCGGGGGAAAATTTGGCACGTTTACACACCTGATGGTTTTGTTTACGAATTTACTATGGTTGAATATTACATAGATGGCGGGGAGGTTTTTCAACATACTACTGCCGTGCACCTCACAAAAATAACGTCGCCAACCGGTCATACAATAACGTTTAATTATACGCAGCCTATGGATATCACAACTCCAAGCTCGTTTCAGGAAATAAGAAATGATGGCAATTTACCCATATATGGCGGAGGTTACATCCCGCAGTACTTACCAACAGTTAGAAAAGAGACGCCCGGGAAAAATTACAATAGCTTCAATATTGCAAGCATTGATTATGACGGCGGACGTGTCGTATTTAATTATGCTCCCGCAAACACCCGTACCGATGTTTTAGGCGCAAATCAATTAAATTCAATACAGGTTTATTCTAAGGACGCCCAGGGGAATTTAAGCGCGGCACCTATCAAAACCCAAACGTTCGCTTACGGATATTTTAACGGACCGAATGCAGGCGTACCGGGTTCCTGGTTTTCAGGTTCAAACACGGGGGCTGGTAACCCGGTGTGGAATTACAGGCTTAAACTGCTTTCAGTCACAGAGAGCGGAAACTACAATGGCCAAACCGTTACATCTAACCCATATACTTTCACGTACTATGAACAGGTTAGTTTGCCTTCCAAAGATTCATTTATGCGTGATCATTGGGGCTATTTTAATGGTCAGTATGCTAATACTTCGCTCATACCGAATTTTACGCGTATCGGGTCGGGAGACCAAAATTATTTTTACGGAATACCGGACATGTCAAGAGTGTCCAACGGCTACTTTGCACAAGCCTTTATATTAAATGGGATAAAATATCCCGAAGGCGGTACTACGACATTTGACTATGAGGGAAATGATTGTGATGAATATAAATCACTGATAAATGACCACTCGCAAACTCCGTATCCTTATACTATTCTTTCAGGCCATGGATCTCCTTTTAGCCACAGTTGGCCGCCAGGCGCCACGGACCAAGTTCTGCTTGATATGTCCGATCAGGTCTCAATCGGCGGCGACCTTAATGGGCAATTAACCGTTACTTTCAGGGCCAATTCCACGATTCCCGCAGCGCAGATAAGCGCCCCGGATATTGCTTATTTGAGCATTGTTGATAACGCAACGATGGCTGAGACGAGGATAGATCCCTACAATTATTCAACCTACCGCACGATAGACAATGGGGGCATACACATTACAATTCCTAATCCAAAATCCGCCGGAAAATATACAGTGACCATGGTTATCAATAATACCGGATACGGAGCGCTCCTTTTTGGAGGCGTTTGCTCATTCACTTGGTCTACGCAGGTAACATCGTTTCCAAACGCAAGCGTCACCCACCCGACCACATTTTCTCCGGTGGGAGGATTACGCATTGCAAGAATGACAGATGATGACGGTATTAATCCGCCAAAGGTTAAAAGATTTATTTACCATTATACAAATTATGGTAATGAGTTTAGTTATGGACGCACCATGACAAGACCGCAATATGGCTATTGGGAAGAATCAGAAGACCTCCAGCAAATTATATATAGTGACGGTCAAATTCAATACAACAGCTATGTTCCTGAACATTTTATGCGATCGTCCGACAGCAATATACCGCTGAATGGCTCAGCTGCCGGCTCGGCAATAGGCTATGACCAGGTGACTGTACTTGAAGGCGAAAACGGTGAAAACGGAAAAACCATTTACCAGTATCATAACGAACCGGACGATGTTGAACCTTATCAATATATAACTTTGAACCATCACCGGCCTTATAACTCGACCACACGGGATCCGCTTAACGGTTCATTGATAGAGCAAACTGACTACAAATTTGAAGGCGGGCAGTTTGTTACTATTAGAGATGTGGTTAATAACTATGTATATAAAAGTGACTCAACCAAATATATATATGCATTTGAGGATCATATGCTGCCGCATTACACTGCAATTTATCCTGCGGCTGGTATGCCTTCTATTACTGGTCCTACCTATGATCCGGTAACTACTAATGACAGGCTAATGTTCACCTATTCACCTATCCAATCAGTATGGACGTACCTCGCCTCGACCGATGAGAAAATATATTCCACCATCGATCCGGCGAAATACCAGGAGATTATAACTAATTATACCTACAGCCCTAAGCACTACCTGCCAATAAGCACGTCTTTCACCAACAGCAAGGGGCAGATAGTGACCACCAATACTACCTACCCGTTGGATTATAACCCCACCAGCACCACCGATGTGATCGCCAAAGGGATCAAGAACCTGCTGACGGCACACGTGTATACCGCACCAATTGAAAAAAGTACGACCAAAACCGATATCAACGGCGCTAACCCGGCGACAGTATCGGCATCGATAACCGCTTATGATGCCTTAACCCCCCAACCCAGCCAACTCTACCAGATGGAATCGGTATCGCCGATATCGTCTTTTGCGCACCTGGCCTCCACCGGCTTGAGCACAAGTATGGATGCATCCTATAAGCCGGCCATTTCCTTCACCTATGAGGCAAGCACCGGCAAGCTGCTTACCCAGGCCAAAAACCTGGACATGAATAACGGCTACCTGTGGGGTGGGCAAAACAAGCTATACCCCATAGCCGAGTGTAAAAACGCCACTAACACCGAGTTTTATTACCAGGGTTATGAAGATTTAACAACAGGCGTGGTAACCGGGAGCGCACATACGGGCAACAAGTATACCACAAGCCCTTCCATATCGTGGACGCGACCTAACGGGCGGAGCTATGTGATCAGCTACTGGAAACGAACCGGCTCAGGCCCGTGGACCTATTCCGGTGAAATTGCCTATACCGGCAGTTCCTATACATTAACAGGCGGGGATTCCTATGACGATGTGCGGATCTACCCGAATGACGCCCAGATGAGCACCTATACCTATGACCCCATGACCGGCGTAACCAGCGTGACCGATATGAAAGGGCTGACCACCTATTTTGAATATGACGGCCTGCAGCGGCTGATGAACGTAAAGGACAAGGACGGGAACATTGTGAAGAACTACAAATATAACCTGCAGCATTAAACCTAACATAACCACCATCTTAAAATAAGAGAATGAAAAGGCTTATCACACCAATACTGTTGTGTATCGTTATACTGGCATGGGTAACTTCGGGCTATGCGCAATGTACGTATGCACATTATACCCTGACACCGAATACAAACATTTGCGGCAGCTCGGCGCCGGTAGTAATGTCGGGTTCGGAATTTGGCGTTACGTATCAATTATATGTTAACGGCTCAGCTTTCGGTAGCCCCCAGGCTGGCAACGGTTCGGCTTTGACATTGGCAACAATAACCAGCTCACAGGGCGGCACCCTTACCGTGCAGGGCATAAAATCGGGCTGTACCTCTCAGGTTATCTGCGGCTCCCAGGTATTTTTTACACAGGCCTATCCCCAGGGCGGCAATATTACCTCGGGCGGGGGAACGATGATCTGCTCGGGGACACCGATAGTGCTAACCTTTAACCCGCCCGACGGCCAGACCTACAGCTTCCAGTGGATGCTGAATGGCTCGTCGATCTCCGGGGCCAACTCATCTACCTATTCTGCTACAGCAGGCGGCGTTTACAGCCTGCTGGTTTCCAATACCTGCGGCAATGAAACGGTGAACGGGCCGACATTAACTGTAGGCACGGCGGCAGGCGCACCCGGTGCAGTGACCGGGTCGGCCAACCTGCAATATGAAAACTTTTCGTCGGCTTATACCGTCACCGCGGCAACACATGCTGTAGGTGGCTACAACTGGACGGTTTCGCCATCAGGAATCGCGAGCATCAGCGGCAGCGGCACCTCGGCAACCTTAAGCTGGGGGGCAGGCGCCTCGGGTACGGTAACCATTAATGTATCGGCTATCGGCGATTGCGGGTATACTACCCCCGGCACGCCCCTGACGGTAACTATTCATCCACAGATCGTGCCGGGCGTGGTATCGGCAGATGATGCCAATTATAATACCTCACCCGGAGCGATAGTGGTTACGGCGGCGTCAGGCGGCAATGGCACCTATACCTACCAGTGGCAAAGTTCCACCAATGGTACTACATTCAGCAATATAACCGGGGCTACAAGCTCCGGCTATACGCCGCCGGCCCTTACGGTGTCTACCTGGTATAAACGGCAGGTTACCAGCAACGGGGTAACCGTAGCCACCAATGCTGCCAAGATAACGGTGTACCCCCAGGTGACGGCGGGAGCGATAACGGCTGATGATGCCAATTATAATACTTCTCCGGGTGCGCTGGTGGTGTCTGCTGCCGGCGGCGGTACGGGTACCTATACCTACCAGTGGCTCAGCTCGACAGACGGAACAACATTTACTAATATTACCGGGGCCACAAGCGCCGGTTATACCCCCCCGGCGCTAACAGTATCTACCTGGTACAAGCGTACCGTATTCAGCAACGGCGCTTCGGCAACTACTGCTGCAGCCAAGATTACGGTATATCCCCAGGTGACGGCAGGAACAATTACGGCCGATGACGCCAACTATAATACTTCTCCCGGCACCCTGGTGGTGTCTGCTGCCGGCGGGGGCACGGGTACCTATACCTACCAGTGGCTCAGCTCGACAAACGGAACAACATTCACAAATATCAGCGGTGCAACAACGGTCGGCTATACGCCGCCGGCGCTGACGATATCTACCTGGTACGAGCGTACCGTAACCAGCAACGGCGCCTCGGCGACCACGGCTGCCGCCAAGATAACGGTTTATCCACAGGTAACGGCGGGCGCGATAACAGCGGCTACTATTAATTACAACACCTCGCCCGGTGCACTAACAGTAACCGCTGCCGGTGGTGGTACGGGTACCTATACCTATCAGTGGCTCAACTCAACAGACGGAACAACATTCACTAATATCACCGGCGCCACAAGCTCGGGTTATACGCCGCCCGCGCTCACGGTATCTACCTGGTATGAGCGTACGGTAACCAGCAACGGCGCGTCGGCCACTACGGCATCCGCCAAGATAACGGTGTATCCGCAGCTGACGGCCGGCGCCATAACGCCGGATGATGCCAACTACAATACTTCCCCGGGTGCCCTGGCGGTGTCGGCCGCCGGTGGTGGCACGGGCACCTATACCTATCAATGGCTAAACTCGACAGACGGCACCACGTTTACGAATATTACCGGGGCTACAAACTCGGGTTATACGCCGCCGGCACTTACGGTATCCACCTGGTATGAGCGTAAAGTAACCAGCAACGGCGTATCCGCCACAACGGCAGCCGCAAAGGTAACGGTGTATCCACAGCTTACTGCCGGCGCTATAACTGCCGATGATGCCAATTATAACACTTCGCCCGGTGCCCTGGTGGTTACCGCACCTACAGGCGGCACAGGCACCTACACCTACCAGTGGCTAAACTCGACGGACGGTACTACTTTTACCAATATCACCGGTGCGACAGGCTCGGGCTATACGCCACCGGCACTTACAGCATCAACCTGGTATGAGCGTACCGTAACCAGCAATGGCGTATCGGCAACCACCGCGGCGGCCAAGATAACCGTTTATCCGCAACTTACGGTAACGGTTGCCCCGGCGACGCAATCCATTGCACCTAACGCTGTAGTTACCGCTATGGTGGCCACACCTGCCGGCGGAACGGGCACGTATACTTACCAGTGGCAAAGCTCGCCCGATAATACAACATTTACCAACATCAGCGGGCAAACAGCTGCCACCTATACGCCGGCTGCCAAAACAACCGAAAATACCACCTGGTACAAGGTTATAGCAACCAGCAATGGCGCCATAGCCAACGCGGTGAGCGTGGTAAACACCACCCTGTGCCTGCCGCTTAATACCAATGCCACGGCAAGCATGAATTATATCATTACCAACCAGGTGCGCACGTCAGGCATTACACAAGCCTCCCAGATAGACAATGCCGCATCATGCGATGTGAACCAAAAGATAGTGTACTACGACGGCCTTGGTATGCCGGTACAGGAAGTATCAGTAAAACTGTCGCCGGCAGGTAACGACCTGGTACAGGTGCATGCCTATGATGCCTTCGACCGCGAGGTGCTCAAATACCTGCCTTATGCGGATGCAGTGAACGACGGCAGCTATAAATCCACCGGAATCTCTAAGCAGGCCACGTTTTACTCTACCGGCAGCCCGAATGTGGTGGTTACCAACTCACCGTATGCGGAGGTAAGCTACGAGGCATCACCGATGAACAGAGTTAAGGAAATAAGCGCACCTGGTGATATTTACCAGTTAGCCGGTGGCCATACAGTGAAGAGTGATATGACCACTAACGATCTGGACGTATTCAGCGGGGCCAACAAGAATGGTACAAAAAAGGTGATCAAATACCTGGCGACCATCAATGCCGACCAAACTTATTCGCTCTCTGTAGCCAGCCCGACCAACACTTATGATATCAACAAGCTTACTGTATCGATTACCAAAAGTGAGAACTGGACATCGGCTTTAGGCGTGGTAGGTACTACCGAAGAGTACAAGGACAACGAAGGCAACATTTTGGTAAAACGTACCTATAACCTGAACGGCAGCACTACAGAAATGCTATCAACTTATTACGTGTACAACGATATGGGGCAACTGGTGTTCGTGTTGCCACCGCTGGCCGATCCTGACAGCGGGACTATACCTGCTGCCACGCTGAATAACCTATGCTACCAATATGCATATGACTACAAGGGACGTATGTCGCAAAAACGCATACCCGGCAAGGGGTGGGAGTTTATGATCTATAATAAACTTGACCATGTTGTATTATCTCAGGACGCGAACCAGCGAAATAAAACCCCGCAAGAGTGGAATTTTGCGAAATTCGATAACTTAGGTCGGACAATATTAACCGGTATTTGGGCACAAAGCAGCACTACGCTGGACGCTTCACTTGATGCCCCATCGCGCACCAACTACCAGGCGCTGGCCACAGCGTATGATAACCCCGCCAGTGCGACCCCGGCACACCCGCTTTACGAAACGGTGAACAACTCGGTAGCTATAGGCTATACCAGTGTGAGCGAACCCCAGGCTGCAGGCACACTTACCTATTACAAGCTGAACTATTATGACGACTATGTAGTGCCCAACCTGGCGCCATACAGTGTACCGGCCACTTTTACCGATGCAACAGCCAGCAACAGGATGAGGGGGCTGCCGACAACGTCGTTTGTGTACATATTAGGTTCATCCGGCAAATATCTGTGCAGCACTACCTTTTATGACGATCTGGGCCGTACAGCACAGCAATTTAGCCAGCATTACCTGAATGCAACGGTTAGCGCATCGAACTACGACCAGGTAATTAACACCTATAACTTTGATAACAGCGTGGATAACGTTACCCGTAACCATTACACCGTGGCGGGCGGGGCTACACCGGCGCTGGTGATGAGCAACGGTTATGACTATGACCAGGCGGGCCGCATGAAGCGCATCAACAAAACCATCGGCAGCCAGTCGGTAGTGCTGGTGAAAAATGACTATAACGAGATCGGCCAACTGGCAGCCAAGCACCTGCATTCTACCAATGGGACTACCTTTTTGCAGGACATTAACTACAGCTATAACGAACGTGGCTGGCTAAAACAGATCAACAGCCCTACCACCACAACGGCTACACAGGCCTTTGGCATGCAGCTGTATTATGGGGATGACCCGGTGACGGCACGCAAGCAGTATAACGGCAACATCGGTACCATAAAGTGGCGGCTGAGGCAGGCTACCGGCAGCCCGACGGTGCCGGCGGCTGAATCGTTCGGCTACACCTATGATGCCATTAACCGGCTTACCGCCACGGCATTTTCAGCCACTGCGATGACCAATATGTTTAACGAGACATTAACATATGACAGGAACGGTAACATTAAAACGCTTACCCGTAACGGGAATGTATCGGGTGCGGCGGCAGCCATCGACCAACTCACTTATACCTATGCAAATACAGGGCTCAGCAACCAGCTGGCAAGCGTAGCTGATGCTGCTGTCAATACCGGTGGTTTGGCATCGGGTACCACCAGCTACACCTATGATAAGAACGGGAACCTGCTGACCGACGACCAAAAAGCACTGACCATTGTTTACAACCTGTTGAATCTTCCTGTTAGCGTAACTAAAACAGGTGACCCGACACCGATAAACTTTACCTATACCGCCGACGGCACCAAGTTACGAAAGGTAAGTTCCGTGGGCGTAAGGGATTACATTAGCGGTATAGAGTATAACAATGGTTCGATGGATTTTGTAATGACGGAAGAAGGAAGAGCTATAAAAAGTACTAACTTTGTGTTTGAGTATTACTTGAAGGATCACTTAGGCAATACTCGGGTAACAGTAAAGGACGATGGCTCCGTCAATCAGTTGCAGGATTACTATGCCTTCGGCATGGATATTGACAATGGTTATAGTTCGCCAACCTCGCCGTCTAATACTTATAAATACAATGGTAAAGAACAAGATAATGAGCTAGGACTGAATATGTACGATTATGGGGCCAGATTTTATGATCCCGTAATTGCGAGATGGGTAACGCCGGACCCATTAGCCGAGTTTATGCGCAAATGGACTCCTTACAACTACGTCCTTAACAACCCATTGAAGTTTGTTGATCCGACGGGTATGGCGGCCTCTGATACAGTTACCTGGAATATTGAACTTAAGGGGGTAACTATTAAGGGAACCAAACTGCAAAGCGGCCTTAGTAGGTTTGGAAATCTGTTGTGGGGAGCAGTTGATTATATTCCTTTTGCGGGGAGTCTTAAGCAAATTGGCGTAGGCATCTACCATGGCAGCGTTAGCGAAGCCGGGTTAGGTCTATTAGCATTAACCGTTGATTTTGTATCTGGAGGTGAAGGGGGAGAAGCTATAAGGGCTGGCGAAAACGTCGTCAAAGAGGTACTCGAAGTTGAGGTTAAGGATGAACTTAAAGAGGGTGCGGAAAAAGTTTTAGAGGAAGAAGGCGTGGTTTATGAACGAACAAATCCTAAAACGGGAGAAAAATATGTGGGGCAAGCCAAGAGCGACGAACGGTATTTAAAAAGGCAAGGTGAACATGATAAAAAACTAGAGGTTAAACACAAATATAAAATTTTAGGCAGAGCTAAACCTGGTGAAAAATTAAACGTGCTGGAAGAAACTCACATACGCGAGGGTGGAGGCCCTAAGAGTCAGGGAGGTTCTTTACAAAACGCAAGATATCAGATGAGTGATGCAAATTATAAAGCTGCTGGAGGCAGCGTTAGCAAACCGACCAATTAAGATTATGAAACGAAAAAAAGTAAACTGGAAACCTAATGATATATTCGCTATTAAGCTGATAAACGAAAAGTCAGTTGTTGGACATATATTAGATCAACATCTGATCAATACTGTATGTATTGCGATATATGATGAAATTGTAGCGGACACGAGCAATATTGATATTAACTCGTTAATTAATCCAAAAGATCTTATTTCATTGATTGAAGTAACTCGTGAGAAGCTTGACTTTGGAGCTTGGGAGATTATTGGTGTAAAAGAAAATACTATTCCAATTGAACAATTTCCAAATGAACAGTATCGATCGGCCAAATGGGTTAATTCCGTTATGTACGACGCTGGACTCGCTGAAGATTTTGTGAATGCGTATTATGGTTTAACACCTTGGGATGATTGGTATGATCCGAACTTCCTTGATGAGTTCCTAATTAGTCCATCCAAAAAACCGGATAAGCTACTCTATAAAAAGGAGAATAGCGCTTAGGAATAGAATTCGAAATATGAGTAAAGGAATTTATTGCATTTTTTTTCGTTAGTGATTGCATGTGACGATCGATGTTCACAGCTAGTATACATTAGGAAGCAAATTAATATAGAAACTTTTTCTGATGGCAGATGAAGATGCTTTTGTGAAATCTAAAGTAAAAGATAGTTATGACTGATAAAAAAATTATGTCAATTTATAAATCTACTTTAAATTAAATTTATTTAAAGATTAAATGATGAAGGCGATCAAATATTTGGTGTTAATAATTATCGGGGGAGTTAGAGTAGTACATAGTCAACCAGGTACAGTAACAGACAAATCTTCTGTATATTCACGTGTGCGGGAGCAGGCAAATGCGATGGGGCAAGCTTTTTTAAGGGGAGATTATGATACTTTTGCGGGATATTTGTACCCTGTCATTATCAATTCCATGGGTGGAAAAGAACAAATAGCCGCAACATTAAGGAAGACAGTTAGCAATCTGAAAGCCAATGGCGCATCCTTTAGTAATATTACCGTTGACAACCCGTCAAAGATTATCAAAGCTCACAGTGAGTTGCAATGTACGCTGCAGCAGCATACAACTATCAAAACCAGAGACAGCAAAATTGTTACCACATCGACATTAATTGCCATGTCTGAAAATGGCGGGAAAGACTGGTTTTTTATAGATACGTCCAACAAAGCGGAAAAAGACATTAGGAAGGCGCTTCCTAATTTGAACCAGGCTATTGTAATCCCGCCACAACGAAAACCGGTAGTTTATAAATTGTAATATTCTCCGGTATCCCTTTGCCTAAGCACTCCTGAACAGATCTCTTCATACAGTGTGTTCGTAAAACTTTATATTAAAGTGCGTGAGGGGTCAGAGTTAAGTAATAAAACGGTTTGTGGATAATCATTAACTATTTGAATATCAATTAAGTAAGCATATTTTGTTATATTTAAGTGTCGAATTTAAACCATAACATTGTATGCTTACTCCTTCTAAAATTATCGAAATTTTTGTCAAAGTCGATGACTTCTGTAAAGAATTTGAAGACGAAATAGTAAAATATCAACTTGAGACTGCTAATCATAAGGTCAGAAACCGAAAAGCTTCGCTGTCCGACAGTGAATTGATTACGATATTAATCGCTTTTCACAGCGGTCATTTTACCAATCTGAAGCACTTTTATCTATGCTGTATTTGTGCTCATTACAAGGATTATTCTCCCGGACTGGTATCTTATAGCCGCTTTGTTGAATTAGAGCAAAGAGTAGCCGCACCCATGATGCTTTTCCTTAAAACCAATTGTCTTGGACAATCGCGGGGTATTAACTTTATCGATTCGACACATATCAAAGCCTGCCATAACAGGCGCATACATAACCATAAAGTGTTTGCCTCGGTGGCCGAAAGGGGCCAATGCTCTATCGGCTGGTTTTATGGATTCAAACTACACCTGATTATCAATGACAAAGGTGAAATACTGTCATTTTACCTTACAAAGGGCAATGTTGATGACCGAAACATCAAAGTAATGACTTCCATGACCCAGGATATCTTCGGTAAATTATTCGGCGATAAAGGCTACATATCAAAAGCTTTAGCTGACTTGCTTTGGGGCAATGGCATACAGATGATAACCAAACCCCGCAAAAACATGAAAGACTTTAACATCTCACAGGCTGACAAAATAATGCTTAGAAAAAGGGCATCATCGAATGTGTCAACGACGAACTAAAGAATATCTGCAAACTCCAGCACACGCGGCACAGATCGGTCAATAACTTTTTGATGAATACCATGGGCGTACTTTGCGCTTATCACTTCTTCCCTAAAAAGCCCTCGCTTAATATTAGCTTTGATGATCAGGACAACCAGCTTTTGTTAGCTGCTTAACCCGAACTCACGTTAAAATATATTCGCATCAAATTTGGTATTAACTGCTTTAGTAATCTGCGATGCAAAA
>NZ_JAUMKC010000037.1 GCF_030519355.1 Mucilaginibacter sp. L3T2-6
ATCCATTCCAACCGAACAGCAAGATTAACCATCTTGCAAAATCTTTCGATATGTTTCATCAGGCCGTTGTTATTTAGTGGCTTTTGGCCTTTTTCCGGCGTTCTGTTACGCAAGTAATACTCAAAGTCTGTAATAAACTTATAGCTTAGCTCTGACAGGTATTTATCGCTTGTCTTAAACCGCTCTTTGATAAACTCCTTAATATACTTTTGGGTGGTATAGTAATTTTTCATCGTGCCTGGCTCCAATACCTTAACCTGCTCCGCATTGTGATACTCCATCAGCTTACAGAGCGTAAACTCTGCCTGATCTTCCCCGGTAACTTTTTCCTTTAAAAGTTCTGCAGTAATAAACTTCTTTTGTAATAAAAGCTGTTGGTAGCTCTCTACAATACCTGCCTTAAATTGGTCAAGGTATTTATTGAGTTTAGTAATTTCTTCGCGGCTACCCTTTGCCATTCCCTTAACAGGGTTCCAATTACTTTCCTCAATGGAACGTTTAACGGAAATTTCAATCCGCTTGCCGTTTACGGTGATACGGGCGTAAAGGGGGGATTTTCCCGCTTGGTTGGTCTTTTGCTTTTTAAGGTAAAAAGCAACGCCGAAGGTGTTGTTTGTAGTACTCATAGCTATTCAATTAAAAATTTACAAAAGCATTGATTGACTGGATTTGATACGCCCTTTGAAAAAGGGTCACCAACTTGGTTAAAAACACGTATTAAAACGCATCAAAAACAGTCAAAATAAATCAATCAATTAATTGGCTATCAGTATGTTACAATGCTGTTGGTGACCCAAACGTAAGAAATAAAAATGGGTAACCGAATAGGTCTCATTTTCTTTGGTTTTACTTGAATAACTTGGGTTGAAAAAAAATAAAAAACCCCTTAAATCATACGATTTAAGGGGTTTTACCGACTTTTAGTAGTCTAATCGTCGGGATGGCAGGATGATGCCAAACCGGATTATATCTATGATAATCAATGTGTTATATCAGACTGAAACAAAATCGGGCACCGTATAGGGCACATATATTGTGCTTTAGTTTGGTGGCTTTTGTAGACTGTTTACTCGTAAGTGATAGTCAATGAACTTGGTATACAAATATACTGATTTTTATTTTTTAAATTAGATTTTTTGCCGTAAATCACAAGGTGGCAGCTAAGTCACACCTCCCGACATTACGGCTACTGCATGATGATTTTGAGATTATCGATATCGCCAACAACAAATACGAAAGCTCAAAAAGCCGCAGGAACTAAACAGCCCCGCTCTTGGGGGTATGACCGAACTGCTTTTAAATAATGGGCAAGCTCCAGCCGTTTCTGCATAACTGTGATCTACCAGTATGCGAATACTCGTGAGCTCTATGCCACCATGCGTTTGGCCAAGGTGTTACAGAATATGTCCGGCTTTGGTATTGCGTGGATAATAACTTTTTTTAAGTTTTTACAATTCTTTTTTTTTCTTCCGTTTCGCCGCGATCGCCTGCAGCATTTTCTGATACGGCTCCTTGAATTTCTGAATGCCTTCAGTTTCCAGTTGCTGGCTGACAGCTTCCAGATCGATACCGGCATTTTTCACCTGGCGTAATGTATTACCGGCGGTTTCTAAACCGCTTTCCAGAGTCGGATTCACGATGCCATGATCGCGAAAGGCATTGATCGTATCCAGCGGCGCCGTGTTTACCGTGTCCGGACCGATCAGCGCTTCGACGTATTTCGTGTCTTTCACTGTAGTATCTTTCACACCGGTGCTGGCCCAAAGCAAACGCTGCGGTTTCGCTCCCTGATCAGCCAACTGTTGCCAGCGTTCACCGCTGAATACCCGTTTGTAAATGGCATAAGCTTCTTTGGCTAAAGCAATGGCCGTTTCCCCCTTCAAATCCTTAAGTCCTTTCTCCTCCAACATCGGATCAACCAGTATATCAATCCGGCTTAAAAAGAAGCTGGCAACCGAAGCGATCCCGCTGACCGGCTCACCCTTAGCCAGGCGGTCCTCCAGACCAGTGATAATGGCATCGGTCACCGCCTCGTAACGCTCCAATCCGAAAAGTAAGGTCACGTTGACGTTCAAACCCGCAGCAATTGCCTTACGGATCGCCGGCAAACAAGGTTTGGTCCCCGGAATTTTGATCATTACATTTTTCCGGTCAACCCTTTGCCAGAGATCCAAAGCCTGACTGATGGTGTCTTCCGTCTCCAGGGCCAGTTCGGGCGACACTTCCAGGCTTACAAATCCGTCTGCACCTACAACTTTGCCATTGTAAACCCCATAAAACAGGTCTGCAGCCTTTCGGATGTCACTGATGGCCAGCTCGTAAAACAATTGTTCGTCGCTGAGTTCACTATCCGCACGGGCCGATATATCTTCGTCATAATCTGCACTGGAGGCAAATGCCTTTTCAAAGATAGCCGGATTGGAGGTCACCCCCCTCAAACCGTCGTCCTCGATCATTCGTTCTAATTTACCGGTACGCATGATAGCGCGGTCGATAAAATCCAGCCAGATACTTTGTCTGTAGTTATATATTTCTTTTACCTTATTATCTGCCATGATGTTACTTTACTCCGTAACAGGCGGGCGCGACACTTGTTCCATTTAACCGAAGATTTATATATTTTAACAATAAGTAAATAGGCCAATTATTATGCGTACCTTGCTGACTTATCAAAATATATATAATGCAAAAAGAAGGAACCGTGAAATTTTTTAATGCCGAAAAAGGCTTTGGATTTATTTCACAAACTAATGACAGGAGTGACATATTTGTACACTCGACCGGTTTAATTGATGAGATTCGTGAGAACGATCAGGTTCAATTCGATACCGAAGAAGGCCGTAAGGGTCTTAACGCGATCAATGTTAAAGTAATCTAGTCGGTCTGCTATAAAATTATCGTAAAAGCACCCGTCTCCGGATAGGTGCTTTTCTTTTTTACCATTACGCCATTTTTGGCTCCGTCCATTACCCGACCCTTTCCCAATTTTACGACGACAAAATGGAAAAGCCACGCCTGTTCTAATTAAGGTGGGCTTGTTCAAATCCTGCATTAAGCCCGGCAATAGTTGTCATAAGCCGAAGTTGTACCAAGTACACGGCTGAATTTAACCTGATTAATTGTTAAACCTTGACGGCGGCCCGTTCCCGTTCAGCGGTCAAAATGAAGTAAAGACTGGAAGCGCCACGAGATGAGCGATGGCTAACGCTGCGCTGAATGAGTTCCGGCCAGCGGAATATGATCCTGGACGTTTAATTCACTTCCCCGTCAATCCCCTGGCGGAAAGCTTTCACAAAGGCGTTGCGCAGCACTCCGATGAAAGTTTTCCAGCCATCCGTTTTTAAATCTTTGATATTCCCTTCGATGGGAATTTTGGTCGCGATTTTCTTGGTTTTCGGGTTTTCCACCGCTTTGGCAAATAACCCCACCACTGCTTTCTTGACAACGTTCAGTACCCCGCCTTTTTTCTTAATATCCTTTTTGACATTCAATACTTTCAGGTTATTAATGAAAGGTTTGGCATAACCCTTGAACTGCCCATCGGTCATTTTGAGCTCGCTGTAGAAATCGATACTGCCCCTTTCAATATCAAAGGTCAGGTGCTTTTTCAGAAAGCCGTTCAAAGCCGTGAGGTCGGCACCTTTTAAACTCATATTCAGGTTGAAGTCCGGAATATCCTTGATCACATTGGCTTTCATATCGGCCCCTAGCCGGCCATTACCGATACTGGTACCGGTCAGTGCGATGGTAGATGGCAAAGCGCCTGGCGCAGAGGCGACGTTCCGCAGGTTCAGCGCGGTTAAATCCATATGATCGATATGCAGATCGGTGGCGCCGTCGAGGTACGAAAACCGGCCATCGGTCATGATCAGCCGGTTGACTTTCATCGGCATCAGCGCATCGATCGTCGCAGCCCAGCTGGCCCGTGACGGTTCCTTAGCCAGGTCTTCGGTCGCGGCAATGATATGAAAGCCGGCTTGTCGCAGTTCCGCTTCGCCTACCAGTTTGCCGTGTAATAGCGCTCCCCACTCTATGGACAGGTCGGCTTGCTTGATCTCCAGGAAGGGTGACTTTGGCGGATCCGTGTTTTTCGCCAGCACCAGTCCCTTGATCACATAAGCTCCTCGCGATAAGGCAATATCAATATCCTCCACCTGGCCGTGATAACCGGGTAAACCGTTGAGCTTATTGTTTACATAACCTTTAACGATGCCTGGCAGGAAAAGGCGAAAGATCAGCAGCGCCAGAATGACGATTGCCAGGATCTTCCAGCCAATCGCTACGGCCCGGAATTTCGCCCAGGCGGAATCTTTTGTTTGTTTAGCCATCACTTAGGCTTGCGGATGATGAACAATATCCTCCAGTTCATCCACAGCGGTCTTGTGCTTCTTTTTTTTCTTTTGCTTGCCCTTCAGGTAATCCTGGGCATGTTCATGACGGTAAGCTTCGGCCTCGGCTGCGCGTTTACCGCGAAGGTAAAACCAGATACCTGCGGCGGCGGCCAGTGCGCCTGCGACGGCCGCGCCGATCCATAAAGCCGTATGATCTTCTTTTCCAAATAATTTTTTCATCTGTAGTTATTTGACTTGGCAACAAGTGCCGGCCCGTTTAGTTACGAATTATAAAAAGATAATTGTTTTAGCTAATGAATGTACAGATTGCATCGGCCTTACCGCTGTACGGCGATACGTTAGGTGAATACGAGAAATTTTTGGTTGTGGAACGGAGACGGGTCAAGTACTTAGCTCAGCCTGCGCCGCATTTAATTGCTATTTTTTTAACCTGACGGTAAACGTTGCCCCTTCGCCGGGTAATGATTGTACGGTGATCGTGCTGCCCAGCAGATAAAGCAGATCTTTGACCGTGGCCAGGCCTATACCCGAACCCTGATTGTTAAACCGGTCTTTCACTTGGAGTGTGACGTTATTGGCAAATATCTGGTCGTGGTATGCTGCCGGTATGCCCCGGCCGTTGTCCTGAATTTCCAATTGGTAGTAATGCTGATCTTCGGAAAAACGAACCTGTATCCGCCCTTCCGACTTATCATTATAGCGGATCGCATTGCTCAGCAGGTTGATTAGGATCTGCTCCATCGCTATTATGGAGAAATACAGCTGGTGCTTTTCCGCGGGCCATTCAATTTGAATACTATCCGGCACGGTCAGTAAACTAACGACTTTAGCGATTAGCGTGTTCAGGTTAAACTCCTGCCGCTTTTCGAGTAAGAGGGCCGGGTTTTTGGAATAAGCCATCATCTCATCCACGAGCACCAGCAAATTATCAGCGGCGGAAATGTTCATGTTCACTAGGCGCAGGCAGCTTTCATGCTGCGTGATCTCCTGCCTGGTACGCAGGGCCTGCGAGGTCAGGTTGATACTGCTTAACGGGTTTTTGATATCATGAGCGGCCATTGAGGCGAACTTCTGGATGAGCACATTGGCATTAAGCAATTCCTGGTTGGTTTTCTCCAGTAGCAATACTTTGCGCTGCAACTCGATCTTATCAACCACCTGTTTAGCTAGAGCCTTTAAGGCATCGATCTGCGCTTCGCTGAAATCGTGCGGCTGCTGGTCGAGTACACAGAGTGTGCCCAAAGCATAGCCGTCTTCGTTGACGAGCGGTACACCTGCATAGAAAGTAACGTTTGCATCCGTCACGACTGGGTTATTGGCAAAGCGTTCGTCCTGCAGGGCGTCCGGCACGATCATGATCTCATCGGTACCGGCAATCGCATAGGTACAAAAGGAAAGGTCACGGAAATTCTCGGTGAGGTCCGTGCCTACATGAGATTTGAACCACTGGCGCTTGTCATCGATAAAGGTGATCAGAGAGATGGGTGTCCCGCAGATGGCGGAAGCGATGGATGCGATGGCATCAAAATCTTTTTCTTCACCACTGTCGATGATATCATAAGATTGGAGGGCGATCAGCCTTTCCACTTCATTCTCCGGTATCGGCAGCTCCTTTTCTCTTCCCATCCAGGCGGCAAAGGTACGCTTTAATAAATGGTAAGCGTCACGGCTAAGCAACAAGCGCGATTACTGGCACCGTATTCGCAGAGCACTTGGTCTAAGCGATGATAGATGGGCAAGAGAATACTCCTACTGGATGATGACCAGGGAATTTTAGATATTGTGTCTTACCTGCTGGTGGACAGCGGTTTTGAAGTGGAGACACAGGCTAACGGTGAAGCGGTATTCGCGGTGATCGGCGACTTTCAACCCGATCTGGTATTGATGGATGTCATGCTGGCGGAAATGGATGGACGACTGATTTGCAGGGCTTTAAAAGCGAATGTACTGACCGGGCATATTCCGGTGATCCTGATCTCGGGTACCCATGACCTGGCGCAGTCGCTGCACCAGCAGGGCGCGCCTAATGATTTTTTAGCCAAACCGTTTGATCTGGATGTATTACTAAATAAAGTTAACGCGCAATTGACATAGCCCCGTTTTTAGCACAGTAATTCGTCAAATACGGAATCCGTGTGGTTGGCGGCAAAGGGAGTAAAAAAACCTGAAATTATTTATCAAGGTTGATCCATAAGCCGGGATTGGTGCGGATATCGCTGAGAAACTCGATGACTTGTTCCGCCTCGCCGGTTTCCAGCTCCAGCTGGCCATCGGCTGTGTAAGTGAATAACTTATCCGGCATTCCCATCCAGATGGGCTAAAGCGTCGGGAAAGATCATGAGGGAAAGTGCGCTATGCGGCTTAAAAAATAAAGGTGCATAAAACAGCTATGGTTAAATAGCTGCCCAAAGCCGATGCCCCTTGTGACGGTTAGTACAGTAATAGCCGCATTCCGTTTATTATGTTTTTGTGACCGGGAATTTTAAGGAATACCGGGCTGTAATCCGCGATATATTCATCGTACTTGGCAACGGCTGCTCTTTCGCCATCGGTAATCGCCGTCAAGATCCCTTTGTCTTTTTTGCTCCTGAATGCCTGCTTTATATTGATCCAGGTGCGGTGCAAACCGCCCAATAGTCCGCCATCTTCATAAACGGCTTCGCCGCCATGTACGATAATATATTTTTCCAGCTCTGCCGCGTAAACGATCCGCTTGCCGGAGAATTTGCTGAAAAGGCTTTCAGTTCGGGATTATCCGTGGCCTCTGCAGAAGATTGATAGGGTTTCATTAATTAAATTTTATCCTTGACCGTATGTATGGCTTCTGCAATGGCATAATCCTTTGCTTTGTTCATAAATAAAGAAGGATTGTCAAGCAGGTCATCTAATATGGATGTGCCATCCCGTCTTTTTTTGGTGATATAATAAACAGCGTAAGCGGTGCCAACGCCTAAAAGAAAAGTTTTGATCGTTCCCATGGTTATGTTTTGAGGTAAGGTTAACAAGGATGGTGCCATCTAATCGGCGACTTCAATCCAGAACGGCGCATGGTCGCTGCGGTGCGGCCAGCCGCTTACGCCGGCATCGACCGCACCGGTGATTAATTGGGATGCTACTTGTTCGTTGAGCAGGAAATGAATACCTTTTCGAGGAAAGCTTGGTCGGTGCATTTCAATTCCTGCAGACACACTACATCGGCTCCACTTCTTCCAGCCAGCGCAGCAGGTTGGGCAGCCGGCAGTTAATACCGTTGATATTATAAATCGCGATCTTCACGCGGATATAACGTCGTTATTCCTTGTAGTTTTCGATGGTTTCGCTGGAGCGCATTTTCGCCCGTTCAGGATCTTCCCCGGCATCCCGGAATGCACGGCGCTGGCGCAGCAGGTCCCAGTACTGATCCAGTTCGGATTGGACGGTATGCAGCGCTTTGATATCCGCATCATTTAAATCTGGGTTGCCGTACATCTCTTCTTCCTTTTCGGTCAGCTGTTTAATATATGCCAGTACAGACTGATCTTTGGTATTTTGTTCCATCTTTTTAAGTTTAGCTGTTTTCTAGTTTTTTTCATTTGTCCATTGCCATTCCAATATCTCCGGCATATCTTTTCCGTTCGCGCCGATGTAATGCCTGTGTTCGATCAGCTTGTCCAGCAATTGCTGTTTTAAGTGGACGCCCTTGCTACCCTTTTGGGGCAAACGGTCGATCACATCCATTACGAGATGAAACCGGTCCATTTCGTTCAGCACAGTCATGTCAAACGAGGTGGTGATCGTTCCTTCTTCCTTATAGCCCCGCACATGCATACGGTCATTATTGGCCCGGTTGTAGGTCAGGCGGTGCACCAGCCAGGGATAACCATGAAAGGCGAAGATCACCGGTTTATCGGTCGTGAATAATTCGTTATAAGCGTTATCCGTTAAACCGTGACTATGTTCGGTGCTTTTTTGTAGTTTGAACAAGTCGACCACGTTGATCACCCTGATCTTAATTTCCGGCAAGTGTTCCCGTAAGATAGATACCGCCGCCAAAGTTTCCAGCGTTGGTACGTCGCCGCTGCAGGCCATCACTACATCCGGCTCCGCTTCCTGGTCATTGCTGGCGAAATCCCAGATACCGATTCCACGGGTACAATGATCGACAGCCTGTTCCATCGTAAGCCATTGCGGTGCGGGATGTTTACCTGCGACGATCACATTGACGTACTGCACACTGCGCAAACAATGGTCCATTACCGATAACAAACAATTGGCATCAGGCGGCAGGTAAACCCGGACGATGGTTGCCTTCTTATTCACCACATGATCGATAAAGCCGGGGTCCTGATGGGTAAAGCCATTGTGATCCTGACGCCAGACGGTCGAGGTCAGCAGGATATTTAACGAAGCGATATTTCGTTTCCAGGGTAATTCCGAACTGGCTTTTAACCATTTGGCGTGCTGGTTAAACATCGAATCGACGATATGGATAAAGGCTTCATAGCAATTGAATAAGCCGTGCCTGCCGGTAAGCAGGTAGCCTTCCAGCCAGCCCTCGCACTGGTGCTCGCTGAGCATTTCCATGACGCGTCCTTCGGTAGCCTGGAATTCATCATTGGCAACGATAGGTCCTTCCCATTGCCGATTGGTGGCTTCAAATACGATGTCAAAGCGGTTGGAAACGGTTTCGTCCGGCCCAAAGATCCGGAAGTTGCGTTGTTTATCGTTGGCTTTAATAATATCGCGCAGAAAGCGGCCCGAAACATAGGTGTCACCTTCACCCGCACAACCGGGCGCGGCTACTTCCGTCGCATAAGCCCGGAAGTTCGGCAAATGCAGTTGCTGGAGCAATTGCCCGCCGTTTGCATGCGGGTTGGCACCCATGCGGCGTAGGCCCTGTGGGGCGAGTTCCTGGAGTTCGCTATGTAAGTTGCCGTTTTCGTCAAAGAGCTCTTCCGGGCGGTAGCTTTTCATCCAATCTTCCAGCAATTGGAGGTGTTCCGGCGGCGCGGAAGCCGATACCGCCAGCGGGATCTGGTGCGCGCGAAAATTTCCCTCGATTTTATAACCGTCCACTTCCTTAGGCCCGGTCCAGCCTTTGGGCGAGCGCAGCACGATCATCGGCCAGCGCGGCCGCTCGGTTACACCGTTTGCCATGGCATCCCCTTTGATCTGGTGAATTTGGGTAATGACCTTTTCGAGCGTGCTAGCCATGGCTTCGTGCATGAGCATCGGGTCATCGCCTTCGACAAAATAAGGCGTCCAGCCATAACCCATAAATAGCTGTTCGAGCTCTTCGTGGCTGATCCGCGCCAGAACGGTGGGGTTAGATATCTTATAGCCATTCAAATGCAGGATAGGCAGCACCACACCATCAGTCAATGGGTTCAGGAATTTATTGGAATGCCAGGCAGTCGCCAGCGGGCCGGTTTCCGCTTCACCATCACCCACCACGCAGGCCGCGATCAGTTCCGGGTTATCCAGCACCGCGCCAAAGGCGTGGCTTAATGAATAGCCAAGTTCCCCGCCTTCATGGATGGAGCCCGGCGTTTGCGGCGAAGCATGGCTGGAAATTCCACCGGGATAGGAGAACTGCGTAAACAGTTTCCGCAAACCTTCCTCATCCCGCGAAATATCCGGGTAAACTTCGGTATAGGTTCCCTCTAAATAAGTGGAGGCGACTACTGCGGGCCCGCCATGTCCGGGGCCGGAGATATAGATCATGTCCAGGTCAAAGCGCTTGATGACCCGGTTCAGGTGGGTATAAATAAAGTTCTGCCCGGGCGTAGTTCCCCAGTGACCCAGCAGCATGGCTTTGACATGCTCCAGTAGCAGCGGTTCTTTGAGCAGGGGATTATGTCGCAGGTAAAGCTGGCCGACGGACAGGTAATTAGCCGCGCGCCAGTAAGCATCTATTTTTTGCAAAAGCTCATCCGTCAGGGTATCTTGTTCGGGGTTGATCAATACAGTTTCCATATCTTTTTATTTAATATCATTGGGTATTACCCGCGTAATTAAGCGGGCCATCATTAAGGCTTCGTTGGTGGGTATCACATAGACACGGGTCTTGCCGGTTGAAATATTTTCGGCATTGGTTAAATTCTGACGGCTGTCCAGTTCAATGCCCAGGAAGCCCAGCTTACGGCAGATCTGCCCGCGGACCTCCGGCAAATGTTCGCCGATGCCGCCGGAAAAGACCAGCGTATCGATACCGCCCATAGCCGCGGCGTAAGCGCCGATATATTTGCTGACCTGGTAACAAAACAAGTTGATCGCCTCAGCTGCCCGGTTATCTTCCTCGCGGACCTTTACAAGTTCCTTCATATCGGAACTCGTTCCTGAAACCGCCAGCAGACCAGATTTATGGTTGACCAGGTGGTTGAATTGTTTACTATCTGATTCGACCTGACGGAAGAGGTAAGCGGCTACGCCCGGATCCAGATCACCGCAGCGCGTGCTCATGACCAGGCCGGCACCCGGTGTAAAACCCATGCTGGTATCGATGCTCTTTCCGTTTTGAATGGCGGCCACGCTGGCCCCGCTACCCAGGTGCGCGATCACCACATTTTCATGCGTGCTATCATTGGTCGCCAAGTATTCCGTTAGATATTGATAGGACAAGCCGTGGAAGCCATAGCGGCGTACACCCTTTTGACGATATTTTTCCGGGATAGCCATTATGGTGGCCATCGCCGGCATGGTCTGGTGGAACATCGTGTCGAAACAGGCGACCTGCCGGATATGGGGAAAGCTTGCTAAGAACAACTCGATCAGCCTGATCTCAGCGGGTAAATGCTCCGGATCGTAAGGTATATAGGTCTTGAGTTCTGCTACTAAAGCTGGTGTTATGGTTTCAGGTTGGATATGATTCATTCCATGCACCACGCGGTGCCCGATAACGGTGAGCTGTTCGATCCCCGGCTGCTTTTTGAGCCAGTCCGCCAGTTCTTCATGGGCGGGGATAGCTGCCGAACTACCGGAAAAAAGTAAAGTTTCTTCCTGCTCAACGAGCTGGTAAAGCGCGAATTTAACGCTGGAGGAACCGGCATTAATGGCTAATACAACGTTTCCGGTTGCCGGCATTATGTTACTGTTTAAGGGCGTTTGGGTAGTGGTCCTTTCCCCGGGCCGTAGTAGTGGGGAAAAGGTAGTGGGGTGGTATCTTGAATGAACAAGCATTCAAAACGGATTAAGTTTGCCTGTGGGGCAACTATAGTTGTCAACAACTGAAACTTAATCACCATCCATTGCTTGTACAGGCCTATGGCAACCATCAAAAATTTAAAACCACTCAGCGCAGAAAAGCTGTTTGACTTGTTAAAAACCAAATTTGCGGATTATATCAACGAAAAATTAAGCTCCAACCTGGCCATTGAATCGCGCATGTATTCGATGAGATCAACATTTCCTTCCCGGAAGTGATCGAAGGCCCCGCCCTGAATATCACGGTAACGGATGACGAACTGAAAGTAACGGTGCTGGCTGCCGGATCCGACTACAACACCGGTTTACTGGAAGAACACCTGAACGGCTTTCTTGAAGAAAAAGCTAGCTAAGCTGCCTTAGGCGGTCAGGTAAACGATAAGCCTCGATTTTACTTGGTGATATATTTGGCCGCGATCAGCAGTAACAGCGTTCGGTCGGCTTTGGCCTCATCGTAGTTTTCTTTGAGAAGCTGTGAGACCTGCTTGTTTTTGAGCTTGACGGCGGCCATTTGCAATACCTGGAAGGAAGCCATTTCTACGCTTTCAATATTTTGCAGGTAAAAAATAATGGACATATCGCGCAGTTCGGCTTCGCCGGCCTGTTCCCGGATCGCTTCGAAGGCATCATCCACCAACCCGGTCAGCCCGTTAATGCTACCCCTGGAGATTTCTGCGTCCAGCAGTTCATAGATCACTTCCATCCGGGCGATCTGTTTTTCCACGTCCTCGACCGTCTCGCGGATGGCGTGACGCAGATCGCTAAAGTGTACTTCGTCCTGTAACTTGGGCAGCCACTGTACCAAATGGGCCTTCGCATAATAAATGCGGTTCAGGTGATTAACAAAAAACAGTTTTAACTTTTCGGAACCCAGATTAATGGATTTACCGGTTTGCTCACTCATCGGGTCATGCTTTACGCAGCTAAGATAGGTATTCTTTTACCTGCGCAAGCAATTCAAAAATGTCAAAGGGTTTGGGCAGGTAAGCATCGGCACCGCATTCCCGGGCAATTATGCTGAGGTCGGATTCTGAGGAGACTAACATCACGGGCAAATGACGTGTTTCCTGCTGGGCTTTGATCTCTTTGCAGATTTGCGTGCCGTCTTTGACTGAACCGACTATCCGCACATCTAGTAAAACCAAGTCGGGCTGAATGATCTGAAGGTGCTCCGCAGCTTCCCCGGTATTGGACAAAACGATGTCGTAACCGTTCTCCTGAAAGATGATATTCAATATCTCGAGGATGTCTTCATCATCATCGATCACGAGCACGCGTTTTGCCATGATTTATTTTTAAATTACTGCGCATCAAAAAGCCGTCCAAGATTTGGATTTAAGTAATTTGACACTATAAAAGGCCGTGACGGTCGATCACTCACCTATTCTGTATACACTTTATAAATATAAAGATAATTAGTTTGTAAAAAGATTAGCTCATGTTATACGCCCTGACCCTTACCGCAGCTGCCCTGTTCCTTGCAAACGTCGTGCTTTTAGTGGCTTCCCTCCGCCGTTCTGGATTTTCAAGGCGCCGGTATTTCTTTTCGCATATCACCCTTCGGCTGACCGGCTGCAGTGTATGCCTGCTGGCCTGGCAATACCACGGGCAGGCGGTCCGGTTTCCTGGATTATTTTAATAAGACCGCACGTTTAGCATTGACCCTGGTCTGCACTCTAACCCTGTCCCTGGTCTCGCAGTGGGGCTTCGCTGACGACGCTTGCAGCGCACCGACAGCACCAGTTTTGGGCCGGCATTCCTTTAACGGACCGCAGTAAATATATCATGCGGTCTATCTACCAACATCAAAAGGCGGCTGCAGGGTTTCGGTCGTGATCTCCTCGAAATCGCTTTTCCTGCCCAAAAGCGTAAAATGCTCGACCACGATCTCAGTGGTGTATTTTTTGATCCCATCCTTGTCACTGAAAGAGCGCGTGCGGGTCTTTCCTTCCAAGTAAACAAGGCTGCCTTTTTTAAGCAATCTGGCAGCATTTTCGGCCAGGCCGCGCCACATGACAATATTATGCCACTCTGTTAATTCTACTTTTTTGCCGTCCTTACTGACCGTTTCACTGGTGGCGAAAGGAAAACTGAGAACAGCGACCTCATCCGCCAGGCGGCGCAGATCCGGGTCCTTGCCAAGGTGTCCTACTAAGATGACTTTATTGATTCCTGACATAATTAATTAATGTAAACTGCAGTGATCTGGAGGAACAATACGCGGTCGGCTTTTGACTCATCGAAATTCTTCTGTAATAATTGCCTGATCTGTTTGCCCGGGAAATCAACGGCCGCCATATGCAGGATCTGAAAAGACACAAGTTCAATGCTTTCGATCAGCGACAAATAAAAGATTATGGAAAGGTCTCTTAATTTGACGGTGGCCCTATCCTGAAAAATCGCCGAAAAACCGTTTTCTAAAAACTCCACCAATTCATCGGCATAGGCTTTTGGAGGTTCTTCTTCCAGTAAGACATAGATTTCATCCATACGCGCGATCTGCCTGCCGATAGCTTCCCAGGTTTCGGAAATGGCCTGTTTCAGGTCTTTGAAATCGGCTTGTTCTTCCAGCTCCGGCAGCCTTTCATACAAATGCGATTTAGCGCAACGTATGCGGTTCAGGTGCGCCAGGAAAAAGCCCCTGAGTTGTTCTGGGTTCAGGTGTAGCGCAGTTGGACGGCGTTTATGGCTTTGCTTGTTCATCAGAAGGGTTTAGATATCGTTTACAGAATTGCTTTTTATAGTCCCGGTAATGCGTAACCACGCCGATTTGGCGCATCGTCCAGATAAAACACCAGGCCAGGTCCAGTTGATAAGGCTTAAAGCCGCTGCGCGCGCTTTTTGGATACAGGTGATGGTTATTGTGCCATTCCCCGGCGACCAGACCGGGCCAGAGCTGGTTGACCGAACGGTCATGATGATTATAATCTATGTCTTCCCGCTGCCGGTCCTGGCCTTTGGCATGACCATCATAATTAAAAGTACGGACCCCGACTGCCCAGATTCCGGCCGCTCCGAACAGGCTACAGGCCAACGCATGACCGCCGATCAGGTAAAAAACCAGGTACCAGAAAGACCAGTTGAGCAGCCAGGAAAGCATGGCTCGTCCGGGATGAGCGTAAGAACCCCAGCGCTGGTATTGCACAAAGGTATTGGCCTTGACCCCTGTATGTTTCATTAGCTGTTTGACCCGGTTATAATCTTCCGCAGCCAGGTCTTTGGCGATAGGCTGATGGTTAACGTCTGCTAAAAAGCAATAAAGAAAACCAGCCTGCGCGTTATAAGGGTCGCCTGGCTGATCCGATTTGGCGTGGTGTACATGATGGGATATTACGTAGATCTCTTCCGGTATAACATTGATGGTCAGATTCTGAGTGATGAACCGCCAGAACCGGTTACGGAAACGGAACGCCCCGTGCGTGCAATAACGATGGTGCCAGATGGTGCCGTGCGTCCCCATAATGATCATGCCGTAAACAAAGGCGGCCAGAAAGGTCCACCAATGCAGGAAGTTGAACAGGAACAGGACAAAAAAAGGCACGAGGAACAACACCTTCAGCCAGCTGAAAAACGGCAGCCAGTTCTTGCGGCTGCGGAATATATTCAGCCTGGTGAAGAACTCTCCCGCGATCTGCGCGGAAGTGGGCCGACTCAAAGCGCCGGAAGGATCTTTCCAGCCATAGGCGGGCGGCTGTAATACATGGTCTAAAAATGGCATCGGCAAATGTTGAGATGAATAACAAGATGGTCAAAGGTACCCGGCGGTATTTATACATCCGGGGGGTAAACCCATGCCGCCCAGGAAAATTTATACTCTGTTTAACTGATGATTACCGGCAGGCTGTTATTTTCTGGCTTTGTTATTGTAGTTTAGTTCCTTACTAAATTTTTACTGCGAGTGCATGATCAAAATAATGTTAGCCGATGACCACCATATGGTGCGCGGCGGCCTGAGAGCGATGTTGGAAAAAGAGCCGAGGTTCGAGGTGGTCAGTGAAGCCGCAAACGGGCAGGAAGCACTTGACCTGCTGTTAAGCGGCACCGGAGTGGATATGATCATTGCAGATCTGAATATGCCCGAAGTTGGCGGTTTGGAGCTGACCGCGCAGGTCAAAGCAAAGCACCCTAAGGTTAAGGTGATCATTCTGAGCGCGCTGGATCATGAAAAGGTCATCCTGAAAGCATTAAAGGCCGGCGCGAATGGTTACCTGCTGAAAAACAGCAGTCCGGACGAGCTGATCTTCGCAGTTAAGCACATTCAAAAGTATAACCAGTATATCTGTGAGGAGATCACCACCCGGCTGGTTAACCGCCTGCTCGCTATACCGGACCTGGTTACCGTAAAAGAAAATTACGACCTGGAGTTTACCAGCCGGGATATTGAGATCCTTAGCCTGGTGGCTGAAGGGTTCACCAACCAAGAGATCGCCGACAAATTGTTTACCAGCAAGCGGACCATCGAAAATCACCGGCAGCAGCTGATCGATAAAACGGGCTCACGCAATACCGTGGCGCTGATCCGCTTTGCAATGTTGCATGGTATTATTTAATGTTGAATTTAGAGTATTTAACCTGCCCGTCCGGGGTATTCCTACGTTTCGAGGGTAAGTTCAGGTGGCTATTTTTGAACCTTAAACAGGACTCATGCACCAAGAACTCACACCCGGTCTGATCGCGATGCTGCTGCAATGCGGCTATACCCATTTTTTATCCAGAACTATTTTACTGCCAGATGAGTGCACGGGTGTTGTCCTGACACCCGTCAGGCAGGTACCTTTGTCCGCGAGAGCTACCGTGGCCTATGTGATCGGTGCATTCGAACAGGCTATCACTTTACCAGACGCGATTATTTTGGTGGAACTAAGCACAATAAAGCTTACCGAGCAATGCCGCCTGCTCACCAGTGCGTTAATTCAATAATATGGGCAGCACGGTATTCAAAGCCGCCATGTTTTCCGATGCAGATTTGGTGCAGTTGGTTCGGATAAAAAGCAGGGCTGGTATGACGATGATCTATGATGCTTACGCAAGGGCATTATTCTTAGCGATCTTTCGCATCCTGCCGATCCAGGAAGAAGCCGAGGAAATTTTAGAACAAACATTTCTGCAGATCTATCGGTCCGTTGAGACTTTCCCCATACGGGATGAATCGTTTTTTACCTGAGCGATGATGACTGCGCGGCAGCTGGCCAGAGAGCACCTTTATTTAAAGTAAATTATCCTACAAATATGATCCCTATGCAAGTTAGAGAACCCAGTTCCGGCGAAGTGCTGAAACTGTTTGTCCATTATATCAAAAATGCGCCGTATCCCGGCTGGGTGGTGCTCATCCCGCAAAACCGGAATGTCTATATATACCAGTTGGACGGGGTATGGACTATCGAGCCAAAGGCAATCCCTCCAGAATTGATCACGGTCATTGGCAACGAATTATCCACGCTGTCCCCGGCAGGCAAATATTAATTACCAGCTCAGGATTGATTTAATATCGTAACTTACAAAACTATTCGCCGGACGAACGCTTTAATCTTAACAGTTTAATCCATGCGTAAAAATAACAGCCAGCAAGATGACGACATAAAGATGCGAGATTCCAGTAATATCAATGCCTATCTGCAGGAATCCGAAGGTCTCTTACAGTCTGTTTTTGACACCAGCCTAATCGGCATGTCCGTGCTGCAGGCTAAGCGTGATGAACAGGGACAGATCGAAGATTTTGTGATCAGGATCGTCAATAAAGAGCTGGAACGTGAAACCGGGCGCACTGACCTGGTGGGTAAGCTTTATGCCCAGGAGTACCCGGGCATCCGGGAAGCGGGTATCTTTACACTCATGCTCAAAGTCATGGAAACCGGGGTTCCAGAGCAAATGGAATATTTTTACCCGCATGAAGGGTTTAATAAGTGGTTTTCCTGTATGTTCGTCAAACTGAACGACGGGCTGGTCGCAACGAACCTGGATATCAGCAGCCGGAAAAAAGCGGAGGAAGAGCGGGTGCAAATGGTCATCAGCCAAAATCAAAAAATCTACTGGGCGACGCTGAACATCCAGGAGATCGAAAGAAAGCGTATCGCCGAAAGCCTGCACAATGGTGTCGGCCAGCTTTTGTACGGCGTAAAAATGAGTTTGCTGCAGGATTATAATAAGGAGAATTTAAATATCGAGCAGTTGCTGGCGCAGATCGAGTATATCACGGATCATACCGATAAACTGCTCGATGCAGCCATTAAGGAAACACGGCGCATTTCCCACGAACTGACCCCGGCCATCTTGGAAGAATACGGCCTTACCGAAGCGATCGAAGATCTCTGCCGGCAATTTAGCCACAGCTTGGTCATCCACTGCAACTTTACCGGCCTGATCAATGGGATCGACCAGCAGATGGAACTCGCGATCTACCGTATCACCCAGGAACTGGTCATGAATATTATCAAGCACGCCCGCGCTTCAAAAGCCGCCGTAAACATCCACGTCAATAAGAAAAACGTCAGCATCATCGTTAGTGATAACGGGATCGGTTTCAATAAGAAAAGTAAAAATGACGGGATCGGCCTGAAAACGATCCAAAATAAGATCAACCTGCTAAACGGCACTTTCAAGCTCGAATCAAACAGCGGTCAGGACAGCGAGGTTAGCATTTTAATCCCCTACATTCACATTTAACCAACAGCTTCATTTAGTTCCTCGCCATTTTTAAAACGCAGGGTGAATTTACTGCCTTTGCCTATTTCGCTTTCGACAGCCATGCTGCCCCCCGCGGCATTGATCATCTTCCGGGCCAGGTACAATCCGATACCGCTGCCTTCCACTTCCGTTTCCAGCCTGCCGTAAAGATCGAAGATCTTTTGCAGCCCGGATGCGGGAATGCCCTTGCCGTTATCTTCCACGGTCAGCACGATCTCGCCCTCGTCCATAAAAGTTCGGAGCGTGATCACCGGCGGCAGTTCGGACCTGAATTTGATCGCATTGGATATCAGGTTATAAAGGATGCTTCTTAAGTTCTTTTTGGAAAAATGTATTTCCAGGACCGCAAAATCCCGGGTCAGCGCCGCGCCGGTGATCTCGATCTTATTTTCCAGGCTCCACTCAATGTTGTTGATCAATTCATCCAGATCGATCATTTCACTGGCCAGCCGGTCGTTTTCGATCTTAGCCACCGTACCGATCTCTTTGATCATGGTACTGAACTTTTTAACCGAAGAATTGATGATGGTTAAGAAACGCTGCATTTCCGGGTCGGTCACCCTGCGGTTGATGGTGCCGATACTTAATTCGATATTATTCAAGGGACCTAAGAGATCATGCGAGGTGGCATGCGCGAAATTATCCAGGTCGGCATTGATGCGCATCAGGCTGGCATTTTTCTTATCGACTTCCTGTAGCGCTTTTTTGAGTTCGGTAACATCGTTGAAGGTAATGATGGCCCCGTTGACCTGGTTATCTGCCTGCTGAATATAGGGCATGGTCATGACCTGATACCACCGACCATTAGTGGCTTCGATCTCCTTGCTCAAGATGGCGCCTTCGGCAATAACCTGCCGGATATCTGGTATAATGGTATCCAGCTTGATATTGGTAGAAATATTGCTTAACGGCCGCCCGATATCGGTTTCCAGCAGGTTGATGAGTTTTAAGCTACCAGGGGAGAACTTCATCAGCAGAAGTTCACTATCCACAAATAACTGCCCGTTTATATTGCTCCGGAAATAGTTATTCAGGTTGTCATTAAGCTCCATCAACTCTTTGTTCTTCAACTGATAGTCGGCATTGATCGTATGCAGCTCTTCGTTGACCGACTGCATCTCCTCATTGGTACTTTGCATCTCCTCGTTAGCCGAGATCAGTTCCTCGTTAAAGGACTGCATATTCTCGTTGGACGCATCCAAAAGTTCATAAGCGGAGCTCAGCTTTGCCTTTAGTTCCCTGACCTCCAGTTCCAGGTTTTGAGTATAACGGTCGTGGTAGATCTTTTCGTCAAAAACAGCCGATTCTTCCACGACAGCACTGCTCTCTGTAAAAACGACCAAGAACAAAGCAGGGTCGCCATCTCGTATCCTGACCGGACTGACAGAAAGATCGACGTTCATCTGCGCCTGGTTATGACTAACAGCGATGCCATTGACTTTGACAGGATGACCGGTTTGGCCAGCTTCCGCGATGAGAGTATGATAAGCGATCGCCAGCGACTTCGGCAGCAATGCCGACAGGTCAGTATTAAAGTTTTCCTGAAGCAAATACCGCGAGGTATGACCATAGAATTTGATGACCTGGTGATGTTCATCCACGCAGACCGCCACATAACCCAGTGCGCTGGCAATCTCGGTGTTCATCGTTTCTGCCAGGCTGTTGGTGATGTTCTTAGCGATCAGTTCACGGGTTTGGGCGGTGCTTCTTTTCACCTCTAGGAGTTCGGGTAAGTTGAAAGCTTCGAAACTGACGGCTCTCCGGGTTTTTATATTCTTGTAGATGCGCCATTTTTTATTGATCACCTCCAGTTCCTCCATGATTGGCGTAGGGTTTTCGCTGGATCCTAAGAACAAATAGCCGCCCAGCTTCAGACCGAAGAGCAGGATATTGAAGATCTTTTTCTGCAGGACCGGCGTCATGTAAATAAGCAGGTTCCGGCAGCTCACAAAATCCATGTTGCAGTAAGGCGGATTCTTGACCAGGTCATGCTGGGCAAAGATCACCATCCTCCGGATATCCGGTTTGATCTTATAGTGATCGCCTTCTTTAGTGAAGCATTTTTCCAACCGATCGGGCGAAACATCTTTTTCGATCTCTTTACCGTAAACCGCACGGCCGGCATGGGCCAGGGCCTCACTGTCGATATCGGTCGCGAATATTTTTATGACGATGTCCTTGTAGCCGTTTTCCAGCTGCTCGCAAAGCAGGATAGCCAGCGAATAAACTTCTTCTCCCGTAGCGCAGCCGGCTACCCACAGTTTGAGCTCTTCACCGGGTAGGTGTTTTGCCAAGAGCGCTGGAAAAATTGTATCGCCGATATAATGAAAGGCTTCTTTATCCCGGAAAAAGGAAGTAACGCTGATCAGAAAATCCTTGGCCAGCGCCTCCAGTTCCTGCGGGTTTTCTTTGAGCAGCTCCAGGTATTTCTTCAGCGTGCCGCAATTGCTGTAAGCCGCACGTCTTTTGGTCCGGCGCAGTATGGTCGTTTTTTTATAGTCGGTAAAATCCAGCGGGGATTTTTCTTTGATCAGGTTGGTGATCGCGGTGATCAGCGCTTCATCATCTTTTGAACCGGCCAGCAGTTCTTCTTCGTGTTTGACATAATCCTCGATGGCATCCGGCATCAGTTCCGGTTCCAGGATAAAATCGACCATGCCGGTGGCAATGGCGTTAGAAGGCATACTGGGAAATGCGCTGGTTTCGGGGTTCCGTGCGATGACCATGCCCCCAGCCTTTTTGATGGACCTGATGCCTTCTGTGCCATCCGAACCCAGCCCTGAAAGCACCACTGCAATGGCCTTTCCACCGGCATCGGCCGCCAATGAGTTGAAGAAAGAATTGATCGTCAGATGAGGACCCGCAACTTTTTCCTTCTCGGTCAGGTGTAAACGTCCTTCCCTGATGGTCATGAATTTATCGTTCGGGATGAGGTAAACCTCATTACTGTAGACGGTCGTGCTGTTCTGCGCTTCTTTGACAACCAGCTTGCTGTGCCGGGATAGCAATTCGACCATCCGGCTCTTAAACTCGGCCGATAAATGCTGCACGATCACATAGGAAACACCGTCCAGCGGAGTATGGTCAAAAAACAGATTAATCTCGTCCAGGCCGCCTGCGGATGCGCCAATCGCTATGATATAGTTCGGTTTAGATTTCAGCATAGTCTGGCGGCGTGATTAAATGAAAGAGCGGGCCAGACCAAATATAGACTATTCGTTGTTAATTGTTTCGAATAAATAACAATGGAGTAGTTATTTAAGTTTGCCAACGTATTATTACAGGCCCTGTGAAAAATACCGGCTATCGGGATAAATGGTTCCCTAGTTAAGACAGTGATCAGAAAGACACATGTTATGCAAAATATTTATTTGCTTACTATTAAAATGATTAATTCACCGTGCGTTCAGCAGATTTTAATGGAATAGTTCATTAAGGTTGTCGAAACGCTCATGAGATGGTCACGCCCACCAACAATGCACCGAAAGACATCTTAAAAATTCTGGAACCTTGATCTGTTGTTCTTTTCGTTTTTTTGATATCTTAAAACCTCTATTTTAATAGAGCACCGGGAGGATTGCCCGGTGCTTGTTTCCTACATTAATTACTTAAGGTCACTCTTTATTTTTTTTGTAGTGGCTTTCCCAGGCAGGTATATCTGAAAACCGAAAGATAAGTTAAGCTTACTTTGATAGCCCTGGTCTCCGAACCCGCCAAGACCGTTGTATTTTAGTAGTGTTTCGAGTCCTATACTGGGCGTAATAAAATACGCAAAACCCGGCCCGAAGCTAAAATCAAGACCATTGGTGTTGCCGCCGCCATTGCTTACGTTAGTGCCGCCGATGCCAAGGGTTGCCTCCCCATAAAGTCTGCCGTGCCGCAATACCTCGACGTCCTTGCCGGTATAATAGCGCCCTAACGCGCCAACACCATAGGTGGTTGTTGTACTGGAACCCTGCGCTGTTTGGATGCCCAGGTTTACATAACCACCAAATGCAACATTATCGGCTACAAACCAGGCTGCTTTAGGTGTTATATCGAGACTGAATACTTTAGGGGTATTTAAGCCGAGGTTGAGGTTAGCTAAGTTCCCGCCGACCATGACATTTCCTTCCTGAATTTGTGCACTGGCATGAAAACCGACACAACAAATCGCTGCTATCGCGATGGTAATAAACTTTTTCATAGTGATGACTTTTATGGGGATTATAATAATGAGAATTCAACTCTGCGGTTTTGCTGACGGCCGGCTGCGGTTTTGTTAGTTGCTATCGGCTGGTCTTCACCGTAACCGGTAGCTTCTATTCGTGAAGCATTTGCGCCTTGCGAAACCAGGTAAGCTTTGACAGCTTCTGCACGATCTTTTGACAGGCGTAAATTTAATTCAGCTGAACCGGTATTATCCGTGTGGCCCGCAAGCTTTAAGCTAAAGTTTTTTTGCATCAGTAGGTTGGCAACGCGGTTCAATGTTTGGTATGATTTCGACTTAATGGTCGCCTTGCCCAAATCGAACTCCAGATTTTTGATTGCCTCACCTACTACTTTACGGTCTTCATCCGTAACAACCACTACTTTAGTGGTTTCCACTGGGGCTTGTACTTTTAACGGGCACCCAGATCCATCAACTGTAGTACCTGCCGGCGATCCGGGGCATTTATCAAATTTGTTGGCTACGCCATCCTGGTCATCATCGCTCAAGTCTATATTATATTGTGATTGCATGGCAAGCCTAGCTTGTTCAGAAGCTGAAAGCTCGGTTCGCAGATCTGCACTCTCTGCCGCAGTTTGTTCCCGCAACGCTGCAATCGCGCTATAGTTTTGTAGTTGCGGGGCGTGCTTTTTACCTAATGCGATTTCTAAACCTCCATGGGCATATGAAAACCTATCGTTCATTCCGCCCCTGACACCATCAAAATTATTGGTTTTCATAAAGTACACGCTGTATCCAAAGTCAAGGTTAACCACCTGCGACAAACCGATCTTAAATCCTGCCCCTACCGGGACGAACCAGTTCCGTTCATAAGGGGTGCTGGCTCCGGCAGGAGTATTTCTTACACTCGCGCTGGAAGACATGTATCCCGCACCTGCTGTAAGATAAGGGGATAAAAGACTATGTTTTTGATTAAGACTTAAATTGGCAACCGTAAAATTTCCACTTAGTGAAGCGGACCAATCAATACGGCTCTCGAAACTGCTGTTTTGTTGAGCATCACTGCCTGTAGCTAGCGAATTTGCGCGAAAGGCATTAACTTTTCCTGCCAGGAAATCTGCCTGTAATCCGAAGCCAGGCAATATTTGCTGTTTAATGTAACCTCCAAAACCCAATTTCTCTTCAGGTGTACGGTAATCGCCATTATTGGGGCCATTGAAGGGTGTATAGGTTGTGAGCATCCCGGCATTTAAGCCGATAGAAAATGTTCTGAAACTTTTCTTTTGAAAACGGTGTGTGCTGTCGGCATCCTTCATAGGGTGCTGTGCAAAGAGTGTATTTGCTGATCCCATCATGGCAATCATTAGCAACAGTCTCGTAAATGTTAAATTCATAATAGTTGAAATTTTTAATTTTTGTTTATTTAGTTGTTTACACGCAGATGGGCCGTGCTATATTTTAAAAATATTCTGATAATCATATTTTTACCACTTTTTAGCAATTGTGCCAGGTTGCTTAGTGTAACCATCCTTGAAGCCTTTTTCGCCATTAAAAAATTCAGCCCTTTTACAAAGAAATTGGCACGCCTGAAAATGGTTCGATTGAGCACAACCGGTAAAACGAAACAAAATAAAATGGTCAGCAAATCCGGTCTTTTTATTCCAGTTTGCGAACCATTTACCCTTTGTTTCGTAAAGACATTTCTTGCCGTTATAAAAATTGCAGATGGACTACTGAAATGAGCGGCAAGCGATACCTTTTGTGCGGCTTCCAGTGTTCTTAGGCGGTCGACCTCCGCCTGAAGTTTCCTGGTATTCAAAATTATTTCACCTTTCATATCATTTATTTTTCAAGCATGTCCCAGTTCCCATTTTTTATTATTTATCATTTTTATCGTGGCCTTCCAGTTTTACCAGCTTATTGTAGACGCCAAATAATAGAAACGGGGCAGCCCATTGTCCGATAAATAAAGCGGTGTGCTTCTGTCCCATGACCTTTAGCGTTAAAGAGGCTCCCATGGAAGCCATTGCTGCCCATAAGAAGAAATCTGAAGGGATTTTTGCTGTTTGTTGTTCTATAGCTGTAGCCACCGGGCCTTCGCTATGCTGATTGTTCTGATCCATTTTGGTAGATTGTTTTGATTAATTATGATTTAATTTTTGAGAATACTTTTTTGATAAATAGCCGAATTAATTGGTCTTGAAGACTCTCTCGAAGTAATCTGGCTAATACGACAGACAAAGCATAGAATGCGGTTATAACCACAAATCCTTTCCATGTGGACCCTAACCAGTGCCCGAAGATCAGCGCCAAGGTGATATTGAATAAAATAAATGTGATTAAGATCAAAACTATCATAATTAGGGCGATCACCATTTCTGCAATGATGCCACTGGACTCATCGATCGCCTGATATTTTAAGCGTCTGCCGATAGTTTCCACATACTCCTTTAATTGCTCAATGATTGGCGGTTTAGCTCCCATGCTTTCTACAATAATGTCAAGATTTTGTATTTTTTGTTTAATCAGGCAGCCTCTCGACCCATTTGAATGGTTCATAGTGAGCCAATATCAATCCTTATTAAACTTTAACTTTTATTATATATTTATTTATCTAAAATATAATACTTTAATTTTTGGTAAAGTTAAGTAGTGGTATAAATACTATATGGGTGAAAACAACCACGTTATCAGAGTCAAATACGCGATTTTAAAATGATATTATTGCAAATTGCTTAACAGTATAAGAATCCTACTATTGTTGGTGCCAACATAAAGCCGCCACGAAATGGATTTTCTGAAGCAATTCATTAACCGCGTAAGATGTTCGCATTTTTTAATTTAAGTAATTTGCTCTTCTGTACTAAAAAACACACCGCCCCTTAACCACCATGTAAGCAACCAAAAGCGCTTAGCCGGATAAACGTCAAGGCCCTTTAGATTAGCAGAGTGAAATCATTAATAAAAAGCTTGTTATTGTGGGGTGTGGGAATGTGGTATAC
>NZ_JAUMKC010000038.1 GCF_030519355.1 Mucilaginibacter sp. L3T2-6
CTCGGCTAATGGTTCCCCTTAACGGGCCCATAGCGGACTTGCACCGCCAAGTAAATGCGCCCTGCCGGGCGCACCACCAAAAAGCCCATTCCGATAATCCGGAATGGGCTTTTCTTGTAACAAAGTAAAGATTATCGTTTTTACTTACGCTTTGTTTTTTGCTTCCTGAACTTCAAGGCGGATAGCCTGTGCCAGGTTTTTCAGGTCTTGCATGCCTTTTCTTACGCGGGTACCGGCTGCGCTGTTACCCTTGTTGTAAAACTTGTCAGCATCTGCTTCCAAAGATGCTACCAACTCCTTTACTTCAGTAAATTTTTTCATTTCAGTTACTCCTTTTTTAAAATAATGAGGTTTTATTGTTTTATAAAGCTAATCTAAAATGTTTTTTCTTAATTAAAAACTTTTGCCAAATAAAAATAATGCGTTTAAAGTGGTTTTTTTCAACATTTCTAGCTTACAACCTCTATTTACACACTATTAAATACTTGCCAATATATTTTCAATAAGTTTGTAATAAATATTATAAATCAATAATATTTTTACAGTTTTTTAATATAAAGTTCACATCGGTTGCAAACACCAAAACAAAAGCATTACATCTTAATCAATATTCCAATGCAATTACATCGCAAATATTAAAACTAAAAACCCAGTAATTAGTTATGCCAGCAATTCCGGGTGATATTTATGTATTTTAATAATCAGCTCGCCAAACAGCGTATTGGCCCAGGCGAACCATTTACGGGTAAAATCAGCCGCATTATCTTTATTAAACGACTCATGCATGAAACCGGTTCCGGCGTGTGTGGTTTTAAGCCAGTGCAGGCATTTTGCAATCTCGGTTTTGTCGTTTGATGTGAGTGCGCGCATGATAATACTCATTGGCCATATGTAATTCAGCCCTACGTGCGGACCACCAATACCTTCGGCAGCCTTGCCCTTAAAGAAATAAGGATTGGCTGAACTTAAGATCATTCTCCTTGTGTGTTGATAAAGCGGATCGTGGGTTGAGAGCGCATTTAAATAGGGTAAAGCCAGCAGGCTCGGCACATTACTATCGTCCATAAATAACTGGTTACCGAACCCGTCTACCTCGTAAGCCAGCACCTTGCCATAAACCGGGTGCTGCGCTGTGGCATACTTTTGCAGGGCATGTGCAACTTCGGCCGCCAGCGTTTTACAGGTTGCTGCGGTCGCTGTATCCTTCCCGATACGCTCATACATTTCGGCCATTTGATAAAGGCTGGTTACTGCAAAGTAGTTGGATGGTATCAGGAACGGATAGATAGTCGCATCGTCACTGGGACGGAAAATAGAGCATATCAATCCAACCGGTTTTATGGGGTTGCCAAAGCCGCTTAAGGGAGCGGTATCGGTAGAAACTTCTGTTTTACGCTGAAAATGATATGGGCCTTTTCCATTTTTCCGTTGTTGTTCTTTAAAGGTAGCAACTATCCTCTTACCGGCCTTTTGCCAGTTTTCGTCAAAAAAGCTGATGTCGCCGCTGATCTTCCAATAGTTATAGGCCAGTCTTACGGGATAACAAAGTGAATCTACTTCCCATTTACGCTCATGCAGCTCGGGTTTCATGTCGGTGCGGTCACTGTCCCACTCGCTGCCGGTTGGGCCTTCATTAAAGGCATTGGCGTACGGGTCAATCAATATACACGCGGCCTGGCGGTTCAATACACCTTTAATAACATTCTTTAATTCAGGGTCGTTCTTTATCAGTGGCAGGTAAGGCCAAACCTGTGCAGAAGAATCGCGCATCCACATGGCATTGATGTCGCCGGTGATCACGAAGGTATCCGGGCGGCCGTTTTTTTCTGAGTAATTTACGGTAGTATCTAAAGTATTAGGATAGCAATTTTCGAACAGCCAGGCCAGTTCAGGGTCTTTAATGGCCGATTTGATGTTTTTTATGGTTGCTTCAACGGCCTTGCTGGTAAACTTACGGTCGGAAAGTTTAGGGCGCTTGCTTTCAAATTCTGCTGCTGTTGCAAACCAGGCCGGTTTTAAGCCAAGGCCGATACCGGCGGTGGTTACGCCGTTAATCTTGATAAAATCTCTGCGTGATAACATAACGTTTTAAATCGGTAAATGGTGAATGGTAAAAATAGAAAAGCATTGGGAAACGGCGATGGATATTTTTGATTAATTTACGTCAGCGGGAGACGCGAAGCATTGCGACTCTACGCCCCTTCAACAAAAAATCCCTCCCGGATTACCGAAAGGGATTTGATATAAATCGCATTTTTTAAACCTGGGTCAGTTCATCAACCACCAGCTTGTTCTCTTTATAAAAACCGGCTTTTAGCTTTGCCGCCATTTCGCTGAAGGCATCCAATGTGCGTTGTACATCTTCCAGGCTATGGGCTGCCGTTGGTATCAGGCGCAAAATAATCAGGCCTTTAGGTATTACCGGGTAAACCACGATAGAGCAGAATATGCCGTAATGCTCCCGCAAATCGCGGGTAAGTGCGGTAGCTTCTAATAGTTCGCCTTCCATAATCACCGGGGTAACCATGGTGTTGGTGTTACCGATATTAAAGCCAAGTTCTTTCAGGCCATTTTGCAATGTGCGGGCTATCAGCCAAAGTTTTTCGCGCAACTCCGGCATCGAAGTCAGCATTTCGAAACGCTTTTTTAAACCAATTACCATAGGCATAGGCAATGCCTTGGCAAATATCTGCGAACGCATGTTATAGCGCAGGTAATCAACAATCACTTTATCGGCTGCAACAAAACCACCAATGCCGGCCATCGATTTAGCGAAAGTACCGAAGTATACATCCACACAATCCACACAATCCTGTTCTTCGTGGGTACCGGCGCCGGTTGGCCCCATGGTACCGAAACCATGAGCATCGTCAACCAACAGGCGGAAGTTAAACTTCTTTTTAAGTTCAACAATCTCTTTTAGTTTACCCTGTGCGCCCGACATGCCGAATACGCCTTCGGTTATCAGCAATATGCCGCCGCCGGTTTCAGCAGCCAGTTTAGTGGCACGCTCCAATTGTTTCTCGCAGCTTTCGATATCGTTATGCTGGTAAACGTAACGCTTACCCATGTGCATTCGCAAACCATCAATGATACAGGCGTGTGATTCAGCATCATACACAATTACGTCGTTCCTGTCAACCAGTGTATCAATAATGGATACCATGCCCTGGTAGCCATAATTTAACAAGAAGGCATCCTCCTTACCCACAAACGCACCCAGGCTTTGCTCCAGTTCTTCATGATGCCTTGAGTTTCCCGACATCATCCTGGCGCCCATAGGATAAGCCATCCCATAGTCAGCGGCGGCTTGTGCGTCGGCCAGTCTAACTTCAGGATGATTGGCAAGGCCCAGGTAATTGTTCAGGCTCCAAACCACATGTTCCTTGCCGTTAAATTCCATATGCGGACCTATTTCCCCCTCCAGCTTAGGGTATGAAAAATACCCATGCGACCATTTTTGGTGCTGCCCGATAGGACCGCCCATATTTTTCGAGATCTTGTTAAATATATCCAAACCCGTAAGTTTAAAGTGTTTTATAAATGTACAAATATAGCCTTAATAACGTGTAGCTACAATCATTATTACTTTTTATAATAGCCTATAAACTGGTGAGCGGGGATCAATGATTAGAGATTGGTTGGATACCGAGAAACTTGTTTAATGATTAATTATAAAATAAAACGCATAACCCTGAGACAAAAATATTTGGCACCATTCGCCCCCTAAGTTGTCATTTTCGCACACGGTTGAATGCGCGAATCTGTTGCATATTTGTATTGTTAATTCAAACCTAATACAATAACGTCATGAAAAAATCATTCAAAGTCACTAAGCCGATAATGCTGATTGCAATCAGCATCATTTTTACAATAACCCAATCAAACGGGCAACAGATCAAGCCTTCCGCCAGCGGCTATGCACCGGTTAATGGCATTAAAGTTTACTACGAAGTATATGGCGAGGGCCGACCTATAGTTTTACTGCACGGCGCCTTTATGACCATCGAAGGAAACTGGGGACAAATAATACCTGAACTGTCAAAAACCAGGAAAGTTATTGCTATCGAGATGCAGGGACATGGGCACACACCTTATTCTGACAGGCCGCTAACCCATGCTAATATGGCAACTGATGTGGAAGGCGTTATGGATTACCTGAAAGTTGACAGTGCCGATATTGTAGGATACAGCATGGGCGGCTCTGTTGCTTACAAGTTTGCTATACAAAGCCCTAAAAGGGTAACAAAATTAGTGATCATTTCTTCTACCTATAAAAGTTCCGGCTGGCTACCCGAAGTAACCAGTGGTTTCAAATCATTTAAGCCTGAATTTTTTAACAATACGCCCATGCACACCGCTTACGATGCCGTAGCGCCTGACAAAACTAAATGGACAAAGTTTATAGAGCAGATGATTGCTTTCGCCTCACAGCCATTCGACTTTGGCGACGATAACGTTGCAAAAATCAAAGCGCCTGTATTGATCATAGCTGGTGATAATGACGGATTGAATAAAGTTGAACTTGCCAGGACCTACAAGTTACTGGGCGGCGGCGTTACTGCTGACATGGGCCCAATGCCAAAATCGCACCTGGCGGTAGTTCCTGCCCAGTCACATGTGAGCCTGATGATGCAAACCAATACGATTTTGGGGTACTTGAATGGGTTTTTGAAGTAACCCCCGGATTGCCAAGGTCGCTCAGACCTATATAACTAAAAGCACTGCTCGCAGTGCTTTTAGTTATATTAGAAGCAAATCCCGGAATATTGAATATATCAACTTCCCTCACCCAGCTCTTCTTCGAAAATGCGTCTCAAAACGACGAAGAGTTTTAGGCATAAAATGTAACCTTAACCGGAATGTCGTCAATATTTTTTGCTTTTTATAAAATAAGCGTATTTAAATATTCTTATTTATCAAGTATTTCAAAATTTAAGTATATTTGAATAACACTATTGTTTAAATCTATGAGTATCAAGCTAAAACCTATTTCAAATGACCTAAAATTAAGTAGAATACGGTATGAAAATCCATGGTGGACAAGCAATGATATTGAAGTTCAGTATAAAAAAATGAAACTCGATTGTACTTCGATCTGTTTTATCCCCTTGTTGAAGAAAAAGAGCCGCAAAGAGCTGTTGTGCTTATGGGGCCCCGACGAGTTGGCAAAACCGTAATGATGTATCATACTATCGGCAAGCTCCTCTCAAAAAAAGTTACGGATAGAAATAAGGTATGTTTTATAAACATCGAGAATCCGCTATACTTTAATATGGGGTTGGAAGAATTATTTCATTTAGCGCGAACAGCCAATGGAATAGATGATCCTCGCGGATATTATGTATTCTTTGATGAGATACAATATTTAACAAATTGGGAGATACATTTAAAAGTTTTGGTTGACAGTTATCCTGATACGAAGTTTATTGCTTCAGGCTCGGCAGCAGCGGCCTTGCGTCTTAAAAGTTCTGAAAGTGGCGCCGGCAGGTTTACCGATTTCTTGCTTCCTCCTCTCACTTTTCACGAATATATACATTTAAAAAATTTAAATCATTTACTGATTCAATCCTCCATCAATTGGCGTGGTAAGCAAAGTCAATGGTTTAGTACCACAAATATTCAGGAACTTAATAACCATTTTATTGATTATATAAATTATGGCGGATACCCTGAAGTTATTTTTTCTGAAAAAATTCAATCAAACATTGGCAGGTATATAAAAAGCGACATTATTGATAAGGTGTTATTGCGAGATCTCCCGAGTTTATATGGCATACAAAACGTACAAGAATTAAATACCTTTTTCACGACCCTTGTTTATTATTGCGGGAATGAAGTTTCCTTAGAAAGTTTATCTACCACCAGCGGTGTTAATAAGCTTACATTAAAAAAATATCTTGAATATCTAGAGGCTGCATTTTTGATAAAATCAGTTACGAAGATAGATGATAATGCAAAAAAGTTTCAAAGACAAACAAATTACAAAGTTTATCTGACCAACCCATCGCTTAGAAGTGCCCTATTTTCTCCACTAACGGCTACTGATGATGAGTTTCCCCACATGGTTGAAACAGCCATATTTGCACAATGGATGCATAGAATTTATTTTACGCCAAGATATGCAAGATGGAAGGACGGAGAAGTAGATTTGGTTGGTCTGGATGAAAAAAAATTGAAACCGATTTGGGCCGTAGAGATAAAGTGGACAAATAAACCATTCGATAATCCGTACAACGAATTGAAAAGCTTATTTTATTTCTGCAACAAAAACAAATTAAAAAGTGCTATAGTTACAACGATTGATAAAGAGGGTTTTAATTTCGTTAACAACATAGAGTTGATGTTTGTCCCAAGTGCTATCTACACATATATAGTTGGTTATAATAGTATAGAAAATAAAAAGGCAGGCTTAATGTAGCCATTCATTTGCCCTGTAAAATAATTTGGTCAAGAAGGCCTCTCCCTTTGAGTCTATAAAAAGCAAAAGCCCCGTTAACACGGGGCCTTACTTATTTATGCAATTAGGAATGTTTCTATTTATCGCAGCAGATTTAATTTACCCACCCGCCTGATCTCTACTTAACTAATCTCCAATTAACTGATCACTAGTCCACATTATCATGCAGGAACGAGTTATTGTTCCTGATCTCGGTATTGCCTTCGTCATCAGACAATAAGGAGAAACGCGATATCTGGCTTTCGTTAGATGCCGGAGTTTGTTGTAAGGCAATTTCCTTGCGTTTGTAGGCAGGCACACTTTCCAGCTCCTGTATATTATTGCTCCGCAGCTTCATGCTCAGGTCTTTCAGGCGCATGATGCGCTCACGTGATTTGCGCAATTGCTCCTCGATAGATTCATCTGTTTTATTGTCATCCGCACCAACCACTATTTCAGGCTCTTTTTCTGGTTCCGGAGCTTTCTCTTCCTCCTTAGGCTGCTGCATAAAGTTTACGGCAGGTTCGGCTATCTTGAAAGTCATTTCAGGAACGTCCGACGTCTCGGTTTCGGCAGCAGTAGTTTCCTCTTCTATCAGGTCGAATTTGATTACCGACGGCTCTTCTGTGCGTGTCGTAAACAAATCGAACATGCCGGTTTGCTTAGCTTCTTCTTTTGCCTCCTTCGGTTCCTTTGTACCTTTCATATAAGGCTCAGTGGTAGCGTCGGGTTTCACGGGGGTTATAAACTCGTTTACCACCTTAGCCTTGGGTTCCGGTTCGGGCACCAGCATCGATACTACTTTTCTGCTGCTTTGTTCTTTCTCGCGCTCGTCCTTGGTCTGGAAACCGGTTGCAATTATAGTCACCGATAATTTATCGCCCAGGTTTTCATCAATGCAGTTACCCCAGATCAGATCGGCGGCCAGGCCGGCCTCTTCCTGAATATAATCGGTAATTATACTTACCTCGTCCATGGTAACTTCTTTACTTCCGGAACTGATATTCAGCAGGATATAACGCGCTCCTTCTATCTCATTATCCTTTAACAGCGGCGATGCCAGAGCGCCTTCAACTGCTTTCAGCGCACGGTTTTCGCCTTCGGCCGCACAGCTGCCCATTATGGATACGCCACTATCTTTCATTACAGTGCGTACATCCTTAAAATCGACGTTTATATAGCCGGGCAGCGTTATAATTTCAGCTATACCTTTGGCTGCGGTAGTCAATATGTTATCAGCCTGCGCAAACGCCGAACCCAGGGTAAGGTTACCGAATATCTGGCGCAAACGGTCGTTACTGATCACCAGGAACGAATCCACATGCTTTTTCAATTCTTCCATACCGGCGTCGGCCTGCTGCTTACGGCGTTTGCCTTCAAAGGCAAACGGAGTGGTAATAATTCCCACTGTAAGGATATCCAGCTCACGTGCGGCCTTGGCTATAATAGGGCTTGCCCCGGTGCCGGTGCCGCCACCCATACCTGCTGTAATAAACAGCATCTTGGTATTTGTGCCAAGCATCTGCTTAATATCTTCAATGTTTTCGATAGCCGAATTTTTTCCGACTTCGGGTATTGAGCCTGCGCCCATGCCCTCAGTGAGGCTTGCTCCCAATTGTACCTTGTTAGGTATGGGGCTAAGCTCTAATGCCTGGGCGTCTGTGTTACAAATTATAAAGTCAACACCGGTAATCCCTTGCCTGTACATGTGGTTTACCGCATTACCCCCGCCGCCGCCAACACCAATTACTTTGATGATGGACGACTTTTCTTTTAACATTTCAAACTGCATAATGCTTATTTCCAGTTATATGTGATTGACGAATAAATAGATTTATCTAACGTAATATTATGACTTTTTGCACAACACTTATCCACATTTGTCAATATGTGGAAAGATAGGGCCGATGTGGAAAGTTCCTCTCAAAAGTTTAAAACAATTAACGGTTTTTCTCCTTTGGAACCTTTCCCGTTAGCCGCACCTAAGTTCTCTCCAAAGGAAAAAGCAGGGTGCGGCGGGGCGATGTTACTTTAAAAAGTCCTCATCAGCTATGTCGTCCTTAATAAACCGTTTGCCGCTTTCCAGTAATTTACCCAATAAGCCAAACTTTTTGTCTTCAGTATATTTGGTTTTTGTAACCTTTACTTCCTCTAAAGCCGGCACATAATCGTTATACTCCATTTTTTGGATACCCTTGATCAGCAGACCGATACCGGTAGCAAAAGTGGGGCTTTGCAGTTCCTCGTAAACATTCTTTGGCAGCAGCTCATTTTTAGCCAGGTGCTCATTGGGGTAACCTACGCGGCAATCCAGCCCGGTAACATACTCAACCAGCTGCGACAGGTGTTTCAACTGTGCGCCGCCGCCGGTAATAACGATACCCGCGATCAGCTTTTTCTCGTAACCGGATGACTTTATCTCGTAATACACATGCTCAATGATCTCTTCCATGCGGGCTTGTATCACGTAAGCCAGGTTCTTTACCGAAATTTCCTTCGGCTCGCGACCACGCAGACCCGGCACACAAACTATCTCGTTTTCTTTGTTTTCATCCGCCAAAGCCGAGCCAAACCTTACTTTCAGTTGTTCTGCTATGTTACGCATTACCGAGCACCCTTCGCGGATGTCTTCGGTGATACTGTTACCGCCAAACGGGATAACCGCTGTATGACGAATGATGCCCTCATGAAAAATAGCCACATCTGTAGTGCCGCCGCCAATATCTACCAATACCACACCGGCTTCTTTTTCTTCTTCGCTCAATACCGATTCCGAAGATGCCAATGGCTCAAGTATCAATTCGTCGCTTTGCAGGCTGGCTTTGTTAACGCACTTAACAATATTTTTTATGGCCGTAACCTGGCCGGATATAATGTGGAAGTTGGCTTCCAGGCGCACACCCGCCATACCGATAGGGTCTTTTATACCCGGCTCGTTATCCACGGTAAATTCCTGCGGCAACACGTGAATGATCTCCTCGCCCGGAGGCATCACCAGGTTATACATGTCTTCAACCAGCTTGTCGATATCCTTGCGGGATATTTCCGACTGCAGGTCGCGACGGGTTATCAGGCCACGATGCTGAAGGCTTTTGATGTGCTGGCCGGCGATGCCCACATTTACCACCTTAATCTCTACATTCGATTGCGTACCGGCTATGTCAACAGCCTGCGCAATGCCCTGTACGGTTTTATCTATATTGGACACCATCCCGCGGGTAACACCGGCCGACTCCGCCTTACCGATGCCTAATACCTCTATTTTCCCGTTCTTGCTCCTACGTCCAACAATAGCACAGATCTTTGTGGTACCGATGTCCAATCCTACCACAATTGGTGCGCTTTTTTCCTGAGTTGAAGTTTTGTCCATATTTTAATTCTTATTCTTATCCTTAATTATAGTAGATGTATCCTTAATCGCTTTTGTTGAATCACTGCTCATCTTTGCCTTTAATGAGTCAGATTTTAATACATTATTCCTCACTCCTACCACCTGGTTGGCATATTTTAAGTTTATCACTTTATAAGCATCCCAACCAACCAAAGGCAACGCCTTTTTATAAAACACCAGCAGGTTATGAAACTTGCTTTCGAGCGAATCGGCATGACCAATTAATATGCGGTTGTTACCCACACGGGGTATCAGTTCTATTTCATGATCTTTATTTACATAAAGCTGAGATATCTGCGCATCCCATAATGAGTCTTTCCGGATATAGTCCGCTGTTCTGAAAAGCTCGTTTGCTATTGGCGTATGCAGGCTGTCCACAACGTTGGCAAAAGCCTCGTCGATATAACCGTTAGCTACCAATACCCTTGCTGTAAAGTTTGATGACAGCGGGATCTTTAATCCATGCTGATCGACATAAAAGTCCTGGTCAAACCTGTTCATTACCCGTAAAATGGGCTGACGCTGGCTTATTTCCACATTTATCACGCCGTCCATATCAGTGTAAACCTTGGCAAACTCTATAAAGGGATTTGCTTTTAGCTTACTTTCCAGGTCCTGGATATTTATGTTTTGCATGCGGCGGCCTATCAGGCTCCGGCTGTTCACCTGCAAAATGTTATCAACCTCATCCCTGTCAATAAAGTACTGGTTGCCGGGAATATATATTTTTACATCCCTGCAAACCGCTTCGCTTTTTTTCTCTTCAATAAAACTCATCAGCACAACCAACCCGCCAAGGCATGTTACCCATGCAAGGCTTATCAGCAGTGGTTTCCAGATTCGTTTTTTAAACATCGAGTAATATCTTTTTCAGGGGTTGAACCAGCGTATCAATATCTCCGGCGCCTACGGTCAGCAGCAGCTCCGGCTTTTCTTCTTTTATTACATTAAGCACATCCTTTTTATTGATCAGGCGTTTATCAGCACTTTTCATGCGCTGCAATATCATATCCGAGTTTACGCCCTCAATAGGCAGCTCGCGTGCGGGATATATATCCAGCATGATCAACTCATCCGACAAATCAAGCGCTTCGGCAAAGCCGTCGGCAAAATCGCGGGTCCGGGTATACAAATGCGGCTGAAAAATTGTTGTCAGCTTTTTGCCGGGATATAGTTTTTTAACCGACCGGATTGCGGCCTTCAATTCCTCCGGGTGGTGCGCATAATCATCAATAAAAACATGCTGATCGGTCTTGATGATATACTCAAACCTGCGGTGTACGCCTCTGAATGATTCCAGCGCATTCTTAATTGCATCAGCCGGTACATCAAGCATCAGGCAGGCTTCAATAGCTGCTGTCGCATTCTCGATATTATGTAAACCCGCAATACCCATTTTTATATTGGTGATGCTGATGTTTTTATTCTTAAAATCAAAGAAGAAACTACCATCCTCTATCCGGATGTTTGACGCCATGGCATCGGCATCGCTGTCAACCGCATAAACCAGACCGGTTTCTAAAGGCAGGCCTTTTTTATGGATAAGTGTTCCGCCTTGTTTTACCTGCGAGGCAAACATTTTGAACGAGTCTGTCAGATGCGCATGGTCCCCATAAATATCCAGGTGGTCGGCATCCATCGATGTTATAACGGCAATATCCGGGTATAAGGTCAAAAATGAACGGTCAAACTCATCGGCTTCTACTACCACAATATCATTTTTACCATACAGCACATTGCTGTGATAATTGCTGGATAAACCGCCCAAAAAAGCCGAGCAATCTTTGCCTGAATCCTTCAGAATATGTGCTACCATCGTAGATGTGGTAGTCTTACCATGCGTGCCGGCGATAGCAACGGTGTACATTCCTTTGCTGATGATGCCCAATACCTGCGAGCGCTTGTACAACTCAAAGCCTTTTTCCCTGAAGAAATTCAGGATCGCCGAATCCTTTGGAATAGCCGGTGTATAAATGATCAGTGTGCACGCATCAGGCGCCTGGAAGCTATACGGAATCCAGTCCGGACGGTCCTCAAAAATCACCTGGATACCTTCATTGTGCAGCTCGTTGGTAAGGTCGGTAGAAGTTTTATCGTAGCCACACACCACGCAACCCAAATGATGAAAATACCGGGCCAGGCCACTCATGCCGATCCCCCCGATACCTACCAGGTAAACACGTTTTATATTACTTAGCTCCATCTTCCTTAGTCTAAAGTCTTGAGTCTAAAGTCTTGAGTCGCACACCAGGATTATAATTTCCTGACTTTGGGCTCACGTCTTAAGACTTATTACTGAGTTTGAACACTTCTTTTGCAATTATTTCATCTGCGTCAGGCATGGCCAGTTTGCCAATGTTGTCGCTTAGTTTCTTTTGTAATTCTTTGTCGTTTAGCAGCTCAATCACCCTGTCAACCAGCTTTGCTTCGGCATCGCGGTCTGCCACCAGGATAGCTGCATTTTCCTGTACAAGGGCCAGCGCATTCTTTGTCTGGTGGTCTTCGGCCACGTTTGGCGAGGGTACCAGTATTACCGGCTTTTTTACCATATACAGTTCTGCAATCGTTCCGGCCCCGGCCCTCGATATGATTAGATCAGCCGCCGCATAGGCTAAATCCATCCTGCTTAAAAATTCGGTAATGCGAACATTAGGATGGTAATTTTCACCCAGCTTCTCTATTATCCCTTTATAATAATATTTACCGGTTTGCCATATCACCTGCACATCGGCAGCAATCAGCTTTTCCAGTCCGGCCATGATACTTTTATTCAATGTGCCTGCACCAAGACTGCCACCTGTTACCAGCACCGTTTTTTTAAATGTCGACAGCTTAAACAGCTCCAGCGCCTGCATGTGTTTACCGGCAATATTCACCGAATCCCTGCGGATAGGGTTGCCTGTTTTTATTATCCTGCCGAAAGGAAAAAACTTCTCCATCCCGTCAAAGGCCACGCATATCTTTTGGGCCTTTTTTCCCAGCCACTTATTGGTAATGCCTGCATAGGAGTTTTGTTCCTGTATCAGGTAAGGCACATTTTTTACCGATGCCGCATAAAGTAATGGCCCCGATGCATACCCGCCAACACCTACAGCTGCGTCCGGCTTAAAGTCTTTGATGATCTTTACCGCCTCGCGCACACTCATCAGTAGCTTTACCGGGAACATTACGTTTTTCCAGATGGATTTACGCTGTATGCCCTGTATATCCAGCCCGATGATTTTGTAACCGGCAGCAGGAACTTTCTCCATTTCCATGCGGCCTTTGGCGCCAACAAATAATATCTCCGTGTTAGGATCAATAGTCCTCAAAGCATTGGCAATAGCAATAGCCGGGAAGATATGCCCCCCTGTGCCGCCGCCGCTAATGATGATACGGCGCCCCCCATCCCCCTGATGGGAGAGTTTTTGATTGGGTTGTTTTTTACTTTGCGCCATCGTTATTTACTTTCTGTGATTTTTCGTCCTTCTTCCGATTTCAGCGGCACTCAAGAGGGCTACGCCGTTTCACCGGTCTGAGGATGATTTCACCGATTTTTTAATTTTGTCAATTTCATTGATTGGAATGATTTCACTGATTCTTTTTTGCCTTGCTCCCCGCTTTGGGGCAGGGAGTTCTGGCGGTATTCATCAATATTCAATCAACTTTCTTTTTTTATTTGCGTCGCCTCTTTGTTCCCCCTTAGGGGGATTAGGTGGCTCTGCCTAAGCCAATGCCACATCTTCCCTTATCTCTCCCACTATCACTTTTTTCGGCTCCTCTATATCCCTGCTAACCGAAAGGATAATACCGAATGCCAGGCTGGTAAACAATATACTGGTACCACCCATGCTTACCAATGGGAGCGGAATACCCGTTACCGGCCCGAGACCAACAGCTACCGCCATGTTGGCAAAGGCCTGTATGGTTAAGCTAAAGCTTAAGCCGGCAGCCAGTAATGTTCCAAAAGCCTTCGGGGCCTTGGTTGCAATTTTTATACACCTGAATAGCAGGAACAGGTAAATGCCTATTAAAAATATCCCGCCGATCAGGCCATACTCTTCAACTATGATGGCATAAATCTCATCTGAGTATGCCTCGGGCAGACTATTTATCTCGTCGCTGTTGCCGACGCCTTTGCCGAACACACCGCCGGTAGCAATTGCTATCTTGGCGTGGTTAGACTGTTGCGCTTTATCAGGATCGGCCTTTTCGGGGTGCATAAATGTTTGCACACGGGTAATATACATGTGCCGGCGCGGGCCTAAAAACACAATCCCACACAGCACTATTGCACCGCCCATACACACCACCGCAATTTGTTTAACACTTATACGGCCCATAATCAACAACAAAATGCTTACGCCAAACAACATCAGCGCTGTTGACAAGTTTGCCCAGGCAATCAATGCAAATACCACACAAACCGCGCCCATTATAGGTATGAACGATTGCTTTACGTCCTTTATGTTTTCCTGTTTTATCGACAGGGTGCGCGCCAGGTAAGTTATCAACGCCAACTTGGCTAAGTCTGATGTCTGGAAGCTTAAGCCCGTACCGGGAATTGCAACCCAGCGGCTGGCTTCATTAACATGGTGACCAAAAATCAATGTGTACAATAGCAGCGGTATAGTAACAATCATCATCAGCTTTGATATACCACGGTAGTAGCGGTAGTCAATTTTGTGCGATACATACATCACCGCAAGGCCCGCAGCCAGCATAGCCAGGTGCTTCATCAATATCGATTCGGCGCCTACACCTTTTTTATAAGCCAGCGATCCGATGGCGCTGTACACGGCCAGCAATGAGATAAGCGACAGCAAGATCACTATCAGCCATATCCACCTGTCGCCTTTTGTATTACTGAGTAGCTTATTCATGTTATTTTTTTGATTTCACCGATTTGAGAATGATTTCACCGATTACACTGATTTAATTTTCAAATCAACACATCTTCAAATTCTTCATTCGCACATCTGCATATTGGCACATCCGCACATTATTAAAGTTCCTTCACTGCTTGTTTAAACTGGTTGCCGCGGTCTTCGTAATTTTTAAAAAGATCAAAGCTGGCACAGGCTGGTGACAACAACACCGTGTCGCCTTTTTCGGCCAGGTGGTACGATACCGCTGCCGCTTCCTGTGCTGAATGGGTATTCACAATTACCTCAACAATATCACTAAAGGCCTCATGTATGCGGTGGTTGTCCTTGCCAAGGCATACTATAGCCTTCACCTTTTGCTTCACCAGGTCGCGCAGCATGGTATAATCGTTCCCTTTGTCTACTCCGCCCAATATCAGCACCACCGGACTGGTCATACTTTCAAGTGCGTACCATGTAGAGTTAACGTTGGTAGCCTTTGAATCGTTAATAAAACTGATGCCCGATATCACAGCTACTGACTCCAACCTGTGCTCAATGGCATGGAACGTTTCCATACTCTCCCTAATCGTCGCGTTACGCAATTCCAGTACCCTGGCGGTGATGCCCGACGCCATAGAGTTGTAAATGTTGTGTTTACCCTGCAGGGCCAAATCGTTAATAGACATCTTGAATAATTGTTGGTGAATGTGAATGATAATATTGTTGTCTTCCAGGTATGCGCCCTCATCAACCTTTTTTTCGATTGAGAAGGGCAAAAGCTTTGCCGCGAAACTCCGGCCCTGCATACCCTTAACTGTTTCCGGGTCGTCGGCACAATAAATGAAATAGCTATCCGCGGTTTGATTTTGAGAGATCCGGAATTTCGACGCCGCGTAATTTTCCATTTTATAATCGTACCTGTCCAAATGATCAGGTGTAATATTCAGCAGCACTGCAATGTCAACCTTAAAGCGGAACATGTCATCGAGCATAAAGCTGCTCAGCTCGAGCACATAGATGTCAAACTTCTCGGTCGCCACCTGGTAGGCAAAGCTCTTTCCAATATTGCCGGCTAATCCCACATTCAATCCAGCATTTTTAAGGATATGGTAGGTAAGGCTGGTCGTAGTAGTTTTACCATTCGAACCGGTAATGCCTACAATCTTTGCGTTGGTGTACCTGCCTGCAAATTCTATTTCCGAAATAACCGGTATGCCGTTTTCTTTTATTTTTTTAATGATAGGCGCCTTTTCAGGTATGCCTGGGCTTTTGATCACTTCAACAGCGTTCAGAATTTCAGTTTCAGTGTGCTGTTTTTCCTCGAAACGAATATTCCAGTCTGTCAGCTGTTTTTTATAGTGCTCTGCTATCGCCCCGAAATCCGACACAAAAACATTATAGCCTTGCTGCTGCGCAAGGTATGCCGCCCCCACCCCGCTTTCGCCGGCCCCGAGAATGACTATGTTTTTGTTTGATTCCATTTACTTTATTTTTTGTTTTGTGATTTCATTGATTGGAATGATTTTACTGATCATTCTTTTTATTCTTTTGATTACACCGTGCTTTTTGATTGCACCGATTTCATTTTCAAATTTTCAAATCAACACATCTTCAAATCGCCCCATCCGCACATCACTACCTCAGCTTCAGCGTTATTATTGTCACTATCGCCAGCAATATTCCGATGATCCAAAACCGGGTTACAATTTTGGCCTCATGAAATCCCTTCTTCTGATAATGGTGATGCAGCGGCGACATCAGGAATACCCGCCTGCCTTCGCCGAATTTTATCCTTGTGTACTTAAACCAGCTTACCTGTATGATAACTGACAAATTCTCGATCACAAAAATTCCGCACAGCAATGGAACCATCAGTTCTTTTCGTATCATTATGGCGAAAACAGCTATGATACCTCCGATTGCCAGGCTGCCTGTATCGCCCATGAACACTTGCGCGGGGTATGAATTATACCACAGGAAGCCCACACATGCGCCTACGAAGGCTCCGGCAAAAATTACCAGCTCACCCGAATTGGGGATGTACATAATGTTCAGATAGTCAGCAATAACTGTGTTGCCGGATACATAAGCCAATATGGCCAGCGTTATACCAATAATGGCCGAGGTGCCTGTCGCCAGGCCGTCGATACCATCTGTAATATTTGCTCCGTTGGATATGAACGTGATTATTATTATCACGAAGAACATAAATACAAGCAATGAGTAATGGTCCGGATCCCCGCCGATGAACTTCAGCACCTTGCCATAGTCGAACTCATTGTTCTTATAAAATGGCATAGTCGTTTTGGTGGAATGAATATCCTGTGTGTAAACCGGTTTGCCGGCACGCATATGAAAATCAACCGGGGCGTCAATCTTCACAGGCGGCTTTACCTCCTGGCGTATCACGATATCCGAATTGGAATACATGGTGAAGCCGATAAACAGCGCTAAACCAACCTGGCCGATGATTTTAAACTTGCCCGCTAATCCCTCTTTGTTCTTTTTGAATACTTTAATGTAATCATCTAAAAAACCTATCGCGCCCAGCCAAACGGTGGTTACAATCATCATAATGACATAGATATTGCCTAGCTTGGCGAACAACAGCGTTGGGATCAAAATACCTAACAGAATGATGATACCACCCATAGTTGGCGTACCGGCTTTTTGCATCTGACCTTCCAGACCCAGGTTACGGATGGTTTCCCCTACCTGCTTAAAGCGCAGATAGTCGATCAACCTGCGGCCAAACACCGTAGTAACCAGCAACGAGGTAATTACAGCCATTGCCATTCGGAACGTGATGTATTGAAACACCCCCGCACCGGGAATAGTGTAATTTTTGTTCAGCCAGGTGAATAGATAGTATAGCATATTTAATGTGCGGATTATTGATGTGCAGATGTGCGGATTAATGCATATCTCAGTTCTCCAATTACCTTTATTTTATCTATAAATAGTTCCATTTAATTTTTCTTCATCATTCGCGCATCCGCACATTATCTTTTTCATTCGCACATCTGCATATCCATGCATTTGCACATCAATCAGCTATTTGTTGTCGATATTATCTTCCCAAGTATTCTCAGAATCGACTGGATATCATCGAGCATGTCTTGCTGAAATGGGTAGTTATTGGCGAACTTGCAAAGCTTTAACCAATACTCCGTTTCCCCCGCTTCCTTGTAAGCAATTTTGCACTTGTGCTTGAAATCTCCTTTACTCTCGGCACCTTGCGCCTCGCACATATTTGCACCAATTGATGTTCCGCTCCTAAAAAGCTGATTTGCCATATTGAATTTTCTTTTAGATTCAAGCACTTCGGTGAAGGCGATTATTTTCAACGAAAAGCTAAAAGTCAAATCAACTATCAGGTTTGGTTTATCACTCATTGTTTCTTCACAGGTCTGCAATAGTCACTATCTGGCCATAAATTATCCATCAATTTCCCCATCCGCACATTCGCATATCTGCACATTCGCACATCACTCTAACTCTTTAAAAATATTAGTCAGCTCCTCCATATCATCGAAATGAGAGCGAACGCCTTTAACCTCCTGGTATTTCTCATGGCCTTTTCCTGCAATCACCACTATATCTCCGGGCTGAGCCAGCATACAAGCTGTTTTTATAGCCTCTCGCCTGTCTACAATACTTAGCGTGTGGCGTTTAAATGCAGGGTCTACGCCTTCTTCCATGTCTTTGATAATTTGCGCAGGGTCTTCCGAGCGGGGATTATCAGAAGTGAGTATTACCTTATCACTCCATTCGCAGGCCGCTTTTGCCATGAGCGGGCGCTTGGTTTTGTCCCTGTCGCCGCCGCAGCCTACAACGGTTATTACCTTTTCGTTGTGTTTCCGAATGTCATGTACTGTGCTCAATATGTTCTGCACAGCGTCGGGCGAGTGGGCATAATCCACAATGCCAATAATCTTGTTTGGCGCAACTATATAGTCAAACCTGCCACGCGCTCCTGTGAGCTTGCTCAGGCTGGTAAGTATTTTTGTTTTATCCTGCTCCAACAGCATCGCAGCCGAGTAGACCGCCAGCAGGTTGTAAGCATTGAAAGTACCTACCATTTTAAACCATACCTCTTCGCCATCAATCTGCAGATGTAAGCCTTCAAACTGGTTCTCAAGAATGCGTGCCTTGTAGTCGGCCATGCTTTTTAAACCGTAGGTTTTTTTATGGGCCCTGGTGTTCTGCAGCATTACGTTGCCGTTTTTATCGTCAAGGTTCGTCAACGCAAAGGCATCTGCCGGCAGATCATCAAAGAATTTCTTTTTGGCCTTCAGGTATTTCTCGAAGGTTTTATGATAGTCCAAATGGTCATGCGTCAGGTTTGAGAATATCGCCCCGGTAAACGTGAGCGCGCTGATGCGGTGCTGGTCAATTGCATGAGAACTCACTTCCATAAAGCAGTAATCGCAACCTTCCTCAACCATATCATGCAACAAGGAGTTTAGTACGACAGGATCGGGTGTAGTGTGTGTAGCCGCTGTTACTTTACCATTGATCTGATTTTCGACAGTTGATAACAGCCCGCATTTATAGCCCATATCGCGAAACAGTTTATATAACATGGTTGCGATGGTGGTTTTGCCATTGGTTCCGGTTACGCCAACCAGCTTTAGTTTAGCCGACGGGTTGCCATAGAAATTAGCGGCAACAATACCCAGGGCTACGGCGGAGTCGGCTACCATTAAAAAATCAACCTCGCCGGTAACGCGCGATGGCAGTTCCTCGCAAACCACAGCTATGGCACCCTGTTCAATTGCCTGCAGGATATAGTCATGACCATCAACCAGCGTGCCTTTAACCGCTACAAACATGCAGCCCGGTATTACCTTGCGCGAATCAAAAACTACGGCAGTAATTTCCACGTCGGCGCTGCCCTGCAGTTCAGTAAACGCAAGCCCTTCTATTATGTCGCTCAAATATCTCATTGCAGTTCAATTGTTATTTTTGATCCTTTTGGGGTTATGCTGCCCGCCGCTATCGATTGTGAAGCAACCATGCCGCTACCCCTTGCCTGTACTTTATATCCTGCGTTGCCCAGCACATACAGGGCATCGCTCAATCCCATCCCCTTTACCTGCGGCACTACGCCGGGTTTGTAGCTTAGGTCTTCAAAGGCTACGCCACTGCTGGTATCTATTCCGCTGCCGCCATTGTTTGCGTAAAGCGGCTTAACGCCCAGTTTTGTATATACCTGCTTAAGCGCCTTTACATTGCCTTTTTTAATCTGCGGCAAATTGGTGTTGCCTACGTAGTGCATTACCGGTGCAGGATGCAAGCTATGGTCGGCTGCAAACACACGATCTGCAATCTTTTTGAATACCGGCGCTGCGACCTTTGCAGCCAGGTATGAACCCTTTGTTGCCTTGTTTACCACTACGATCATGGAATACTTGGGGTTTTTGGCCGGAAAATATCCCGCAAACGATGTTTGATGGTCTTTTTTATCTCCGTAGCCCTTTGACATATTGGCAATTTGCGCCGTACCCGTTTTCCCCGCTGCTGTGTAAGCAGCATTTTTAAACAAGCTTTTTACGTTACCCTCTTTGACTACCCCTTCCAGCAAAGCCCTCATCTTGCCCAGGGTGGCATCAGAGCACACCTTGTCGTTAATCACCCTTGCATGGAATTGCTCAACCGTATTTCCCAGCCTTCTGATTTCTTTAACCAGCACCGGTGCTATCAGTTTACCATTATTGGCTACCGCATTATAAAGCGTCAGCATTTGCAGCGGCGTTATTTTCATCTCGTAGCCGTAAGCCATTTCCGGCAAGCTGTAGTTAATATTCCAGGTGCGGCTTTTCGGATTTTTTACCACAGGCTGTGCCTCGCCGGGAATCTGCAATTGCAGCTTCTCATTCAGGTGAAAACTGTAGAGCTTATTAGTAAACTGCCAAGGGTTATTATAATAGGCATTGTACACAAATTTGGCCGCTGCCACGTTTGACGATTCTTCAAAAGCCTTTTTAGCGGTCATCATAAAGTTGTAATCCTCTACGTCGCTAATCAGGGGCCCCTTGGGTATTTTATACTTACCGCCGTCGCCGTTAATCATGGTATTGGTATCAATTTTATGCTGATCGAACAATGCCATATAGGTCGCCAGCTTAAAAGTGGAGCCAGGATCGGCAGCATCAGCAATAGCATAATTCAGTTTTTCTTCATATTTGCCCTCTTTGGTGCGGGTAAAGTTGGCAATGGCCCTTATTTCGCCTGTAGCCACTTCCATCAATACTACGCAACCATGGTCGGCGCCAACACTGTCAAGCTGTGCCTTTAATACCTGTTGCGCTATATCCTGAAAGTTCACATCTATCGTCGAAATAATATCGGCGCCATCTTTCGGCTCTACTTCGTCTTCGCCGTTATTTACCGGCATCCATAAACCGCCGGCCATACGTTGCACCAGGCGCTTACCGCTTTCGCCATTTATATATTTAACATAGGCGCCTTCCAGACCTACCCCATTTTTTACATTTTCGTTTTTATAGCCGATGGTGCGCAACGCAAGTGATTTGTATGGCAATACACGCCTGTTTTGCTCAACTACGATCAGGCCCCCTTTATATTTACCCAGCCTGAAAATCGGGAACTTGCGCAGAAGCACCAATTCGTGGTGTGTTAAACGGCGCCTGTTCAGCAATTCGTAACGCGAACCCTCTTTACGGGCCTCTTTTAGCCAGCGCATATACTCTTTGGGCGTTTTATCGCCATATAGCTGCGATAACTTTATAGCCAGCGAATCCACATTTTCATTAAAAGTGTCATCATCATCAAAGCCGGGCGCCTGCATATCTACATGCACATCATATTCTGGTACCGATGTAGCCAGCAAACTCATATCGTTCGCGAAGATGTTTCCACGGGCAGCTTCAACGGTCTGGTATTTGGTGGTAATGGTTTTAGCCATGGCCTTCCATTTGTCACCCTGCACAAACTGTACCCGCACCAACTGTATAATAACTGCAGCGGCAAAAACCAGTATCAGCCCAAAAGCCAGATAAACACGCAGCAGTATGTTTCTTCTAATGCTCATCACCCACCTCCTTGTCTTCTATCTTTTGCGGGGGCGTAAGCGATTCTTTTAATCCAAGCGTATCAGCACGCCTCGCCACTTCGGTTAGCGTGCTTTTAAAAGCCAGCTCTGCCTTGGTTGTCTTAAAATCCCAGCTTAACTCCTTTACTTCTTTTGTTATCTTGCTTATCTGGCGTATGTTTCTTTCAGCCATGTGCATATTGGCTATATAAATCATTCCCAGCAGGGCTAAAAACAACACAAATGGCAGCGCCCGGGTTGCCGCTTCGGCATTCCAGAAACCTTTGGTGAAGAACTTGATCAGGAAATTGTCGGGAAACTCTTCATGCTTTCTTTCCTCAACAATCAGCCTTTGCTTTTCAGCTTCTTCTTCCTCAATTTGCGAACGCAGCTTGTTAGTCATTTCTTCACCGCTATTCTTAACTTAGCGCTCCGTGCCCTGTTATTTTGTTTTATTTCTTCTTCCGACGCAGTTATCGCACCCCTGCTCACCGCATCAAACGGCTTGTTATCGTTTCCGTAAAAATCTTTCTCCACCTCGCCGCTGAATTTCCCCTTGGCGATAAAATTTTTTACCAGCCGGTCCTCCAGCGAATGGTACGACATCACCACCAGTCTGCCGCCCGATGCCAGCACCGAAGCAGTCTGGACTAAAAAATCCTTCAGCGCTTCCAGCTCCTGGTTTACCTCGATGCGCAATGCCTGAAAAACCTGCGCCAGGTATTTATTTTCTTTTCCTTTCGGGATGCGGTTACTGATGGCATTCTTCAAATCGGCCACGGTTACTATCGGCGCATTGAGCCTTGCGGTAACAATAGTGTTTGCCAGCGACTTTGCGTTTTGTATTTCGCCATACACGCCAAAAATGCGGTGCAGTTCAGCTTCGCTATAGGTATTTATCACCTGCCTGGCCGTCAGCTCCGACTGGCGGTTCATCCGCATATCCAACTCTGCATCAAAGCGGATAGAAAACCCCCGTTCAGCCTGGTCAAACTGGTACGATGAAACACCCAGATCGGCCAGTATGCCATCAACAGGGATAGCATCATGCAAACGGGCGAAATTTTTTAGGTAACGGAAATTTTGATCTATGAAAATAAAGCGCTCATCGTCGATCTTATTCTGCTGCGCATCTGCATCCTGATCGAATGCCAGCAACCTTCCGTCCTTATTTAAATGCTTTAATATCTCGCGCGAATGGCCGCCGCCGCCAAAAGTTACATCAACATAGGTACCGCCAGGTTTAATAGCCAGGCCCTCGATACATTCGCGAAGCATTACGGGCGTATGGTATGTGCTCATAAGCCGCCCTCCCTTCTTTTGTCGCCCATTACTTCTTCGGCCAGTGCGGCAAAGTTTTCGGGTTCGCTCTCTATCATAGCATTGTACGCCGCCCTGTCCCACATTTCTATCTTAGTGAGCATACAATTTAAAACCACATCTCCGCTGATGCCCGCATAATCCAATAAACCCTGGGGCAAATTCACCCTGCCGGCCGCATCGAGCGTTAATTCCGTCGCACCGCGGGTGAAATACCTGATGAATTCTATGTTCTTTGTTTCGTATTGATTAAGTTTGTTGAGTTCATCAAGTTTTTTGTCCCATTCGGATTTAGTGTAAATGACCAGATACTTTTTAAAGCCACGATTAACCACAAAGCTCTCTTTCTCAGCTTCGGGAAGCTGTTTCTTGAGGCCCGCAGGGATCATCATGCGCCCTTTGTTATCCAGTTTACACTCAAACTCTCCGTTTAAATAGGACATATAAAAGCTATGGCAATTAATTGTATGTAAAATTAGACTTCTTTTACCACTTCTTACCACTTTCTCCCACTAAAGTTATTAACACTTGTGCAATAGCCGTGTGGATTATTTTTTATGCCGATAATTGCTATTCTTTGTGTTAACCAAATTTAACCGGTAATAATTACAGCATTGATTATCAATTTGTTATAATAAAATAACAGGTGCGTTTCTGGATGATTAAAAAACCTGACGCTGCAACTGCAAAGTGGGAGAAATACCGCTTTAAGGACCTTTTAACCGGTATGGTGGAAAATGACGGGTTGTAAAAACTGTAAAAATCCGTCGCGATTGTTGTGCAAACTTGTGAAATACAGCGGCTTAAATTTCAACAATAAAAACCAGGCTAAAAACACAGCGAAATCAGCCTTTCAGAGAGTAGCAAAGGGGGGAGAAACTCCAAAAAATTAATAGCGGTGGGCGAAAGTGGAGGAAAATTGGAAAAATTGAGATCGGTGGGGGAAAGTGGAAGGAAATCCAAAATTTTCACTCCGTTTGCCGCAGGCCTGCGGTCCGGGCAGGTGTCGGTCTTTTTCGACCCGGATGCTTCGTCAAAATCAATCAAACTTTCGCAAATAATTCTTATTGATCAATTCCGCATAAGGTATATCACTTATCTTATCCATACGGAACCATGGAGAATGATATTGCAGCACCTGTATGTTTTGTGCAGGCATAAAGCTTTGGGCTGCTTTTGATGTTTGTCATTTTCTACCACATCCATCACTATAAAACAGTGGCCGGGCGAACCGCCATGGATGAAAATATCTCCGGCTTTCAGGTCTGCAGCGTTGGTAACAGCATGTGTTTCTTTTTCTAACGAAATGGTGCCGGCATAAGAGAATACCAGTTCCATATAGCGCATAAAAGCCGGGTAGCTGTAATCTTTTTTAGCCTTAAGCTTCCATTTATTGTTGCGGTAACGGTAGCCTTCCGCATAATGCACATAGTCGCATTTAAAGCCGCTTACAAAATTAAAGCTAATGGATTTATAATCCTTTTTTTGATATAAGTACTCGCCGCGCAGACGCATTACCGCATCGGCGCATTGCTGTAAATCCTGGTCGCCTACGCTTATGTCAACTACCGCAGCGGTGTAAAGGTTTGTTCTGGCTACCTCGCCCCGGTAGGTTTTAGTTGGTGTGCCGGCCTGCTTTAATGGCAGGCTTCGTAAATATTCGGCAAAGCTACCGGGCTTTACCGCTACACGGTGATAACCTTCGGGAGCTTTGAAACGGGTTGTTATGTTATCCGGGGCAATAAAGCTGCCGGATAATAAAAGGATAACGGCAAGGAATATTTTCATGATGATTCAGGTTGGTTTAATAATTCTTCCCATAAGCTTTTGGGTTCGCCTCACCCTGCCCTCTCCAAAGGAGAGGGTTCTAAGAACTGAGCTGCTCAAGTCCTCTCCTTTGGAGAGTAATAGCCCATCAAGTGACATTTGCGATTTTATTGATTAGTACCTCGAAAATTAATTTGTCAGTACGGTGGTT
>NZ_JAUMKC010000039.1 GCF_030519355.1 Mucilaginibacter sp. L3T2-6
ATGGATTTTTCTTTAACTTTTAAAACAGCCGATAAGTAATCTTCAACAATTATTTGCGAAAGTCTTAGAATACGGGCAAGCCGCTGAAAAACAAAACAGTATTGCCCGCTTGTATAGCCTTGACGTTTTATTCCGGCATGGGCTACCTTTGCGGCGGATGGTGATTGAGAGGCTACGTTAAAGGGCAACTGCGCTTTATTCTTGCGGTGAGGCTGACAGCGTAAGAATGGAGCCGTTTGCCGCAACCGCTTACCACCATGCAATGTTTATATGCCAGTCATGGTTTTAACCAGATTGTAATCATAGCCTATTCTCTTACCTGATCTGTCAAAAAAGAAAACAACATATTTTTCACTTAGCGGGCTTAAAAAGTTCACATCAAACTCACTGAAATGCTCAGTTAATACAGTTATCTTATTTTTATTGTCCATCATCCATATCAATAGTTCATCATCTTGGATGCTGTTCATCAAAAACCCGGTATGCGTTTCCTCGTCAAAAACTAATAAATGCGGTTTATGGTCTACCGCAATTGCTTTACTTCCGACCATCACATTTACGGTGAGAGTAAAATTTTCCTTTTGATAAGTAAGATCAAATGTTAGAGTTGGCCGCTCTAAACTATATCGGCAGCCCCGCATAAACATTTTCATAGGTCGCTCCCTCAAATACTTTAGCCACCATAAGTAATAGCTTTGATTATACGGATAGTTTGCCAGTACAGGTAATACCTTTTGCCATAACTCAAAAACTGTTTGTTTAGCTTCTTTCCAGGTCTTTCTGTTTCGGTTTGCCGCAATGCTCAAAGGTTTAACTATGCCATATATGGTTTTGCTGTAATCGTCTAATTGCTGTTGTAACTCATGACCGTTATTTTTAGCAAGTAGCTTATCAGGCAAAATAAATTTAGTAAAGCTTACGACTTTTGAGCCGTCCTTGCTTGTTATGCCATAGAATGGCAGTAGAAGTGGAAAATGGCGATTTCGGAAACGACCAGTTGCAAAGCAAACCGCATAAGCATAGATAGCAGTATCACCCGGTTTTATAGTATGTATTTGATCTGTTGGGTTCGCTAATAAAGGCGGTTGGTCATCAGGGAATTGCAAACCACTGCGGTAGATAGTGCCAAATTCCGGTTTACTTGAAACGGTTATACGCTGTTTACCTAACTCTATTTCAAGGAATTTTTTTGCTTTACCATTCTCATAGTAGCCTGGCCAATAAATTTCCTGAAAGTCGAAACCCTCTGTAAGCCAACACATGCTATGTAACCCTATAAAAGCATGATAGCAAAGTTTATCACCGGGCATACCGCATGTACACGCCACATGCAATTCATCATGCTCAACGTGCAGATATAAATGATTTTCGGAGCCATCATTAGGGTTAACCTTAACAGTCAGGATACTATTCTCAAAGCTGATAAGCAGATAATGATTACCCATATAAGCTTTTCTTCCTTTCGGCGGCTCGTAATGCTCTGCAAGGTTTTCGCGTGTCAGGCGCTGGCGCGACGACTTAAACGGCATCGCGTAAAAAAACATTTCGGACGGAATGATTACCGCCTCTTTTCTTTTTTTTGCAGGCATAGTCATTCTGTTGTTAGTTCTACTTCGGTGTTGTTGCTTTCCTTGTTACTTATTTCTGTGCGAAGATTATTTATCCAGTCAAGGCAAATATTTTCTGCTAATTCCACAAATGCAGCAACCTTTTCTAAAATATTGATTGCGTCCGCTTCGTCTATTTTAAAATCTTCCTTATATCGGGCATGGCCATAGCTGTCCCGGAGAATTTGAAATAGCCTTTCAGATTCCGGATCGCCGGGGAGAAATAAATTAGCGGGTCGTTCTGAAATAAACCTACATAAGTTCAATAGGCGTGCAATGTTATGTAAATCAATCCGATAGCCAGTATGCACTTTTATAATTGCTATGCAAGCCTGCTCAACCGCCTGATGAAGCGAGAAAACACCGTTCTCAAAGAATTTTTCATTACGGATGCAGATAGATGCACTGTGTAAAAAGCCCGATGCCATTCTTATATGGTCGTGAAACCGCCTTTCAGCCTTTTCAAGTGTATTAGCTGGGTTGAGTTTCGGCATTTCAATATCAAGGAAAGTTTCTTTGTCGTGGTACAGGGTAATGCCTTTAAATGCGGTGACAAAAAAACGGTTGCCCTGTGCTATGGCATTCCGGGTATTTTCAAAGCTGTGCGATAAGGCGGTTACCTTAAAGCTTTTAAAGTGGTTATTAATGTAGTCCTGTATTTCATGTTCAACCCGCTCTGAACCTTTTGTGATGAATAATAGAAAATGGTGCAGGTCGATGGCAACGCCGGGACTTAAATCACCGAAAGCATTGAAATCGTTTGATATATTACTTTTCCGGGCAAAACAAAAGATATGTGACAGATTATATTTTTCCGCTACTTTCTGTATTAGCTCATCCATTTCTTTGCCCTGTTCCTCTGTTGCATAATGGTCATCTACCAAGTCTTCAATGGGAAATTCCCGATTAAGTGCCGCTTCTAAAACCATTATGCGTTCACGCGCCTGAGCCAATAATTTTTTATAGGCCGTTTCTATTACCGTATCGATTTCCATAGTGATACCCGCTATGGTGATACGCGACCCGTTAATGATTACATTATTCATCACCGAGCCATTGAAAAAATTAATGTTGTTCATATTGTTGAATTTTGATTACCGTTCAAATCAAAATTCAAGGCGGCGGGCTGCGTATAGAACTCAAAACCTGTGTTATTTACTCGCTATTGCGGTTTCTTTACCGTTATAATTTCTTTGTATATTTGATTTATGGAAACATCTGCTAAACCCTCAAACAATCATATAGGTAGGAAAATTGGCCGCATTCGCGAGATGCGTGGTATCAAGCAAGATACGCTTGCTACCGAATTAGGCATAAGCCAACAAGCGATATCTCGGATTGAACAGAGCGAAACTATCGAGGATGAGGTATTAGAAAAGATTGCCAAAATATTGGGTGTAACAACAGAGGCTATAAAAAATTTTACCGAAGAAGCAGTAGTTAACTATTTTAACAATACATTCCACGGTAGTAATCATGGCCCATTTTACCATTGCACGTTTAACCCGTTAGATAAACTGTTGGAATTAGTCGAGGAAAATAAAAAGCTATACGAACGCTTGGTTCAAGCAGAAAGAGAAAAAAACGATCTTTTAACAAGTAAATAAATATTTCAATCAGTAATGATTATTTGAAAAATACTGTCGTTAGGTGATTAGGTGACGATTGTGATAAGGTGTAATAGCCACAACTTGATCTGACAGTTGTTGGGTTTTAAAAGTTGTCAGATGGGTTCTGTGAATATAGCTTATTTTGTGCAAATCCGACAGACGCAGCTTTTATCTCATCACTTTGTGGGGTGAGAGATAAAAGCTGGTCTTCGGCCAGTCTCTCCAGTAGCTTTTCCTGTGCCATCGGAATGCTGTCCATAAAGGTCTGCATAGGTGTTTTTCCAAAGCAATACCTCCCGCTGTGTGTCCGCTCATTGTTGTAATTAAGCATCCATTTATCCAGGTCGGCCTGTAGTTCAGCGATGCTGCGATAAATCTTCTTTCGAAAAGCAATAGCGTAGAACTCATCCTGAATGGTACGATGAAAGCGTTCACAGATGCCATTGGTCTGCGGGCTTTTCGCTTTGGTCTTGCTATGATCTATGTCTTCGATCGCCAGGTACAATTGGTATTCATGCTGCTCTCTCGCCCCGCAATATTCGGTGCCTCTGTCGGTTAACACCCGAAGTAAACGCAGGTCATGCTGTTCAAAGAATGGCACCACTTTATCATTAAGCATCTCGGCTGCTACCAAGGCGTTCTTACGGTCATATAGCTTGGTAAAGGCTACTTTGCTATAGGTGTCGATAAAGGTCTGCTGGTAGATGTGTCCCACGCCTTTAATGTTGCCAACATAGTAGGTGTCCTGAGCGCCTAAGTAACCGGGATGATGCGTCTCGATCTCACCATGTGCTTTCTTTTCTTCTTTGGCTTTTTCCAGCGCTATCACCTGTGCTTCGGTGAGTACCAATCCTTCCTGTGCCGACTTAGCTTCCAGTGCTTTTAAACGAAGCTTGAATGTGTGTAGATCGTGGCGGAGCCAGATACTTCTTACGCCGCCCGGAGATATGAGGATGCCTTGCTTTTTAAGCTCGTTGGATACTCTTAGCTGGCCTAAAGCCGGTTGTTCTATAGCCATCTCTACAACAGCTTTTTCTACGTGCTCTTCAACCCGGTTCTTTAAAATAGGCTTTTTACGGCTGATCTCCTGCAAGGCCAGTTCGCCACCTTGTTCGTAAAGTTCCTTGAATCGGTAGAAGCTATCACGGGAGTAGCCCATTACTTTGCAGGCTTGTGATACGTTTCCTAAATGCTGGGCAAGCTCTAATATGCCCAACTTGTTTTTGATGATCTTTGCTTGTGTTGTCATTATTCTAATCTCAGTTACGTTCTTTAATTTATTGTAACTGTCAGATTAAATCGTGACTATCTCAGATAAGGTTTAGGTTGAAAGCCAGGCGCAATGCCCGGCTTTTGTTTTTTTCAACACCATGCTTAATTGTTAATTTGGCAACTCATTTTAATTTGTGTTTTTTAAGCTTTTCTAATCGTTGCTTTGCATCCTCATTTTTTTCTTTCGCCTGCTTTGCATCCAATTCAGCATCTAATAGTTCTTTACGATGTTCAATATTTATTTCTGCCTGATTAAGTAGCGTGTCTTTATTAACCAAATATGCACTATCGACTTGATCGGCCACTCTCGGATAAAATCCCTGCACAATTTTATACTTGTCTTTATAATCCGACCGACTACTTAACTCGAAAACCAAAACGACAACCACTCCAATCGACACAGCGGCAAACCCAATTAGAGATAATATTATCCTAACTACAAATCTTGATTTGGTATCAAACTCTATTTTATTGCGAATAGGTACTTCCTTTGGAAATGATTTTAATTGCTGGCCATATATGTCTAATTGATTTCCGTATTGCTTTAGTTGATCGTTGATTTCTGTTGTATTCATTATTTTGATCTCGGCAACAGTTTTTTCTAACTCTTTGATTTGATTGGGCATAGCTTCAAGGTTTGAAGCCTCCAATTTGCTTTGCCGCTTTTCAAGTTCAGTATACTTTCGCGATAAGCTATCTATGATCTCCTGCTGTAAATTATCTTCGTGGTTTTCCATAATTCTAAATGTTTAAATTCTCATACCTCTGCTTTGTTCTTCATCCTCGCCCTGGCCTTTCTTTCTGCGTTTACGGGGTGGTTCGGGGTCGGTAGCGATTACTGGCATCTGACCGAACAAGTCAAGTGCTGCGCCAAATACTTGCTTCGCCGTACTTTCTTGTTCTTTCCCTTGCTGGGTAGCTAATACGTCCCGTAATTGCTGCGCTAACGATGGCTGCTGATCTGCTACCTGTTTTTCTTTAACTTGCTCCTGTAGCTGCTTGGTCAGGTTACCATAACTCAAACTGCGGTCAATTTCAGAGCCTTTAAAAGTGTACTTGCCCTTGCTGAAACTAACTCCCTGTATCTCCAGTGTGCCGCTTTTTAACTTGTACTGTGTGGTGATGCCTTGTTTTGCCAATGCCTGCTTTAATTGCCCCATCGTGGTTACCTGCTTGCTTGCGGTTTTAATCTTGTCGTACAACTCGTACTTGACCTTATCGGCACCTTTAAGCTGCTCCCGGTTCACTTGTTTCTTGTCTAAAGCAATGAACAGCCCATGCTGTAAAGTGAGCGCCTTAGTAACCTTAATGCTTTTATACTGCTGAAAACTATCAGCAATGGTTTTACCATCATTATTAACCCTGTTATAAACGATATGCAAATGCGGGTGTGCTTTATCCTGATGCCGGACTATCAAAATCTGCGTGTTGTCAATCTTCATTCTTTGTAGGTAGTCTTTGGCTATGGCCGTCATCAGGTCATTGGTCAATCTATCTCTATCATTTGCACTAAATCCTAATGCGATGTGACCAACCGCCTGACCCAACCCGGGATTAAGTTTCCGCTGCATATTAAAATCTGCTATCATGTGCTTTACATGATCTGTTCTAATGCCATTGGCAAAAAGCAACTCGGCATCTTTCTTCAATACATTGTATTCCACAACGCCACCAAAACTTCTGCCGGGCTTGGGTATTTTAGCGATCATCGTTATTGAAGTATTTTAATGCCTGGTCAATATCGTTTAAAACCTCGCTGCATTTTCGTGCAACGGACAGCAGCCCATCCCGATGGGCAAGCTTGGTCAACTGGTTTAAGTTGTTGGCAAGTCCTGTCATCATGCGCATTAGTTTCATATCCTCCACAGATAGCCGGGCAATAACTCGCGCTGACTTTATAGCATCTCTTACAAAATCGCTTAGGCTCATTCCTGCATCTTTAGCCCGCCCATTGTATAATATTCGCTCGGTAGCAGTCAGTCGGATTTTGGCGTGGGATTCACGCTTGATACTGGCTTTCGGCCTGCCGCCTTTGTGCTTCGGCTTTGGTATTTTCGTCCCTGTCATTAATGTGGTTTCCATACACTTATATCATCCTTAAATCTTCTTTCCCTTTTTGCGACCATCGGGAGCAAAAAGCAAGTTTGCCGTCCTGCCGAAGGCACGGGCGGAGTTTTCGGGTACCGAAAACACAAACTTGCTTCTTATCGGCAAATGGGTTTGGTTAACGGCCTCCGGCCTGTCTGTCCATATATACAGCTATACCGTAAGCGGTATGCTGTGCCGCCGTTTCACCAAAGCTTCGCTTTGGGCTTCGTACACGAAGCCCTACTTGCCGTTGCCCTCCAAAAGTGTTTCAATGTCCTCCCGCTTGTAATAAAGGAGGCCGCCGATCTTGGTATATTGGAGCGTGCCGTTGACCCTTAAATTCTGCAAAGTGCCGGGGGAAATGTTAAGCAACTTCCTGACTTCGTAGCTTTTCAACCACTGCTTACTTTGACCCTGACCGGGCTTTAAAAGCCCTTTGATCTCGTATAATAAGTTCTCCAACTTTTTCAAATCCTCTTTCGTGATAAACTCGATGTTCATTTTGCCCTCCTGTTAATCTTTAGTTTTTTGTTGCATGATTTTGAGCACTTCGCTCTTTTTGAAATACACCCGTTTATGCAGGCGCAAATAGGGTAGGCCCTTTTTCATCCAGTCCGTAAGCGTGACCAATGACACGCCCAATTCTTCGGACAGTTCTTGTTTGGACAATAGCCGTTCGTCCTGTGGCGAGGTTTCGCCCATCTTAAAATGCTCCTGTAATTCTGCCCTGACTGCATCCCTGACACACCGGCTTAGGGCTTCCTGGTTGATGATTTCCATGAAGCAAATGAAAATAAAAAGGTGCCGCGGGCGTGACCACGCGGAATTGCGTGGTTAAATTGACGGCGTTTATAACAAGCTATAGCAAGCTTATACGCTACTGAAATTCAGTCTATTGCGGCTTGCGAAAAGAGAAAAAAAGTGCGGTTAAGTTTGGACGGTTCTAACTCCGCTTCCGGGCGGGTTTGAGTTGAAACAGTCGTAGTTCCGAAGGGATTTTGGCGTATTTCGAGCCGGGGTTATTCTTATCGGCGGGGAAATAACGACGTATGGTTTCTAAACTGATCTCGTTATTACCCTCTCTGAAATACTTGGCGATCATCTTGCACCAAACGATCTGCGTTTGGGAAAACACCAGTTCTTTACCATCGTCAGGTAACATGGCTTCCTGCGCTTGCAGGCATATATCTAAAAAACTTAACAGGTAGCCATCTGCAATATTGATATATTCTTGCGTTTCTAACTTCCTTGCTGCTTTCAGGTCTTCCTTTAATGTGGCTATTTCTACCTGCTGTTTCCTGATCTCATCCTGTTGGTCGGCAATGATTTCAGGAAGTGTTTTTTGCGTGTTCCACTGGTCAATAGAGCGTAGGTATTTTTGAAAGCTAAGCAGCTTATCAAGTATTTCTATATCCAACGCATGGCTTGAATTAAAAGGGTCTTTGGTTTCTATAAACTTGATACGCCTCAAAACGATCTGCCAAACGAAAGAAAAAAAATCCTGCTCACCGTTAGGCTCCTTATTTAAAAAGTATGCCAAGTGGTATAGGTAATAGGCGGCGTATTCGACTTCGGGTAGGGTGAACAGCTTCTTTATAAATAGGTTATCCTCGTAACCTTTCTTCAATCCAACAAATACACCTATTTCATATTTATGTGGGTTGCGGTCGTAAGGCTTATGCGGTTTAAAGTATTTATTGGGCATCGTTTCAGGTTAACTAATCTAATAGTATTGTAACGCCCTTTGCCGAAATTTGGTTTTTATTAAATATTGTCATTAAAGTATGCTGATAGTTTGTACAGTGGTCGTTTTAAATTTCTGATGGGCTACAAGTTGCGGCATCAATTTTCAGAATCTAATTTCCTCGTCTTAATTGCTCACTTGCTGGCTTTTTTGTTATTATCATTCCCTGTCAGTGTGTCAAAATCTTTAACCTCATTTAATAAAGTTCGCCTAACTCCATTCTGCTGGTATGAATAATGCGGACTTATAACAACTCCATGCATTCCTTCTTTTCGTCTAACAATCATCTCCATAGCGATATAAACGTAGACCTGCTTTTCAATACCGTTTTTTTGTTCATCAGTGAAATCTCTGTCGGCTAAAACTAGGTCTCTGACCTTTTTATTGCGGTGCAAATCAACAAGTGCCGCCTGAATATTTAACGGCTCTAACTTTTCAGCGTTATACATCTTAATCTGAAAATGTGAAATGTCTTTAAAGAAGACTTGTGGCAGATCACTTCTTTGTAAAATCAGCAAACGCCTTTCATTGCCTCTACCATAAAATGGCAGCTCTAAAACTTGCACACCATTATAATTATCGCTTTCAAGGCCATCAATCGGCTGTCCGCCGTTAAAGAAAGAAAAATCCAACCCCCAATTTATTATCACATGCCGTTCCGGATCAAGCTTTAACAAGTCGATACCAGCAAAAAAATCTTCCTGAGTTAACCAATATTCCTTATGTCGCGGAACATAATTAAGAATATTGAACATCTGAGTTTTTATATGTTCAGCCATCGATTGGGCATATATAGAACCATGATTTGCAGAATCTGCATCCGTATCATCGGTGAACGGGGCTTTTTCCAGTAACCCCTTAATACCAGGAATTGAATGCCATGTGTATGGCCGTTCTATTTCATCTGAAAAAATATCTACATAAGGCTGAATAGCATTTTGCAATATTCGTGTACTTAATACTTTAAAGTTGTTTAACTCTTTTTCAGAAATTTCATTTTCTATTTCAGATCGTTCATAGGCTTTGTTTACACTTTTATCAGGTTGTCGATAAAATCAATGGGTTTGATTTTTCCGTTCTGTACACACCATTCATCGGTCAAAGAGCCTAATCCCACACTATCCATCAATTCACGATTATTGTACAGTTCCTCGACCAATCGTTTAAAATGACCTAAGTTTTCTATCCACTCCCTTTTCTTAACTTTCATCTGCGGAATGGCGGGGTAAGCTAAAGGGCGCATATAGGTATAATATTCGATAATGGAATACTGCCTTAAAAATAAAAGAGCGGCTGTTTTTCCTGTCCAATACTTAACCAAGTTTTCAGAATTAAGCCCCTCAGTTTCCGGGTACCAATACTTATAACCGATGAAAGGAAAATTATAATAATAGGCATCCCAAAATTTGAAAAACACCTCAAACACCTCATCCATGTACTCTGGCAAAAGCGCATATTTGGGCGGCGCATCTGTCGAATACCGGAATATTCTTTTGATGCAATCCCATCTACCTCGGTAGAGTAGCAGGCCGATCAGCGCCTGGTTAAATTCCAAGAACCTTTTACGCTGACCATCACGGTAATCAATCGCATCTTGATTAATGATTTTAAGTTCACCGTTCTCATCGCTCGTTTCAGCAGATATTCCGCGAAGCTCTGAAACAAAATGCTGGTGTGCTACAGGCCAGTATTGCATCACCATATCATCGCGCTCAAAGTTTACGGCTATGGTCAGGCATCGCCATAAACATGAAAAAGTTTCCTCGCTGATCTGCGTATCGTTACCAATCAGCCAGGCACCGCCCACGGTTAAATGTTCAAGAAACCCGAAACGGCGTTCTTTCAAATGAGCAAGACGCGAAACCGTATTAATAATAAGCGTATAAAAAGTGTCAGGATAAACTACAGGATGCCCTTTATGTTTTTTTGCATGCTGAGAAAATAGTTTAGTAATGTGTTCATGAATTATTCTGGCAAAAGCGTCTTTATTGTTTTCAACGGAAAAATATAATATATCTCCCAAAGCCTTAAAATACTCGTTATTGGCATCATTTTCTTTTTCAATAAAATAGGCAACTATTTTGGAAGGTGTGTAATAGGTTATTATCCGTCCTACAAACATCAGAAATGTGATGACCAAGAACGTGGTGGATAGAAATAACAGATATGTTGTAAGGAGATTAATAAACAGGCATTTGTTTAAAGTGTATAAGTTAATTAATGCATACACTCCCACTAATACCAGTGCCGTTATGAAAAACACATTAAATAACTTCCAGCGCAGTTCTTTCTTAAATAAATCGACAATTATGATCGATGCATATTTTTCATCAAGATGAGAGATAACCTGTAATAAGATTGGGTAACCAACACTTAAAATGCCAATAATGAAATAAATGCATAGATCTGCGACACTCATATTAGGTTGAGAGTGTAAAATAAACTGTGTCACAAGTTAAGAACATTAACTTAGTAACACATAAAATGCATAAAGAAGAAGCGCTCGATTACGAGCAAAATGAAGAAGAAAGCCCTTGAGCAATTACGTTCGGGCAAATCATTGTATGGCAAAGACGGCGCATTTGCGCCGCTGTTGAAGTCCTTTCTGGACGCAGCCCTGGAAGCGGAGCTAGAGAGCCACCTGGACGAAGAAGAACGCAGCACAGGCAACCGCAAGAACGGCAAGAGCAACAAACAGATCCGCACATCAGACGGGACGATCACGGTCAATACTCCTCGCGACCGGCATTCCAGTTTTGAGCCGGAACTGATCCGGAAACGGGAAACCATTTTAGCCGGAAGCCTGGAGTCAAAGATTTTAGGTATGTACGGCCTTGGAATGAGTTTCAGGGACATCTCCAAACATATCAAGGATATGTATGACACCGAGATCAGCCATGCCACCTTATCAGCGATTACCGACAAGATCATTCCTGAAGTAAAAGAATGGCAATCGCGGCCGCTGGATGAACTATACACGATCGTATGGCTGGATGCTATGCATTACAAGGTGAAGGAAGACCACCGGATGGTGTCGCATGCCGTTTACAACATTCTGGGTATTGACCGTCATGGTCATAAGGAGCTTTTAGGAATGTATGTTTCTCAGAGTGAAGGTGCAAACTTCTGGCTGTCAGTATTAACCGATTTGCAGAACCGGGGGGTAAAGGATATTCTGATTGCCTGTATTGATAACCTGAACGGCTTCCCGCAAGCTATCAGCGCCGTGTTCCCTCAAACCGAGATACAAACCTGCGTGGTGCATCAGATACGCAACAGCCTGAAGTATGTAGCCTCTAAGGATCAGAAAGCGTTTATGAAAGACCTTAAGCCGGTTTACCAGTCCGAAACGCTGGAGCTGGCGGAATTGCGGCTGGATGAGTTGGAAGAAACGTGGGGGAAGAAATACCCAAAGGTGCTGGAATCCTGGCGGAATAACTGGTCTAAGCTGACCACCTATTTCCGGTATGACCCGGCTATCCGTAAACTGATCTATACCACCAACACGATTGAAGGCTTTCACCGGCAGCTCAGGAAGGTAACCAAAACAAAAGGCGGGTTTACATCCGACATGGCCCTGTTAAAGCTGATCTATCTGGCCCATAATAACATCAGCCAGAAATGGACCATGCCGCTTAATAACTGGGCCATGACCGCACAAAAACTGGCCATTTGGTTCCCAGGTAGAATGGTATTAGATTTGAGCTGAGCAATCAACCGACCCGCCCCATGGGGCGGGTCGGTTGACACAGTTTATTTTACAGACCCATTAGGTTAAATAAAATCGTTTGAAAAATATCGTTCTTCAATGTCACTTGGGCCCAGTCGAATTGCTGAAGCGGGAATGGGATTTCTATCGTTAATTAATTTTTGAATACCATAGACCATCAACGAGATATTTAAGTTTTTTAATTCCCAAAAAAGCTCCAGTATCATTTTATGCTTCTCATCGCCCTTTGGCTTTCTGGGAATTTTATCATACAACCGATAATGCACCCCGCCGTGGGCAACTTCATTTCTTATTCTAAAACAGTCTATTAGCAACTGATTAATTTTGCTCGCCTCTGATTTATTTTTGGCAACAATAAGTGAAGAGACTAATCGCATAGTTTCAGTGGAGGTATCATTGCCAAAGAAGCTTTCAAGAGTAAATACTAAGTCAAGAAAATTGTCAATGGTTATATAGTCAGACCTAACCGCTTTAATGAAACGATGAAACGACCAAATATCCTTATGCCAGACCTTAGCGAGCATAGCCCAAATTTCTTTGAGGGTATCAAATCTCTCTTTTTCAACTAACAGCGGATAAGCCAGTATATCTGAATGTTCATCAAGAACGTATTTGGTATTGCCGGCCATAAATAACAAACCGCTTGATTGTGGTTTCGTTGATTCATGAGAGTTAGAATGAGTGGGATAAGTAAGGTGTAATCCGAATATAAAAAAAGAACAAATATCATTGGCAATTGAAATCATGCGGAGCCGTAGAATATCAAAATCGATATTCCAATTCAATACTTTTTCAATATCTTTTTCTTCATCAAGTTTAAGGTTTTCGGAATAAGTGAAATCTCCGTTAAACTTTATTTCAACGATTACTAAGCCATGGGCATGCCTTAAATTTCCACGATTTATTATGTGTTGAAAATCAGGAAACTTTCCAATTTCCGCTTCTATTATTCGTTCAGCCTCATTAGTGTTGCTCATAGGAGCAACTGTAAAAGGATATAATTTAATTTTAACTTGCTCAATTGAATCGATTGTAGCTTTATCGACTTCAGCTTGTTTATCAAATGTAGTCTGACGAGTCAAATAACTTTCATTACCAAAATAAACCTTACAATATTCAGTAATGTCAAATTCAAAATATTTGTCTTTGCTTCTTATGCTGGTGTGAAGAAACCATTTAAATGTATGTTCCAAGGTTTTAAAATTAGGTTTATAACAAGATTTGATAAACTATCACACTTAGTCGTTATTATCTAAAATGGATGTCCTCTAAATAATTCATCAGTTTGGTATTCGCTGCCAAATAATCCGCATAACTTTTGAATAATGTTTTATTGGCTAACTCGAAATCTTCCTTTTTTTCTTCAGCCTCCTTGATCTTTCTATGTACAATTGTTTCCCGCTTGTACATGCTTTTCATTCTCCAGGCGAAACGTCCCAACGGCGTCCAATGATCTCCTGCCTGCGATATAAAGGCAAGTGAAAACGTATATTCAAAATAGTCGAAATAATTGATATAATCATTTTCATTGGTAACGAGCGGCTCGAACATCGGCTTAAGTTTAGTAAATAAATACTCACTAAACGGGGTATGTTGATTGGTGCCGTTCATTTTATTAAACCAATCCTTTTCAATTACTTTTTCCGGGTATATTTCGTCTATCAGGGGTTCATCCTTTTCGGAATATTTTGACCACCTACCCATAAACAATATTTCATGCAGTAACTCGAAATCCTTCGTAACCAAAGCAGAAAGTCCGATTACGTAGGTAAGATAAAGCATAGGAAATCTTTGAAAATTTGACCACATCGTATAACTTCTCGCATTATCGGGCGGGTACAGAAATTTACCAAATGCCTTCAACCAAATCATTCTATGGTAGCTTTTCCCCCAATAAATACCATTGATCAGCATGATGCTTAATGTATTTAGCTTGGTAAAATTAACTTCCAGTTCTATTTTGAGAGCCTCCAAAGTGGGTTGCGGGAACTGGCGCTGGTTGATATAGAGTGCAACATCATTAGCCTCTGCTATAACCAGATCGTGTAATGAAATTTTGTACTCCTCTTTGGCAATAAACTTTTTTAGCTTGGCTAAGGCTAATTCGGCATTAAGCGGATGTTGCAACTGTAAGGTTTCAATGGCTTCGATGTTCTCATTCAATCCTTTAAAAAACTGATCTGCATCTGCTATTTGCAATAAGACACCCTTTCTGAAAGCCGACAATGATTCCAATTCTGTTGTCGGCTTACCTTTAAAAGTAAAATAGTTGCCGTAGCGGAACTTATTTGAAGACTTTAGTAAATCAACAATCGCGATATCCCAGGCAGCCGACCAGCCACAGGTAATCAAGCCAAAATTCTCAAATATGTAGCGGAGCAAATTTTCAGTGTGAGGTTCGTAAGCCGTAAGCTCACTTTTGATATTCAGAAACTTGGTATCTAAATAATCCCCGTTGATTTTGATGAGCGTAATAGGGTTATGAATTAGCGGCTGAACGTTATCGATGTGATTGGGATTGGAGATTACCGTTGGCTCAATACCCTCGTCTTTTAGTGCATTTTCAATGAGCCTGTCAAAGTTTGTCGTGATGATAACCTTAATAATCCCTTTTTTTACCAGTTGAGCAATCTGGCGGTGGGCAATCGTAGGCTGCTTGAGCTTTTCCTCGAACTCATCCTCATTCGGCTCGAAATATCCTCTAAGTGCATTTACCCTTTCTTCTTGCGTATGGGTAACAGCCTCTAAAATATCCGAGTAATCCGGCTCTTTGTTATACTTTTCTTTATACCAATCTTCAGCAGAACCACTAATGGTTTCTTTATGCAGGGCAGCAAGCTGCTTGATTTGATCAACGACTATTTCCCAACCAGTTGGAATACCTGCACTTCTTGATATTCCAGATCCTAAAAAAAGTGCATAAACACCTTTATTGTGGTATAGAGAATATGATAAGGTGGTTATATTTTCAATCATAATTCAAATATAAGATCAAACCGCTCTAAAAGAATTATGATAATAAGGAGTTAACAAATAATGCAGATTATTTGCACAGAAGTGGAATTGGATAAAACAAAGCCCTTTAAATTTAAAGGGCTTTGTTTTAGGGGAGTCGTTTAATCTTGGTCTGGTTTGTAACCAATTCTTCGTCTTGCCTGTGGACGCTTATTTTTGTCGATCAACTCGTCCAGATATCTAAAAACGATTTCCATATTCTTATCCTGATTGTCAAGCCTCTTCTTAATCAATTCTATTTCTAAGCGCAATTCGGTGTTATCAAGTAACATTTGCCGGATTCGGGTAAAAATCCGCATCACTTGAATATTGACTTTTATAGCTTGTTTGCTGTTCAGCACGCTCGAAAGCATCAAAACGCCATGTTCAGTAAAAACGTTAGGTGGGTTTCTTCGACCTCCCCAACTTGAGGTCGCAAATTGCGACCTCAAGTTGGCAAACTCGTCATCTGTGAGTTTAAACATAAAGTCTGCGGGAAACCGATCAACATTACGTGCGACTTGCTCATTCAAACGTTTAGTAGGAACGCCGTATAATTCAGCTAAATCCTCGTCTATCATGACTTTTTGATCTCTGATAAAATAAATTTTACTCATCAGGGTTTCATCGGTTATTAAGGTATTTTCCATCTTACTAAGTTTTAAACTGTATTTAAAAACTTGCGGTCGCAAATTGCGACCGCAAGTTTACTCGTGTGATTATTGCAGGCGGGCACTTAAGGCAGCCATATCATCGTTTATTTTGCTTTCTATAACCTTAGCATAAATCTGTGTCGTGGTCAATTTGGTGTGCCCTAACAGCTTGCTTACAGTCTCAATCGGAACACCATTGGTTAAGGTAACTGTTGTAGCGAATGTGTGCCGTGCAATATGAAATGTCAGTGGTTTGGTTATGTCGCACATATCAGCTATTTCTTTCAGGTAGCTATTTAATTTTTGATTGCTTAGCGTAGGCAAAACTTTACCCTCCGCCAGTGCTTGCGGATGACCCTTATATTTCTCAATGATCGCCAAAGCTTTTGGCAGTAAAGGCACTCTAACAGGTTCGTTGGTCTTTTGCCTGTTAGTCATAATCCAAAGGTTGCCTTTTGACTGCTCTATCAGGTTGGCGGGTGTCAGATTGTAAACATCAATGTAAGCAAGGCCAGTGTAGCAACTGAAAATAAACAGGTCTTTAACAACCTGTAGCCGTACGATATTGAAATATTTGTTCTCAATCCTTGCCAATTCATCTTTGGTTAAATATTCGCGCTCTACTTTATCAAACTTTAGTTGATATGCCTGAAACGGATTGCGGTCTAACCATTCCAACCTAACAGCAAGGTTCACCATCTTACAGAACCTTTCAAGGTGTTTCATCAAACCATTATTCTCTAATTTCTTTTGCCCTTTTTCCGGGTTCCTGTTACGTAGGAAAAATTCAAAGTCGGTAATAAACTTATAGGTTAATTCAGAAAGGTATTTATCGGTGGTGTTAAACCGCTCCTGTATAAACTCTTTGAGATACTTTTGGGTAGTAAAGTAGTTTTTCAACGTACCTTGCTCCAATACCTGCGCCTGTTCGGTATTGTGATAGGACATCAGCTTGCATAGGGTAAATTCTGCCTGATCTTCGCCTGTAAACTTATCTTTTACTAATTCAGCCGTAATGAGCTTCTTTTGTAATAATAGTTTTTGGTAGCTTTCTACGATTCCGGAGCGGTATTGCTCTAAGTAATTGTTCAGCTTTACAACTTCTTCTTTGCTGCCTTTAGCCATACCCTTGTTGGCATTCCAGTTGGCAGGGTCAATGGAACGCTTTACTGAAACATCGGTACGATGCCCGTTTACAGTAATTCTCGCATAGATAGGTGTTTTTCCGTCATTGGTGATTTTATACTTTCTTAGGTAGAAGATCACGCCAAAGGTGTTGTTTTGTGTTTTCATATTCGTCAATTTTTATTTTGCAATAGCTTCAGATTGACGGGCTTCGATACGCTTTAGCAGGCGGGCGATTTGCCCGTTGATTTGAAACACTGCAAAGGGCACCAAAACCAATCAAAATAAATCAAATAACATATTGACTATCAGTTACTTATGCGCTATTTGTGCCCAAATATAAACGATAGATTTGGGGCACCGAATAGGGTACATTTTCTTTGATATAACTTGAATGAATTGGGGTGGAATAAAATAAAAAAGCCCCTAAATCATAGATTTAAGGGCTTTTTGGTATCGCTTGACACCGTAAGCGTCGGGATGGCAGGATGATTATCCTGCTCCTTAATGCGTTGATTATATGAAAGTTATCAAGTTGACTTGTGAAAATGGTAACCGAATGGGTCTCATTTTATTAGACTTCATTTGATCGCATTTGTATCACTAAAGCACTCGTAACAGATAGTCAATGAACTTGTTATGCAAATATAATAAATCTTTTTCACTTAAAAAAGCCTATTTATTCGCCATACTGTTCATCTTTGGGTCTAAAGAACGACCGCCCCTTAATCATCATGTAAGCAACCGAAAGCGCTTAGCCGGGTAAAATGTCAAGGGCGAGCCAGCCGCTGAAAAGCGGACAATTCGGCTCGCTCCGTATACCCTTGACGTTTTATCCCGGCGTGGGCTATCTTTGCGGCTATGGTGAATGAGGGGCAACTATGCAAACGGCAATTGCTGTTTGCATTGCAATGAGGCTGGCAGCATAAGAATGAAGCCGCCTGCCGCAGGCGGTGATCTTTCCAGATATTGTATATATTTAATTCTAATACGATTGAAAAAATAGCTGAATGCAAGAAACCTTGCAACGTTTAACATGGTTGAAAAAGGAAATGCTATTTAAAAAGCAACAGAACGTTGCAATATTTAATTCTTTTTAAATCTTAATAACTCATCGGGTTCAACTTCTAAAGCTTTCGCGAGTTGCAGTACAGTTAACAAAGTGATGTTGACCATGCCGCTCTCGTAACGTTGAATATCAGCATAATCCACATTACAAAGCAATGCCATTTTCCTAAATGATAGTTTTTTAGACAGTCTTAATGATTTAAGATGTTTTCCGAATAGTGCTAATTGTTCTCTGTCTGTTTCGCTAACCATTTTTCCTGTGAAATGATTAGGAAAAATGGAATATTAAAAATTCAAAAACGTTGGCTTATTCCCCAACAAAATTTAACTTAAAATACAAAGATGGTTCACAGTGAATTCTCTTAGTTGGTTATGGATACACTTAAATACAAAATTAATTGCTATAGTCTTATATAAAATTTAGTTCCCCGTCCCTCTGTCGACTTAAAATATATCTGGCCACCATGTTGTTCAATACATTGTTTACTGAAACATAGTCCAAGTCCCGTGGAGGGTTCTCCGTTAGTGCCTATTCTGCCAGCAGCAGTAAATTTTTCGAATACATCGTTTTGATATATTTCGGGTATACCAATTCCCGCGTCCAGAACTTTTAATATGATCTGGTTGCGCTCGATCTTAGTACTCATTTTGACGGTTGAGTTTGGATAAGAGAATTTAATAGTGTTTGAAATTACATTTTGTATGGCGCGTTTTAACCGCGCACGGTCAATCTCTTTTACAAATTTATCGTTAGAAATGTTCGTTTCTACTTTTATACCTTTTAACAGACATAACCCTGATTGCTCCGTAATACAGATTTTAAAAAACTCATTTAACTCAGTTAATTCCTTTACGAGAGGTTTATTTTCATCAATTTCAACATATAAAAGATCGTCAAGAATTTCCATCGCATGCTTACAAGAAAAAGTACATAACTTTATAAACTCCTGGGTTTCCTGATCTGTAACCGTCGTATCAAGCAACTTGATCAAGCTACTCAAATTACTAATTGGATTACGCAAATCATGGATTACTTTCTGATACTGCTGTTGGGTTTCACTTACGAACTGGACTAATCGTTCAGTAATTCTTTTCATGGTAATCACGCCCAAAAACTTCCCGTCATCATAGACCGGCAGACAGTCATTTTCTGTTTCTTTCATCAATTCAAAAGCCTCAAAAATACTCTGCTCGGGGCTAACTTCCGGTTTGCTGATATCAAAATCAATTACATTAAGTGCGTCCGCATTGTGATGCAAATCCTTTAAGGTTAAGACGCCTATCACACGTTGTTCTTCGTCAATGATTGCGAGATACAGATTTTCTATCAACCACATGTATACAACCCGCGTATCCTCCAAAATAGATGCACCTGGAACTTGCCTGTCAATAAGATTAATAACTTTCATAACTATCCGGTTTAGGTATATAATTAGCTCTCGTCGTCAGCAGAATTACCTTTCCTGATAATAAACTTTCGATTTACAAACCTCAATTGTTCAATAATTCATAGTATACTCACTAAACAAATGTTATACCCAATTCCAACCATACTTCACTCACTTATATTATTGAATTGTTGTACGGAGCAAGATAAATAAATGTTGGTGAATTCCACAACATTTTTCTTTAAAAACGCTTGGAGATTTGATCTAAACAATTAGCTTTGCATTATATAATAAACGTGGTCATTTGACAAACTGTCATTCACCCGTTTAATTGTGATAAGGTTTAGGTTAAAAGCCGCCCGGCAGAGTGATGGGTGGCTTTTATTATTGATAGCCTAATCCGCCACGAAAACGTTGTAACCCGTTATTACTTTTTTTGCTTCTTTAAGTGTCTTAGTTTCTGCTGTGCCTCTTTACTCATTTTAACTGCTTGCTGTGCGTTAATTTCCGCATCTAATAATTGCTGACGACGGGTTATATTAATGTTTGCCTGCCTAATCAGTTTGTCTCTGTTAACGAGGTAACCACTATCTACCTGTGCCGCAACTTCAGGGTAAAAACCTCGTACCAGTTCATATTTGTCTTTAGCTTCTGAACGACTTGAAAGTTCAATCAATAACATGACTACCATTGCAATTAAAATCGCGACGGCTAAACTCAACCATAGGACAATCTTAATCACAAACTTGGATTTTATATCAAATTCAATTCTGTTCCGAACAAGTATATATTTCGGTATGGCCTGTAATTTTTCACCGTAAACTTTCAGTTGGCTTCCATATTCGTTAAGCTGTTCCCAAAAATTTGTCATTTTCATTTCTTTTATTTCAGTTATAGACTTGTCTAAATCTTTAACCTGCGCCGGTAATTGTTCTAAATTCAAGGCCTCTATTTTACTTTGCCGCTTGTCGAGTTCAATATATTTCTTAGCCAAACTTTCAACAATTTCCTGCTGTATATTATCTTCATGTGCCATAATAATTTCTCTTATTAATTCAATCATCGACCAATGCCCATGCTTTGGTCTTGTTCTTCACCGTGACCTTTCTTGCGTCTCCGTCGAGGTTCTTCCGGTTCGCCGCCGCCTGAACTGCTTGTTTTCAATAGCTTTCCGAAGACTTCGTCTATGATGCTGGCATCTGCCTGTCTGCTCGTTTCCCTACTTCTCTCTGTTGCAATTGCCTGCCGTAACTGATCGGCCAAACGGCGTTCCTGAACCGGGCTTTGCTGCCGAGCGGTTTTTTCCTGCTGTTCGCGTACCTGCGACTGATCACTGATCTGCTTGCTTAGCCTGCTATAGCTTAAACTGCGGTCTAATTCTGACCCTTTAAACTTGAACTCGCCCTTACTAAAAGTGATACCCTGCTTTTCAAGCGAACCGCTTTTGTATTTATACAGTATACCAATGCCTTGCTTCGCTAATTCCTGCTTTAGCTCGTTCATGCTGTACACCTTTTGGCTAACCGCTTTTATGGCGTCGTGTAACTCATACTTTACCTTATCTATGCCCTTTAGTTGCTGACGATTAACGTTTTGCTTATCCTGTGCGATAAACAGGCCATGCTGCAAGGTGAGCGACTTGCAAATCTTAATGCTCTTTTGCCGTTGAAAGTTATCGGCTATGGTCTTGCCATTGTGGTTTACCCGGTTATAAATGATATGCACATGCGGATGCTCCCGGTCTTTATGACGTACCATTAAAACCTGCGTGTCCTGTATCTTCATGCGTAACAAATATGCCTGGGCGATACTGACCATTTTTTCATCGGTTAATATGTCTTTATCGTTAGGGCTCCAGCTTAATGCAATATGCCCG
>NZ_JAUMKC010000003.1 GCF_030519355.1 Mucilaginibacter sp. L3T2-6
CTTATTATTTTGTTTGCCCCATTTAATAACATCCGTGCTCTTGCAGGTTAAACACGCCTTTTTTTGACGATTTCATATAACAAAAAAAGCAAATTGAAAACGTTTTCAATTTGCTTGATGTATCTTTCTGTAATACAGATTCTTACAAAGGTTTTACCAACTATTTTTGGCAATTATATCTTTTTCCGGTCCATTGAGTTAGACCGACGCCTTTAGAGTGAGCGCTATCGTAATAGGTGTTTCTTCAAAAGATCCAGCATAGACATTAGAAGCAGATAATAGTATTCTTCAGGCCGCCCTCTCTGTTGGTGTCCTGCCATATCTTTTCTTAAAAGCATGCGAGAAATGAGAAAGGCTCTCAAACCCCAGGTCAAGATAGATAGCAGAAGGTTTTTTGTTTTTGTTTTCTATCAGGTGACGAGCTTCAGCAAGCCTTCTTTCCTGTAGCCAATGCCGTGGCGGAACGCCAAATATTTTCTGGAAATCGCGTTTAAACCCCGCAAGGCTTCTCCCGGTAAGCTGTGCAAACTTTTCGACAGTAACATTGAAATGAAAATTACTGAGCATAAATTTTTCGAGGTCGATTTTATAGGGTTCCGAAAAATCGAACAGAAAACTACTGAGCCCGGGCATAGCATGCAATAGCAATTTCACACCTTCCTTCACTTTTAAAACCGCCATGTCTGTTGTTATCGTTTCCGCCGGATTACGGACATAAGGAATCACCGACTGAAAATAACCCAGCAGGAAATCGTTTGCAGGTATCAAAATATTAGGCGGACCAGCATACTTCTGCTGTATGTGTATTTGTTCCTCAAGCGCAATTTTCCTGAGTAAGTCTTCCTGTAGCGTAATCACAAGCGTTTCATAATTTTCATTAGCCAACGGAGCTTTAGTTATTTGCCCGAGCTGGTTTTTGCGGATCAATAACATTTCACCTTTTCTCATCGAAATCTTTTGTTCTGATGTCTCTAGGGTAAATTGTCCGGAAACCAGTAAAACCAGCATGTTGTGCTGTAAAAAGCTCACCTTTTCCTTTCGTGCTGCAGATAGATAAGCGTAAAACAGTACTCCCGGGATGATATCGTTTGGATTAGTCACTTTGCAAAGATAAAAAGGAGGGGCTCTATATAATATCCCCCTACCGTTGTAAATAAGTGCTGCCCAATATCGCGCTGGGTGCAAAACTGGTATTAAGTGTGTTCATTTCTTCAATGGTAAATTCAATGTTCATAGCAGCTATATTTTCCGGCAAACGGGAACGGCGGCTCATGCTTACCAATGGCATGACATGTTTGCCCTGTGCATTAACCCAGGCGATTGCCAGCTGTGTTGGACTATAGCCTTTATCTTTTGCCATTTGCTTTAATACCTCCACCTTTTCCAGGTTTTTCACCAAGTTGTCTCCCTGGAAGCGTGTGAAATGACTGTGATAGCTATCAGAAGCAAGCGGGGCTTTCATATCACCGGTCAACAATCCTTCTGCTGTATTGGCAAAAGCCACTATGCCTATGCCCAATTCTTTTGCCACAGGAAGCAGTTCACCTTCTATTTGCCGGTCCGCAAGTGAATAACCAATCTCTAATGCTGACACCGGGTATATGCTATGGGCTTTGCGGAGTTGCTCCGCGGTAATTTCAGAAACTCCGAGATAACGCACCTTACCTTCCTGTATCAGGTCGGCAACGGTTCCGATAATGTCTTCAATAGGAACGCTGTTGTCCATCCTGCAAGGTTGGTATAGGTCGATAGTGTCGATACCTAAACGAACCAAAGAATAATTGATGAAGTTTTTGATGGCTATCGGCCGAAGATCCAGTCCAAGCCACTGCCCGTTGTGGAAAATTGCGCCGAACTTTACGCTGATAAAGGCGTCGTCGCGGCGGTCTTTCACGGCTTTGCCTACAAGCAACTCGTTATGGCCAGCCCCATAAAAATCGCCCGTATTTAAAAAGTTGATGTCGTTATCCAGCGCTGCCTGTATAGTTGCTATACTTTCTTTCTCGTCATTTATGGGACCTCCCCAAACTGAAGACATGCGCATGCAGCCCAGCCCAAGTTTAGATACGAGCGGTCCATTTGTGCCAAGGGATATTTTTTTTATCGTTGTCATAGTTTTTTATGATGATTAACGATACAAAGTTCGGGATGTTTGCTCGTAGCCGCTTGTCCGTACAGCTCAAATTACTTGCCTGAGTGGCTCGTTTTTTCAATTGAACGTCATCAGATAAAAATCCCGTTCAAAATCTCCCGGCATTAAAATTGGTCAGCCGACCTCTATATTTTCCAGGTACTTATACCCGCTGCCAGTGTTTATCATCAGCACATTTTCGCCGTCCTTTATCCACTGAGCATCTTTTAACTTTTTAAAGGCCTGCCAAAGGGCCGCGCCTTCAGGGGCTATCAGCATACCCTCGTGCCGCGCAATTTCTTTTAGGGCAGCGCTCATTTCTAAATCGCTTATAGCTAAAGCTGTGCCGTTGCTTTCGCGCAGCACTCTAAGTATTTGTTTGTCGGCATAGGGTTTAGGCACGCGCAGGCCGTTGGCTATTGTAAAGCCCCCATCGGTAAATTCAGAAATCTGCAAACCGGCGTTAAAAGCACTTACTATTCCGTTACAACTTTCTGACTGAACGGCGACCATCCGCGGACGCTTGCTGCCAATCCATCCCAGTTGTTGCATTTCGTCAAAGGCTTTCCAAATGCCGATTAGGCCGGTCCCGCCGCCTGTTGGATAGAGTATTACGTCCGGCAATTCCCAGTTAAATTGTTCAGCAATCTCATAGCCCATAGTTTTCTTGCCTTCCAGACGATATGGCTCTTTTAAAGTGGATATCTGGAACCAACCGTTCAGCGCAGACAGTTCGTTTACCAGTTTGCCGCAATCGTTTATGTTGCCTGCAACCTCCACCAGCTCAGCGCCGTAAAGCCTGCATTCGTCTTTAAAAACACCTGGCGTTTGCTGCGGCATGTATACCACGGCTTTTATACCAGCGCGGGCAGCATAGGCTGCCAACGCACCGCCGGCGTTACCCGCCGTAGGCGTTGCGATGGTATCAATACCTAACTCCTTCGCTTTGGACACCGCGGCGCTTATGCCCCTGGCTTTGAACGAGCCGGTAGGGTTGCCCGACTCATCCTTCCAGAAAACATTATTAGCAACCGTAAATTGTTTGAGGTTTGCTATAGGGATAACAGGGGTCATGCCTTCACCCAGCGTAACAATATTTTTTTCATTAACAACCGGCAGGAACTCCTTATACCGCCACATATTGGCCTGGCGATTTGCCAGCAATGGCTTACTAAAGCCGTCTGTAAAATCATAAACCGCAAATAGCGTGGATGCGCACTTTTTACAAACTGTATTTAGAGCAGCAGCATCGTGGATGTTGCCGCATTCGGGGCAGGTTAAATTTTTTAGTAACGAGCCGGTTTCCGTTTGAATATAGTTAACCATTTTCTATAGAAAGCCAAGAGTCAAGACTTAGAGACCTACGACACAAAAAGCCGCAAGGTTGCGCGGCTGTTTTATTTGTTTAGTCTCCTGATTCCTGTTCCCAATGATATTATTTAGTAGCGAATATATCGCCAGAATTCCAGGTTGGCCGTGCAGTATCGTTGGCTACCAGGTATCCTATCAAAAAATTAAGCTCGGCGTATATTTTACCCGCTGTGAAATTAAAGATACCATTAATATCGTCCTGTGGTTTGTGATAATACTTAGCACGCCATTTGGCAACGTAATCATTCAGATTATTTTTCCCATCGGCAGTTTTTGCACCATATTTAATGTGAAGGGCCGGTATTCCATTAACCACAAAGCTATACTGGTCGCTGCGTACAAAGCGCACCTGCCTGGGTTCAGGGTCTGGCTCAACACCAAGCCCCAGGTATCCCGCCGCCTGGTCAACCTGTTTGGCCAGCGATGAGTGTTCGGCACCTAAGGCAGTTACCGAAAGAAGCGGGGCAATAATGGTCGGCATATCAGTATTTACATCGGCCACTATGTCTTTAACAGGAACGGTGGGATGTGCCGCAAAGTAGCCTGAGCCGAGGTCGCCCAGTTCCTCGCCAGTAAGCAACACAGTTAAAATCGAACGTTTCGGTCTTTCTTTAATGTTGTGATAGACGCCGGCGATAGCCAGTACGCTTGCTACACCCGATGCATTGTCGTGTGCACCGTTATAAATCGAATCACCTTCAACCGGACGGCCGATACCTAAATGGTCCAGATGGGCGCTATGCACGACATATTCGTTTTTTAGCTTAGGGTCGCTTCCTTCAATTTTGCCGGCAACATTGTAGCTGATAATGTCTTTGTAGACGGAGGTAAAATTAATTTTAATAGTGCCGTTCAGCGGGAATGAGGACGGCTGCCCGCCTTTCATTTGCGCTACCGCGCCAGAAATTGTATTACCGGCGCCGTTAACCAGGCCATTAAACACGGCATAGCTTAATAGCCCTAATACTTTAACCTGATCTGAGTAAAATGTACGGGAGATAACAACTGAACCATCCTTGCCGATTACGCTGTACTGGCCACCGCGCGTATTGCCCAGGCGTGAAGTAGAATCCGAAGGACAAATCATTACGCCAATAGCGCCGTGGTCAGCCGCCGCCTTTAGTATAGTAGTCGGGTTCATGGTATGCGCCATTACCGATGACGAGAACTTATCTGGGGCACCCCGTACTACCAGCACAACTTTTCCCTTAACATCTAGTCCGGCGTAATCATCGTAGCCAAGCGACGGTTCGCTTGCGCCATACCCGGCAAAGGCTATTGGCGCCTCAAGAGAAACCTCAGGCTTTGAAGGGTTTGGCAGAAGGTTAAAATCCGTGCCCTGTTTCAGCTCAACAGTACTGTTAGTAGTTAGTGCAGCAGTCGCAGTACCGGTTGTGGCTTTCCTCAGTTTCACTTCCTGCAGCCAGGCGCCGTTTTCGCCGGCAGGTTTTACACCCAGGCTTTTCAGGCGACCGGTCACATAGTCAATGGCCATTTGGAAGCCTTCGGTGCCCGGACCACGTCCTTTCAACTTATCGTCGGCCAGATAGGCGATATCAGCTTTAATTTGTGCGGTATCGATTTTATTAAAGGCACGTTGAATTTCGGAACTCACTTTTATTTGCTGGGCAATACTTGTATTTACCAGGCAAATCAGCAAAGCCGCCGGCAGCATTTTACAAACTCTTATCATGGTTATAATTTAGATTTACGGTGAAAATACAATAAGGACCTGGATTTAGCAGATTTGAGACCGACACATCCTGTTTCGAATCCCGAAAAAATATCCTCTATGATCTATCAACCTTAATGCCTGTGAAGGTATCAACTAAGTATGTCAGCTGCAAATAGGTATTTGAATTGTTACCGGGAATAAAGTTTGGCCTTTTCCTTTTATTGCCCCTGCGTTTTCCAGTACATGTAAACAATAGCCACCACCACCAGTATTGCTAAAACCCACAGGCCCACAGCACCCCGGCGCTTATCCTGCCGCATCAGCCATATTAAAAACGCAACAAACGGCGCTACAAAAATTACCCAGAATATGATTGATAATATGTTCATGTGTTTGGTCGATAGTCGATGGTCCATAGTCCATTGACAGTTTGTCGTAATTGTTGCAAATCCATGGACTATGGTCCATGTTCTACGGCTTTCTAAAATGGCATACGCGCCAGTGGCGCTACGTCCTGGCCGGTGAATTCGCCTTTTAAATATTTATGATAGCCGGCAATTGCAATCATCGCGGCGTTATCTGTACAATATTGCATGGCCGGTATAAAGCACCGCCAGCCTTTCTTTTCGCCTAAAGCCAACAACCCTTGCCGCAAGCCGGTATTTGCAGATACGCCGCCTGCCAGGGCAATATCTTTAATGCCATATGCATCTGCAGCCTTCTCCAATTTATGCAACAGGATAGTTGCGATACGCTTTTCTACAGAAGCACAGATATCATTGATGTTTTGCTGAATGAAATCCGGATTGATGGCTACATTATCTCTTATAAAATAAAGAATAGACGTTTTAAGACCGCTGAAGCTAAAGTCGAATCCGGGTATCTGCGGTTCGGGAAACTTGTAGGCATCTGCATTGCCCTGGCGTGCATACTTGTCGATCAACGGGCCGCCGGGATAAGGCAGACCAAGTATCTTGCTGGTTTTGTCCATGGCTTCGCCGGCTGCATCATCAAGTGTCTGGCCGATCACCTCCATATCAAAATAATCTTTCACCAATACAATTTGTGTATGGCCTCCCGACACCGTTAAGCATAAAAACGGGAATGCGGGCTTATTATCGCCGATAAAATGTGCAAGCACATGGGCTTGCATGTGGTTTACTTCGATAAGCGGAATATTTTTGGCCAGCGCAAAAGACTTTGCAAATGATACGCCAACCAGCAGCGAGCCTAAAAGACCAGGTCCGCGTGTAAAAGCTACAGCATCCACATCATTTTTGCTTACTTTTGCGTTAAATAACGCTTGTTGCACGGCAGGAACAATATTCTGCTGGTGAACCCTCGAGGCGAGTTCGGGTACAACGCCGCCGTAAGCTTCATGAATGGTTTGATTGGCAATTATGTTGCTCAATATCGCTCCATCAACGCAAACGGATGCAGAGGTTTCATCACAGGAGGATTCGATTGCAAGTATTACAGGCACAATTTTTTAATTAAAGGATCTGGCGGATCAGTGATTTATTAAATACATGATATTTAATACAATTAACGTTAAACTAATTTGCATTGATACTGTTAAACCAAACGGTTGTACATTTTATCAATCACTAATTCGCTAACTCACTAAATCACTAATTTTTTAAAGCTGCAAAGTTATTAAAAAAGCACTCAAAATAGCGTTAAGTGTCGTACTGATTATCCTGCTGATTTTCAGCATTCTTTTGCTGGTGCTTCAATATAAACCTGTGCAAACCTGGGCCGCAAAAAAGGCTGCTGCTTATTTTTCTAAAAAATTAAAGACGGAGGTTGGCATTAAAAGCCTTTATATTCAACCCTTCTCGTCAGTAGTGCTTGAGGGGTTATATGTGCTGGATAAACAAAAAGACACATTGCTAAGCACGCCCAAGCTCGAGGTGGACCTTAATAATTTCTCGCTTTTTAGCAGCATAAAAAATAAGATTATCGATTTCAAGGTAATCCAGATTGATAATGGCTCTGCGTATCTTAAAAAGCAGAAGGACAGCGTATCAAACCTCCAATTCATTATCGACGCTTTTAGCGGACCAAAAGATACCGTTAAAAGCAAGCCATGGCATGTAGAGTTTGAAAAGGTAGCGTTGAATAATTTCCATTTCAGGTTTAAGAACATGCTGGTGGATACGGTCATAAAAGGCATTAATTTCGACGACCTCGACGTAAAGAACCTGAGCCTGGTGGTTAAGGATATGGACCTTACAAATCATTTGTTTAAAGGAAATGTAACCAATCTTACCCTAAAAGAAAAAAGCGGGTTTTATCTGAAAAAATTTAATGCCGATGCCACAATTGATACCAACCAGATTCTGGCTCAAAACCTTTTGGTAATTACCAACCGGTCATTGCTCAAAAACTATTTCAGGATGAAATTTAAATCCTTTGATGACTTAAGCGAACATATTAATGACCAGGTTTATATGGATGGAGACTTTAAACAGTCGCGTATAAATTCCGCCGATATAGCTTATTTTACCGATGGACTGGAATATGTTAATTTTAACCTTGGTCTCGATGGCCGCGTCAGGGGGTATATAAATAACCTTAAAGCCAAAAACCTGACGATAACGGGGGCTAAAGCTACCTACATTAGGGGAGACTTCAGTTTGAAGGGACTTCCTGACTGGGATAACACCTTTCTTGAGTTAAATTTTGACCAGATAGCCACCAACAAAGCTGACCTGGATTATCTGTACAGTAATTTTGTGGGGAAACGTTACGCTAAAGTTCCCGATATCATCAACAAATTTGGTAACGTTAATTTTTCGGGCCGTTTTACAGGTTTGCAGAACGACTTTGTGGCTTATGGCACTTTTAAAACCAGGCTCGGCCGGTTTGATACGGATGTTAACCTGAAGATAAATAAGGCTGGGGTGCCCTCGTATAGTGGCAAGCTGGACACTTATGCTTTTGACTTAGGCGATTTACTTGACGAGAACGACCTTGGCCGCATCACCATGAATGCCAATGTAAACGGCAGCGGCGATGAGCTGAAGAACTTAAATGAAAATGTAAATGCCAGGGTAAGCGAACTGGCTTTTAAAGGTTATAACTATCATAATCTCACCTTCAATGGCGATTTTGCAAAAAAAATAGCCAGTGGTAAAATAACTGTAAGTGATAAAAAAATTCATCTTGAAGGTAATGGTAGCGTTAATCTGAACCCGGCCCTGCCGGTTTACAGCTTTAATGGTTCCATAGCGAATGCAAACCTGCACGATTTGAAGCTGCTTAAAGATACCATCACTTTTACTACTCAAATTAACGCTAACTTTTCAGGCAATAATTTGAGTAACCTCACGGGAGAAGCAGCGCTGCAGAAAATAAGGATTGTTGACCCGCGGAATAACTATGTGCTTGATTCGCTTAGCGTGTCCGCGACAGGGACGGGTAATCAAAGAGCTATTAACCTGAAATCGGACTTTGCCGACGGCTATATAAAGGGCAGTTATGATTTGGCCACTCTGCCATCATATTTTAAAACTATCCTAAAAAAATACATCCCTTCATTAAAAACGGAGATTGTGCCGCCTAAACCACAGGATTTTTCATTTAACCTGTCGATAAAAAATATCGACCCGCTGATTGCCATATTTGTTCCTGACTTAAAAATTCCTGACCAGGGCACCTTCATTGGCGAGTTTAATTCTGAAAAGAAAACGGCCACGCTTGAATCGTACATAAAAACCATTCAATATGGAAAGACTGTTTTTCATGATTTTATTATTGACGAAAGTACAACGGATAATTTTTTAGGCCTGAACGTTTCTTTAAGCAAGATCAATATTACCGACAGTTTGTTTATAAAAAATATTACTGTTACTAATTTCTTAAAGAACGACAGTTTAAACTTTAACTTAAAGCTTTCGGATAAAGATGCCGTAAACCAGCTGGATTTGTACGGCCTGGTGAATTTTGGCCGCGATACCACGGCAAAGCTGCACATACTACCCTCGGACGTGATACTGGAACACCAGAACTGGAAAATACTGGAAAAAGTAAGGGTGAAATTTTTGGATGGAAAAACCGCGGTGGAAGGTTTTGAGCTTTCAAACGGTCAGCAAAAGGTACGCATTGACGGTTTTATATCTGACAACCCGGCAGACAAGCTGAAAGTAACGTTTGACAAATTCAGCATGGCTACTCTAAACCAGCTTACCAAGCCGGCAGGCATTCAGATGAAGGGGGCGCTCAATGGCAATGTTAATCTATCCTCAATTTTGAAGACACCGGGTATAGATGCCAAGCTGGCTATCGACTCCATGGTCATGAATAAAACATTGGTGGGCGATGTAAAGATTTCGTCGACATTGGGTAATGACCGTAAGCAGGCCGATGTAAATATCAACATTAAAAACCGCGGGCTGGAAACTATGAATCTTGCCGGTACTTACCAAATCGGTCATGACACAGAAGACCAGTTGGATTTTGATGTAAATATGAATAAAACAGAGGCCATTATTTTCGAGCCATTTATAAAAAACCTGGTGTCTGACGTAAAGGGAACGATATCAAGTAATATGAAACTTACGGGGCCGGTCTCAAAACCTAAGTTAAATGGTACTATGGCGCTGAATAACCTCGGTGTAACAGTAAACTATTTAAAAACGCCTTACACGGTTTCGGATACGGTTGATGTAGTTAACAGCGTAGTGAAAATCAACAGCATGACCCTCAGGGACAGCAAAAAGGGAATAGGTAAGGTTACTGGCACCGTTGACATAAATGACCTATCAAACCCCGATATTGAGGTTGATGTGGAAGCGAGAAACCTGATGGCCCTGAACACAAATTTTAAAGATAATCACCTTTATTATGGTACCGCTTACGGAACGGGCGACTTTAGCTTTAAAGGGCCGGTTGATAACATGAAAATCGACATTAAAGCAAAAACGGAGGCCGGCACAGTATTTAACATCCCGCTGAATACATCAATCACTGTGAGCGACTACGACTTTATAAGATTTGTTAGCCATAGTGACACGGCAAAGGCAAAACCCAAACAGTTGGCATTTAATGGTGTTACCCTGAATTTTGACTTAACCGTAGATGAAAAAACTACTGTAAAGATAACAACTGATTATGGCGTACTGGAGGGGAGTGGACAGGCGAGAAACCTCAAGCTAAATATAAACAGCCTTGGAGACTTTGAAATGTTCGGCGACTTTTTGATTACCTCCGGAAAATTTGAATTTACAGCGAAAAACTTCATCAGCAAAAACTTTACTGTGAATCAGGGCGGAACTATCCGTTGGACAGGCAACCCATCTAATGCCAATATTAACCTGAATGCCATATACGAGGTGCGCACCGATATACAGCCGCTTTACCAGGCGGCGGGTTCACAATCGCCCAAGGGCCGCTCGTACGAACTTGTGCAAGCTGAGCTGATTTTAACAAAAACGCTGTTACAGCCGGCTATTGATTTTGATTTTAATTTTCCGCTCGACCCATCGATCAAAGAGGATTTGAGCACTTATCTTTCTGATAACAATAACCGCAGCCAGCAGGCTTTGAGTATTATTGTGCGCCGAAACTTTAGCAATGGAACCAACAATAACTTAACCGACCAGGTATTAGGGACCGCAGGTGAAGCGGTAAGCGAATTTGCATTTAATAAACTGAATAGTTTTATTTCGCAATCGAATATCAAGAACCTGGACTTAAACATTCGTTCATTCAACGACCTTGGCGTGTCATACCGGTTTAAAAACAGGCTGATCCTTACCGGCAGTTTATTTAACTCTACTTCGGGCAGCAGCGATTTATTTAATAATAATACCAGCCTGTTCAATTCCAGCTTCAGCCAGCTTACCAAAGATTTTGAGGCCCAATATCTGATACGAAAAGACGGTAACCTATACGGTAAATACTCATACAGGGTGCTTAACAGTACTACGCTGAATACACTTGGCGGTAATTTAACTGAACAATATGTAAACGGTATCGGTTTAGTTTACCAGCGGGATTTTGATACTTTTGGCGAGTTTATCAGGAATATTTTCAGATCAGGCAGACGCACGCAGGCCCCGGTTAGCCCTGCACCAATACCTTCATCAACTCCGGTACCGGCGAAGCCCGCCAATCCCACTCCTATAGTCGCACCGCCGCCAAAATCAGACGACGAAGATTAATGATCAAGCATGATGGTATGTTCCATCTTGTCGCGCTTGGTTTTAAGGTAATTTTCGTTATGCGGATTAGGCGCTATTTCTATCGGTACATTTTCCACCACTTCCAGCCCGTATCCTATCAAGCCAGCGCGCTTCTTGGGATTGTTGGTCATCAGGCGCATTTTTGATATGCCGAGACTGCGCAATATCTGTGCGCCCACGCCGTAATCGCGCTGATCCATTTTAAAGCCGAGCTCAATGTTTGCTTCAACAGTATCCATGCCATTCTCCTGCAAGTGATAGGCCTTAAGTTTATTGATAAGCCCGATACCGCGTCCTTCCTGGTTCATATAAATTATAACGCCTTTACCCTCCTTATTGATCATTTCCATGGCTTTATGGAGTTGCGGTCCGCAATCACAGCGACAGGACCCGAAGATATCACCGGTAACACATGAGCTGTGTACACGAACCAAAACAGGCTCTCCTGGTTCCCAGCTACCTTTTACCAGGGCCAGGTGGTGCTCGCCGGTATCAACCTGCGTATAGGCGATCATATCGAAATCTCCCCACTCGGTCGGCATTTTTACTGATACATCCTTATGCACCAGGGTTTCTGTTGCCAGCCGGTAAGCAATCAAGTCTTTGATAGAGACGATTTTAAGACCGAACTCCTTTGCGATAGCCAGAAGTTCAGGAAGCCGGGCCATTTCGCCATCTTCCCTCATTATCTCGCAAATGACCCCGGCAGGTTCAAAGCCTGCTAAAACTGCCAGATCGATAGCCGCTTCGGTATGCCCGGTGCGGCGTAGAACGCCGCCATCCTTCGCGATCAAAGGAAAAATATGCCCGGGCCGCCCTAAATCTTCAGGCCTGGTGGCTGGATCGATAAGGGCAAGCACAGTTTTCGAACGGTCAGACGCAGAAATACCTGTAGTACATCCTGCCAGCAAATCAACCGAAACAGTAAAATTGGTCTCATGCGAAGTGGTGTTGTGGCTCACCATCGGCTCAAGCTCCAGTTCCTTTGCGCGCTTTTTGGTAATAGGAGCGCACACCAGGCCACGGCCGTGGCGTATCATAAAATTCACTGTCTCGGGGCTTGCATTGCGTGCAGCAGTTAAAAAGTCCCCTTCATTTTCGCGGTCTTCATCGTCAACCACAATAATTGTCTTACCGTCTTTTATAGCTTCTATCGCTTCGTCTATTGTGTTTAGCATTTATCCAGATATTAGGGCAGCCCTGTTGGTTAATGGCCGCATCGTCGGTTTGTAAAAACTATCAGCAAATTTAAGTCATTAGTAAATCACTCAAGTCGCCGGTTTGTAAATTAGTTGTGGTTGTAAATATCTAAAAAGTAAAGTGTTGATTATATTTTACTACTACAAATGCGGCCGCGGATTGGTTGCCTGTCAGATCCGGCAATTAAGCTGTTTGCAATCATTACAATTTTTTAGGCGGCCGCTTTTCTCCTCTTAAATAGCTTATTGAAAAAGCGTTTATACAATTCCATATCAAATAATACCGAATCGGTAGCAGCCTTGTAAGATAAGAATAGTCCAACGGGTGTTATCACAGCAATGGCTATCCAGGAGCCAATAATTGGTGACAGGTCGCCATCTTTAACAGCTTTTTCGCCTATGGTTGAGATGATATAATAGATAAGGAAGAATATAACGGATACTACCACCGGCAAGCCCAATCCGCCTTTGCGGATGATGGCCCCAAGCGGAGCGCCTATTAGAAACAAGGCGAGGCAACCTGCCGAAAGCACGAATTTTTTATGGAACTCCAACCGCGCACGACGCACATTCTTGCTAAGCTCGCTGGTGCGGTCTGCGCGGTTTTTCAGCAGGTCTTGTATGGAACGGGCTTCGCTGCTGGCATTTGCAGTAGCGGCCAGCTGTTCATATAGCTTCAGATCAGCAAAAGCCTTGTCTTTCTTGACTGCGTCTCTGTATTTTCTTGCTGTATCGGGGTTTATATTTATCGAGTAATATTTGATATAGGCCGTTATCAGCTTGTAATTTACCCGCAGGGTACTGTCTACCTGCCGGCGGTTTTGCTTTTCATTATCCTTAAGCTGGCTTAGGTTCATCATCTGCAGCGCACCCCTGAATTCGTTCTCATCCGTACGGTGTTTGTTAAACGCAAAGCTTGATATGTCAAACTTTTGTTCCGTTTCCTTAAAACGATAGCGTATAAGCCTTTGGCGGTAATCAAAGTTGTTACGCCCCTTGTCTTCTGAATACCGCACCCCGTCCTTTAGCTTTAAAACCAGGAACATGCCGTTGGGCGTGCGATACATTTTACCCTCTTTTGCAATAAGTACATCCGTGTTGTTTTGTGCGGCGTTTTTTGAGTAAATCATTACGCCATGAAGTGTTTGACCGTCCGGATCTTTCTTGTTCACCCTAACTACATAGCCGGGGAAGCTATTACTGAATACCCCTTCAGGTAAAAAATTCGCAGACTTTTGCTGACGTGCATCATACAGCAGCGAGTAATACTTAAGGTTGGCTATCGGCAGCATGTAATCCGAAAAAATAAAAGCAGATATACTTAAAATACCTATCACTACAAACATGGGGTATAAGGCCCTGCGCAACGATATACCTGCTGATTTTATCGCTACCAATTCGTAATTTTCGCCAAGGCTGCCGTAGGTCATAATAGATGAAAGCAACACTGATAACGGCAGCGCCATTTGTACATTGGTGGCCGAAGCATACATCATCAGTTCAAGGATAATATACCACTCAAAGCCTTTACCTATCAAGTCATCTACATACTTAAACAGGAACAGCATCAGCAGTACAAACATCACGATGAGGAACGTGACGAGGAATGGCCGTATAAAGGATTTAAGTATTAAAAGATGTATTTTCTTCATTAATTGCCCTGTGGACTAAACAGCCGCCGCCGGTAATACAAAGTCATGCGTGCTTAAACTGATGTTAAAAACGGCGCATTATACTTTAAGGTACAAAGGTAGGGATATTTATTTTTTCAGGCCCCTAAAGTGCTGATAAGATACTTTATCTGGTTGTCCCAAATAAGCTTACGTTCATTTACGGCATCATCAGTGGCAAAATCGGTAATGCCCAGGGCGACATCGCTGGTAAGCTCGTCCTGCATAATTTCCATTTCGAAATAATACTGGGGATCGTCATCCATCCAGCGGAACCTTACGAGTTTATTTTCTTTTGCGAGCAGCAATTTGGCCTTTTGCTCTTCATCGTCCCAGGTAAACGTATAAACCTGGTCTTTTACATTCACGTCATCAGCAAACCATTGCGACAGTCCGTTAGGTTCATTTAGGAAGCTGTATAGTATCCGCGGAGATGATTTTATTTCATACTCTATATTAAATTTCTTCTTTTCAGGCATGCTCGGGTTGTAATTGAATACCAATAAGCTGTAAATGTTAACATTTTTTCTAAAGAAAACGAATTTCTGCTATATTTGCAAACCTTTTTCGGATGGGAGACGGGTTTGGTTTAATTTAGAAAGATTAAAGCGAAAATCAAAGCATCCGAAAAGATGTAAACCCGGCGGGGTAGCTCAGATGGTTAGAGCGTAGGATTCATAACCCTAAGGTCGGCAGTTCGATCCTGCTCCCCGCTACTAAACCGGCGAAAGCGGCAAAATCCAGATTCAATTCTGGTATGCCGCTTTTTTTATTGCTTATAATTTGCTGTAAATAAGCAAGATACAAAAACAAAAAATTTATTCGGCTGGTTCGACATCCATCAGTTTTCTTGCAATAACTTATGCCGCTTGGGAATAGCAAAAACTGAATCCGCTGTTTAGTATAATAATTGCCATTACGCCATTTAAACGCCATTTTTGACACCAAACCAAGGGCAATACTGATAGCTTGAGACAGGTTCGACACCCTCCCCGCAGACTGTAATAGAACCGCCTCGATTTCCCTTTTTTCTGCATAGTATTTAGCTGCATATTTGTTGTATAAATCAGCGTTCATTTCTTCTTCCACATAACGTTCCTCCAGCCGTTCAATTTTTTTATTCAGATCGAACAGTTGACTTTCCAAAACGCCCAGGTCGTCCTGATGGCTGTCATTCATCTCGTTAAATTTAGCTGTCATCTGAGCCCTGATCAGGTCTGTCGATTCTTTCGGCGCATCTTCCGGCAAACCAAAATATTCAAGAATGCCATAAAATCTTTGATTAAGGGCGATAGCATTTTTATTTACACAGCAACCCACTGTACTACATTTATAATAATGGATATCTTTCTTTTTCACGATATACCCTCTCAGCAATTTGCCGCATTGCTCACAGCGAATAAAACATTTTAAGGGAATGGCCGGATTTTCTTCAACTAGCTTATAGCCATGCGCATTTTGGTCAAGCAGACCGTTTACTTGAAGGAAAATATCTTTGGATACCAACTTTTCGTGATTCCCTTCCACAACTCTACCTTCCAACATATTATGAGCCATCAGGCCACAGTAGAATGGATTTCTGAAAAGTTCCGATATCCGCTGGTGATTCAGCTTAAGGCCTTTTTCGGCCAGGCGCTGGCGAATTGCCTCGTTATTCAGCAATTCTTCTGCTTTCCACGTAAAGGCCTGGCGCAACAATTTGCCTTTCTGGTTGATCACCAATTTACGCTTACCATTCATGTTCACACTATCGTAACCCAGCGGCGGACTGGTCGGCCAGTCGCCGCGCAATAACATTTCCTTGATACCAGCCATACATTTTTCCTTGCGTAACTGATTGTCAAATTCGCCGAAAAGAAATAACATTTTCTGCTGCATCTGCCCAGAAGAACTCGAGGTATCAATCGGCTGAGTAACCGAAACGATCTCTATACCGAGTTTACGCAGTTGGCCGCTTAACCATATAGAATTGTCATTACGTGAAAAACGTTCAAGGCTATAAACGATGATATAAGAAACCCTGGCTTTAGATTTTTTCACAAAGGCCAGCATAGAGGCGAATTCCCTCCGTTCATCAGTTTGTGCACTTTCAAACGTACCACCGAAATTAGCCAGTACTGTATAACCGTGCCGTTCGGTATAGATGGTGCACGCTTTTCTTTGCGTATCTAAGCTGAGGTTTTTGTCCGCCTGTTCTTTGGTGCTTACCCGGGTGTAAATCACGCAGTTGGTGCCCTTTTTTGCTTGAGCCAACCGTGAGCCCTTGGCGAATGTGTTGAAGATTGAGTTTTCGACCATAACACAATATTTATGCGATTTTCTGAGTATACAAAATACGCATTTTTGGGGTCAAATCAAAGCTTTTTTTGCTTTTCCTGCCGGTAAATATAATAAGCGATCTGGCTTATTTCTTTTAATGTGTTGATCACTTCGATGGCTTGTTCGTCGGTGAAATGGGCAAACCAGGGGCAAGACCGCACCTCTTCTATGGTAAGATCATGCTTTCTTTTTGGGTTTAAATCTATAACCTGGCTCATGAAGTTCTGGAGAAGCTATTCAGCTAAATAGAGTAACTGTACTTTACTGCGTTGATTTCGTTTAAAGGAAGGCTCATAATTGATGTAGCCGAAGTCGTGCAGATCGCGGATACATTTATGGTAAGTATTGGCAGAAATCTTCGCCATCCCCGTAACCTCGTAGCTAAAGGCCTGAAAGGGGTTAACAAAATGATGTTCCTGCCAATACTGTACCAGGGTAGCATATAAGCCAATATGGGAAATACAAATCCGGCCATCACTTTTAATGGCTTCAAAGAATCCCGATAATGGCCTAAACTGCTCCACGGTATGTTTAGGCTACTTTCAAACCGCGTTTTTTACCCTGTTTTGCCTCGCTGTTCTGTTCGGCAGCCGTGCTCTGATGCTGTTCTTCTTTCTTATCCTGCTTCAGCTCTTTATTTTCTTCCTGCTTGACATCTTCAGTTTTATTCAGCGTTTGCTTTTCGACCTGTTTCACGATCAGGCTTTGACCATTGTTATCATAAAAATCAAAACGCTGCATACGAGGATTCGCCGCGACGCTGCCTTTAATTTCCTGGCCATCTTTTAGGATGGTCGCGTTAACCTTGTTGCCCTTTTCCAGGGACGCCAACATCCGTTTATGGTCATAGGGTTCTGCCAGTTCTTTGATGGGGTATTTCACCAGTTCCTTTTCGTGGTTCCAGAACATGGTCTTCGGCAGGAAATTACCGTATTTATCGCTTTCTTTAAAGTTCAGCCCTTTCCAACCCAGATAGGTCTCGCCAGTGGGTACCATCCTGGTCTCACCGTTCACTTCCCTGGGTTCAACCTTCGGCTGTTCCCGGTAAGCAAAACGGCCATCCATCATATTATAGCGTTCCTGTAAGGTATAATTGTATTGCTGTCCGACAAAGAAAGTTTGGGTCAGGTCTTCCTTACCCGGTTGTTTCAGCGTAACATCAAAGCGGTTAAAAAAGGTCATATCCTTTTGATCGCCTTTGGAAAAATGCAATACGGAACTGGTTTCATCCTGCCCGAATTTCCGGGTATGCGGCAACGTGAATTCCGCCAGGTTTTGTTCCATTTTCTCGCGTAAAGGTTTGCCGATCTCTTCGCCAAAGCCTAAGTAAAGCAACTGGTTCTTTACATAATCAAAACTACTTTCATTCATGGTGTTTGAATTTTTAAAGGTTAAATAATCATGGTTAAAATGCACCGGGTAAAAAGCGTGCTGGCTATCTGCCAGCGTCGTTTGCTCCAGCTTATCATTGTAGAGCTGCAGTTTGCCATCGCTCATCCCGGCAAAGAAATACCGGCGGATGGTCGCCGGCTCGAAAAGGGAGTGCAGCTCATAGTAATCATGGCCATGGTTGTAATCATGATGTGCCGTCACCAGGGTTAAGCCGGAATGCGGCAAGGCATATCCTTCAATATCCAGTTCCAGCCGTTGATCGTGATACCGGCCGATGATCAGGTAATCTATGCCCTTGTCTGACAGTTCATTGAAAAGCACCGCGCTATCCATAAAAATGCGGGCATCTCTTAAGCTGCCGAAGGTTTCCAGCGCCCGGAGGCTATGCCCTGTTTCATAGATCTGACCGCCGCTGTGCTGGTGGCCAATGACGTGATAATCAGCGATCTCTTTCAGCGGATCAATGCTGCGCTGCCAGAGCACCGGGTAAACCAAATTACTGGCAAGCGTTTTTTCGAGGTCATCAAAAGAATGGCCTGCAGGCAGATAGAGGTTCTGTTCAGCCATTTGCCTGGCGATATTCGCTGCATCATCCCAAATGGTCTTCAGTTCCGTTAAGCCCAGCCTGGCCGTTAAAGTCCTGGCCTGCATAAAGACATAATGATCCCAATTGAAGAGCTGATCGGCGAAGATGTCCGGCCCGTTGGCCTCATCGCAGAATTTTTCGGCTTCAGTTGCGGAGGCAAAAAAATGCAGGTCAAAAGCATGCAGCTCTTTACCGTCCTGGTCATCAAAAGCCACCCAGGGTTTCCGTTCTTTTTCCGCCGCTTTAAACGCTGCGGTCAATTGCTCCTGTTCGTTCGCTGTCATCTGTCAGATATTAGCGGTTGTTCTTCCTTCCTGGTTATCCCGCAGCAGCAGCAGATGCCCGTCTTTGAGTTTTGCTTTGACCCGCTTGATCTTTTTACCGAAAAGCCCTTTCGCGGTATTAATGCCAGCGGTGGTGAGTTGCGCCGTCATCGATGGATCGAAGCTCATAACATCCATATTCTGTACACCGCTGTTGGCGCCATCCCGGAGGGCGTCGCCGGTAATTGCTTCGGGCACGCTGATACCCTCCAGCCCGTCGGTCTGATCAAAGACCGTCAGGTCAACCGGGTAAAAGTTATAGCCGACGTGGATGCTTTTGATGTTCAGGGTATAGCGCTGGCTGGCCAAGTTTCCGCTGCCGTAGATCAGTTGCCCCTTGCTGAACAGTGTCCCGCCTATGGTTACCGTGTCCAGCAGCTTCATCCGGATCACCGTTCCCTGGACGATCTTTTGCGTGCCTTCAATCACTGCCGGGATGGCCCGGAATTTTTTGACTGGGATCGGATTCGCCGTTTGCTCCCCTGCCGCCTTAACCCGTTCCGGGTGCTGGATATCCAGGATCTTTTCTAAAAGCCCGTTCATCTGGCTGAGCTGGGGATCTTCCGGGGGTACGACATTCTTTAAAGGACTTTCCGTACTGGCGGCCGGCGATGTTACAGCTGGTTTAGGTTCAGCTGGCGATTTATTGATCGCCGATTGTAATTGTGCCAGTTTCTGGTACACTTTATCGACGTTCTCTGCTGAAGCGCCGTTCGTCTGGGCGGGCTGATAAAAATGGCTGCTACCTGCATTATTACCTTTGGCGGTCAGGGGAAAATGCAAAGCGGCGGTATCAGCACCGGCGTGGCTCTGGTAATAAGGATCACTTTTCATCTGCTGGCGCAGCTTATCGGAATCGAGCGCGGCCTGGTCATAATAACTCATCTTGTTCAGTGACCGGTTATCCTTCAGTTTGGCATCGGGTAAACGGGTATTTAAACCTTGCTGACCTGTAGTTCGCGCAAGCGCCGGGTTTCCTTTACCGCCGCCCAATGCCCAGAAAAATAGCGTCAGGAATGGCAGGATGATGGCCGGGAGCGCCAGGAGCATTTTGCGCTGGCGCTGCATTTTTGGTGTTAGTGTTTGCTGTTTCATAATTTGTTTGATTAATGATTGATGACTTTGATATCCCTGTTCTCCAGGGTTTCCCAACGTTGGATCAGGAAGCCGTGCGGGTTATTATCACTCCGGGAAACATTCCTGAGTTCCCCCTGGGTGACCAGGCTGCGGGTAACGGTACTGGTCGTCCGGATGATGCTTTGGGTGGCATAACACCTGAAGGCATAGGGATAATTACGGAGGTCGACCGATACGCTGTCAACTTTGATCTGCTGGCTGATGTTGCCCGCGATCACATTGGCATAATAACCGTTCTCGCTCAGGTTATCGTATTCCCTTTTGGCGGATTCGTCGGCCAGGTAAAGTGCTTTGGTGAGGTTGGCCCGGATGACCTTGTCATCGGGGTCAAGCGTGAAGAACAGTTCATGGAAAGTTTTCACATGGTCACGGGCTTCTACGGCGACATTGTCCTTCCGGTCGGCTTCCAGAGCCTCCAGCACTTTACCGTTATAGAGGATATAGATCCTGCTTTGAACGGCAGCGATCAGCGTTTTGCACTGGTACACCGTATAGCAACTGATGACTGCGGCAGCGATGACTACCGCGATGGTGAAACTGCGCACATGCTGGAAGGCGGTCTCGATATTTTTCATTTTTTTAAACATGGTTTTTCTACTTTTCACTCATCATTTTCACGAACCATTTATCCCAAGTGATCAGGTTTTGCCGGAGCCGGAGAGCTTGTCGCGGGCGGCTAGCTGGCCGTTATTGGCGTTGCCGGGGTTATTCTGCGGGGGTTGCGGCGGAGGCGGCGACTGGCTAAAAAAGCCCTGCATGATACTGCCGCTGACATAAGACACGGCCATCGAGGCCAGCGCACTGGTGCGGCTGAACAGCGCATGGCCGCCGACATTCATGATGTAATTGGCGATGCCGGGCACGGTAAAATAGCCAACGATACCGATGACCAGGAAGATCAGATAGGCCGTATTTTCATTCCCGAACCCGTTACCGCCAAGTGTACCATTTTGCTGCGCCAGGAGCATGTTCTCCTGTATCCTGGCGATAATCGCCCCGAAGATATTCGCCACCGGCAGCCACATGAACACGTTGACATAGCGGGCGATCCATTGCTTGATCGTGTGCTGGAAGCCGTCAAAAACACCCAGCCCGAAACACAGCGGCCCGAGGATCGCCAGGACAATGAGCTTAAAAGTCCGGATGGTGTCGATACAAAGTGCGGCCGCTTCGAACAAGACATTGAGCATTTCGGCAATGGCTTTTTTGACCATATTCTTCCAGCCCCAGCCGGAGAACTGATCAGACAGGTTAGTGGCCGGGGCGGCACCAGCTGTGTTGCCGGTGTCGTCCGGGTGACTGTACTGGTACCATTTATCCGGGTCATTATTGAGGCCGGAACTACCCGGCTGTGTGTTGATTTGCGCCTGCTGGTTGGCCAGCATCGTTTCAATAGCCTGGTTAGTATTGGTGACCATGCCGTGCGTCGCATCTACGACCGGCTGCAATACGCCGTTCATCAGCGTCAGCACCGACGGGAAAACAAGAATGCAAAAGCCGATCGCAAAGGGCCGCAACAGGGGGTATATATCCACCGGCTCTGCAGCCGCCAGGTGTTTCCATACCCTGGCGCCGATATACCACAAGGTGGCGAAACCGGCCACGGCGCGGGCAACACCGATGAGACCCGCACACAAGGGCATCATCTGGCTATAGAGGTCATTGAGCATCCCCTGCAAGCTGTGCAGGTCGCTGGCGACCCCCTGCGCATAGGTCAGCGCAGGCGCAAAAAGGAAGCATAACGCTGCGATAACCCTCAAGGTTATTTTTTTTCTTTTCATCGTTTTACGGTTAGTTGATGCCATATAAAGATTTCAGGGTTTGCTGGTCACCCGCCTCCCTTGCCCGCTGTACGGCCAGGCGGTAGGTGTGGTCGTTAAAGCCGCGCAGGAAACTGAGCTGCCCGTGGCCACCGGTATAGATACGGTCAATCGCGGCCAGCCGCTCGGCATCGCTCATCCGGAGCCGGCCGTCGGTGAGGATTATGGTGAGGTCGTTGATGTTTTTCAGGCTGGCCGAAATGAGGTTATTGTAAACATCCATTATATAGACGATCTCGTCCGGGCTGAAACGCCCGTTAACCCGGAACATCGCCCAGGCGGAGCGGTATTCACTGAGTATGGTCGCCTGGTCATTGATGATATCCGCCACGCGCGGATATTGCCGAACGGCCGGACTCACGATCATTAAACCATCAAGGAAAGCTTCGTGCAGCGAAAAGTTGCCTTTCGATACGTCCTGAACCGCACGGTAGCCTTTGCTCACAATCTCGTAACCCTGGTACATTTGCGATAAAATCCTTTTCAGGCCGCTCAGCTTCCGGTAATCCAGTGTCAACTGCTCAATGCAGTCGGCGATAGACTGCGCTTTACCTGCTTTCGGGACCGCAAGGCCCAGGGCCAGCGCGATCAGGAGGATAGAAATGGTCTTTTTCATTACTGAATACCGTAAAGTTTTTTGAGCTGATCGTTCTGCTGGCGGGCGTGCTGGCGGTCGGTCGCCAGCTTGCGGCATTTGGCGGTAAATGAGGCGGCAAAGGCTTGCTTGTCCTGCATGGCTGCGTAAAGGTGGTCCAGCCGTTCCAGCCGTTGGTGGTCGGTCAATTGCAGCTTCCCGGGTGTCAGTACCTGTAAGAGTTCATCCATATCCGCCTGGCATTTTTTATCGAGGCTTTGGTAGACATTTTGGATATAGCCGATCTCGTCACCGGATAGCACTTTTTGTTGCTGCTGCCGGCTTAATTCAGCCGCGAACAACCTGTTGATCTGCCAGCACAGGTCGCTAATCGCTTTTCCTTTGGGGTTATTCGCAATTACCGGGTTAACCTGCTGTAAGGAGTTGAAATAAGCGGTATGCAAACCAAAGGTGCCGCCCTTCATCGCATTAGCGGTATTGAGGCCGTTATTCACAATACCATAACCGCTTTTGATGGCATGCAGGTAGGTTTCATAACCCGCGATCTGAGTCAGCATGATCTTCACTTTGGAAGCTTGCTGGTTAAAAAAACCGCCCGTGCCCTGCGCCCGGCTTTGACCGGGCAGGAGGCTGGTGAGAGAGAATATTAAAAGGTACTTTTTCATATTGTGTTGATTCTATTGTTGTTCATTTTTTAAGTCTTAGCCGCTGAGGGGAAAACAAAGCGTTAAATCCAGTCTGCGGTTCTCCCCGCTGTGTCTTGTCCCGTGCTTTTGCTTTTTTCTATCACCAGTCGCTTGTTCCGGCGGGAAAAAAAATCAGCCCCCGGTTCAGGGCAGCCCGTACAACTGTCTGATCTGCTGCCGGTCATTGTCATCCCTGGCGCGTTCAAGGCTAAGCGTTTCGTTCTGGCTGTTGTATTGCCGGAGGTGGTCGAGATTGGTCTGCATCCCGGCGGAAGCGTGGTGCACAAGCAGCATTCTTTCGGCATCATCCATCTGCGTGCTGAACGAACTGACGGCCAGCAGCGCCTCGTTAAGGTTGCGCAGGCTTTCCTGTAAGATGCCGCTGTAGATATTTTCCATGGATTGGAGCTCGGATGCCGAAAAATGCCGGTCCTGGTGGAAGAGGCGGCTGGCCGACTGGTATTCCGCCAACAATTGTTTTTGCCGGCTGATGATGGTCTTGATCTCATCATAACCGGAGATAATGGTTTTGACCGTCGCCAGTTCCTCGTAATAATCGGCGTAAAGTTTGCGTTCCTTACCGAGCCAGCTGTTGATATCGTTGAGGCTGGACAGGTGCAGGCTGTTTTCGAGGCTTTGCTCGGCATTTTGCAGGGCAATGGTCTGGTTCTGTAATTGCTGTACTTTCAGGTCAATGGCGATGATCACTTTTTTAATGATCCCGGAGACGATGCTGACTACGGGGATCTGGGCCCGGACGGTGTTTCCGGTGAGGAAAAAAAACAGGCAGGCGAGCACGCAGACCGGGGGTTTGATTTTTCTTTTCATGAGCGTTTCTATTTTAGTGTACTTTGTTTTTCTTTGACCAGCATTTCGATGCCCTTTTCGAGGCTGCCGTATTGTTCGGCCAGCTGCCGGACTTTGACCCGTTCCTTGCCTTCGGTGGTATAGGCATAATATTCTTCGGGGCAGAGTTCATTTTTAAAAACCTTCAGGAGCTGCCCGCCGATATCGATGAAGATCTCGCGGTTGTCCTTGTTGACCGACAACAGGATGGTTTTGCCTTTTTCATTCATACCGAGCACGTCCTGCAATTTTTCGATCTTGCCCTGGAACTTGCGCATATCCATCAGGATCTTGATGTCCGCGTTATTGATAATCGCATCTTTGATAATGGGTGAAGAGATCAGGTCCTCCAGTTCCTGGGTGATCACGATGGGTATCCCATTAAATTTCCGGATGGTCTTGAAGGCATATTTCAGGAATTCGGCCATGCCGGATTTGGCGATAGCCTTCCAGGCTTCGTCGATGGTCAGCACTTTACGCACCCCCTGCAGCTTGCGCATCTTGGAGATAAACAGCTCCATAATAATGAGTGTTACCACCGGGAACAGGATCGGGTGATCTTTGATATTATCCAGCTCGATGACAATGAAGGGCTGGTCGAGCAAATTGAGGTTTTCGGTGGCGTTAAGCAGGTAATCAAACTCCCCGCCCCGGTAAAACGGCCCCAGCACATACAGGAAATTATCCAGGTTGAAGTCCCGGTCTTTCACGCGCTGGTCTTTCAGGATCTCCCCGTAATGATTTTGCAGGTACTCGTAAAAGGTATTGAAACAGGGGAATATCGCCGTGTCTTTCGCCAACTGCCGGTAATAGCCTTGCAAGGCATTGGACAGTGCCACGTATTCGCTGCGGTAATAGGCTTCATCCTCTTGTTTCCAGAGGGCGACGAGTAAGGCCTTGAGGCTTTCTTTTTTCTCCGTGTCCAGGCTTTCCCCGGCTTTGATATAAAAGGGGTTAAAACGGATGGGATTCTCCTCCGTATAAGTAAAGTAATAGCCTTTAACCAGTTCGCACAAACCGAGGTAACTGCCGCCGATATCCACGGTCACACAATGCGCACCCTGGTCATACAGCGAGCGCAGGATATGGTTGACCGTCATCGATTTACCACCGCCTGAAGTACCACAGACCAGCACGCCCATATTGGAAGAGATACCCTGGGTACGCGGCCCGTCAAACAGGTCGATAAACACCGGGGTCCCGGAACGGTCACAAAAACGGATGCCTTCCTCCGGTTTGGCGCTTTTGTAATTGCTTTCCAGGTTCAAAAAGCAGCAGGCCTGTTCGGCGAAGGTGTCAAAGGTATCATTGACGGGAAAGTCCGCCGCATTACCTGGGATGCCCGCCCACCAGATCTGCGCGGCACCGGCTGTTTCGGGTTTGGCGGCTGCATCCATACCGGCCAGCGCCGAAGCGACCTGGTTTTTGATGTCCTTGAGTTCTTCGGTATCGTCCGACCAGGCCATGACATTGAAATGCGCCTTGACCGGCAGGCGGCCCTGGCTGATCGCCTCGTTCAGGAAATCATTGGTTGCCGCCAGCGAGATCGCATTTTCGCGGGAATAAGCTGACAAAGATTGCAGGCGCAGCCTTTTCTTTTCGAGCTGTTTGAGCGTGGCCTGCGCGTCGCCGACCAGGATATACTGGTTATAGATATGGTTGCAGGGTAAGAGCAGGCCCAGGTTAGCCGCAAAGCTGACCGGGAACTTGGTCTTATCCGTCGAATAGGCATCATAGGTCATGCGCGAACCGCAGAGGCCGGGCAGGTTTTCGGCGTCGCCAAGCGTATAGATAACCGCTTTACGTTCGCCGATCTGGACGCCCTCCTCGAAACGGATATCCCGGTAAAGCAGTTGCTCTTCCCTTTCCGACAAGTAGCAGTAACGTTCGATCAACCCGCTTTTGCTGACCTGGCTTTGCAGGCCGCCGGCATTTACCCTTTGCAATTTGATCAGGCGGCTGTCTTCCAGCAGGCGTTGGAACTGCCCGGCCAGGTCCAGGAAATTCCGCAAGGACTGGGGCTTCAGCGTATCCTGCGGCGCGAGGTTCGGCCGCAGCAGGTTGGAGAGCAGCGAGCTGGAAGGTTTTCGCCCGGCAGGCTTCTTGGTCAGCAGGATATAACAGTCATGCTGGCGGTAAGGCCTGCCGCTGAAATAACGGTCGGCGGCCTGCTTTAAAAAACCTGGCGCGGTCTTCCCGTTTTCCGGCCGGTACTGTTTTTCCATAAACCAGTCCTGTTTATGCAGCACGGTATCTTTGGGCAATACCCGGATGGCTTTCACCCAGGCCTGGTGCAGGGTTTCGTAATCCTCATCTGACAAGGTGAATATCTCCGGCAGGCTCGCTTTAAAGACCACCGTTACATCGCCCTGCTTGGACAGGATACAATCGTCTTCGATGCCCATGATGGGCAGTATATTTTTCAGTTCTTTTTCCATCTCACAAATCCTTCTCCTATCGTTGCGCGGTGAGGAAAAAATCAAAAGCTGCTTTTCCCCTCATCAGTAAAAAATTAAAATTTCGGTCGTATACGCGGCTTGATGCGCCGGGCGATTTCCTGGTGTTCCTGCAGCAATTGTTCCCGGTTGCGCCGGATCAGGGCAGGGATATGGGTCTCGCTCAATGGAATGACCTCCGCTTTCAAATCTTTTTGGATCGGGAACCTTCTTAGCAGTTCCCGCTCGTCCATGCCATATTGCCTCGCAGTTTCCACCGGGTCGAGGCCGATCTCGTTCGGGATGCGGATTTTGATCACGCCCTCGGGGAACTCGGTCAGTTTGGCGTCGATCGCTACGACCTGTTTCATGACCGGGTGGTAAAATGCTTCGTAATTCCAGCCGTCATTGGTCAGCTCAAAGCTTTTCAGGCTGAGCACAGGAAAGAAATATTGCTGGTGCCTCAGTTCGTGTAAGCGCAGGTCGACGATAAACGCTTCACCGGCGATATCGATGTGGGGTAAAATTCCCTGGCGGCGCAGGTATAAAGCGTCCTGGTCAACAATGACATCGAAGTCGGTCTTGCCTTTGAACTCGCTTTGCGGAACGCCATATTTTTCGGCCATGCCGGCAGGGTCAAGTTCTATTAATGGTGGGATATGAAAGGACAGCCAGGTTAAGGGATCCAATACCGCCGGCGTACAGGTTTTTTCCACGATATCGTAATTCAACAGGTAATGGCTGCCCATATCTTTCATGTCGTTCACAAAAGATATTTCATGGTCCGGCCTTTGGGCATCGCGGAGCACTTGCTTGTCGATATCGACAATAAAATCGGTATCATGTATCGTATAAATTGGCGGTTGACTTAGCTTATTCATGGTTTACTCCTTTCACTGAGTTGCTGGAAATTCCTGCGGGTATAAGATTTAAGGACCTTGGGCGACCGCTTTTTCGCCATGGCCTTCATCAGCCCATGTTCCCCGTACTCATGGCTGAGCGCGAATATTTTGATGGTGCCGCCTGCAGCCGCGCTGCCGGTCAGCGCCAGGCAGATCCAGGTGCTTACGCCGAGGATATACAGCGCAGCGAACAGGATCAGCAGCCCGATGACCAGGCCGCCGAAATACCAGATATACTGTGCGCGTAATCCCCGGAACTCGATGCTTTTGTTAATGCCTTTGTTGAGGTTATAAATGCTGTTGTTCATACGCTTAATCCTTTCGCTCTTTTAAATGTTGGCTTGATCTCCTGCTGAGGAGAAAAAGCAGTTTCACCGGAATTAGCCACCAGGCGCCCATGCGGTTGATGACCGGGTTCCTGCAGGCTGACCACGCTCGCATCAATCCCCACAGTTGTGTTTTTTTCCTCACCAGCTACCTGGCTAATCGCCGGCTGCTCACCATCCGGCTGTTGCTGCGCCTGCTGTTTTTCCTGTATTTTCTGTGCAATCTCCCGTTCAAGCCGGCCGAGTTCGGACTTCATCTGCTGGAGCTCCGCCTCTTTTTCAAAAGGCTTGTCCAGTATTCCCCGGAGCTGGGGTATCTGCCCGTCCATTTCCCGGCTTTCCTTCCGATATTTTTCTGCCAGGCCGTCCACCTTGTCAATCGCATTCAGGAAATAGCGGGCAGCGAGCTTCGGGTTATCAGTATTCGGCGCGCCGGAGCTGAAGGTATAGCGGATGCTGCCGTCCGGCCTTTCCGCATACAGGCTGTTGTATTCGTTATTGAACAGCCTGCCGTCAAGGCTGCCCAGTTCCTTCTCATGGCGGATATAGAGTTTGAAGCCATAGAGTTCGCCCAGCTCTTTGGGGTTCTCCGCATCGCTTTTGGGTTTCCAGGCGCGGTAGAGCCTGATCAGGTAATTGCCGACCGCCTTTGCGTCAGCACTGGGCATCTCCTTCAACCGGATGGGGTTGGATTTGCTGCCGTCCTTCTCCATTTTGAGCTGGCTATGGTATAACTGTTGGTCAGCGGCCAAGGCCCGCAGCGTTCCCGCATTATCCGCCTTTTCCTTTTCAATGTTCTCCAGTTGGTAGCGCACCCGCACGATCTCCCTGAAATGGGCCGTTTTCAGGCTTTCGGTGACTGCGATCTTTTTCTCCAGCTTGGTTTTTTCCAGCAGTGTGGTATCCCCCGAAAGGATGGCGATGTATTCCGAAAAGTTCATGCCGCTCTTTTCATCGATGGAACCCTCGTCGATGGTGCGCACGTTCAGCTCGCAATTCTTCATCTGCGCAATAAAGGTTTGCTTGTTTTTGAGCAGGTTGAACTTGTAGTTGTCCAGCGATTGCTCTACGGCATAGATGAAATTCTGCACCTTGTTGCCGTAACCGGATTTGGCCAGCTTATTGCCCTGGCGTGCACCACGCCCGTTGCGCTGTTCCAGCTCGCTGGGTTTCCAGGGAATATCGAGGTGGTGCATGGCGATCACCCTTTCCTGCACATTAAGGCCGGTACCTGCTTTTTCGGTACTGCCGATCAGGATGCGGATCTCGCCCCGGTTCATCTTTTTAAACAGTTCCGGCTTTTGCTTATCCGTCCAGTCATGGATATAGGTGACCTGGTTAGCCGGGATGTCCATATCCCGCACCAGCTTTTCTTTCAGCGCATCATAGATATTAAAACTGTCAGGTTTGGGCGTACCTATATCGCAAAAGACGATCTGGGTACCGCGTTGCGCCTGGCTCTCCCGGTAGAGTCCGGCCAGTTTGCGTGCGCAGACATTGACTTTAAAGTCCGGGTGGTCATCATATTTGTAAGGGTCAATCAACCGCATATCCGCCGCCATCTTTTTGGCATAATTGGTCGCGATCAGCATCCGGCCTTTATCTTCGTCCCCGGTCAGGGGTGCCCGTCCGATCAGCGTGGCGTCGCCGGTTTTGGCGAATTGCATCAGGCGTTTGATAAATTCCGACTGTTCGGGGGTAGGCGGAATATTGACCAGCTGTTCATCCAGCGCGGGCTTGTCCAGCGCGATATGCCGGGCGGTCTTGTAATCGGTGATCTCGTTGTAGAACAAGGCCAGCTCGGGCACCTTGATAAAGTGGCGGAAGCGTTCCTTGGCAATGATCTCGTTGGTGACCGAAAACTCAAAGTCGGTGGTTTTCTTGGCGAATACCGCCGCCCAGCCGTCGAAGTTTTCAATGCATTGCCGCGCCATCTCCTTTGGCCGGAGGTACTTAAAGATGAGGTACATCTCCGTCAGGCTGTTGGAAATGGGCGTACCGCTCAGAAAGGTAACACAGAGATCGCTGTCGAATTTCTCCTGGAGCGTGCGCACCGCGAACAGCATATTCAATGCCTTCTGGCTGCCTTGGGTATTGCCCAGCCCGGCGACCCTATCATGCCGGGTGGTAAAAGTCAGGTTCTTAAACTTATGGGATTCGTCTACGAACAGGTGGTCCACCTCCATTTCCCTGAAGTCAATGCCCTTGTCCTTTTTGCCGGCGATCTCCTGCTGCAGGGTTTTGAGCTTAACGGTCAGGTTCTTTTTGCGGAGTTCCAGCCCCTTGAGCATCCGGCGGGAAATATCCCCGCCCTCCGTTTGCAGGGTATCCAGGTCGCGCTCGGTGTTGTTGAGTTCGGTTTGAAATATCCGCTGCTGGATTTCGGCCGATTGCGGGATCTTGCCGAACTGGTCATGCGTCAGAATGATACAGTCCCAATTGTTGTTTTTAATCTCGTGAAAAAGCCGGAGCCGTTTGTCGGGGGTAAAATCGTTTTCACCGGGTGACAGTATCCGCGCTGCTGGGTAAGCTTTGCGATAAGTTTCCGCAATCTGGTTGACATTGGCTTTGAGCGCCAGGATCATGGGTTTATGAACGATGCCGAGTCGCTTCATCTCCTGCGCAGCTACGATCATGGTCAGCGTTTTGCCCAGGCCGACCTCATGGTCAATCAGCGCGCCCCGGTTCTGCATGATGCGCCAGGCCGCATTTTTCTGCGAGCTGTACAGGTCTCCGATGCCCAATGCCTGCCTGTCCAGACCGGGAAATTGCAGGTGGCTGCCGTCGTATTCGCGCAGGCGGTAACAATTGAACGTATCGTTGTACAGTTTTTCAATAGCCTTCTTTTCTGCTACCGGCAGATCGGATAACCATGCGGTAAAGCCGTTGCGGATCTGCTCAATCTTCTGGTGCGCCAGCTGGATGGCCTCGTTGTCCGGGTAGCGTTTGGTCTGCCCGCCGCCCAGGCTGACTTCGTAGCTGAAATACGGGCTGGTATTTTCCAGCGCATGCTCCAGCAAGGTATAACCATAAGTCCGGCGGCTGCTTTCTTTGGGCGTGATCGCAAATTCCCGGCTGATCTTTAAATTGCTGCCTTTGGTCGCCACCTTAAAACTGTCGCTGCCATGCAGGTAGGCAATAGTCACCGGCAGTTCAAAAAAGTCCGTCGCAAAGCGTTCATAATAAGCCAGGGGGAACCAGCGTTCACCGAGGTTAAAATCCAGCAACTCAAAGGGGATGGGTTCCGGCTGCACCCGGCTGATCTCCTGCAGGCTATGTTGCAGTTGCGCATCGTCCGGGCTTTGAGCTGCTATACGCTGCGCGGTTTCCAGTTTTTGCACTACGTTGCCCGACAGGTATTGATCGACGGTTTCCCATTGCCGGTTCTGCGGGTTCAGGCAGATATGGCTGTGCAGACTGATCATGGTTTCCTCAGCAGACAACCCCGTAGCCGCACCGATAAAGCCCAGGTCGACTGCACCTTTTTCATTCAGGCATCGGGCAAGGGCAGACACGGGGTCGTCCGTTTTAAATTTCTCCCGGTTACTGAAGACAGGGCCGCTCAGGATATCCGCCCGCTTGAAGTCGTTACCGTTTTTGACCTCAATGGAGGCCAATAATTTAAAACCTTCCTTTTCATCGGCCAGGATTAACCGGCGGTTGGCCGGGCGGTTGAGTTCGCCGTATTGGCTGGTGAATTTGTCATAGGCCTCATTCAGTTCACGACGGAACGAAGGATATTCGCTTTGCGCCGTCGCTTCGGTTTCAGATAGCGCCAGGTAGGTATCCCGCACGCGGGTATAACGCTCATAAAACAGCGCATCCCTCTGGTCTGCCAGCGGCTGGAAAACGGCCTGCGTCCGGGTTTCATTGATCCGGTGGATCGTACCTATTTGACCGTTCAGGCTGACCAGGCTGCCTTCCTGGTGGAAGGCGTTGAGCGCCCGGTAATAAATTTCGGCGTTTTGCCCGAAGTTAAAATGCGCCTTCAGGCTCTGGTCGCCCTCAAAATAGAAATCATGGTTAAATGCCTGCAGTTCGGGCACCAGCCGGGGCAGTTCCTGGCTGAGCAGGTTGCCATTGATCCAGCCATTGGGGACAGACACGTCTTCAACATTGACATACAGCTGGTACAGGTAATATTTCTGGATGGCATGCCTGGCGGTGACCAGCACCACGATTTCATGGTCCGGACGGTCCTTCGTGCGGATGGTGCCGATCAGCCTGGCGGTGTTTTTTAAGACCGTTTGTTCGTCACCGGCACTGATATAATCCATGGCCCGGTTACCGTTTTCAGCGGGGGCAGTATCGAACAAGCCTAATTGGACACTGACCTGGTTAGCGGATTTTTCCGGCATGGGCAGGTAGTTCAGGTTAGGTTTTTGCCCGACTTTTTCTTCCTCACCGGGAAATTGCTGCGCTTTATAAAAGGCCTGCTTGTCGAATAAAGATTGCAGGCCATCACTGATATGCTCCCGTATTTTATCCCCGATGGCATTGATATCGCCCTGCTGCCAGTAGACTTCATGGGCCAGGCCGTATTGGTTCTTACCTGCTTTAACGGTATCGGCGGCAATCAAGCGCTCCCGTTCGGTCACAATAAACTCATTGACATGATATCGGCCACATTCATTGACCTGCTGCATCGTTTCCAGCAGCATCGCTTCATCCGGGCTCAGGCCGGTTTTACCGCTGTTTTTTTGCACGAGGAGCAAATGGCTCGGCGCTTCCGTATTCCCGGTATCCTTCATCAGGTTATCGGGCATCACAGTGACGCTGATAAAATCGGCATGCAGGAACAGGTACTCGCGGGCAGCGCGGTTGGAGGGGCTGTTCAGGAAAGCATCCGAGGTAATATAGGCCATCAGACCGCCCTCGGCCAGTTTGTCCAGCCCTTTGGCGAAAAAATAATTATGGATCTTGCCGCTGATGTCCTTATCCGGGAAAGCCGGGTCGAATACCTGGAAATTACCAAAGGGAATATTGCTGACGATCAGGTCGTGGCGGCCGTTTTCGGTGGTTGCGGTTTCCTCCAGCCCTTTGATCTGCACGTCGACCGGCACGGGTAAGGTAGCGGCCAGCGCCTGCAAAACCATCCCGGTCACCAGGTCTTTTTCCACAGCGGTAACTCGTTCGGTCTCCGGAAAAGTTTTGACCAGTTCGGTGATAAAGACCCCTGCGCCGCTGCTGGGTTCGTAAGGGCGTTTGGGGCTGATGCCCTGTTCCTTTAAAACTGCGTATAGGGTTTGGGGTACGACCTGAGGTGTATAATAGGCCGTAAGGATACTGTCGCGGATGGACTGGACGGCGGTTTTATACTCCGCTTCGTTCAGCCCGTTTTTCAAAACCTCATGCAGCTCCATCATGGAGGGGTACAATTTCAGGTCGCTTTGCGATGCGTTCCGGTCGATCCAGCTTTGCTTATCCCCAGCCGGGAATAAGACCGCTTTCAGCCCGCCGAAACCGGCATAGGCCTGCAAAGCCGCCTGGTCTTCCGGGGGTGCGGTTTGCCCGTTCCGGTGAGCCAGCGCAATTTTGATCGCTGCGATATTGTCCCTTAAATGTTGGATCTGGTTATAAGCCATGGTTCCGCACTTATCGTTTTCGCTTTTGGTTATCGTTCCAGGTATTCCTCCACCATGCCCATGATGGCGTATTTCAGTTGGCGGCTGTCTTCGCTTTCCTCGCCGAATCCGAAGATTTCGAAAATGGGCTCGCAGGCGCCGATCAGGTTGATGACCTCGTAGGCGAGGATGCCGCTTTTATGCCAGCGGCGGTAAGCCGTGTCGAATTCCGTTTCCAGCAGGTCGCGCATAAAATTGAAGCGCGAGGGCCGCAGGTCGCGGGTCAGTTCTTCCAGGCACAGGGCCTCGATGACATAGGCCGGGCGATTTTCTGATTCCAGTCCTTCCCAGAGTTCTTTGACAGAGCCTGCCTTGGTTTCCAGGTAGGGTGTCAGGCGGTGGTCTTCCTGCAGCGCAATGAGCAGGTCGAGGTGGTGGTCCAGCAGGTAGCTGTACAGTTTGCTGATGAGTAGTTCTTTCATGATATTTTTGTCCATGAGGTTTTCAATTGGGGCTGGTGAGGGAAAAAAGCATGGCTGCAGTCATTGTTTATGCGGCCGGAAGCGTTGTTGTGTTTCCTCACCGGCGTTCTGATTTTACCTTCAGGGGCGGGGCTACAGGCCGAAAAAGGATTTGATAATGGTGGCGACCACGACCAGAAAGATGCAGGAGCCGAACCAGGCGGCGGCGACTTTGGAGGTATCCTGGTCGCCGGAGTTCCATTTCTGGTAGACCTTGACGGCCCCGATCAGGCCGACGAGGGCGCCAATGGCATACATCAGGTTGGTACCGCTTTCAAAATAGCCGCGTACCTGGGTGTTGGCCTGCTGGATACCGGCGTTGCCGTCCTGGGCAAGGGCATAAAAGCCGGTGATGGCTAATAAGGCGCAGAGCGCACTTGCTTTGAGGGGTATTCCCTTGAATCTTCTCTTCCACGTTTTCATCTTCACTTATCTTTTTAAATTTATGGGTATGGTTTTTCCATCTCCGCTCCGCCCGCACAGGCGGAGGGAAAGGAAAATTGCTGCCGCCGTTTCCCCTTTTTCGGTTAACCGGATGGCGCTGCGCGCCGGGACGTTCGGTCAGTAAATTTTTTGTTTTCCGTTGCCGGCCCCCGGTATTGACCGGGGAGCCGGGACGGAAGGGGCACGCCTGCTACACGCTCCACCACTGGTCCACCTCCTCTTCGGTAAGCAGGGCGGTGCCGGTTTTTTCACATTCGTTCACAATCAGTTCGTTGATGGCCGGCCGCTCTGCTGAGGCGGCCAGTGCAGGATGTTCCTGTAATATTTTCTTCAGCTGGGGGATGAGTACTGCCGGTGCAAAGGGTTTTTCGGAGGCGATGGCGATGCAGGCTTTCAGCCGCCCGGTGAGGTGATCGGTATCGCTTGGGATTTCCTGCTGTTGCCGGTTTTCGCTATTCACCGCGGCGGCGCTGGCCGGGCAGTCGGCTTCTGATTCCTGGTATCGCAGTGCGGCGGGCAGTTCGTTGGCTGCGTTTTCCCGGCCGTTCAGCCGGTTGAGCAGGCTGCGCAGTTCATCGCTGTAAAAGCTGGCGCCAATCCATAGGTAATAAGCTATGTTGAGAACGGTCACGCCGGTGAAGTAAGCGGCCCAGCTCATGTGTTGCAGTAAGTGGTTCATGTCTTTTTGCTTTGTTTGTTTCAATAATCGGCAGTGTTATGCTGCCTTTTTGTTGATACAAAGCAAGCGTAAAAGGCTGTGCGCATAAACTTCAACTTTGGATTGCACCCTGGCTGCAGCCACTGAAGCCTGTTGAAAACCAGCTTTTTAAAGTAAAATAAAACAGCCGGGTGTAAGCTTTAAAAGCCCATACCTGCCTCGGGAATTTAAAAAAGGGCACAACAGTAGAACAGCGGGCAGAACCAGGCCGGAACCATCTGGCCACAAGTCAGAGAACCGGGAGGCTTAGCTTGCGAATCGCTACCTGGGGCGGACAAGGGATGGCTCTGACGGTTAACGGCCTATCCCGCAACCGCGATTGATCCGGACAAAATAATAGGGATATCAGGTCATAGACTACTTTCGCGAAGGCAAAACTGGCTTAGTTTTATAGAGAGGAAAGTGATGACCGATTAGCTGCAGTACCACATTTTTGATTTGAATCAATTTTTTATAACCGAAAAATATTATTAAACTTTCAACCGGCCTGTTTTCAAAAGCAAAGAAAGGGATGTTCCAGGTGCTTCATTTGAACTTTCCGGCAAGGGATCACCATCGTAAACGCCGGTTGAATAGCCGCACAGTTGCTCACATCCTGTAAAATTGATTTCGGCTTGATGCATGGTATACAATTTTTGACTGAAATCATGCCCGTTTCCTAACCCGGGCTCTTATTTCGCATTATTAATTTACCGCGTATGGAAAACCGATATCCTTTCAAAAGGCTTGATGAACTGGTGGAATTCAAACTGGACCCGCTCTCAAAAACATTTAACGCTCCGGCGGAGGAAGAGCAGGAGGCCATGCGGGCGTCGATTTCGGCTTCCCTGGAGGAAATTTTTACAGCCCTGAATGCACAGGTTTTTTTGCTGTTTTCAAGTAACGCAGCTGTACCGGTCATACAGGCCTTTAAGAATGCAGTTGCGTGGCTGCATTTACGGGTGGAACAAAACCTGGTAATGACCACGGACCTTGCCTCGCAGGAGATGAATAGGTTTTTACTGGAAGGGCTGGAAGAACTGCAGGTTCGCATAGATAAACGGCATGACGCGCTGGCCGGGCAGCCGGATAATTTGAAACGGATGGCTGCTGACAGTGCCGTGAATTACAAAGTCCTGCTAAAGATGAGTGTTGACCAGTTTGCGATCATATTGAAGGCGGCGGATGATGCGCGGATACTGGCTTCGCGCTCCCTGAGCATGGTCTTTCGCAGCGTGATTCCGCATATCTCAACAACGAAAACGGAACACGTTTCCTGGAAGAGCGCGCGGAGCAGCACGTATAAAATGGAGGAAAATGACAAGTCTGCTGCTATAGCGGTGTTAAAGCAACTGATTGACCGGATACAGTCTTACTAGCTGGTTTTCAGGAGTGAACACCTGTTTTGAACTCGGTTAGCAGTTCAGAAACATCAATTTCCAACGCCTCGCATGCCCTGAGCAGCGAGGTGAACCGCAGGTCCTGCCCGTTCTCGTACCTTCCCCATTGCGCGCGGGGAATATTCTTTTCATTCGCAAATGTTTCGGAGTTCGAAAAGCCCAGTTCAATCCGGCGCTGCCGGATGAGGCTGCCCAGCTTGGAGAGATTATCCTGTTTGTTTAATTTCCCGGCCGACATGCCGTAAAATAACTCAAAAGATAAGATTATTTAAACTACTCATAAGTTCCTACTTATAAGTAGATTTTTATCTATATTTGAGTAATTTTATGTGATGTCCGGATTACCATTACTCACGAAACCAATTGAAGAGACAGGGTTGAGCCTGGCTTTTTGCGAAAAAACCAGGAGCATGGGTTTCCATAATTTGGCGGAGATTTTGGAATTAAGGCCAAAGCAGCTGACAGAAATACCGGGATTCAGCTATAACTGGCTTGGAGACCTTGTCACCTTCCTGGAGGAAAAAGGATGCCTGCACTTATTACAGCAATAAGCGAAAAAAAATTTTTGTCGATGAAGGCGATCATTTGCTGCAAATGACCGCGGACGTGGGCGGCGGTCACCTGGTCGGCGGTATAGCAGTTTTTACTCAGGCTGCGGGGGGACATACAGGCTTGATTTTTACTGGAAAAGGTCCGGGATATCTGATCGACCAAACCGGTCAGCGTTATTTTACTGAATATACCGCCTTCGAAAAGCAGACGCGCAAAAAGGGCAATTTGCGGGACCGGAAGTTCAAGTCCTATTTTTTCCAGTAATGAATGGTTGGGTTTTACAACTGCGTTCCCGGTACAGGCAGTCAGCTCTTCGTCTATCCAGGACCTGAACATTTGACCTGTGGACGGCCATTCAGGGTCGTAAACCAGTAATATATTTGCGTCAAAAGAAAACCGCGATCTTTCCGCGCGGAGCAGGCTGCTTTTATCGGTATTGTTTAGGCCGCATAGTTTTTGGCGAACGGTCTCCTGATATGCTTTAAGCAGCCGGATATTATTAAAGTTCAGCGATACCAATTCGGTTATCAGCCATTCTTCAGTATATTCAGGAAGTCCGGCCGGCCATTGTGTTGCAGTCAGCTCTTCGAGGAAGCGCGCATAGTACTGAAGCGCGGCTAAAGTCGAGAAACGCGGCAATAGTTTTTGATCGAATAAACTTAAATAATTTTCGATGCTTTTTCTCAGCGAATTATTCTTTATACGACTATTCAGGCGTTGAATTAAGGTTTCTTTTCGGCAGGCCAGGCTTTTTACGGTATTGGTAAGATAGGCATGAGGCAGTATAACGTTGGTGTCAAGGTAAGGAAGTGTAAACTGTACTAAATATCCGGTCAGCTGTAAGATATCAGCTTGACTAAACAGCGTCGAATTAAGCGGCGTATCGGGCAGTTGCGCGATACGCCGCAATTGGAATGTAAAGTACCGTTTTAGCTTTACGTCTGGCGAGCCGGAAAGCAACATGCGCTCCCATTCGGCTAAAAGCCATCCGGTGTCGAAAGTCCCGCAGGAATCCGTCTCAACGGTAAAGGTAATCCCGGTCAATGCATTCTTCCGCATAGCAAACTCTCTACCGCTTCATTACGTGTGTAGTACTGATGGTAAATGACGATAGTGGTTCAGTCGGGCAAGTCTCAGTCGGAAACATGGCTGCGTTAGGGAGTTGCTGGCTTGCAAAGCGATAACGATCACTGTAAGCTGATTTCAAAATTCTCATGTTTTTTTTCATAATGGTTAATTTTTGTTTAATTTAAAGTTCCTGGAAAAGTCCGCCAATTTTATTACATGAACGCCCTGATTACCTATGTCACCGACAAAGCAATGAAATTAACAACGTCTTTATCAGCAGGGAAAGGAGTCACTATCATTACCCATGCCTGCTGCTGGGCGTTATATATTACCTACGAGATGATTAGCCTGATAGGTATGCACCAGGTATTGGCTCCGGCTTATGTATATGTTGCTTACTATATGGTTAACATTGGGTTTTTCTACGGTACGGCAGCTACTCTTTACGCGATTTTCACGGTTAAGCGCTGGAGTATTGCCGGCGGCTTTATTCGTTATGCGGGTCTGTCCGTCATTTATTTGTTGATAAAATTGATCATTTCCGCCTTTATCGAAAATCACCTGAGCGTGCTGCTGCGATTCACCGATAATTTGCAGTTCGTCTTCCCCTGGCTGTTCCGGAGCTGGTACTTCGCCTTGCTTGGCGGCTTCTATTGGGCCACAAATCACTTTGCAGTTTATCGGTTAAAGCTGGCAAGCCTGGAAGCCGCCTACCTGCGGCAGCGAATCAGCCCTCATCTTTTATTCAATTCATTGAATTTCATTTACAGCGGTGTGCAGGAATGCTCCGAAGATGCAGCAAACGCGGTGCTGCTGCTGTCAGACCTGATGCGTTCCAGCTTAGCCGGACCTGGAAGTGACGGCAAAATTGCGCTTGGGCAGGAGCTTACCCAGGTAAACCGGCTCATTCAGCTCAACCGGCTCCGTTTTGCGGGGAGAACGCTGGTGGATAGCAGCGTTGGGGAAGGCAAAGATAAATTTCGAATTGCCCCATTGATATTGGTTACGCTTACTGAAAATATGTTTAAACATGGTGACCTCTCCGGGAAGGGCCAGCCAGCGCACCTCGCGATTTCGGTTTCGGACGACGGCCAACTGCTGTGGCGAAGCAGCAACCGGAAAATACGCGAAAAGGAATCGCCGGGAACAGGCCTTGGCCTCGGGTACGTACGCGACCGGCTGGAACAATTTTACCGCGGAAAATATACGCTCGAAATTGAAGCTACTGAAATTGATTACCAAGTGAAAATGACTATATGGCTCTAAATATCACCTGTTATATCGCTGACGACGAATCGCATGCAATAAAAACACTGGAGCGCTATGCTGAGAAAACAGCCGACCTGGAATTGGCAGGCACCGCGACGGACGCAGCAGTTGCCCTGGAAGCAATTATGCGGCTTCGTCCGGCGGTTGCTTTCCTGGACATCGGCATGCCGGGAATCGACGGGCTCCAGCTTGCGGGTCTTCTCGGCGGCCCCACGAAGATAGTATTTGTGACCGGCCGCCGCGAGTTCGGTCCGGAGGCTTTTGCCCTGTCGGCCCTCGATTATTTGCTGAAACCAGTTAGCTATGAGCGTTTCCTGCAATGTGTAGCACGATTGAGAACACCGGCGGAACAGCCGGGAACAGCATCCTCATTTTTCTTTGTAAAGACCGGCGCGAAGGGAAGGCTTGAGAAGATCTGCATTCCGGAAATTATCTATATCAGCGCCGCGCTGAATTATGTGGAAATACATTTCAAAGAACGAACCGTGCTCACCTATCTCAGCTTCAGTGACCTCCTGGAAAAACTTCCTGCGGATCAGTTTCTCCGGATCCACAAGTCCTATATCGTCAACCTGGAATCGGTCAGCGTATTGGAGTATGGGCAGTTGGTCTTGTATAGCGGGATAACATTACCCATCGGGCGGGTTTTTCGCGATACATTACAGAAAACGCTAAGCGCCTCCTTCCTTTTCAGCAAACGCGAGTCGCCATGAACTGCCTATGCCCCTTGCATGCAGGGAAGATAAGTACAGGTAAAGACAATGCCAGACGATCATTTCCTGCTTCCGCGGCTCAAACCTGAATGTCCGGTTAAGGTTCATATGCACCAGGTCTGCCGTTAACTGCCCGCTGGTTGTCTCCCCGGCAAAGGTCACCGAAACAAGTGCAGCTTTTAGGTCCTTAAGCGGGCCGGAAAGGTAAACCGGAACTTTAACTTTCGGTTCCAACAGGTCCGCTATTGCCTTCCTGGCCCCCCTGAAGTTTTGGTCAAGTGCGATTTTAAGCTTTTTCTCCCCGCCGGCTTCCCGGAAAAGATTTTCAGACACGGAAAGGGCCAGAGCCAGAACCTGCTGGTCACCGGGGAGGAGCTTGTCGAGGATCAGGGCAGTGACATAGATGCCAAACTGGAATTCGGTCCATTCCTTTTTTCCCCGGCGATCCGAAGAGATGAGCGCAAGCACCAGCAGGCTGCTGCGGTAAAATACTGCTTCCGCTGCAACAATGAACCCGCCATAGCGCTCCAGCTCGCGCTCATAGGTTGCAACCACATACTTTTGTACAAAGGCACCTGCAGTGACTTCTGTCATTTCCCGGAAGCTGGTCAGCAGCCGCCCGTTGTCGCCGGGGTTAATCAAAAGCCGCAGCCGGAGATGGTGCCCTTCCTCGTTGTACCGGATAAAAAACCATTGGGTAATGATTTTTTGGTTTTCGCGGATGAATGGTCCTATCAAAACCGCCAGAACTTCATTGGCGGTTTCCTCCGTGCAGTAGATCTTCAGGAAGAGCCATTCGCTGCCCGGCGGGAAAGTACGTCGCGTCCGCTTACGGTGCACAGTACCATTGCCTTCCGGTTTACGGTAAATTGTCCCTTCTTTATACAGGAACGCGATGCTTTGACCGGCGAGCGGCCGGTTACCGGTTTTGATGGTTTTAGCGGGCTGAATATATTCCTCGAGGATTAATTCTTTTTTACCCTGGACGAAGCGAAGAAAGAAATCTGCCTCAGCCGGGTTATCCAGGTCAAAAACCAGCTGCTGATCGTGGCTGCCGCAGATAACAACCTGGGGCAGTTGTTGCCGCACACGGATGATGGACAGGGCTTCCGCAAATGCAGGGGCGCCAGGCGCGGGTAAGCCGGCCGCATCTATCACCCATCGGGCAGGCGACACAACAGTTTCACCGATTTGTATGCGCGGGTAGTAATCCAGCCCCGGGAAGAAACGGCCCGGGTCCAGCGACAAATCACTGCAGAGCCCCTGGTGCTGCAGGTCGCAAAGGAACCGAAAAACAGCAAGCTGGTTACGCTGGTAGTTGAATGCCGAAGCAAGGCGGGGTACAATCCTTTTTCCGAGACGAGGGCATTCGAGGATAACTTCACCTTGCCGGCAGGAGATCAGCAGTTCGGCCGGGGTAATCACGTTTTGATCCGCGCCGCTATTAAAGGTATTGACCGCCAGCTCATACGGATAAACCGGCCTTCGCCGGCTGATGTTATCGGTATGCGGGTCGGAAAGCTGGCTGATGTCAGCGAAAATAATTTCCGGGTTTTGTTCCGCCTCCAGCCGGGCAATGTCCCGGGAGAGCTGAGCGGCTTCGCCGTTAAAAACCGAAAACCGGGCAATGAGGGCGGCAGGGGTAGCGCCGCCTGCGTATTCAATGTGCAGGCGGCCCGATGTCTTCCTGAAAATTACCGGGAGCACTGGCGGCAGCGGTTTTGCCGGCAATGGTAAATCAGCCAGCATATCCGCACTGATCACCACGGGTATACCCCGTCCTTTGGCCGTAGCCTCACCTGTCAGGCGGAAGAGCAGTTGATGGGTGGCCGTCCATTCCTGGCGCGCTTCCGCCTGGTTTACGGCCAAACCCATCCGGTCGATGATTTCCGGCAAACCTGCCCCGCGCGCGAGGTTATCATAATTAACGCCGCAGTCCGGGTCGAGCGCCAGAAGGAGCGGTACCTGCTGTTCCCCGAAGCGCGCCGAGAAAGCGCGGGCAAACCGGTCCAATACGGTTTCGGTCCGGGCTGAGGTCAGCCGGGCCAGCCCTTCGATAGCCGCCAGGAGTGCGGCACCTTCAAGCAGGGGCAATGTACCACTGGCCCAAGGCCGCCCGGTAACGGCGTACCAGGTCACCGAAGGGCCGGCTGCTTTATCCAAATCAGCCGGAAGATCCGGTGACATAGGACAGGCAATAAGCGGCGTTTCGTCCGAAATCAAACGTGACCGTGACCCTGAAAAGAGGACCTGTGCACTGATAAGCTCCCGGGTAAAGGCCTCCGCCTCCTTAAGTTCAGCACCCGTCAGCCCGGAGACAAAAGCTGACACCTCAGTTATTCCGGCGTTTTTCCCGGATAGCCAGCTGATCACACGGTTGAGCAGCCTGGACCCGGGCATGGCCCCGATGCTGAACAGCAGGCGCCCCCCGGAATCTACCGAGCGGATGTACCGCCATTCCCTGCCTGCTTTGTACAGTGTAGGGTTGGTGCAGATCGCAGAGGCGCCGCTGCTTAAAGCTGGCGCTTCAGGGTCGCCAAAAGGCTGAAGCTGCGGCAATAAGCCCAGCCGCAGTTCGTTGTCCCCCGCCAAACGCAGGTCGTCCCGATGGCCCCAGCACACAACGGAAAAAGCGGCGAACAAGCCGAAAGGCGTTGGTCGGAAACACATGCGGTTATAATATTTCAGCAGGGTAAACTGCTGTTTTTGCGTTAAATCCTTGTATGAAAACCCGCGCTTTTCCAGTTCGGCATAAAAAGACCTGCTTGCCAGCCAGATGGCGTTCCGGAACAGGGGGGTACCCAGCAATTCCGGCAGCCGCTCCGGGTCATAGCGCAGGAAGCTATAGACCGGCGTACGTAAAAACGCCTGTTCGTACAATCGATAGCCCGTGTTATTTTTCATGGTTCATAGGGGGTATATACCCTTTTACTACTGTTTTGCCTTTATCCAGGCCTGTTACTTTGTCTCATCAATTGCCACACGATGAGAACATTTTTAAAATCTTTACCGTCCGCAGCATTGGTGCTGCTGTATGCATATGCCGCCGGCAGTAAGCTGGCGGATGTTGCCGCTTTTCGGCGGGAACTGCACCGGCAGCCTTTTCCGCCGGGAGTGGCCGACGTGTTGTTGTACCTGTTGCCGGCGGCTGAGCTTGCCGTTGCAGCGTTGCTGCTTTTTGGCCGCACACTGCGGACCGGGCTGCAGGCTTCCCTGGTGCTGCTGGTGCTGTTCACCGGCTACATCCTGCTGGCGATGCTGGGCTACTGGGAACAGGTTCCCTGTTCCTGCGGCGGGATCATCAGCCACCTGACCTGGGGGCAGCATTTGGCGTTCAACTGCTTTTGCATGGCTGTCAACCTGATGGCCCTTCACATTTATGCTAAAGGGGAAGCCGGTAACCCTCGACCCGATCCGGCATAATGTTTTATCTTTTATTTTTTTCATTATGAAACGTGTTCAAAAAAGCGTGTCCATGGTTGCTTTGGCGCTTGGATTAACCGCAGCACTGGGTTTTAATGCCCATGCGAAAAAATCGTTCACCACTTACTGGTTCGACACCACCGCTGCGGGCGTACCGACCAGCTATGATCCCGACGGCGCCCAGTGCGCGCAGGCCTCCGGCGACTACTGCTCGAAGGAGTACAACGCCAGCCAGCTGAACTTCAGCGGCGGCATCCCGGTCAGCGTAAAGGCCGGGCAGGAGAACCTGCAGATCCTTGCCGAGCGCAAAGGCAACTAATTGTCAATCCAAGGCCCGCCGCTCCCCGGCGGGCCTTTTTTATTACCTCGGGTTTTGCGGGATCCCGCTCAGCTGGATCACGATGTCCGGTATGGGCAAGACATACCGCGGGTCGTTCGGCGGCAGCGTGTACAGCTGTCCGTTCAGCTGTCTTTGGAGCGTCACTTCCCTCCCCGGCTCCTCGTTGAACCGCCGTAGATCCGACCAGCGGAGCCCGCGCAGCAGCAATTCTTTTCTTCTTTCCGCCAGCACCAGTTCCAGCACCTCCGCCGCTGTGGCTGCGGCCGGCGGACTGTACGTGCCGGTACGGTACCGCTTGTCCAGCAGGGTCTGCAGGTCGGCCATGGCCGCATCCTTTTGGCCCATGCGGGCCGAGGCTTCCGCGCGGATGAGGTAGAGTTCATCTGTCGCGACCCCGTTGAAGAGGTCGTCGGTGCCGGTATAGCTCCCTTTAAAAGTCTGGCCCGGCGCGGCGGGCGTAAAGAACAGGACCTTGCGCAGGTCATCCGGCTGGTATAGGGCATACAGGCTGGTGTCGATGCGCAGGCGGGAGGTGTTATTGGTCAAAGACGTGTAATAGATCCGGCTGTGGAAGATCACTTCGTCATTGTATTTCCGGAAAGGATGGAGTTTGGCGGTGCTGGCGGTATTGTAGTCCAGCAGGGTGCTGTATAGTTTCAAAGCCTGGTCAGCATACTGGAAGGCATGCGGGTAGTCGGCCATGGACAGGTACACCCGGGCGAGCAGGCCGTTACCCGCTGCCAGGCTGGGCCGGGTTTTGATGCTGACGGTCTGCGGCAGGTAGCCCAGGCTTTCCTGCAGGTCGGCGGTGACCTGGCCGTAGGTGGCTTTCACAGATGCCCGGGTGCTCTTTTGGGTGATATCGGAGGAGGTGCGGACCGGCATGCCCAGATCGGTTGCGGCCGTTGAAGCATGATAGGGCTTGCAGAACAGCTGCGCGGCGGCATACAGGCCATAGGCCCGGAAAAACAGGGCGCTGCCTTTTTCGGCGGCATACCGCGGATCGGCCCGCTGTGTGGCGCTCATTTTGGCAAGGCCTTCGAGGACGACGTTGCTGTAGAAGACCTGCTGGTAGCAATAGTTCCAGTCGATCACGTCGGGGCTGCCTTCATAGAGGTCCTTGTTCCAGGTATAGGCATTGCGGAACATGGGGGTGGTGACCGAGGCAAAGGCTGCATCGGTCACGTAATAATCGTCTGAGGACACCTCGCCCAGCGCCGGGAGGTTGAGGTTCATGGTGTTGGCATTGTCGAGCAGGGCCTGCAGGTCCTGGAAGGTTTGCGGGACCACGAGGGTCTGGTCAGGCTTTTTGTCCAGGAAAGTTTTGGTGCAACTTGTTAGCAGGCCTAGTAATAAGATATAAAGTAACTTTTTCATAATCGTGAATTAAAAGTGAGCCCTTACGCCAAGGGAATAAGTGTGAACGGGCCGGATAGTGGAAGTCCCGTAAACGTAATCGGGGTCCAGGCTGTCTTTGTTCGCGCGCCAGAGCAGGCCCAGGTTGCTGGCATACGCATAAAACGTGATCTTGCCCAAGGTCCAGGAGAAGCGTACATCCTGCAGGCGGATGTTATCGCCTTTGTCCACCAGTATACTAGACCCCAGGTAGGCCGCGTCGCGGCTACCGACGCCGGTGAGAGACAGGGAGGGTACGCTGGTCTGCTGTTCGTCGCCGGGTTTTTGCCAGCGCTTATCAAAGTCGCGGTGCCCGCTCCAATTATTGATCAGGTCGCTATAGGAAATGGAGCTGCGGTGGAAATAGTAGCCGAACTTATAGGTGATATTGGCGCTCAGGCTGAACTGCTTCCAGGTGACGGTATTCATCACCGAGCCGAACACCGGCGGCAGCGCAGGGCCGTTATAAACCAGATCCTTCACCGTCGCATTGGCGGCGATGGCGGCGTAGTCTTTGCTGGGCGCGCCGTTCAAATAGACCACCGGGTCGCCGGTGGCCGGGTCCAGGCCGGCCCATTTATAGCTGTAGATGCCCAGCACCGGTTTCCCCGCCAGCGGCGGGGAATTGGGTGAGAGGTAAGCGCTGACCGGGCTGGTATACTGGTATTTGGTGACCTTATCGGTTACATAGCTGAATAGGAAGCGGGTTTGCCAGCCGATGGCTCCTTTTATGTTGACGGTATTTAATTCAATGTCCAGGCCATGGCCCGCAATGGATGAGCTGTTGAGGCTGTAGCTGTACCGGTCGCTGACAAAAAACCCGGTGGTCGGGTCGAGCGCGACGCTGCCGATCTGGTCGGTGCCTTTTTTGGTGAAATAATCGAGGCTGCCGCTCAGCCGGTTGTTCTTTGTTTCAAAATCCAGACCGATGTTGAGCGTTTTCACTTTTTCCCAGTGCAGGTCGGGGTTGGGCGGGGTCAGGATGATCGCAGCCGGCTGGTTGGTGTACGGGTCGGTGGCATAAACGGCGGTGGTGAACGCGGTGACGGTCTTGTTGACATTGCCGGTCACGCCGTAGCTCGCCCGCAGCTTCAGGTAGGGCAGCCAGTCCATGTGGTAGAAGCTTTCTTTGCTGGCTTCCCAGGCACCGCCAAAGGAATATAACGGCACGCCCTTCTGGTTGGCGTTCACGCCGAACAGGTTCGATTCGTCCTTCCGGGCGCTGGCCGATAAAAAATACCGCCCCGCATAATTATAGTTCGCGTTCAGGTAGGCTGACACGTACCGGTCGGTCTGGTCGCTGAGATTGGCGACATAGGGGATGGTCAGCGAATTGCCGCTCGGGTTAATGGTATAATAGTTCGTATAGTCGACGGGCTGGCTGACCAGGATATCCGGGTCATAACCGTAAAGCCGGGACGTCATACTGCGCGTATGCGTATCGCGCACCTCCGCCCCGGCCAGCACGTTCAGCTGGTGCCGCTCCCCGAAGACATGGCCGTAGTTCAGCTGGAAGCGGCCCGAGCGCGCATCCAGCGCCCCGTGCTGGCTGTCGAGGATGCCCGCATCCGGCACGATATACTGGTTGCCCGGCTGGGTAAATTCGTTGATGAGGTTGCGGGTGTAATACGTATCCCTGCTGTACAAAAAGCTGCCGTTCCGGTCCGCATGCTGGTACTGGTACAAGGCCTCGGCGCTTAGGTCCCGGAAGACATCATACTTCAGGTTGAACTTCAGCCGCACATCATTGCTGCCGGACACATTGTCCGCCAGTCCCAGTTCCGCCACAGGCCGGTACTGCCAGTCCAGGAAACCGTTGCCCTGCGCGGCCCCTGAAAACGACAAAGGGTAATCTTTGGCCACCGCGCCCGCCAGCTGCGCATAGGGGTACAGCGTCTTCCCGCCGCCGCTGTTAATGCCGCTATAGCCGGGATTATCATTCACCCCATGCGTGGAACTGTACGACAGGTCTGCCCCGGCCATTAAATTCTTCAGCAGCCTGAAATTGCTGACCGCATGCAGCGTATAGCGGTTATCCGAATTGCCAACAAGATTTGACCGGTTGTCATCAAAACCGCCGGAAACCAAATAGTTGTAGCGCTCCCCGCCACCATCCAGGCTCAAACTGTATTGCTGGCTCAGACTTTTCCGGTAAAAGTATTTGCCAAAATCGTTGCGGACATCGATTTTGCTTAACGCAGCTAATTTCGTTTGCAGGTCCGCATCGCTGAGCTGCCCGTCCCGGTTTTGGATCATCAGCTCCACCGCCGGGCTCAGCACCGGCTTCGCCGGGTCGTTCTCCGCCGCCGAATAAAAGCCCGCTTGGAACAATTGCTGCTCTACCCCGATAAAATCCGCCGAAGGCAAAAACGCCGGGTTGTAGAACAGGTCCGGCTTCCCGCCCGCCGTCCAGCTGGCATTGAACGAAAGATGCGCCGGACGGTTGTATTTCCCGTGTTTGGTCGTCACCACAATGACCCCATTGCCGGCCCTTGCCCCCCAGATGGCCGAAGCCGCGGCATCCTTCAAAACGGTGATGTTCTCTACATCGTTCGGGTTCAGGTCATGCAGGTCCCCTTCAAAAGGAAAATTATCGACCACCACCAAAGGGGAATTGTCCGACAAGATCGTGCTCCGGCCCCGGACGCTCAGCTGCTGATGCCCCGGAGCGCGGTTATCGAATGCGAGCGACGGGGTGATGCCGTCCAGCCGGGCGGTGAGGTCGGTTGCAGGGTTCCTTTCGATCAATTCTTTGCTGACGGCGCCGTAAGCGCCGGTAGCCTGCTTCCGGCTGACCTGCTGGTAGCCGGAGGAAACCGTAACTTCCTTCAGCTGGCTTTCATCAGGGCTTAAAATAATGGCGGTCAGGGTCACGGTATCGGTGATATCGACGAGGCGGGGCACATAACCGGTAAAGGTGATTTCCAGCATGCCCTGTTTGCGGGGAACGTCGAGGTTAAACAGGCCGCGGGTATCGGTATGCGTACCTGCATTGGTGCCGGCGAGTTTAACGGTGGCGCCGGGCAGCGGCCGGTGGTCTTCGGTAAGCACGCGGCCGCGAACGGTGATTTGCGCAGTGGCGCAAAAGCCGCAGGTAATTAATAAAAACAGCAGTAAAATTCTCATATCAAATGGTTGCTTAGGTTTATTGGATGGTTTGGGCTGGACGGATAACGAGGATATCAACAGGTCTTTTTTTGACGTTCAGGTCAAGCCCGGATCTGCGCAGTTCTTTTTGCAGGGCGGCGAGATCGCTGAGATCGCACCTGAGCTGCAGGTCAATGGGTTTTTCGTATCCCGTTTCGTTTATATAGGGTGTGAGTAATTTCCGGAAGCGCTGTGCGATGTCCATATCGAGGCTGCTGATGCCGAGATTGCGGAGGGTCAGTCCTTTGGCGGTTTCGGAAAAAAGGGGTTCGCCGCCTTTGCTTTCGATAGCCGCTGTGCCGGGTATGCGGGAAAGGACGAGGCAGTCCTGTTCGCGTTTTTCCAGGGCTGCGCGGATATGGTAGCGGGCGCCGAAATAGCGGTTGAGGTCGGTGGCCATGACCTCGCTGATGTCGCCGGTGAAGCCGGGGGGCAGGGTGAGCTGGTAGCTGTAGCCGTATTGTTTGATCCACTCGTGGAAGCCGGGGCCGCCGCCCTGGTCGATGATGCGCTTCAGGGAATCGGGCAGTTCGACGGAACAGCGGTTGGCGAGGTCGAACATGGGGTCTTTCCTGATGAAGGCCTGCTGGTACAGGGCGAGCGGGGAATGGTTGAGGGCGACGGCAATGATCTTTTCGGGGGTCCTTTGGAATCCTTCGGGGGAGCTGACGCCGGGCAGGTACGGGGTAATGACGGACTGGAAGACGACCTCGCCTTTGCCGTTGCCGTTGGCGAGCAGGGGCTGGAGGGGGTCGAGGCTGAGATCGTCTTTGCGCTGGGCGATGCTGTCGGTGTGGCCGTCAAGGGCTTTTTGGATGGCCGCTGCGCTGACGTCTTCGCCGTAGGTCATGGCGATGACGGCGCCGTTCCTGATCCATACTTCAAAGGGTATGGAATTATGGGGAAAAAGTGCGCTGAGCAGGTAATCGTCGGTGATGGAAGGCAGGCGGAGGGCGTTCTTTTTAAAGAAGGCCTGGACGGTTTTGCTTTTTTCGCGGGTGACGAGCAGGAACTGGATTTTGCCCGCAAACTGGTTTTGCAGGGTGTCGTATTTGGGGAGGAGGTGCAGGCAGGGGGTGCAGTAGGTGCCCCAAAAATCGAGGATGAGGAGCTGGTCGTTAAACTGCGACATCCGGATCTGGTCAGCAGGCTTTCCTCCTGCTTCATAATTAAGGAGGCCGGATATTTGCATATCGGGCATTTTATCGCCGGTTTTAAGGGCTTTATAGGTGTTTCCTGGTTGTGCGTATGCCTGGAAGAAAAGGCATAGGAAGGCCAGGAGGCTTGTTTTGAGCTTCATTTGGTGGTGGTTCGGTAAAATATTCAGTTAGCTTGTCCGGGCCTGTTTAGCCGCTGTCATTCGTCTGGCTCTTTCCGCAGGCGGGGCATCTGCAATTGTCCTCGCGCAGCTCGTGGATGGCGCGGGTGAATGCGATGACCTGGTCGAAGAGGCTGGCGATGTCGGTTAGGAGGGGTCTTGTCCCGGGGTTTTCCTTTTCTTTGGTTTGGGCACAAAGGATAAATATGTCCATGAGTGCTGTCTCGATGGCTTCGGGGGTGTATTCTGCAAAGAATACGCGGATCACCTGGTCTGGTGTCCGGGTGCCGAAGTCTTTTATATCGATGATCATAGCGTCCATGGTTGTATTTAGGGTTAGGTTTGTGCCTTGGTGGAAAAGGAAACAAACGGCAACCCCGGTGATGGTTTTAACTATTTAACTGATCGGAGGGGTTGCCGTTTAGGTAGTATTTATACGGGTGATTTGATGATGTTCTTGAAGAGGTTTTTAAGGGCGGGGATGAAGGTTCTCAGGTAGAGCAGGCATAATGATGCGGTTCCGGTAAGAGGAAATAATGCCGTGTTGCTGTGGTTATGGTTTGTGCTCATTATTGTTGCATTTAATAACGAGCCTTTTAGAAATGGACCAGCTTTTGTAAAATACAATAGGGCCGGTAACCCGCTCAGTCAATGCCTCTTGGCTCTGGTAAGCCGCCATTCCTTACGGAATGACTCCAACATTGAACATAAGCGAGCACCGACCCTATATGCATAGGGACCGATACTCTACTTACACTCGCTGGAAAATTTACCAGATTTAGAGGCGAGGCTCGTAAGCGGTCCATTAAATTAAGAACCGCAAATATAACTTTTAAATTTGGAGCAATTTATACTAAACTTAGCCCCATCATATTATGCTAAAATCGTTTAAAAATTATGATTCGCCATATTAAATGGGTAGTTTTACATATATAATTCTTTTAACAAATTCAACTAAAATGCAAGCAAACAGGGATATAGAATTTAATGTATTGGAAAATAATGCAATTGGTAGAAATTTGGCTCGATTTAGAAAATTTAAGGAAAAAAAAGCTTTAGAAGTAGCAGATTACATCGGAATTGGGGAAGCTGCCTATACCAAATATGAAAGAGGTGAAAGTAAAATCACTGTTGAGCTAATCCAAAAAGTATCGGAATATTTAAATATTGACCCATTGCAATTATTAACGACAAATGAAGGTCATGTGGTCGAAAATGTGAGCAATTCACCCTTTGCAATTAATGGAACTGTACAAACGACAAACGACGCCCAAAATCAAGCTATACTGACATTGATTGATAGTGTCGTAGAGATGAATAAAAGAATATTGGAACTTTTAGAAAGAAGTAGGAAATAACAAGATGGTTGCCTGCTTGGTGCATTAAGAATAAGAAAGCCCTGGCTTATTGCCGGGGCTTCATTCTATTATTTTATACAAATATCCTAATTTAATAGGAAAAGTTTGGTCTGAGTGATATAAGTTCGCCAATTGATTAATGAATACCTCAAAGAGCTGAGGCTTCATTACCCGATAATGTTCAGTTATCCTTTGTTAACGGTAGAGAATGTTTAGTTTGACAATTCAAGATATTCAGTCATCTTTTTAATAATTAAATCAGTTGGCCTGTTTAACACTTTGATTCGAGTCGAGTTTGGGAAACTGCAAATTCGTCCCCAGAATGGACATAATTCTAACTATTGGATGGATAAACTTAAAAACATTTTCGCAATCAAAATTGAGAGCTTGAAGGTTCGAGTCTTGTTGGGCTAGCCCGAAAGGACTAATCTCGAACCGCCTGATAGATTCAATGCGCGTTTTATCAGGCATTTAGCAAAATTAAATTGGTTTGAGAATTGGATAAGTCCGGCTCGGTTTGTTCGGGTACTAAATACTTGCGCCGAAATAAATCAGATTATAATATAAGTTTATACTTATCGATTAGAAATTCGTTAACTTCTTGTGGAGATTCCGCTCAAACTGACCACCTGATTCCGATTTAAAGTGACCAGGGTATTCCGGACCAAAGTGACCACCTGATTCCGGAGCAAAGTGACCACCCCCTTTTTTTGTTTTATGCTTTAGATTCCGGCTGTCCTGTTTAAATGCCAAGTACCGTTTCCGGAGGAACGAGTTGACCGGAAGCCTCATTAGGTATGCGAAGTCGCTCTGGAATGCCTCTATTAAAGCGATAACGGCCATCACCAGCAGGACATACCAGGTAGCTTACCCAAAGTGTTAAGCTTCAAAAAAAATAAAGATGTTATAGCTGGAGGAGCACCAGGCTAAATGGAAATCGGTAAATAATTATCTTTGTTTATGCTGCTAAAGCATGAGTTGCGTTTCTTTGCCAGCAAACAGATGGTCAGTTTTGCCACGGAATAGGGTGTAACATATCTCCGAAACGCCCACGAATCATTAAGTAAGGCAAAAATCAAGATTGAAATTTTAATTTTTGCCTTTATTTTAAATATTTGCTCTAATGCAAATCCCATATTTGTGTTGTCGGACTCTAAGAACTCATAAACACTCAGTTTAAATTAAAACAACTGGAATAATTTAACTAGGCTGCCTTGTATTTAACTTGTGGTATCGGACGATTATTAAAATTTGTACCTGCAATAGTATTCGTTATTTTTTTAATAATTTTCAGGAAGCAAGCCATGTTTTGGTCAGACCAAAACGCTGGTCGGAACACACTCTCGAACTTTGAATAACCACTTCGTTAACAGATAATCTAATTGCATTGCTAAAGTGTAACAATCAAAAATAGATAACTATTTATTATCGGTATTAATAACGTCGTTTCTGTTTTGGATAACAAAACAGACCGGTGAATTTATGCCCTGAGCCAAAAATGTGTTAAGAACTAAGATCCACCTGGCTGCCCATGGAAATAAAGCGTCCCGGATCTCACCCGGAACGCCTGGATCAACTAAATTTCGCTATCGTGCCGGAAAGCAAAGCCTGCGCACGCCGCATCCAGGCCTGGCCGGCGCCTTTATAATGATTGACCAGGGTGCTGCCGTCAACTTTGCAAAAGTTGCGGCAGCCTGCCAGTCCGGGGTATCCCGTCCGGCCGGCAGCAATCAGAATTTAATACGATTATTGATCAAAATAGTACGCGTCATTCCTAGCGTAGGCTTTTAACCGGATCGTCAATGCCGCTTTGAGGCTATGATAACTTGCAGTCAGCAAAGTGATTATGACCGTGCCTGCTCCCGTCAGCGCAAATACCCACCAGGACAGACCGGTACGGTAAGTATATGGCTGCAGCCATTGGTGCATGAGATACCAGGAAACCGGTACGGCGATCAGCAGGGCGATACTCACCAGCAGGACAAACTCTTTAGATAACAGGCCCCAGATCCCCGCTACCGAGGCGCCCAGTACCTTCCGGACACCGATCTCTTTGATACGCTGTTCGGCCACAAAGGATGCGACGCCGAATAAGCCGAAGCAGGAGATGAAGATCGCGAGCCCTGCGAATAGGAAAGCCAGTTTCCCGGTGCGTTCTTCTGCCAGGAATTTTTGCGCGTACTCGCTGTCCGCAAATTTGTAATTAAAAGGTGCTTCCGGCGCGAATTTCTTGAACACCGTTTCGATGCCTGCGAGCGACCGGGAAACTGGCATGCCGGCTTTCAGTTTAAAAATGATCACATTGAAGGATCGTTCCCGGTCATCCATCAAAAAGACGACGGGGGTAACCGGCTCGAAAGGCGAATTCATCACTATGTCTTTCACTACCCCCAGTACCTTCCAGTCTTTACCATGCCATTTGATGGTTTCGCCTACCGGCTGCTTCAGCCCCATTTGCCTGATGGCGGCCTCGTTAAACAGGAAACCTGCCGAATCAGTCAGCAATTCTTTTGAGAAATTCCGGCCCTCCTTCATCTTCCAGCCGACCACACTGCCGAAATCCGGATCGATCAGCACGGTGCCGAACACCTCCAGGCGGTTGGGATCTTTGCCTCGCCAGCTCAGGTTGTCTGCGGACGACCATGTTCCGGTGGTTGGGTTGACCGAGGCGGTGACGCCGGATACCTCGCCTGTGTTCAGCAGTTCCTGGCTAAAAGCGCAGTACGCCCTGATCCCGTTATAAGGGATCATGACCAGGTTGTCCCGGTCATAGCCGACCGGCCTGTCCCTGGCGAATTCGATTTGTTTAAAAACCACGATGGTTCCGGTAATGATGGTGACGGAAACGGCAAATTGGATGACCACCAGCACCTTGCGTGGCAGAGACGCCGACGGCCACGCCTTAAAAGTGCCTTTCAGTACCCTGACCGCGTTAAAGGATGACAGGTAGATGGCCGGGTAACTGCCTGCCACCAGTCCGGTGAGGAAGCAAAAGCAAATGCAGGCCAGCCAGAACAGCGGGTCATTCCAGATCAGGTGCAGCTGCTTGCCGGAAATATCATTAAACAGGGGCAGGCTAAGCCAGGCCAAAAGCACGGCGAGCACAAAGGATAACGCAACGATTAAAAAAGATTCGCTCAGGAACTGCAAGACGAGCTGTGCGCGCAGGGAGCCGATAGCCTTACGGATGCCGACCTCTTTGGCGCGCTTTTCGCTCCGGGCGGTGCTGAGATTCATAATATTGATACAGGCCAGCAACAGCACGAACAGGCCGCGCAGGTTCTTATTGGGCAAAACCCGCTGAAAACCGAATCGCTTTCCGCCGGAGAAGTTTGCCCCAATTTGGCAATCCGGCCGGCCAGCGCATCTTTGACAGATGTTACAGCATTATGTACATCTGCTAAATGCGCGAGACTGGTTTCTTTCATTTGGTTTTAAATTAAAAAGGTTAGCTCATTTTTTTAACCATCGTCGTCCTTTCTCAGGAAAAAGCTACCGTGCTCTTGCTGCAAATTATTAAAAAAGTGGAAACAGCTTCGTTAAACTGAGTTGCTGGTCTTCAAAAAACAGGCAATCGATATAAAAGCCTGATCGACCTGTCCGATGCGGTAAAGTCGGGCTGCCGTCAAAATTATTGCTATCATCGGCATAATACGTTTCCAGCAAACCCCAGGGATTGGGATCCGGGAATACCTGGAACTGGGCTCCGCCAAATTTAAACTACTTCCCAAATTCAGCTTCCTTTATCAATACTTTCAGTTGGATTCAACCGACATGGATGCTGTCTTCTTTGTACGCGGCGCACATCCGAAAGACGTATTAGTGCCGGATGTGCCTGATCTTGACCCGGAGTTTTCGACGGCGTGTGACCACGCCTGGGCCAGGTTTATGGCTAATGACCGATTGCAGGAGTGGATACTGGCGGAAATGCGTGGATTGGAAGGCGGTGGTTTGCTGAAGTATTGCTGCCGGGTTAGAAGGTGAGGCCGGAAACCTTGTTTCGGCTGGCAATGGATTTGACAATGTTCTGCGCTGGACAGGCGATACGATTAACCTGGCTGAATTGGCTTATGGTATCTGGCTGACCGGGCAAATCAATAATGGACAGATTTCGGTTACAGAGATTTTAGAATGCCTGGAGCGGGTGTTTCGCGTTCGGCTCGGTAAACCGCACCGGCGATGGCAGAGTATAGCGGCAAGGAAGCCATTGGGGTATGCGAAGTATATGGATGAGAGAAGGTGGCGATTGAGAGGAGGGTGGAGGATGAGTTGGGGAGGTAATATACAATTTCACTAGCGATATTACCCATGGTAAAAACGCTGTAAAACCAATAGGAATGTGAATTTTTATACTATGTTAAAAATATTATGGCGCAAACTTGCATGATTTAAATATTATTTTTAACATTGCATAACTCCCTAAAAACCAAAGCCTTGTCGATAATCTAATAACTTAATATTTAGCTATAGATCGCCGAAAGGTCTTTAATCGATTTGATATGAAGACATTTATCGCTATTCTATTTGTTCTATTCACTGCGACCGTTTCAAACGCTCAAATTGTCGGTGGCTATTTCCCTTCTTACAGGGCTGATAGTGTTGATAGAATTCAATATAACAAGCTAACCGACATTTGGTATGCCATATTTTTTAGTCAAAAACCAGGTCAAATTTGGGTTGATCATTCAGGCAATATAAAAACTGTTAGTGATGTCGCCTTTAAAAAGCTGCTTGGTCATTGCAAAGCCAACAATGTACGGTTACACCTTACTATTGTCGATAATCCACCTAAGGATTCAATTAATCGCTTTCCGGCAGTTGCCCATGATGACACCAAACGGAGTAGTTTTGTCCGACAATGTGTGAATTTTTGTATCGATAATGGTTTAGCTGGTGTAGATATCGATTGGGAAACGCCTACACCTGGGCAGAAAGATGATTTTGAGAAACTATTGAGCGATCTACGCAACCAATTGGATAATCGAGGAGCAAGTATAGGACGAAGTTTTAAGTTAAGTATCGCTGCAAATGATTACCATTCGAATACCGGTATCAAGCCGACTGCTCTCCCGTATCTTGATTATTTACACGTAATGGCTTATGACGGGGGTGGGGGAAGTGCACATTCGCCATTTCAATTAGCTCAAACCGAAATGACAGATTGGGCGAATGCAGGATGTCCTTACAGCAAAATGATTTTAGGTTTACCGTTTTACGGAAAGAATGATGCTGGTTTAACTCAAAGATACGGGGACCTCAATCCGGGTGTTGGCACGCCAAGCACCTTCGAGGGATATTACGTCGCAGGGTATTTTTATAATGGGAAAACGCTAATTGGAGAAAAAGTCGATTATGAGGTCGGAAAAGGCGCTGCGGGAGTTTTTTCATGGGAATTAAGTCAAGATCGCCTGGGTAACGATCCATATTCGTTGTTAGGCGCTATGTACAACGCGATGAACTCAAAAAGCACCTGCGTTGACGGCAATGAACCTAATAATGATACGCGCAGCGCCACAAATTTTTTATCTAACCCCCTAAATCAAAATAATGTCACTGAAAGCGTAGACGGGATTATCCCCGACCCGAACGATCAGGACTGGTATAAGATACCGGTTGACGGAAAGGGTACCCTAACGTTGTCGCTGACCAACTTTCCGGCCGACTATGACTTGGAACTATATCCTTACAGCGGCTTATCCGGAGGAACGATAGGAAAATCTTATAATACTGGCACTGCCAGCGAATTATTGACATATTCCTACGATTCCCCTCAATCAACGATGCTTTATGCAAAAGTATATCCGAAAAATCCCTCTCAATACAACGCCTGCGGAAAGTATCATTTAACATTAAATTGGACCTCGAGTACAGGTACGACCTGTGCTACTCCACAGCCGCCTACGGCCGCCTTCGGATCCGATATTTGCGGCGCGCCGACATTAGCTTCGTCAAATTTATTCCTTTCATTCTCGTCGGGTGGCGGAAGCAGTTTTAGAGCCCAGATTAGTAAATATCCTTATGGGGCATCAAATATTGTTTACACTTCTCCTTGTCAGCCCACTACATCACCGTTTACGCCAACGGGTTTAACCGCTGGCATGTTGTACCGTTGGAATATGTATGCTTACGGCGCCACGGATTGTACCTCTTGCCAAAGTAATGTTTCCAACACAAAATACTTCGGTATCGCGCCGTTAATCAGTTCAGCTACTACACAATTACAAGCTGGCAGCAGCATAACACTGACCACCCAAGCCCAATCGCCTGGGTCTGGAGCAAGCATCAATTATCGTTGGCTTAAAGATGGCGCACCGTTTCAGCAAGGTGCAAACCTGACATCGGTCACGGTAAACACGCCGGGCAATTATACATTGATCATTGATTATTCCGGCTTCGCAGATTGCAGCGGAACCACCTCCACCGGAAGCAGTAACAGCATTAACATCACCGCTGGAAGTTCTTGCAGTCAATCGGTGGCACCCACCTCGGTATCTCAAACGACGTCGAATGGCACCACCACATTAACAGCTGTAGGAGGCTCATTAGGCAATAATGCCGCCTGGAAATGGTACTCCGGTAATTGCGGCGGCACCTACCTCGGCGCAGGCACGGTATTGACTGTTAATCCTGCGGTTACAACTGACTATTTCGTGCGCGCTGAAAATGACTGCAATATTACTGATTGCGCCAAAACTACGGTCACTGTCGGAGCATGCACACCTTCAACAGCGCCCACGGACATTACACAATCTACTACGAACACGGTGGACGGCCCGGCTATTCTGTTAACGGTTAACGGCAGCACACTCGGTACAAATGCGACCTGGAGATGGTATGTTGATGGCTGCGGCAAAAATCTGATAGCCTCCGGTCACGTCAACAATATCTATGTTACCCCTACAGCGCGCACGACCTATTATGTTCGCGCAGAAGGCGATTGCAATATTACAGATTGCGCAAGCATAACAGTCGATCCAGTGGGTGGCTGTGTACCATCTGTTGGAGCAACTTCCATATCACAACAAACGACAGATACGCCAAATGGGCCGCAAACCTTACTGACCTTGAATGATGGCTCACTCGGCACCAATGCAACATGGCGTTGGTATACAGAAAGCTGCGGCGGAACGATCTTCGCTTCCGGCCACGCCAATAGCATCATCGTAACGCCAAATTCAACGACTACTTACTATGTCCGGGCTGAGGGCGATTGCAATACCACAGGATGTGCTTCGATAACCGTGAATAATTGCACGATGTCTACTTTGCCAACCTCGTTGGTGCTATCTTCGAATAACATCTTGCCTGGCGCCCAGGTACAAATTACCGAAGTCGGAGGCTTTTTAGGTTCAGGAGCTTCCTGGTTATTAACTCGTGATGCCTGTGACGGACCGACCGCATCGTCGGGAAGGGGAAGCGTGTTTACGTTAAACCCCACAAAAACTACAACCTACTATTTACGAGGAGTCGGAATATGTGGCCTTACCGATTGTATGAGTGTCACTGTAAACGTTGTAGAACCTCCTACAATTACTTCTGTAACCCCACTCACTGGCGGCAAAGGCGCTACAATCACAATTTATGGAAGCCAATTTATAGATGTCAGCGATGTGACCATTGGAGGGACACAGGTACAAAGCTTCACTGTTGTTGACCCTAACACCATCATGGCGGTCGTTGGTGCCGGCGCAAGCGGCGATGTCGCCGTGACCACTCCAGGCGGGACTGTAAACTACGCAGGTTTTACTTTTCTCCCTGCACCGGCCATTACAGCTGTCTCTCCGTTAAGTGGAAAAGATGGCACAGTCGTTAAAATTACCGGTACAAATTTTCAGAATATGCAAAGCGTCACATTTGGCGGTAAAGCGGCTGGTAGTTACACACTTGTAAGTTCTGAAGAAATCGATGCTACGGTCTCGGGAGGTTCGTCAGGCGATATTCTCGTCAAAACTGACGGGGGCCAGGCAAGCTTTTCAGGTTTTGTTTACTATCCTAAACCACAAATCACAGCGGCCGATCCCCTGGTCGTTATGAAAGATGGGATTGTTACTATAACTGGAAAGAATTTAAGCGGAACCTCAGCTGTTTCTTTTGGAGGAACACCGGCTGCTAGTTTCACAGTGAATTCGGCTACATCCGTAAGCGCGACCGTTGGCGATGGGACGAGTGGAAACATTTTTTTAACGACGAAAGGAGGGACGGCCACCTTCTCCGGTTTTAGCTTTGTATTTAGTTTACCGGCAGATAATTTCAACCTTTCGGTCCAATCCGTCAGCTGCAGCGGAAACAGCGATGGTGCGATCAATGTCGAGGCTAAAACAGCGATGAAATATTCAGCTGCACTCTCCGGACCTAACGGCTCCAATAATATCCCATTCGTTCAAACCTTGTCCATCAATAACCTGCCTGCAGGTGATTACCACCTATGTATAACCATTAGTGGTCAAAGCAATTACCAGCAATGCTACGATCTGACTGTCGGTCAGCCGCAACCGCTTTCCGTGTTGGCTTCGGCCAATCCGAATACAAGGGTTGTAAACCTTGATCTTTCCGGTGGAGGAACTTATTATATACAGTTGAATGGAAACATGACGGCGACAACCAATTCCCGCGTTTCACTTCGATTAGCAAGCGGTAATAATGAAGTTGTAGTCACGACCGACAAACCATGCCAGGGCGCATTCAAGAAAACATTTCAGATCAACCCAGACATTACCCCGTACCCAGTACCGTTTCAAGATGTTTTGCACCTGAATCTCGGCGGACGGCAGCCCAAGAAAGTTTCGATAAAGATTACCGAATTGATGGGAAAGGATGTTTTAAAACAAGATTTTCGGCAACCGTCTAATGTGATCCAATTGGATGTCAAAACGCTCGCCAATGGATTTTATATTCTTCAGGCCGACCTTGACGGTAAAGAATTCACCTACAAAATCGAGAAAAGATGAAAAATATAATCTTTGGAATTATGCTAATTCTTTGTTTAGCCGCGTGCTCAAAACACAATAATCCTACGCCACCAGCCGCGCCGGGAAAGGCCACCCTGCTTTTTCCGGCAACTGATGCAGTATGCACTATTGGCACAGTCAAATCAGCCACAGTAAGTGAAATCCAATTACAGTGGAGCGGGGACGCAAATACCAACAGTTACGAAGTGCACATAAAAAATCTATACACCCACGCAGATTCAGTAGCGCAAGCTAACAATTCACCGCTTAATGTACTGTTAAAAAGATCGACTCCCTATTCATGGTATGTTATTTCCAAATCATCGAAATCGTCATCTACGGCACAAAGCGATACCTGGAAATTCTACACTTCCGGCCCAGGCGCAATAGTGTACGCACCCTTTCCGGCTGAGTTGATTGCGCCGAAGTTTGGCGCGACCGTATCTGCAACATCGGTTATGTTACAATGGAAAGGGAGTGATGTACAGGCAGATGCCTCATTAATGTACGATGTTTATTTCGGCACTGACAAAACTCCCACTCAAATTATCATGGCAAACACTTCAGCTACCAGTTCCTTTAGTGTAACCGTCACTGCCGGACAGACTTATTACTGGAAAGTAGTTACGAAGGATTCTTTTAAAAATAGTTCGGAAAGTGGGGTTTATCAGTTTAGTGTGAAATAGGTAATTACTCCTAAAAATTTTATTAATAATTCTTTACTGTAAATATTTGAAAGTCAACTTTAGGTCTCCCAATGCTCCAATCTTGATAACACTCAATTAAGCGCATTGTCGCCCTATTTTATGGCATAGTCTTATTCAACTGAAAAATCAGATAATGAATTTTGGTCAGCCCCTTATCTTACCTGCTTTTACAAGGGTTATAAAACAATTCCAACCAGTTCGTCATAACTCAACACAAATTTCTGATTCAAGCAATCCTCTGAAGCGGTAACGTATATCCGCCACCAAACGAACTAAAGAAGCTCAATTACATCAGACTACATCCTTCAGCCGCCAAGTAAGTTCCAATGCTTCCTGCCATCCTGAGTTGATGAATAAATCGGGGATCACCCATTATGAAAATAGTATGCCTATACATCCGAGTCAGCACGGACGAACAAATAAGAAAAGGTTACTCTTCGCTAGAACAAGAAGACAGATTCTTACAATACGTCATTACGACGGCATAGAAGTAAAGACATATCTAGAAAAGATCATTCAGCGGAGATATTCAACAAGAACCGCCCTTCATAAACCTGCTGCAAATACAAATTCGCCTGTGCTATCTTTTCTAACCCTTCAACCGGCGTCGCCTGGCGATCGCGTACAGCTAACTGACTTTCTTTTGAAGATCCATAACTGATTTCAAAGTAACTGTAATTGTACCTGGTCGAAATAAGAAAGCTGCCCCTTAATGTTCTCCAGCTTGCGCTTTAGCGCTGGAATATCGTCCGGATCACCCAGGTTATATTTCTCATCGATCGTAATAGCCGTCTCGCGCGGAATGTTCAAGTCGATCAGCCGCCGGATCATCGGCTGATACGCTCCTTGCTCAATAAATCGGAGGAACATCTGGCCTGGCGCGCGCATATCATATAGCGGCTTCAGCAGCATAGGCAAACCGAACGAAATCGTATTTTGAAGCAGAATGATCGTCCGCTCGATCTTATCATTCGTATCGTAATATTCGGCACCCAGGATTCGTTTCAGGGATTGTCCTTTGAGCCAGCTTTCCGCATTGATGCAGGCACTCAGCAACGGATCACCGCTCTCGGTTTCCTGTATGCCGAACAAGCGATTATAATAGACCGGGAAATGTTGCTTGAGTTCCAACAAAATGTTTTTCAGCTTGAAGGCGATCTGCAGTTCGGCTGCGCTGGTTGGAATCAGCCAGTTCTTCGACAATTGCCAAAGACGGTTCTGGTCCACCGGGTCCCAGTACCTGTTAGCTAGGCAAACCTCCCGGCTGACCTCCAATTTATTCAGTACTTCCTGCTCTGCCTGGATCTGTTCCGGCGAGAGTTCGATACCCACCTCTTTCAGCCTTAGCCCCGCATACGAACCATACTTCAGGATAGATTGGCGAACATAGGTTAGCAGGTAACTATAATCGCTATTCGCCGGTGTTTGCCCCGTGCCCTTCGTCAGGGCATCCATGATATTTTGCTTGTTACCTTCGAAAGCTTCCTTATAACCCACAGTGATATTCTTTTCTGTGTTCTCGAAAAGAGAAGTTTGCCGGTCATCCACATCCTGAAAACTATCCTCGTCCATAACATAGGTGCGCCCGATAAAGTCTTTCAGCAGACGCCCCGCCCGGCCTCGAAGGTTGGCCGTCTCATAACTGGTCAGCTTCGGTTGGTTACCATTTACCTTTGTAAGCGACAGGTTTGGGTTGCGGATAATGATATTCTTCACCGGCAGGTTCACGCCTTGTAGCAAGGTCGTCGTGCAGACGATGTTCCGGATATGCTGCCTGCGGATACCGTCCTCCACAGCGTTGCGCACATGATGCGGCAATTTGCCGTTATGATAGGCGATCCCACCCAGAACCGTATGGCTCAACGCAAAATCCTCGTGCACGGTATCGCTCAAATAGTCTGATAATTCCCTTAGATAAGGGTTGTTCCCGCTTTCGGCAGATGAGCGCAACTCCTTGGCCATCTTGCGTGAGGCCGGGGCCGTAGGCGAGAAAATGATATTACTTTCCTGGGCGTCGAAACAAGACATGAAAGCATTGAAGAAGCCCATATATTTTTCTGTGTAGCGCGATTGTCCGTAACCTTCCAGCATCTGCTGGTTCTCGATCTTCAGGCTCAAAGGTTCGCTGTTCAGGTCACAATATAATTTAAATCTGTGCTCCCTGTTACTTACTTTTTTCAGCGCGTAAGTCAAGTTCACTACCGGCGAGTTTCTGGTCGAGGCCCCGTATCCATCGATGCCGAAAATATCTTTTCCCAACCGGGCAATATTGGTCACCCTGGGGCCCGAGATGATCACTTTATCGATCGCCAGCGCGTTCCTAACCTCCGTCATCAGGTCGAACAGAATCTTTGCCCGCTGGTCATCCGCGTCCGCTACTCGCTCCACATTCTGGATCTCATCCACGACCAGCAGCCGCAGGTGACCAAACGGTTTATCCGCCTGGCTGAACGCCGCGATCGCCTTTTCCTGCGTCAATACATAGATCGTTTCAGCGGTAAAACGCTGCGGGTTATAATTCGTCTCAACTGTCATCCCCAGCTGGAATAGCGCCAGTTGCTGCTTGATATCCGTCGCCACTTGTGCCACCAAACTCAAAGTCGGCACGATATAGAACATTGTCCCTTTCTTTTCCAGCAGCAGCGACATCATCTTGATCAGGATAATATAGGATTTGCCTGCGGAGGTTGGTGCAGAGATACCCACCATGACCCTTTCCGAGATCGCGTCCCAAACCTCTTTCTGGAAACTGGTTATCAGGAACCTGCGCCCAGCGATTCGGATCTCGTAATTCAGCTGCCCCAGCGAGATCGCGAACTGGTTCAGTAAACTACAGTTCCCCTCAAAAGCCCTGGCCTCACTATAACCCGCGTCCAGCATCGTCGCCGTCGGCGCGAAACCCCGCCGGGTCAGGAACAAGATCAGGTAATGCTGCAAACCCGACCATTGCGGTTTGGCATAGGTCCACAATAACGCCGAGATCACTACTAAGTAACGGTCGGTATCATCCGTCTTCGCCAGCGAGAGCTCATCCAGCACCGCGATCGCCTCAACGATAAAATCCCGGTTCAACTCATAAGTATACGCCGGGATGAATTTGAACTTCAGAGCATTTGAGCGCAGATCGATCTTCAGCAACTCGTTCAATACCGCTTTGGATTGCTTCATCTCCATTATTTCCCGATTAAGCGTTGAAAAGATTTGAGCAATTCTGCCATTTCCCATAGAGGGAAAAAGATATAATTGAAACGTGGCAGCAATTCCGGGGCAATGCCATCAAACAAGTTTTTGTCGATCTTACCCGTCCGGTCCGTTACGATCTTCATGATCGACGCCTTTTTTTCTGTTTCATTTGCGCCAATTACTTTATCCGTTTCGTTATATAAAATGATCGAAACAAGGTGTACCTCTACCGGGCTCAGTTTTCCCTGCTTATAGGCTTTGGCGACCGGCACCAGTTCCTCGTCCAGGAAATCATCATAGATATACAGTTTCAGTTCCGTCCTGTGGTTTTTATAGTTGTCGCGGATACTGCACAGCGCCTCCTCAAAAGCTTTATTGAATTTGTAAGAGCTAGAGTATGCTTTCGCCTCCCCAATATAGATCAAATGCGTACCACCCTCAAAGTTATAATGGATCGCATCCGCACCGAAGCGTTCCATATTGGCCGAACTCGTGATCGGCATCTTGCGCAGTAAAGGCACCGCGTCAAAGAAAACCTGCAAAAGGTTGAACAGGATCAGCTCTCCGAACTGTCCCTGTAGGAAAACCTCTTCTGTGACTGAATTTTTAAACTTTTGAAAAGTCACCGTCCGTAGCGCAGATTGTGCATTGCGGTCGCTACGCCCTTCCTCGGCGACCATCATATCCACGATCTTTGCCGCCTTTTGGTTACTGTATATCCATTCAGGTATCGTATTCACAAGTTCCTCACAAAACTCATCCCGATACTCCTGCAAGTCCACATAATTTATACACGAAGCCACATGTTCTTTTTTCGGCACCACATCGAATTCCTGGCGCACCCAGTAAACATGGTTCATTAACGAGTTGGTATAGGACCGAAGCGATCTTAATTTTTCTGCAGAGAGTTCCAAAATGTAAATAAGGCAAGTTTATAATTTTAACAACCGACAGCCGGAGCGTGGAAAATAATAAGTTAAACGAATATACAAAGGAGATTTGGTATTGCCTATAAACCATGCAGAACAGACAAAATAACGATCTCGGCATATGTTATAAGCAAAAATATCCATTTATACCCCCTGTAAGTCGATACCTACGGCAATAGAATAACCGTCTGCATATCTTTGCCTTGAAAAAATTACATCATCCAATAGTATTCACCTGACCGTTTACTTACCCCGTTTTTATACAAAAAAGATTCGCGCGCTACAAAGGGCCCGCATCTTAGATTTATTTATATGATTCGATTAACTGGTAAACATCCAACAGGTCTCGTTATAGGCCAAACGGCGTTTCAGGTGTATTAATGATTTGTTAGCGGTTGACCGAAGGCGAAGTAATACACTGCAATGTAACATACACAACTGCCAACAAATGATAACAATTTATTATTAACTCAGACTCGATAGTCGACTTAGACAAAGCCTTAACACGAATAACAAAGTTGATAAGCGAAGGCATCATCTATGATTTGAGAATTACTACCATTTTCTTGAGGCCTGCCAATAATAAACCTATTATTAATGCCGTCCCCGCCCGCCTCCTACATGTTTTACCCCACCGGATGAACCCCTTTTTACATAGGTCTTTTTTCCATTCTTATTGATATAGTACCTACCTCCGCGGGGCCCGGTCTGTATCGTGGCATCATATCCTGCATCACCCGTACCGCCTGCCTCAAGCTGCGAATAAACTGCTGTATACTGCTTCGGGTCAGCACCGGGAACCAAGCTTACATTGGCGTAATTCAGCCAGAAGCAATCCGGGTAATAATGGTGCCTCGCCTGCACGAACCCGTTCTTCGGTTTTCCTTTCAGCAGCAGAACCGTTCCCGCGGGAACATTGTATGCTAGTTGTGTCGCATCATAATCAGCGAACAAATCAGTGGGCTGCACCGAAGCGGCAACATAGTACTTGCTACAGGAGGAAGTGCCCATCCAGATCAGCAGCGCAAAGGCAGTGAATTGAATTATCTTTTTCATGAGCTTAATTTTAAAAGTCGTTAAAGACTTGCCGGTAATAAAATTAGCGCGTTTGGAATAGCCGTCTATACGGTTTTCCGTAAGCAGGCTAAGTTTTACCTGTGTTAAATCCCGTTAGCGCTAAGATGTACGCTGTTCAACTGCGGTGGGAGCTCGCGGTGGCTTATGCATTTGCAATAATATGCGCCAGTCTAACGGACGATATGGTTTATAGAATTCAGCAAAGCCAATGGCTTCAAACCGGAAATATTGGATCGGACGCAAAAGTTTAAGCAGACAAAGCAGCGTCTGCTAAATTTTTGAGGCATGAATAAGGCTTGCTATTTCGTATGACACTGGAAAGCCGCCAGCAGCGTCATGCTCGCCCCAGCATTGTCCGTCCGGTACACCTGCAAGCTACTGCGCTCGGCAAGGTGAGCCGTTGGTACCTTGATCAGGTAGCCGGATTTCTGAGTCGGCTGGGCGTTACCGTAGCTATAGCTAATACCACTATGGTGGCTGAACAGGCTGTCGACGGAGCACAACCGATCGCTGAGCGGCGGCCGGCAGTTCTCCTATAATAACCTGCTTTCCAGAGACGAGGATATCAAAATAGTAGTCTTATATTTCTATACGGCCATTATTTATCATGTCGCCCGGGTAATGAAAGTGAAAGGCATCGAGCTGCCCAAGCACGTGATCTTCAGCGGAACAGGTTCTAAGGTCCTGAGTATTATTACCCCCGACTGGCAGATGTTGACCCATCTTTCCATCGCAATTTTTGAACGGTCTATGGAGAAAAATTCGATATCGACGGGATGACCCTGGCCACCGAAAAAGATAAACCCAAAGAGGTCACCTGCAATGGCGGGCTGATGTCAGAGGAACAGGACCTCGTCATGGACATTCGCGCCATCAAATATACCCTGACCTGCATGGAAGATCAGGGCGTAGATAAGCTTACCTATAACGAACTGAGCGATGCGGTATTTACGAAATCCTGATAAAAACATCAGCTAAATGAAAATCTAATTACTGACCTGAAGACGCGATATTTCTACCAACAAGAAAGATTCAGCATCTATCCTTCTCAATTTTTCTGATAACGCAAAAGACTTAACCGCATCAATTGCGTACAACTTGGACCAATAGCTGGAAAAAGCGAACGGGAAGTGTAGACGACCGTTTCGTATTCCCCACCGGCGCAACCACCCGGCGAAAAATTGATTTGATGTTTTGAAGCCGGACAGCAATCTAAACAAAACCGCTGCCCTCAAAAAGCCGGCAGGCTTAACAGGGATCCGCCCGCCAGTGGGCGGGCTGCCTCCTGTCCTGTAAATGCCGTTGCCGTGCCACATGCACCGGACGGTATCCCTGCCTGCAGGCATATGCCTTTGCGGCGGATTGGGTAGGAAAATTGGGCCCGGCCTGGGAGCCGGTTACGATAACAACGTAGTGTGATGTAGGCGCATGCTCGCTTGCAGCATGCGGCCTGTGCTCGACAAAAGCTACTGGCATAAGAAATAGAATTTGGTGAATAGATATGTTAAACTTATTGATATCGTAGTTACCGCCGCGCGGGTTACAGGCGGTTGTATTTTTCATCCTATAATGCCTTTTAAATAAAGTCTGGCTTTTGTACCAGCTTCAGTTTTTCCATCAATTGCAGGAACAGGCAGACCGTTCCACGTAAGTTTTATTACCGCTGGAGTTGATATAATAACAACCGCCTTCAGACCCTTTGTAAAGCTGTTGTCCGCTTTTATAAGTGCCGCAGGAAGTATCGGTTTTGGTTACCGTTGGCTGGTTTTCAGTTTTTGAGCAGCCAAGCTGGCAACAGGAAACGAGCAGCAATCCTAGGAATAATTTTTTCATGACCGTGATGATTTGCTTCAAAGCTACCGTACCGGGAATGCAAATTTTTACGGAAAACCGTAGGCAGGTTACCTGCTCATCCTTTGTTGGCAACAGTGATCAGCACCAGGTTCGTGATGACGTACAGTGATAGGACTATTGCTGCGCTTCTTCTGTCGAAGCGTTCTGCTTTCGGGTTGTTCCCGTTTTCGGCGATTCTCAGGGAGCAGACGGACAGGATGAGCGTGGCAAGTATGAAAAGGAAGGTGAGGTCGTGGATCTTATCGACAAAGGAGAAAGATATGGTAGCTGGAATGTTGCTGTCCATGACGTATTTGTTGCCGACGGCGGCGAAAAGACCGCCAATGCTGAGCCCGAAGCGCTGGTCGCGTATGGGCGGTACGAAAAATACGAGGTAAGCGACTGCGAAAGAGATGTACAGGCCGATGAGTAATTTAAAGAAAAGGCCCCAGCAGTCGCGGGCGATGTTGACTTGGTAGGTGATGCGGGAATAGCTGCTTTTTCCGTGAAGCTGCCTTTCACCAAAATCGCTGTTATAGGGGGCAACCGTTTCGGTTGCGGAGTAGCCGAGGATATGCCAGCCGGGCAGGTGCATATCTTCATGGATTTTAAAATTGCCGGGGGCTGCTTTCAGGATCATTTTGCTGGTGTCGAGGCCGGCTTCCAGCTCGATCAGCAGGGTTTGGCGGTCGAAGGGGTAGTTTTTAAGCTGCCAGTCATGGATCAGCGTGAGTTTCCCGGTTTCACTGGCCAGCCGCATGCTATGGTCTGCAGCGGCATAGTAGGGATCGGTGAATTCGGCCTGCCTGGCGTTGACGACTTCGGCATTTTTAAGCGGGTCGAAACCCTTGTTTTTATAATCGAACCATAACCAGCAGCTGGCGGTATAGGCATAATCTTCGGGTTTGAGGTCGTAAAGGTTTTTGAGATAAAGGCCGGAATAGCAGGTATCCCGTTGCCGGGGTTTCGCCATGAACGGCACCAGTATCAACACCAAAATCACCAATCTTTTCATCTGATAGTGGGAATTGACGGCATGGGTATCCATCCTTGTACTAAAACAATAACGGGGAGGATGAAGGCGAGGGCGAAAGCGACCGTTATAACTCCATAAAGTATTCCATACGTAACGTTGTTTTCCTGGAACTCCACGGCGGTTGATTTCCCCTTGAAAATTGTTTTGGCGACCATTTTGGCCAGTGTTGCGGCCAGTAAATAGGCCGCGCCGGCTGTACAGGCACAAATGAGCAGCAGGCCCCAGAGCGGGCCGGCCGAAAGACTGATGTGGCCGGCCGACGAAATGAGGTTGAGGTAGTCCTTCAGTGGAAAGAGCGTAGCGGTGGTGAGCGTGGCGGCCGAGATGAGCTGCCCGCTGAGTGCTGCGCTGTGGGCGTTGGTTAAGGCCCCTGTCGGAAAATAATTGCGTTTCCAGCCGCTGATGGTGAGCCGGATCAGCAGGTAAAGTAAAATGACGCAAAAGGTCAGTAAAATAAGGGCGCTCAATAAATTGTCGGTTCTCATAATTTTGAAGCATTAATTAAGGTGAAGTCCCAGTAATCCATATGATCCACCTGCGGGCTGAGCTGGCCGGGCGCAAAGCCTTTGGCCGTCGTTTCCCAGAGCACATACCGCTCGGTTCCCAGGCGCTTTGCCGAACCCGGCAAAGGGAGTTTCAGCCCGAGCAGTGAATGCCGGAAGGTCATGCTGCTGAGTATGGCTGCGGGGTAATGGTAATGGTCGAAAAGGGTAAACAGGAAGAGGGTCCGCGTGTCGCAATCGCCCTGGAAATTGGCCATAAATTCGACCGGTGATTGTACGCCGTACGGCACCTGGCCCAGGCAGCTGTAATTGCCCGCGGACGGCATCCCGGCGTAGTCGTTCGCCTCCTGGCTGCCGCATTCCCCGGCAGTAACCGTACAATAAGGTATGTCCTGCACGAAGCTGACCAGCATGTTGGCGAATGCCAGGGTGTCCGGTTTCCGGGCTTTTTTCAGGCTGTCAAATAAGGTATAAACGCCGTTGAGCCGTGAGGTATCGGCGGTTGCGAGGGAACGGTAGATCGCTGCAAACGAGGTTAAACCCTGCAGGTTTTTATGATCATTTTTGGCCATTTGGTAAGCGGAAGCCAAAACGCGTACGTCGCCCTCATAGGCATTGCCGTTCATGTCTTCCCAGGCGCGGTGGTGGATGATCCAGGCGTCAGGCTTATGGGTATGCCTGACCGGAGCGGTGGTGGTGTAATTCCGTTTGTTTTCCGCATGAGGGATTAGATGGCCGGCGTTACTTTTGGTGAAGTTATTGAACAGGCCAATACCAAAACAAGCCAGGAAGAAAAGCAGGGTCAGCCCGTAAAACCCGGAGAAGACAGCGCCTGCAAATACGGAACGCCTGATTTTTCTGAACAGGAAGGAAAAGAAGACAAAACCGAGGATGAAAAGCCCGGCCCGGGAAAAGCTGATGAGGAAAAATATGGCCAGCCCGCAGCAGAACAGGCCGGACAAAAATTGTAATACAGAAATGAATGATAACGGCTGGGCGACGGCATACCATTCGCCCCACCGGAATTTACCGGTTGAATGCTGGTAATAATCCCTTCGGTAACGGGCCCCGTCCCGGTAAATAAATTCATGGGTGGCCGTGCGGGTCCATTCCTGTTGGTTGCTGACCGGGATATCCGGGATGGCGTCAGGCTTTTCATGAGCTACTTTTCTGTCTTCCGTCCGCAGCCTGGTTATATAACCGTAAAGAGTGCCGGAAATGGTTCCGAGGTTTTCGCTGCCTTCACGGACAATTTTTGATAAGGTAATATCGCTGAGCTTCGGCTCATGGATGTGCAACCGGAACCAGGCATCGGCAGTGGGGTCGTAACAGTTCACGGGTTGGGCAAAGCTGCCATCGAAATCATGCAGATCTGCGGCTCCGGGAAACTCGCCCTGGTCCTCCTTGCGAACCGCGTCTAAAGTGATTTCTGCTTGGTAAATGTGCATCCGGAAATATTCCACATGGTGACTGGAAGCAGTCTCGCTTCGTTCCGCGTGGTACTTGCCCCGGAACCGGCCTTTGATATAGGTGCGGTCTGCAACCGTGATGGTTTCGGATGTCCAGTAAGTACTCATAAATACCGTTCAAAAAATTGTTCCTGCGTGCCGAACACCCGGGCATCGGTGATGAGTTGCGTATTATAAGGCGGATCCGTATGGCGTTCATGGTACCGGATATCCAGCTGGTACTTTTCGAGGAAGATCTGGCGGTAGGTCTCCTTAAATTCCAGGTAGTCTGATTCCACGATATCGCGGTAAACAGCGGTTTTCCGGATCAGGTAAGGGTTAGCCGTGTTGATCTTCCATTTGAGGTAAACGGGGGATAAAAAGAGGACGACCATCCCGGTCGTCACCAGCCACGAAAGGGCGAATACCCCGCCGGAGGTTAACAGCTGGATCCGCTGGATGAAATAGTCGGCCCGCCCGATGACGAATCCGATGCGCTGCAATGCTTCGTCGCGGTCATGCAAGGCAGCCGTAAGCTGCGCTTGTAAAAGCTGGATTTGCTGTTGGTCATAAGAGAGGCGCTGCTTTTTGCTGATGTCGTGCTCCAGCTGGATAACGTGCCTTTGAAACTGCAGCCCGATTTGTTTTTCGGCCTTCCGGATTTCCGCAGCCTTGAGTTGTTCTACCCGGCCGGACAGGGTACCTTCAAATAGCCAGGCTTCCAGCGGCTTGGAGATAAAGACAGCAAAAAAGACAATAAAACCGATCCGCAGGCTGATGGACAGGTGTTTGATCACCCCTTCGTATTTGTTCTTCAGGACGGGTTTAGCCAGGGTACCCAGCAGGACCTCGTAAATATTATTGACCATCCAGGCAAAAATGAGCGACACGGGTATTGCCATCCAGATATTGTCGAACAGCATAGCAAAAGAATAGCAGCAGGATATAAAGCTGAGCGCAGCCACTGCGCGTCCGATCAGGCCGATGAGGGCGAAACGGTTTTGTATGCCGGGATGCCCGCATTCAGCAAGTATCCAGGGGTCTTCGCCGCTGGCTTTCCAAAGGGTCAGTTGGAGCGACATATCAGCTGGCTGCTGTTTGAGTGGTATCTCCGTCCATTACAGTGGAAACATAAGCGTCGAGATTGTTATCGATCTCCTCTTTTTGGCGGTCTTTCCATCGCTGGATAATATATTCATTGAGCTCTTTCTGCGCCTCGATGACGCGGGCCTTCATGCTGGTCATTCGTTCCACCTCGTGGTGGATGACCAGGTCGCGTTCAAGGCCTTCCTTATCGGTGTAGTAGTCGTGCTGTATCTCGATACCGTTTTGTGCCTTAACGAGGTCTTTGATGTTTTCCTCCAAATAATCATACGGCCCTTTGATCAGCATCAGCTTAAAGAAGATCGGCGTCAGCTCGATGGCCATGAAAAGCAGGGTGATGAAAATAGAAATACCGGGCGCCAGCTCATGGGCGATCTTAATGCGCTCCAGCAAACCGTCGAGGCCGGCGGACACCGACTTGTTCTTTTTGAGCGCAGTTTCCAGTTCTGCGTTCATCGCCGCACGCCTTTTTTCGATATCCTCGATTTTGGTTTTGTTCATGGCTACGAACTGGTTCTTTTCCGCTTCTACCCTGTCGCGCTCGGCTTTGTAGGAAAGCGCCATCGGCCCCTCGCCCTGCCCGCGGCCGCCCTGGCCCTTCGACGTTTCGATGTTCCAGAGCGAATCTTTGGTGGCGATGACTTTCATGTAGCCCTCGATGCGGGTTTCAATAGCGCTGTTTTCCCGGTCGAGGTCTTTGATGCGGTCCTCAAAATTTTTGCGCGTTTTAATCTCGTAGTTTTTTTGCGCCTCGAGCTGTGTCTGGTATAGTTTGGCGTCGATCTCGCTTTTAAACATCCTGATCTCAACAGGCTTGGAAATAGTCAGGGCGATAATGGCGCCCATGATGATGCGGGGCAGGGCGCTTTTTAGTTCCTGCCTGGTGATGGCTTCGGTACCATCGCCTTTGCCGGTACTGGTGACGATGAAACGATCGATATTAAAAATGATCGCGCCCCAGATCAGGCCAAATACGGCAGCAAGGATGGCGGTCGGGATATCAGTCGGATCATAATGCCCGGAATGGATAATGGTTTTGATATCATCTATGGCATCGCCTTTCGGCGCGAAAATGGTATAAAATGCATAGCCGCCGGCCAATGCCGCCATGACGCCTGTAGCCAGGACGATACCGCCCATACAGGTATATTTAACCTGGTCGGAATACGTGCTTTTCTGAAGAATATACTTATCCGCTCCGGATATCTTCCAGAACTGCTGCATCAGCCAGGTCGGCTTCGGGTTTTCGTAATATTCGGTGCGCATAATCTATTTTTAATTATTTTCAGATTGATAAGAATTAGTAATGATATCCTGCTCCAGGCTTTCGCGGGAGGCAACGAGGAACGGATTGTCAAGCGTTACCGGCAAAGGCATCAGGATCGGAGCCGGCGTAACGGGCAACATCGCATTCGGACGAACACTTAAGGACTTGTGCACTTTCGGACGTGTTTCAGCTGCCGCAGCCAATCCGAATTGTACAGCTTCTTTGAACTGCACATCATTCACTTTCACGGCCAGCGATTGCCGGGCATTACCGTAAATTCCCCGTGCAATAATTTCAACCCGGAAAACATCACTGACTGGCAATTCAGCCATCGCGCTGGGTTTATAACTCTTATAAGACTTTCCGTTCAGCACCAGCTTGACGGCATATGCGTTCCTGGCCTTCCAGGCTACCCTGCAGGTCGCCCCCTGAAAAAGCAGCAACTGGTCAGTATAAAAGTCAACGATCTCCGCAGGCCGGAAGGTAAACAGGTTCATCAGCCTGTATAACACCGTTTGTATGATCGGCAAAAGTTTCGTCATGTTACCCGCGGTGGATGATCGCTTCATTCAGGGCGTTTACGATCTTCTGTATATAGGTTTTGTCTTTTGAGATAATACTGTTGGATTCACCGGAATTGGTGCTGATCCGTACGGCAAATTCATTTTTAATCGCAAATAGAATGATGATGCCGAGCGCGGTGAAAATCAGACCGGCAACTCCTGCGCAGTCGGAAAAAAGTAATAGAAAGCCATGTACAACTATGATAATGGGCAGTTTGATGAATTTTGCCCGGGATACAGTGACATTTCCGTCCCGGTAAAACACAACCTCATTTTGAACAGGTGCTTCCATGATAAGTTATTGGTGAATGGTAACTATCTCAAAAGTAGCCTTAGCATGGAAACGAATTTTACGGGAAACCGTAAAGAGCAGGGATATTTTAACTATTCTTCTTATTATTGTTCATCTATCCTTCTATACATATTCGATAAACCAACCTTGTTATGAATAAAACAATTCACTTTATCTTAGCGCTTCTTGTATGCTCAGTTTGCTCGGCGCAGCAATATCAGAGTTTGTTAGATCAATCATTTATTGTCCATTCAGCGGGCAATATATTTGTCAATAGCAATAGCAACAGCCGGAATATCATTCAGCTCGATTTACCCGAAAAAACCAGTGCATTAGTTTACCGGATCACAACCGGCGCGGCTGCAACTTCCTCTCCACCTGAAAAACTTTTCCAATTGTTAAAAAATGTATTGCCCGGACAGTTGTCGATGGAAGCTTCACTTGCCCAATTTGTTATAAGTAACACCGACGGCAAATCAATCGACCATTTTATTTTCAGCAATGTATTCGATGCGAATGCCTTCCTGGGAAAACAGGATCATTCCTGGACTTTTTGTAAACAAAACAGTGGTATTATGAGCATATGCCAGGCCACTCAAAGTTGTATCAGCCCAACGATCTATTTTGGCTTCAGGAATAACAACCTGGCTACCCCTGTTAGTGTCCATTTGGAAGTGGTTGCAGTTATCGACACTTCAAAGCAAGCAAATAGTGTGTACAGCTACAATATTGCCAATGGAACCGCACAATCCGTAAAATATCTGATCAGCAACGACCGGGTAAATTGGGAGGAACTGAGCCTTCAACCGGGTTATGCGCATACGCTCAAACGTAACCAGTCCAAAATTCTTATCCGGCTGGTTACCGGCATTTCCACTGTTGTTACTTATGAAATTCATCCTGAAGACCGCTATAAAATCGTTTGGAACGCTGGCCGGTGGGACCTTAACAAATACTAGTGCACTACTTATCTAAATAAAACACCTTATAGCTGTGATCGCTTTCTAGCAGGATATCAATATTATCATCGTTGTAACCGTCCCTTGTGCCCGGCACGCGGAGATAATCCCATTCCGTCCCGCCTTCATCATCTCCCCTGTCGGTGCGAAATATGCTGCTGGCGGATACGTATTGCAGGTACCGTTTTGCGGTTAGGGTTTCCGGGTGGTGAAATTTGTGGCCCGCGGAGAAAACGACGGCCTTGGGCCTGACAAGGTTGACGAAGGCGGCGGAGCTGGCGTTCTTTGCGCCGTGATGAGGTGCGATGATTACCGTGCAGGGTAAATATTGCCGTGCTTTTTCAACCATGAATTTTTCAGTGGCGATCAGTGCATCTTCCGGATCATCGCGGTGCCGGCCGACGGCATCCCCGCAAAACAGAACGGAATTGCCGGCAAAATCCAGGCGCATGACAATGCTGACGGCATTGAGCTTTTCCGCTTTGTCGGTGAGCCCCCACTCCGGGAGGGGTTTCCCGAAACCGCAGAGAAAAGTAATGGTGGTTGAGCCGATAGTAAAATGATTACCTGGCGTGATCACACTGTCCCGCTGGTTAAGGTTGACGTTTTCAGTTGACCTTATCTCGTCAAGGGCAGCAATAATTCGCTGATAAGCCGCTGTAGGTTGCTCCGCATCTATCATCGAACGCTCGTAGCCTCCCCACAACAGCTTTTTTACTTTAAAGTCCCTGATTACCTGGCCGGCCGCCACAATATGATCGGCATCCGTATGGCTCAGTACCATCAGCTCAATTTCGCTGCCTGCAGGGATGAAGCTTTTTATTTGTTCTACCGTCCGGTTGCCATTGGTGTTATAGTCCCCGCCTGCATCATATATGATGTATTTGTTCCCCGGCATTTTGATCAGGTTACACAAACCGGCACCGACGTCCAGCACCCTGACTTCAACAGTTTCGTCAGGATGGGGCTGTTGTTGCTGCGCGTTCGCGCTGCCTGCAAACAGTAAAAAAAAGCCAATCAGGTATTTCATGCAAATAAGGTTTAGGTCTAAGATAAGGAGTGCAAATGTAATTTTCAATAGTTCACATTACGTGTACCGCCAGTAATAATAAGCTAAATGATAACGTTTGAATACCTTTCCGGCAGGCAGGAGATTGGGGCCGGTCTCGCAAGCGTCACTGCCTTGCGCAGTCGACGGGGTGGTCAGCTGCCTGGTTTTTTACTGCTGCCTGCAGCCTGATGATGGTTATAAAATCACTTTGCCTGGTGATCGGCGTATACGGTCATTCGCCAGCGAATGATTCCCTGTGCGGCCGTGTGCTGGTGGTGGCTATGCGGCGGGAACTGCCGGCGCTCTTCTGCCACAATCTCCCGTCCGCAGCCCATGCAGCGGTAGATTCCGGAATGAGGAACATTACCGCCGGGCCTGTGGTCGGTATTGAAGGCACTATTATGGCCTTGTTTTAAATATTGAGCGTCATGATAGATAGCCATTTGCTTATACTTTTTGGATCAATGATGTTTGCTGTTGAAGGGGCCCTTGCTAACGTTTTTTTTCACGGATTTGTGAATGTGCAGCTTCAAATCGGGGTGTTTGCGCTGGTATGGTTTTGGGCCGGGCTTGATGGCTTGGATTGTTTCCATGATCATGAATTATTTTACGTTTAGAATTCAAATATCGCGGTTCATAGCCCGCGTATTTTACGGTTTTCCGTAATGAAGCAATTAAAAAAGGATTACTTCTCAAATCCGCAAAGCGTCCGTCCTTCTTTCTGTGCATCCGCCAGTTTCATTTTTACTACCTTATGCGAACAATGGCTCAAGCCGCGGCAGTCAGACCGTAAATGGTATTTCTTTCCTTTGGAGCCTTTGCAAATGTAAACGGTGTCGGCGGCATGGTGCGCAACCGTAAAGGACAGGACCGCAAATAATAACAGTGTTTTCATATCATCAGGATGAAAGATTTTAGTCGAAAATAGAAAGCTGATGGCTGCTTTTTTTACGGAAAACCGTAACCCGGTCAAATCATGCCCAGGTCTTTGCAGAAACCGATCAGCTGCTGGTTCTTGCTGAAATTCATCGCCTCTCTCATCAACTTCAGGCGCTTCTCCACACTGCTTAAACCAAAAGGAGGCATCCCGTTCAGTTCCAGCCAGTCCGCGATTTCCCGCTGCGAAAACCCTTCATTCAGCAAACGGATGATCTCCTTATCACGGTCCGTAAAATCATGCTGGTTACCCTTCGCGGCGAGCGACCGGTAATCGCGGGGATAGTAGCGGCGGTTTCCGGAGAGTTGTTCCAGTGCATTTTTGAGCTCTCCCGCATCTCCCCGCGCTTTGCGCACGAAGCCGTCTATACCCGATTCCTCGTACAACCGGCGAATCACTGCAATTTTACTTTCCGTTGAAAACACCAGCACCTTGAGTTCCGGCTGTACCCGTTTGGCTTGCCGGATGAGTTCTATACCGTCCGGGCTTTGTTTGGCCGTGCCTTCGTCCTCAAAATACAGGTCAGTAACCAGCAAATCAAAGGGTTCTTTTTCCAAAAGCGCTTTCTTCAACAGCAAAATGGCATGGCTGGTATGGTACCTGTGCACCGGGAGCGGCATGCCAAGGCCCTCCAGGGTTATTCGCAGCGACAAGTTGGCCATGTCCTGGTCTTCCACGATTAGAATACGGTTAAACTGCATATCGGTCTGAAATCGGTAATTGAATCAATACCCGGAGTCCTTTGGTCTCCGCCGCGTCAAAATTAACGGTACCATTTAATGCTTGAATACGGGAAACCGTATTTTGCATGCCCTTTCCGGGAGTCCCCTTCCCGCCCAGCCCGATGCCATCATCCCGGTATTCCAGCATCAGGCGCCCGTCTTCCATTGAAAAGCCCACATGCGCCTGCGTCGCCTGGCTGTGCTTGCTCATATTCACCATCAGCTCCTGCAAAACCAGTAACAGTTGTTCCCTTACGGGCAAATCTACCGCCTGCCACAACTCCGTATAATTGCCTTCCACCGCAAGCCGCAGCGCTGGATTTTTAAAAGCATTCAGCATCGAGCCGATCCTTTCCGCGAAATCAGCCACTGATTCCGCTTCATCGTGGGCAACGTTCCTGGATATGTTATACATGTTTTCCAGCCGGTCCAGCAAAATCGTACGATCGAGCTCCGGTAAGTGTTCCACCTCGCTCATGATCCGGTAAATCCCGTTGGCGACCTTATCATGTACCTTTTGAGACAATTTTAATCTATTTTCCTGTATCTCCCGTTCGGCCTGGAGCTGTAACCGTTGCTTTCGTTTTCGGTACCACCATATGGTCCAGATGACCGCCACCCCGGAGAGGATCAATCCGGCTATCAGCTGGTATCGTCGTTCCGTATTTTTCTTTTGCAGCTGCAGGTTCTCTGTCTTTGCCTTTTCGACGTTATACCGGATCACCGCGAATTGGCTTTTTGCCGCGCTACGGGCAGTTTGCAGGCTGTCCTCCAGGCGCTGGTATTGCTGGAAATATTTTTTTGAACCGGCGGGAACCAGCATGATAAGCTTTCGCAAAGCGGCTAACTGATCGTCCGGACTGTGCAGCTTACTGGCCGCTGCGAACATTTTCCGGGCGTAAAACAAAGCCGAATCCGGTTTATTTTCCAGGTAAAAATCCGTCAAATGGGCGTAGCTTGAATTTTCACCCCAGGTATCTTTTTCGTGCAACCGGATGGCAAGCGACTTCAACAGTTCAGGCGCGGCATTATAATGCCGGTTTTGCAGCCACTTCGTGGCAGCCAGGTTGGTCAGTGTCCGCGCATAATCCGCGCCTTTGGTACCGGTTATCCGGAGCACCGAATCATAACTGGCCAGGGCCTTATGATAAGCTTTAAGCTTTTGATAGGAATTACCCTGGTTATTAAAAAAATAAGCGCGTAACTGGGGACTGTCGGCATATTGAAGCGCCAGTGCATAAAAGCGGAGGGCCTGAATGTTATCATCCGTATTATAAAAGGTCATGCCCAGTTGATTGTAGTCTTCTGCCAGGTGCCCGCGGTTCTTAGGATCATGTTCATCCAGTGATTTTAAGGCCTGGATCAGGCTTTCCTGCGCGCCAAAATTATCGCCCGCATCAGACTGGATCAGGGCCATGTTTTGATAAGCCATGGCCACCTGTTCCTTATCCGTTGAATAGGTTGCCGACCGGTTGAAATAATAAAACGCAGAATCTTTGCTGGTATTCAGTAAGGCATAGGCTTTTTTATAATCGGCCCATTGGCCGGCCGTATGGACAGGCGCCTGATGACACGCCGCCAGCAGTACCAGCCCGACGGTCCATATGTGTGATAATTTTCTCAAGGTACCACTAAAGTACAATTTATAATAAAAAAATAAGGCAAGCGCGAACTTGCCTTATCATAAAATTAACTTCCGGGCGGCGGAGGTGGCGGAGGCGGGTGACCGTTGTCGCCGCCTGTGCCGCTATCTGCCGTTGCGGTGATGGTATGACCGGCGTTACCACCGGAATGATGCTGCGCAGGACAGGCAAAGGCCAGCCATAGCGCCAAAAAAATATGGAACATTTTTGAAAAAATTTAAAAGGTTAATAAATCCTGCAGGCCCGCCGCGGGACTGTCCCGGGTATCGCTGCAAACCGCGTAAGAGGCGCCTCTTACATTTTTTGGGAAGTGCCGGGCGTCGGTCGCGGAAGCTTTCACCGCTTCCCAAGCCGGATGATTACCTCCGCTTCCTTTGCCCTTTAGCAACCGTTCGAATCGATTGCCGGAACAAATATGAAGTGATATAACCGGCTTACAATCAACCGATTCCAGTATTTCCATTATTTCCGGCGCGATTCCGGAAATGCGGATGGAATTCCAAAAAATGTTTTAGATTTATCCCTGAAAAATTTGAAAATGTCTGAGTCTGAGTATAAAGAATTGGTCCTGGCGGAGTATGACAGGCAACTGAAAGAAGAGCTATTGCCCTCCAATTTATTAGTGCCAAAACCAGCTAGTATCAAGGATGAGGTCGTGATGATTTGTGGGCAAGGCTCATTAACTACCGGTGACGAAAACATCTTGCGTTCTTTCGTCGGACCGAAAGAGGATATTGGTGCTTATTACAATGCATTTCAGAACGGCTCAGCTGATATCTTTAGACAAGTGATAACATTATTAGGCCGCCGGTCAGTTAATACCAATATTAAATACATCAATTTACTGGCTTTACTGATAGATTTTCAACCCCGCCCTTATCATCCTAACCTGCAAATTAAAAGCACAACCGGTCCTAGCATTAACCCTGCGCGGACTGGAATCATATCTGGTGAACCTCCCGTGGGCCCTGGCACTGTAAACCCCGGAGGGGAAATAACAAAAGGAAACAGTTATAAATTTTTATGGATTTTTATGGCCGTCATCGTTGCAGGGATGAGCTGGTACCTGGTCGCTAGAAAGACCGTAAGACAATGTACCGGTAAAGAAGGCTGTATGATCTGGAACAATGACCATTATGAATGCATCGAATGCAATGACAAGTCAACCGATGCGCCGCACTATCCGATCCAGCACGAAATTATCGATCATTTTAAACGCATCACCCGTCCGGACACGCTGACCTATCATTCCGTACGCAAAGTATGGTACAGCAATTATAAAGGCAGAGTGGTGTTTTATACCGACAGCGGCCCCAACCCGCTGGACACCAACCTGAGGGTGTTGCCAATGACCACCCATATCCTGGAAAAATACGTGCTCCATATCAAAAATTGATCTTTACGGTTTTCCGTAAAAATGACTGCACAGAGGCCGGTATTTTTGAGCCATTAAAACTTAAAGTTATGGCTTCAAAACATCAAGTACCTTGCCTGAAAACGAAAACAGACGGGTACTGTCCTGATAATTTATTTACACTGCCTGAGTGCCCCTGAACTGAATTCAAACCTAAACCTTATCACTTTTTATGCAAATTAACCGTTATGACACCACAGGAAACACCGGCAAAAAGCTGATCGGCCGCTACCGGCGTGACGATGAGCAATTCGGGGAAAAGGCTTTAGATGAAGCGGAACTAGTGCCACCCCACGGCTCCTATGGCCATCTATTGTTCGACCCCCGGTGGCAGTCAAAGCGCAGCGGGATCATGGCACGTGATCAAAGCTGCTGTGTTATTTGCAAAGGCGTTGACGAGCTCCAGGTACATCACCGGCAGTACCATTATGTCAGGGAAGCCAAAGGGTTTAAAGTACCCTGGGATTACCCGGACCACTTGCTGATCACCTTATGCAAAAGCTGCCACCAGCGCGGGCACAGTAAATTTAAAGTACCGATAGTAATCATTTGAAAATATGTTTGGTTTTACAAAACGCACCGGGAATAACGGCATACCACTGCCGCCCCTGAACGGGCATAATCCGGGTACTGCCCAGGCCTTGCCCGAAGTCGAAGAACGGGTTTTTATCGAGTCAGCGCCCCCCTCTGCACCGCCTGAGGCGACAGCCGTCCCAACGGAACATCATATCGGGATTCTCTACGCTTTCCTGGACCGGAACCACGAGGTAAAAGGATACGATGACGCGCTGCTGAATCCGGATATCAGTAACCTGAACCAAAACCTGGATTCGCTTAAAAGCGAACTGATCCGCACACTCAAAAAGGTAAAAACGTATTACGAGGATTTTATCCAGGAAACGGAATTCCACATCATCAGCCGTTCCCGGAGCGGCATGGTGGATATGGTCGAAGAGCTGGAGATGAAAAAAAAGATAGCGCAGGGGCACATCGCCAAAGTAAAAGCCATCGAAGATGACACCGCGCAGGATGAAGGGGATTGTAAAGGCATCCTGATCAGTTATACCCGTGGTTTCAAAAACGGCCTGGCGGCAATTTCCCATCACCATATTTTATCGAGGAGGTTTTAACGATGAAAGACAGGTGGATCAAATTCGGCTGTTTCCTGACGGGTTACAAATATGAGGTCCTGCAAGGCTGTAGTGAAATTGCGCATCGCGCCGTTAAGCGCTATACGGCCGCACTCTTGATCATTTGTATCTTATGGGCGTTTATTGGCTATTCCTTTGTCAGCAAATACCTCGCGGCAGAATGGTATTACAGTATTCTTGGCGGAGTTTTATTCGTGCTGATCATTTTGCAGGTAGAACGGCAGATTATTCTTTCTGATTCGCAAAGTAAATGGAAATACGGCGTGCGCGCTTTTATTGCCCTGGTAATGGCCGTCATCGGATCGATCATTATCGACCAGATCATTTTCCGGGAGGATATCAAACACAAAGAATTATTCGAGCTGAACGCGCAGGTGGATTCTTTATTGCCAGCGAGAGAAAGGGAACTGAAAGCCCAAGTAGCTGAGACGGACCTTAGCATTAATAGAAAAGAGACTGAACGCAAAGCACTGGTCGATGAGCTGACGAAAAGTCCAACAATCAATGTGATGAGTAAAAAAAGTGATGATATTGCGGTGCCTACCATTACGACTGACACCAATAAAACCACCACGACAAAAACAAATCTCGTTAGAAAAACGGCGGTAACCATTAGTTCCATACCTAACCCGAAATTGTCAATGCTGGCACCAATTGATGAGCAAATTAAAGAAATGCGGGCCATTAAAGTGGATCAGGAAAATCGAATATTAAAACTGAGAGACGAAGTGACGCAAGAGGCAAAGGCGAACAGCGGTTTCCTGTATGAATTGAAATTGATGTACAAAATTCTGCGGGATTCCGGCCCTGCGCTTTTTGTTTGGGCGTTGTGGGCCCTGCTGTTGCTGGGCATCGAGATTTTTATCATGGTCAACAAAATGACCCATGGAGACACCGATTACGACGCAACCATACAGCATCACATGGAATTACAGAAACGCAGGCTGAAACTAATGGCCATGCAAATGCCGGAGGTTCAAAATAGTTAACATTTATCGAACAGCAGATGGCTTGGTCATATCGCAAATCTTTCGGTTCCGGTCCCTTCCGTATCAATTTTTCCAAGTTCACACCGTCCGGTTCTATCTCAAAATCTACGATCATGATGCAAGATGAATAATACGGCGCAATACCTGCCTTTCCAACCCGGAATCGAACAGATCGCCGCTGGTGATCTCCCATTCGGTTTCCATCAACTCCACCTCGGCGGCAAAGCCTCCATTGGTAAAGACGAGGAAGCGGCCCTTATCGGGCATCAATTGGATATATTTGCGCTCATGATCGGTCATAAGTAAAGGACAGCCTGGTGTCCGGGTCATTGCCGCGCAGGAATACCGGCTGGTGATCTTACCATAATGCGCGGCGGCGCGATTTAAATATCGCGCCATTTTTAACCATTTTTGGCGCAATAACTCTATATTGCGCCACTTTTTTCGTATATTTGGCGTGATAATAAAGTATTGCGCCATTATGAAAAAGGAAGCAAAACCTAAAGCAGCGGAAATTTTAGCTATACTGGCCAGGTTTCCAGAGGGAGCGGGTATTGAAGACATCGGTTTAAACAGCCCAGGTACGCCGCGCAGAACGCTGCAAAGGTGGCTGGAAAAACTGGTAATGGAGGGCATCATTGATGTTTCCGGGAAAGCGCGTGCAACCATTTACAAATTAACTGTCGCAGCGGCTAAACCAGAGGCCGCTGCAGCCGCAGACCAAGCACTAATACCGATTTCCCTGCCTGGTGAATATGTACGTAGCCGGGTTATTGCACCTATACAGGGCCGCAAGCTCGTCGGTTATAACCGCACGTTTCTGGAATCTTACCGGCCCAATGTTGACAGCTACCTGACCAAAGATGAAATGGCAAAACTGGCAGCAATTGGTGGTCCCCGATTGGAGCAACCTGCCGGAACCTATGCGAAACAGATACTTAATCGCTTACTCATTGACCTATCCTGGAACTCTAGTCGTCTGGAAGGCAATACCTATAGTTTACTGGATACAGAGCGGCTGATCGGGCAAGGCGAAGAAGCAGATGCCAAAACGGCCAAAGAAGCACAGATGATTTTGAATCACAAGGATGCTATTGAGTTCATTGTAGAATCGGCTGAAGAAATTGGTTATAACCGTTACACGATTACCAACCTTCATGCGATGCTGGCGAATAACTTGCTGGCTGACCCGCAAGCGCCGGGACGGCTTCGTTCAATGGCAGTAGGCATTACCGGCTCCGCGTTTACACCGCTGGCAATACCGCAATTGGTCAGTGAGTTATTTGAACTGATTTTAGCAAAGGCGGCTGAGATCGCAAATCCGTTTGAGCAATCATTTTTTATAATGGTGCACTTACCTTACCTGCAACCATTCGATGATGTAAACAAACCTGTTTCGCGTATATCGGCAAACATTCCTTTTATTAAGCGGAATCTATCGCCTTTGTCTTTTACTGACGTTCCGGAAGATTTGTACAGCCAAGGCATGTTGGGTGTTTACGAACTCAATGACATCAGCTTGTTAAAAGACGTCTTTTTATGGGCTTATGAACGTTCGGCCTCACGTTATGCAGTCGTTCGTCAATCGCTTGGTGAACCGGATACCTTCAAATTAAAGTATCGTACCCCAATGCGTGAATTAATCACGGGCATTATTGTACAGTCTCTAAATTCGAAAGACGCCAGTATCGTCATTAAAAGAAACGCGCAACGGTTGCCCGATGCAGATCAGGAAAAATTTATTGAGGCAGTAGAAACCGAATTGCTTTCCTTGCATGAAGGCAACTTTGCCAGGTACCGGGTGAGCCCTCAAGCGTTTACGCGGTGGAAAAGCGGCTGGAAAAAATTATACAAACCTCTTAAGTCGTAAATGACTGCCAACCTTAAAACAGGCAATTTTAAGGTTGGCTTACCGAGCCCATTAAACGACAGACTTCATTTTTTTCTCTCAAAAGCATGGCAGAACCGCGTAAAAGACAGGGACTGGTTTGATCTGGAATGGTACATCAGAAAAGGTGTACCGCCTGATCTTGATCACTTCCGGCTCCGCGCAAAGGATACCGGTGACTGGACCGGGGAGACGAGATCCAAAGAACAGGTACTGAAGCTGCTTAGGGACAAAATAAACGGAGTGAATTTCCGCAGTGTAAAAGATGATGTTGTCCGGTTTATTGCTGACGACAGCGCGTTAGAAATCTGGGGACCTCAATATTTCCTGGACCTCGCCGAAAAATTAAAATTCAGCAGCTGATTGAAACACGGCAACAGGGTTCAAAGCAAAAACCATCCTGATGATTGCAGATTTATTTGCTAATAATTTTAGCATTCAAAGTCTTTTGCTTATCTTTGTTTATGGCTGCGACGAATCAAACCTTACTGGTACTGACTGCTTATGCAGGACTGGCCGGCGCCTTGCTCACCCAGCTGCTGACCGGCTTGTTTACGTATTACAGCGACCAGCGGAAGGCGAAGCTGGAACGGGGAAATTTGTACCGGTCGAAGCAGGCGGAAGTAGCCGAGCAGTTCTATTTCATGACCGGAGAGACGATGGGGGTGCTGCGCAAGAGCGTGGAGTACTGGAAGGATAAGAACAGGCAGCGGAGCGAAGCGGGCGTGGCATTTTTTAACCGGGAGATGAAGCAGCTGGATGCCTACCTGGAAAAGCTGCAGGCAGAGAACTGGAAGCAGAACCTGGTCAGCTTGTATTTCGACGTGAACTTATCCTATGACCGGGTGATCGCCGCCAATATGCGCTCGCACACCCTATACCTCGATTTGCTGGATACAGCGGAGCAGATCACGAAAGCCGGAGGCGAAGAGAAAGAACGGCTGCTGGGCAGGTATCATTTGGGCCTGTTTGATTTATGCGCCCAGTATGACGATATTTATAACCTGCTGGCAAAGGATATGGCCAGCGTAAAGGCCGCCCTGCTCAAGAGCTACAACCTGTCCGGACGATCACGCGGGACAAAAGGTAGCTGCGCTAATTGAATATTTTCGGGATGGAGAACCGATCGGAGAAAACCCGTAAACTTACGTTTTGAAATGTGGTTTTGGTATTTGATGGGTCAATGACCAATAATTTTATAAAATGCGTCGCGGTAAATATCCCCGACCGGGATCAACTGGCCGCCAATCTGGATGCGGCTTCGCTCTACGGAAGATATGTGCCGCAGGGAAACGATGTAAGATTTATGTACCCGCATAAATTCTTTCGGTGGCAACTGGTTTTCTAGCTTTTTCATGGTCTGCAGGCTCAGGATGCGCCCTGCGGTGGTATGCAGCGTGATATAGTTCTGCAAGCTTTCAATAAATAAAATATCCCGCAGATTGACCTTTTTTATCCGGTGCTCAGTTTTGATGAACAGGTATTCGCTTTGATTATAATGATCAGAAAACATTTCATTCTCTGCTGATAAGCGGTTCTTACTGTCATGGCCCAGGACCTGCAAAGCCTTCGCCGCAGCCCGGTAAAAGCGGTCGAAAGCGATGGGTTTCAGCAGGTAGTCAATCACATCATGTTCAAATCCCTCCAGCGCGTATTCCGGATAAGCAGTGGTAAGTATCACTTTACATTGTTCCCCGGCTATTCTCATAAACTGCAGTCCGTTCAGCTGAGGCATCTGGATATCTAAAAATACCAGGCTGATCTGCCGGTCCCGAACCATAGATAAGCCCTGGATGGGGTCAGTGGCCGTGCCGGTCAATTCCAGAAAGGGCACCTTCCGGGTGTAGTCAGCCAAAATGTCTATGGCCAGCGGCTTGTCATCGATAATTAAACAACGGATACGCATACGCCTGTTCGCAAAACCAAATTAACCCTATAAAATTCATCCCCGTCATTAATTTCCAGCCGGTGTCTGCCGGGGTAGACCAGGCCGAGACGGCGCTTTACATTGTTCAGCCCGATGCCGCCGGTATGATCCTTTTGGTAGTTGTTCCTTTTATTGCAGACAGAAAAACTGATGCTTTCGCCGGCAGCCGTTAAAGCTATCGTAACCGGGTGCTCCGGTTCATTTAAAATTCCGTGTTTAAAAGCATTTTCAACAAAAGGGATAAACAGCAGGGAGGCCACCTGCTGGTCGCCTGCATCACCTTCCATTTCAAAATGGATATAGGCTTTACCCTTGGCGCTGATGCGCTGCAGCTCGATCGCATTTTCCAAATACTGTATCTCCTGCCGTAAAGGCATCAGGTCCGCATTACCCTCGCGGAGCATATACCGAAGGAGTTCTGAAAGTTTAAGTAAAGCTTCAGGCGCACGTTCGGCTTTCTGGTAGGTAAGCGAATAAATATCATTGATGGTATTGAATAAAAAATGGGGGTTGATCTGCGACCGCAGAAAGGCCAGTTCGGCGGTTGATTTTTCCTTTTGCAGTTCCTCCTTCAATTGCTTGTCTTTGTACCAGTTTTCAGCAAAAAAGTACAATTGGCCGTAGATGAAATACTTGGGGAAATAATAAAAAAAGATATTTTCAATATAATCTTTCACCGGCCAGGGATGGCCGCCATAATTATCAAACCCTAAAACCGGTAAAAAGAAGTGATATTCAAGCAGGTAACGTAAACTCACAATACCGGTTAAGGTGAACAGGGAATAAATGATACCGCGCAAATATTGCCGGTAAACAAAAAACTGCGGCGCCACAAACCAATAGCTGCTATAGAAACAGCTGAAGGGGATGCTTTGGTAACAGCATTGTATTCCTAAGTTTTTGAGAAAAGCAGGCAGGTCCTGTGGCGCACGGCTGTCTGTATAGCTCAGCCCTACCTCACTGAGAAACAAAACGCTCCAGGCGATAAGATGGATGTAAATGATCTGCTTGCGCTTCATCTGCTAAATATAAAACGTGTTCAAGGTTAATCAGCATAAAAATACATGAACGGGCAATTTTTATTGATGAAACCTGACAACAGTATATCAATACTAATCAGCCGTTCGTCAATCGCATTCTTTGTGGCAGCGTTGTGCTATGATTTTTGCCTGGGAAAGCAAACTCACCATGAAAAAGCTGATTATCCTGTTACTTTTTATGCCGCAGTATCTCATCGCGCAAAATTATATAGCCAAAGGCGATTCCTGTTTTAAAGCAAAAGATTATGTCTGCGCAGGCACCAATTATGATCGCTACCTCAAGACGGACGATTCCAATGGTATCGCTTATCTGTCGGCCTTGTCATGGAGTTTGGCCAGCGATAAGGCCAAAGCACTGGAAGCTATCCGCACCTACGTTAAGTTTAATTATTCGAATGGTGTTTTTGTGTTCAGCAAACGTTTGTTAAAGGACAAAAATTTTGATTTCCTGGAAAGCGACCCGCAATGGAAAACGATCATAGCCGGGGTACAGGCCAAAGAGCAGGAGATCATGCAAAAGCAGCAAAAAAAGGTGGATTCAGTTTTGGCGATCCAGCACCGGCTCGAGCGGGATGCGATGCTGACGAAGCTCAATTTCAATCATGACAATGCGGAAGCGGCTTATCAAAAAATAAAGCATTATAATGGCTACCCTGCTATCAGGGAAAAATATCTTTCCCTGCAATTTCAAATGACAGACAGTACGCATACGGCGTTTTTGGTCGTGATGCCCCCGGACTACAACCCCAAAAAATCCTATGCCGTATTATTTTTCTTACATGGGGCAGTAAGTTCTAATACGGGTTACCTGGATATGGCGGAACCCGGCTGGGATACCGGCGGCTGGAACCGCTTTTATACCAAATATGCCGGCGAGGTGATCATGGTTTATCCGCATGGCAATAAGGACTACAACTGGATGTACCCGGATGATGGCTTCTTTATGGTCCCGGCAATGTTGAAACAGGTCAAACAGATTATCCATATCGATGATGACCGGGTGTTTATCACCGGGCATTCCAACGGCGCGACCGGTTCATTTTCCTACTTAATGAAACAGCCATCACCCTTTGCCGGCTTTTATGGATTCAATACCCGGCCGGGAGTGGAGACGGGTGGTACTTATATCCGCAATATCCTTAACCGCTCGTACTTTAATGTATCTACCGACCAGGATTACTATTACCCGCCCGGCGCCAACGACTCATTAGCTGTACTCATGAAAAAAATAGGCGCCGATTATCAGGATCACCGTTATCATGGTTTTCCGCATTGGTTCCCCAAGTTTGATGCGTCGGAACCAGCCCATAAGCTGTTGTTTGAGGACCTGGCCAACAGGAAACGTGACCCTTTTCATTCAACCATCTACTGGGAGTGCGACGATGTAAAATATGGCCGTTGCGATTGGCTACAAATAACTGCACTCGATACCACCGTCAAACGGGCAGCCTGGCAAAAAAATATTAATTTCGAAATAAAGAAATGGATTGTATTAGGGAAAAAAGACTCCTCCATAACCCGTGACACACTGCTCCATGGTTTTACATACCGAAAGAGTTCCGGAGCTATAAAAGCTGCTTATAAAAACAATATTTTTACAGTACTTACTTCGGATATTAAATCGTTTTCTATATTGCTGTCGCCTGAAATGGTTGATCTCCGCAAACCAGTGACCGTCATGGTAAATGGCAGGATTTACTGTAAGCAAAAGGTAAGCTACAACAAGGAATTTTTGCTGACAGGTTTTCGGAATACCGCCGACCGCTCAGCGTTATGGGTTAATCATATCGAGGTACTGCTGTGATTGCTGGTTGAGTAAATTAGGCAGCAGCAGACCTTTCTCCCATTGTGAGATTGGTCCACTGTCCTAGACGCCCATCAATTTTGCAAGGGATTTCTGCGTAAAACCATGCGTTTACGATGAAGACGTAATCTTATTCGGAATCGGTCTATGTCCTGGTTTCATTCTCAAACGATAATAACGCGCAGCCAGTGAAGTCGCCTCACATACACTTTTGAACAACCTCGCTTATATCTTTATAGCCATCTTTGCTATAACCCACCTGGGAATACCTAATCATTCCGTTTCTATCTATCACGTAGTTGGTTGGATATTCATCAGCCAGGTAGTCCTTTACAAAGTTGGGACTTGGAGCATACCAAACTTTAAAAACCATGGTATGGTTGGCTAAGAACCTTTTTATGTCTTGTTGTTTATCAAGGGGCGCTATTGCAATATATTCAATATTTTTTCCTTTATACTTATTTTTAAAATACTTAAACGCATTAATTTCCCTGATACAAGGGCCACAAGTTGTAGTCCACACGCTCAGCACTACGACTTTTCCTTTAAGCTCCGAAATGTTTATAGGCATTTCTTGCATAGTACGAGCAGAAAATATCGGGGCCGGTTTGCCACATAAATTTTTTACTGTAGCGTGCTTTTCAAGGAATTTTCTCGCCATCGAAGTATCCTGCCCATAGGCGAGCGAAGCGAATAGAACGAAAAGCATGATTGCGGTTACCGGCTTTTTCATGGCGAATGGTATTTCACGTAAACTTAGGAAATTAATTGCTAACCAACAACTTGTCGATATTCGACGCATCTATGCTTTTTGTATCCATAACCTTTTTGTTTTTTACATAAAACACCTTGGGGAATACGTCTACTAAGCCGTTTTTATAGCCAACCAGTTCATTATCAATTACGATGCAGTTGTCTGGCACAATCTTAAGGGAGTATTGGCTAGAGACCTTGGCCACGGTATTTTTATGGGCGGATTCAATGACGAATAATAACCGGTTGTTGTGTTGTTCTTTTTTGATGAACGTGAGGCACTCGTCAATACAGGATTCGCACCCCGCGTCGATATTCACGAAATATATTTTTTCCACTGCATCGGTAAACCGCTTTTCCTGTTTGAGGGTTTTTACCGTTTGGTCGATTTTTGCTGTCGCGGCCTTGTCGTACTTTTCAGCACAAGAACTCCATACAAGGACAAAAAGAATAAGAAGAGTGGTTTTCATATCAGGATAATTAGATTTTAACAAGTTTGTATAAAGCCATTGAAACCCTGTCCTCCGCATCGTCAACATTGACGTACAAACCCTCCTCGGTTACAAGACAGGCTAAAAACGAGACAGTATCAGGAACTTCAATTTCGCCTATTTTTTTAAAGTCCTTATTGAGGATGACGATGGACTTTTGCTTCCACCATTTTTTCTCAGAGTATGCTTTATCAGTTATTGGCTTAAGGGCGAACCGGTAGTACACATCCCTAAAATTGTCATAATAAATAGGGCCGTAAGATGGGCTTTGCAAAAAGAATCTGTTGTACCCATCAAAATCATCTCTGACTTTCTGCATTGGCTTAACCTCCCCAAGGAACTTGCTGCCCGCGTAATGAGCTGCTAGCGTGTCAGCACCGGTCACATAGATGTTATTATCTGCCGGAAAGCTGAAGACAATCTTTTTTGTCGCCGGGTTGTAGGCATGATAAATGTACATATAATTCACGCCAAAAACGCCGTCGCGGTAGGCGTCAGGATATCTGTATTCGTACGTTTTCGCTCCCGTTTTTGTGTTGTATTTTAATAATATTTCTTTATCCTCAAAACTGCTTTCCTTAGTTGCGACTTTGTCTGGAACACTGTTTAGTAACAACTCATCACCCTGTTGAATCAACGGTGCATAACAATAGATTTGAGGCAAGCCGCTGATGCCATCTGGTGGATTGTTTTGAAAATTCACCTTCGATATTATATGCGAATTATGATCTATTATGTTTAGTACATACCTGCTAAGTACGTAAATTGAGTCAAGCGATTTTATAAAATAACTGTTGACTATGGCACCAACTGCGTTCGCGCCTTTGGTGTGTATGTCAATCTTGAATTTAAATTTCGCCGTTTTAAAGTCATAGAAATAAATCGAGTTGAATTGCTTGTTAAGAAACGTGAAATACGTTACAGAGTCCGTTTTAAAAAGCTGGGTATTGCCGATATTTGGGTTCGTTAGCGAATCCAACAAGAATGATACTTTCTTTGCTGGTGCTAAGGTAAATTGGGATTCAAATTTATACGATTTGTTATCAACGGAAACATGCCGACTGTGCTGTTTGCAAGCGCCGAAAATAAATAAAGAGAGGAATAGAAAAACGGTTTGTTTCATTTTTGTAAAATAATGAGTGGCTGCATTTTCAGCAACCACTCAATTTGGATTAATTAGAGAGACAATCGGCTTTTGCACCGCAAGCTGCAGCATCCCCGCCGCAATCTACCGTGGTGTGTCCAGGTGACGTGGTTTGGACAACACAATAGTGTGACAGTACCACCAACGACCTCGCTTTGACTTTCATGTAACACGTTACCGAGACTGCAAGCACAACCCCGAACAGTAATAATTTCTTTTTCATAATTTTAAACTTGATATATAAATAAATTTTTAATTATGATTTTATGCAATCGCCAACCACTTTACACACAGTGCCGTCGCCGATACAATCGATGGTGCCTTTAGTTGGCGTTGAGGCCACCAGTACACAGCCATGAGTGTCTGGCGGAATTTCATTCGCTTTCGCTTGTTTGAAAGCAACGGCTGCAAACCCCAACAGGAATAAGACAGCCCAGATTTTGTTTCTTTTCATTCTGATTTTAATTTAATTGTTTATGATTAATGTTAATAAATCCGAAATGGGTAAAAAGTAGTACATGTTCGCCTTTCCATTGACAAGGTGGTAGGTTTCTATCAGCAAGTTACCTTTTTCGAGTGTCTATTTTTAACCTTTACAATGTAGTTCCGGTATTTTAGGCTTGGCATTTGGAATCTATAGTGATTTATCGAGAATTATAGAGTCGGCGCCATTTTCAGATAAAAGTTTGCGGCCATCGTTACGCGCAATTATCAAGGTAAGCAATTCTTTTACCTGGACGGTAAAAGGAAGCAGCTCGGTATTAGACATCATAATAAACCTTTTCTTCTTATCGATCAGCTTTATAAAGTTAATGTTGATAAGGTAGGACTGACTGATCCTTACGAAGTCATTTGAATTCAGTTCCTCATAGAATCTTTTTAGCGAGGTGCATTGAATAAAATGATCTCCATTGACCAGATAGATTTGTGTGTAGTTATTATCGGATTTACAGTAGATGATTTCTATTGGGTTGAGAAAAAAAATCTTATCTAAGGAATTTATCAAAACTCGCGTCATGGCCTTGCAATATTGGGGTTGTATGAACTAATTCAATCCTTAAATGACGGTTTTGTTCCTTTTGTAAATTTTTATTACAGACCCTTGGAACAGCAGCGTTTTTTTGGCGGTCGTTGCATTTGATTCAATGGTGATAATTTTGTCGGTGTATCCGAGGTTTCCATGTGACTTGAATAAAACGGCGATGGAATCGGTTCGCCCGGGCAAAATAGGCTTGCTCGGCCATTTTGGGATAGTGCAGCCGCACGTTGAGGAAGCGTTATATATTATTAGAGGGGTTTTGCCCGAATTTTTAAACTTGAAGTAGTACAGTACTTGGGAACCGTCCGGTATCGTTCCGAAATCGTATTTCTCACGTTCAAATGAAATCTCAGCCGAGGATCCGGGAAATATTTGCCGCAGCGAGAAACTTGAATCGGCGCGGGGGTAGAGCGTCAGGTAGCCGATAAACAATATTCCAAGGCCAATGGCGGATAAAATGATAGTGTTTGATAACTTTTTTGTGTTCATATCGAATGTGATTAGTTGTGTTCAGGTATTTGGTGCGTCCTTTTGGCCTGTTACATCGAAAAGGCCTTAAGGTAAATGGGAAAATAACTATTGGAGGTTTGCAGTATTGATGCGAGGATCCTTTTTAAATCGTTCCTGCTTATCAGTGCACCGGTGGCGGGCGGTGCCAATTCAGAGGGCTGGAGGGCCGGAGCACGAGTCACCTTTGTCGCAACCCAACTTACGTTTTCATGCGGTAGTGTTACCTGGAGGATTAGACCGGGAGCGCCATTGAATGATTCTGGTCCAGACGCGATGGGGATTCGTTCAGCATAAAATGCAACCACATATATTGAATCGAGAATAATGGCATTGATTCTCCGACAATTATACCCGGCAATCATCCTCGTCTCGTCAGTTAGCTTCCATTTGATTTTTTTACTGGTATCAGACAACAAAAACACCTTTTCGAAGATGGTCTTCTGGGTAATGCTTTTTTTAGATTTGACGTCAGTGAAAACAACGTTTGGTTGTCCAGCAATTACATTAAGCGCGTAAAAAGGGTCTGCGATATTCTCGCCTGCCCTGGCAGGGGTGAACAAGGACTGGTTTTTATCAAAAAATAACGTGCTTTTTGATCTCCTGAACTGCGACTGGGTGCTTTTATACCGCTCCAATGAACTTTGCATGACAACGTCACTGTTGCTGTTCGCCACCGCCCTTCCCAAGACAGCGTACATGTTGACCGTCTTTTCATATTCAACCCGCCCCGTGAAAACAAAGGTCGTGTCTTGCGCGAACAGAACTGCGAAATTAACAGAAAGGAAAAATGTGATTGCTATTATTTTATTCATACCTAGTATTAGTTTTGACCGCTTGCGCCCCCCTCATGTGTGAAATTCCAAATGACGGCCAACTTAATGTACCGCCGAATGGTACTTTCTTGTGTCTGCTGAATTACGTTGTAGTTCGCCACCCTGTTGAACCCAGTGTTCTGATTTAGTAGATCGTTTCCCGAGAGCGCCAGTTGGAGATTCTCTTTTTTGAAGAATTTCCTTGCAAGAGTTGCGTTTAATAGCACTTGGTGGAACGACCGATCAAAGATTTGCGTTTTTGCCAGATAGGTGTATTGCGCATCGGAGCTAAACTGAATTTTTCCGGGGAAATAAATTGTGAGACCACCATCTGCATTGAAACTTTTGCCATTGTTATTTGCAGATTGAAGCGATGATTGGCTGACAACATACCCTGGGCCAGCATTCAGATAAATATCAAATTTGTCTTCTACACTTTTGGATATTGTGCCTTGTACAATGTAACTAGACGATTTGGTTCGATTAACGACGTCGTTTGAGAAGCTGTAATAGAGGTTCCCGTACGCATATAAGTTAAAACCCGCGTTCATGCCCAACTTTTGCACCTTTCTCCGTACGTTGATACTTAGACGGTAGTCAGTTGGTTTTTCTCCGTCAAAGTTTGATGACTGGTACGCCGCTTGACCGGTCAAATGATCGTATCGCACGTTGGTCACGATGGCGTTTGAAGTTATGCCATAGCGCCCGCTGATATAAATTGACTGCTGTGTAGCAACTTTATATGAATTGTAACTAAAACTAATACTATTAACGTGAGTTCGGGATAAGAGAGGATTATAAAAACAGTTTTTGTTAAATATTAACTATTTGAATATCAATAAGTAAGCATATTTTGTTATATTTAAGTGTCGAATTCAAACGATAACATTGTATGCTTACTCCCTCTAAAATTATTGAAATTTTCGTCAAAGTCGATGACTTTTGTAAAGAATTTGAGGACGAGATACTCAAACATCAACTTGAGGCGACTAATCACAAGGTCAGGAACCGTAAAGCATCGCTGTCCGACAGTGAATTGATTACCATACTAATCGCTTTTCACAGCGGACATTTTACCAATTTGAAGCACTTTTATCTATGTTGTATTTGTGCTCATTACCAGGATTATTTTCCCGGCCTGGTATCTTATAATCGCTTTGTTGAACTGGAGCAAAGAGTAGCCGTACCCATGATGCTTTTCCTTAAAACCAATTGTCTTGGACAGTCGCGGGGTATCAACTTCATCGATTCAACACATATCAAAGCTTGTCATAACAGGCGCATCCATAACCATAAAGTATTTGCCTCGGTGGCCGAAAGAGGCCAGTGTTCTATCGGCTGGTTTTATGGATTCAAACTACACCTGATCATCAATGATAAAGGTGAAATACTATCTTTTTACCTTACAAAGGGCAATGTTGATGACAGAAATATTAAGGTAATGATCTCCATGACCCAGGATATCTTCGGTAAATTATTCGGCGATAAGGGCTACATATCAAAAGCTTTGGCTGACTTGCTTTGGGGCAATGGCATACAGATGATAACCAAACCCCGCAAAAACATGAAAGACTTTAATATCTCACAGGCTGACAAAATAATGCTTAGAAAAAGGGCCATCATCGAATGTGTCAACGATGAACTAAAGAATATCTGCAAACTTCAGCACACACGGCACAGATCGGTCAATAACTTTTTGATGAATACCATGGGCGTACTTTGCGCTTACCACTTCTTTCCTAAAAAGCCCTCTCTTAATATTATATTTGATGAGCAGGACAACCAGCTTTTGTTAGTTGCTTAACCCGAACTCACGTTAAAATAGCCACCGGATGATGCGCGGGTATACGAGACGATAATCGAGTCCTTTGCATTTAACACAACAATGGAAGCATCTTTCAGATTTTTGTATGTCGTAGTATCGACTACCTGACCTTTAATTCCAGGGGATGATTGGGCGTGTGATTGATAAAAGTATAAAACAACGAGTGTAAGGCATAGGAATACGGACTTCATGATACGGTTTAAATACAGGGTAAAGATATTAATCGCCCGTTATAATGCAAATTTTTTTCGCGTCTAATTAAATTTTTTTTCGTCCGTATTAAATAATAACGCCTGCGCGCGAACTTGGCTAAGACCGCATAGTGCGACTGCAAATTAGTACAAACCGAAAAATTCACCAAAGATACTCGGCTTCCGCATGCCTGCGCATTCGCCCCGGAAGGAGCTGCTGCGTAAACCCGCACTGCGTTTGCGCACGGGCCATTTATTCCGTTCCTCCTTGCGGGTCGTGTCCTCGCCTCGTTTAGCGCTTTCTTTTTTCTCTTTTTGTTTTTTTGAATCAGTATTAAATGGAGGGGAAAAAACAGGGTAACGATGCGTAGAAATACGCTTGATACAAACGGGTGAAAATTGCGATATTAGGGAATACTAAACAGTATTCACATGAAGACCTCAACCATGCACTTGCTCAACTATCGGCACTTTGAAAACCTTCAACTGTCCGCTACAGTCTTCTGCCTTTTTACAAACAAGTGATCGTGGTAAAATGCCGCAACTGCATTGCAGGCAATCCCCTGACCGGCCAAAGCCTTCGAAAACGCAGCAGTCAATCCAACGGCCTCCAACGAAGAATGAACCGTTAGTGTGATCCAGGATGCCACAAACTCATAGTTCAATTTCCGTTCGTCTGCGGTCTCACGGCTGACGACCATTGTGAAACCCTCTTGTTCTTTAAAAACCAGGACGATGTCCTGCAGGTATATCCCGGTCAATTCATCCGCCGTGCAAAAAACAAAATCACCGTCATTCAGCTTTGGCTTCATCGTCTTTAAAAGTTTAATTAAATCTGTTTCGGCTTTCACGGGTTTCATTTTTTTAAGAAGCTCATATTGGGGATCCAGGCAAATAGTCCTTATAGTTGTTTCGCTGCAGATTCCCGGTGTCATGGCTTTACCGCGATAACCGAAATCTCGATGGCTGCATTCCTGGGCAGCGCCGCAACCTGAACGGTTTCCCGCGCCGGAAACTTGCCGGTGAAATAGTTGCTGTAGACTTCGTTCACCTCGGCAAACACCTGCAAATCCGTGAGGAAAAGGCTGACTTTGACAACATGGCTGAAATCCAGTCCTGCCTCGGTCAATATAGCCCTGATGTATTCCATAACTTGCCGGGTTTGCGCCCTTATCCCCCCGGGCACCAATTGGCCATCAGCTGCGTCTATGGGGATCTGCCCGGCGACGAAAACTAAGTTTCCTGAGGCTACCGCCTGGCTGTAAGGGCCATAGGGTTCCGGCGCATTGTTAGAAAGAATGATTTGTTTCATATGATTCGCTGATCAATTTTTGTCCTTCAACGGCGGGATCTTATTCCCTGGCTGGCCATCTCATGAACGCATTACGTGCGTTAGTCGCATTCGGGGATTTTAACTTACATTTTTGAAGAAATATTTTCATGATTGCAGGGAATACCGGTATCCGGACCGGCCAAAATGTCCCAAACCAATACCGCTCAGCGGCTGTAAGCCGCGGCAATTGCAATAAGAGGACTTAACCAACTAAAAATCAGGCGCAGATGCATTTGACAAATTTAAATTTCATTATATTCAGACACTTAATCTTATCGCAATGAAAATAATATCTCCGCCTTTCTTTCTGCATGCTATTTTAGCATTCCAATCACTTAATGCATCCGGACTTTCACCAAACCGGTGCAAGCGGGATATTCAGTTGCTGGGCGGACGGAAGCTTTAAATCAACCGATACTTCGACCATATTTGTCCGAGGGGCATTTAATAGGCAGGCCAGGAACGCCAGCCTGAATGATGTCCAGGTACAGCTGGGCGGGTCGTTCAGTATTTTTGGCGCAAATTCCAAATAGAAACGGCCGCACTTATCTGAATTTTCTTAACCGCCGCCATAAAGTTTTTATTAAAATTGGGCGCCGTAACCGGCATTTCCGGGAGTATCTGCGCCGTGTCGGCATTATAATCCGGGGGGAGCCCGTGGCCCGTCAGCCTGGGTCTGCGATAGCTGGCTATCCGATCAGTTTTAAGGCGATGCCTTGGAGCCCGGTATATATTTCCAGGTAATACTGGATGGTTTTGAATTTAAACTCTTCCCAATAAGGCTCCATCGGATTCAATGCACTGTTTTTGGCAAACATCTTGTCCAACACAAACCCGTGCGCATCAGCCTGCTTTTCAACGACTAGCCGTATATCGTCTTCATGAACTATTCCCGGAAACCTTGACAGAAACATCAGCTGAACAGAAATTTTATCACTGACCTGAAGACGCGGTATCTCTACGATGAAAGAAGATTCACCCTCCATTATCCTTAATTTTTCAGATAATGCAAAAGACTCAACCACATCAACTTTCAAATCGACCATGTTGAAGAATTCCGGTTCCTCCCTCCCGGCGACCGGTTTTGTGCAGAAAAACTTTTGGGCTTGACCGTCATAGTAGTATCTTGCCCCGCCATTGCCCGGGGCGGTCATGGCATAACAAAGCCAGTGTAAATTGAATAGCTGTAATGAATTCATGCACTGCGAAAATAAAAAAGTAAAGCACAAAGCCGGTTATGAGAAATTTTAAAGCAGAAGCCGGACATCGCTTTCATATGCAGCTTAATCCGGAAGGAAATTTTTACATCACGAATAAGGACCATTGCCCTGCGATATATCATAAAGCAGAGGAGCTTTTGGATAAGGCGATCAAAATTTACGGGCGGGAAGCGGAGGTTCTTCCAGGCGCAGAAGGCTAAAGATATTTCCAGGAAATAATTGACAAGCTTATCCTTTAACATATGGGTGATTTAAATAAAGTTGTGGCGGCCAGGATCAAGGAGAAACGGCTGGAACTTCGGTCCACTGGCCGGAAACCTGCTGCGCCGCCTCCTAAAATTTGGGTTAAACAACCTGTTGAGTACTGATTACTCGCTGCGCAGGCTTTTTACCGGGGTCACTAAAGCAATTTTAATGATCTGGAAGCTGACGGTCACCAAGGCGATCAAAATGATCATGCCGGCGGCGAGCGCAAATACCTACCAGGACAACGGCGCACGGTAGGCAAAACCTTGCTGGAAGCCATTAGTCGCAGGCCAGGCCAGCGGCATGGCGATAGCAATCGCTATAACGATCAGTAAGAAAAATTCGCGTGACAGTAGAACAAATAAGGCGTTTACGCCCGCGCCAAGCCCTAAAAGAAAAACAGCCTAATTTTGTTTGAGAACCTTACGCCAGTTAAGTTACGCACAAGTGATCGCGTTGCCGATGACGCGCATTAGCCATCAGGGGGCCACAATATTTCCTGGACCTCATCGAAAAATTAAAATTCAGCAGCTGATTGATCATATTTGCGGGTCGGGAGCATATTATCTGTATCTTTCTGCATGAATAAGATCCCGGTATCAAAGATCAGCCGTATCAGCGAGGAGTTCCTGGCGGGAACGCTGAAAACGGCCAAACTGGCCGCTGAACTTCATATTACCCGCCGCACTGTCGCAAGGCGGGTTGCAAAACTTAAGCGGCTCGCAGCTGCGTTTCCTGATAAACTTCAGGACCTTAGCTTTAACCCGCCGCGGCAGCCAAGGGAGAAAACGCAGCTTTACCGCGATTTGATCGGCATCTTACCCGTCCTGGTTGACCGGGCGGCAACGCCCTGTTTGTATGCCGAAAGCCTTTGGGCGGAGTACCGGAAAATTTACCCGCAGGGGTATGGCAAGTTCTGGTTTGAACACCATTACAGGGCATGGCGTGCATCCAATCAGGTATGCCGCTTCTATAACCAGCGGGTCCGCGTGATCAGCCCGGAAGACGATGCCATTTTGCAAAAATGGCGCAGTGCCGGCTCCCGCGAACAATGGAAGAAAGCTACGGTCATTTTGGGTTCTTTCGCCGGGCGTACGCTGGCAGAATTAATGGGGCAAGTGGAGAAAACCCGCCCGACGTTACTGGAATGGATCGAAAACTACAAGAACGGCGGCTTACGCAAGCTGGACCTGCAGCCTTACACCACCTGCCCGGCATTGCTCGAAGGCGTGCGCCTGAAACAGGAGAACCTGACCAGGTTGCTCCACCAGGCCCCAAAGCTGCACGGTTTTAACCGTACATCCTGGCGGGTGGAAGACCTCGTTACCGCTTATCAAGCGGTATATAACCTGCCCATCAGCCGCAGCTGCGTGCTCGAGAACCTGCATAAAATGGGACTCGGCTACTATAAGTCACGCGAATTGCTGACCAGCCCCGACCCGGATTTCCGCGAAAAGCTCGGGCATATCAAACACATCCTGCGGAACCTCGGCGAGCATGAGCGGTTTTTTTCTGTTGACGAATACGGGCCATTTGCCATCAAGCTCAAAACAGGCCGCTCTTTTACCCGCGAAAGGCAAACCGTGCCGCAGGTCCAGAAAAGCAAGGGCTGCGTGGTCCTAATCGCCGCGCTCGAGCTTTCGCGGAACCAGGTCTCGCATTTCTACAGCTATAAGAAGAATACCGACCAGATGATCCGGCTGCTGGACCTGTTGCTGGAAGAGTACCGCGATACGGAAAAGCTGTACCTCTCCTGGGACTGCGCCAGCTTCCATGCCGCAAAGAAACTCTATGCCCGGCGCGACGAGATCAACAGTGAAGCTTACCGGCTGCAGCACCGGACGCCGCTTGTCGAATTTGCGCCATTACCCGTATCTGCGCAATTCTTAAATGTTATCGAATCTGTTTTCAGCGGCCTCGCCAGGGCGGTGATCCACAACAGTAATTATGGCTCTGCCGAAGAATGCCGCGCAGCGATCGACCGGCATTTTATGGAGCGTAACCGGCACTTTCGGGAACATCCGCGCCGCGCCGGTAATAAAATCTGGGGGCAGGAGCTCGTCGCCCCTGAATTTCATGAAGGCCGCCATACCAAGAGCCTCAGCGCCATGCGCGGCGCACGGTAAATCTTATCACTGACCTGGAGACGCGGTATTTCTGTCAGGAAGGAAGATTCAGCGTCCATCTTTTTCAATTTTTCAGATAACGCATAGACGCCACCGCATCAACTTTCAAATCGACCATGTTAAAGAATTCCGGCTCCCCCTCCCACCTGCCGGTTTTGTATAGAAAAACATTTGGGTTTGACCGTCATAGTAGTATCTTTCCCCGCCATGAATTCATATACTGCGAAAATAGAAAACTAAAGCACAAAGCCGGTTAGGAGAAATTTTAAAGCAGAAGCCGGAGATCGCTTTCATATGCAGCTTAATCCCGAAGGAAATTTTTACATCACGAATAACGACCATTGCCCTGCGATTTATCACAAGGCAGAAGTGCTGTTGGATAAGGCGATCAAAATCTGCGGGCGGGACGGGGAAGTACCTGTGGGTGTCATTTGAGCGACGGATTAGCTAAAAGGAATGATAATGGTCGTTTATCCTTAATTGAATGAGAAGCCATCTTCATTTACCGGCAGCTTTTGCGCACTATATTTTGCTACTAAAGAAAAAAAATTTGCCGGCGAAATTTTTGTTTTATTAGAGCAGTAGTTTGCGTAGAAGCAGCAAGCACCGCGTTCGTTTTCAAATCAATATGCACCTGCTTCCTCGCGGTTTTTCATCCAAAGCTGGTTGGCATAGTCCCGGAAGGATTGCGGGGCAGCTTTAAAGTTTTCATCGGCTGTATAATCGCCGCCGATGTAGGGTGATGTTTTTGGATGTTTGAGTTTGAGATGAGTGGTGCCGCGAATGGCATATTTTTTCACGCCTTCGCGCATGATCACTTTCATGGGATTAGGCGACAAGGCATCCTGACACGAAGTCCGGTAAACGAACCAAACTTCGTCAATGCCATTATGGTCGAGATCGGTAATTGTTAATGAGCCTGGACGCAATTTCGAGTCCGCATCCGGGCCGCATGGACCGGCTTCATCGTTAAGCTGCCACTCCAGCGTAGTGGTTATGGCCGTTTGCAGGTAGCTGAATACATGTAACTGCGATGTGTATACGCTTTCGTTATCGTCAGCAGGGGTGGTAATAAATGCCTTGGTGACGATCACCGTATGGGTACCTTCTTTATCAGCATATTTTACCGCATCGCTAAAGTCGCCTTTGTATATCATCGATGCGGGGATGGCGTTTTTTTTCAGGTGCGTTACTTGCTGGGCGCTGATTATCGCCGGCGATATCAGCACCAGCGTAAGTATATGTAAATATCTCACGGTAAAGGGTTTTTATGATTCAGTTCGGATAAAGATAAGAGATTATTAAATAGCGGCTTAACTTATCTAAAAGTTTTACATTTCCGTCAAAACTTAAGTTTTCAGTATATACAGTTTAGATAAGTGTCCCCCCAAAAAAAAATAAGATCCTTCACACGCTGTCCAAAAAGAAAACTGCCTGCGAAATACTTGAAATAAAGATTAAAAGGCAAGCCTTTGTAAAAGAACCAAAGCGACCTCAACCCCGGTACTCACTGTCTTGGAATTTTGACCGGATGCATCGGACGCGAAATTATCGTACGGTTATGTAAAAAAAACCTGCAATTAACTGATTTACGGTTTTTTAACGGGCCGGTCAAAATTAACCAACCAATCGCATTTTTCTGGTGCTCTGCCAGATGGCTATAAAAAATTGTATATCACTCTATTCAGTGCTTTGACATCCTGGTCGTAAAAAGACTTGGAGAAGCATACTTTAGCTATAATTTAAGCCGGAATTTAAAGTTGGCTTTTTTACGTTTACGAAATACACAGAAAACAGTTCATCAATTTAAATTTAGCAGGTTACCAGCAGCCATAGACCGATAAGAAAATTAAGCGAAGTAAAATCTGATCCTGCAACACAAAGTCCTGCGCTTTAAACAAGTCATCTATAAGCTTTATATCATTTAGAATGGCAGCTATCTCATCCGCACATATATGGTCATATAACCATCATTGATGGTCAAATCCCAGGTGTAAAGCGTATCATTCCTAACGGTGAACGCGGAAGAGTTGTTTTCTGTTATCTTCAGCAAATCAACCGTTTGGTTACCAATACGGTAATTTCGCTGTACAGCATACCTGCCATTGGATACCAGCTTATCGGCGCGATAAAATTTGAAGGAGCTGTCCGCCCCGAATATTTCGGTTTGTGTAAAGCCCTCGCTTTTTGGCGTAAGCGCAGCGCCGCTGATTCCGCCCTGCGACTTTACCCATTTCCATTTCCCGGTAATGTCCTTAGCGGGCACAGTTTGTTTTTCTTTGCTGCAGGAACTGCCGGAAACAACAGCGATGACAGCTGCGATAATTAATGTTAAAGGTTTCATAAGATTGGTTGGTTTAACGGTTACGTAAAATTTTGACGAATCGCTACAGGGATAATCGCGTAAGGTGAAAGCGGCTGGCCAAAAAGGCCGCCGCGAGCAGGAGGATGAAATAGCTGGTTACTTTAAGCCAGGCGGCGCGGAAAAAGTGGTCAGCATCCGGTCAGGTGATCTGAAAGATTACGCGGGTAAAAATTTGAGCGTAGAGGGCGTTGTATGGATCAAAAGACCTTGGCAGCATAGCTGGTCAACGTTGGTGCGGCCTATCCTGATCAACCCTTAACCGTTGTTTTAAAAGGAAAAGCGACGGCGCTTGCATCTAAAGTGGATAGCAAATCCTTAACAATAACCGGCAAAGTCGTATGGTACAAAGGCAAACCAGATTGTCGTTACACTCCCCGGTCAAGTGGCGACCATTCATTAACCGGTATAGTTATTATGAGAAAATTTAAACTAGAAGCCGAGGGTGCTGATTTTGGCAATCAGGTCGCTGAGCATGAGGTAGCACTCCCTGGTTGACAGCTGCAGGTCCTCGAAGTGGACGTACCTGTGCGCGTGGATGGTCATTTCGCTTGCCATTATGGTTGGTGTTAGGGTGTTCCCTAAAGTTCGCAAACGGATTCCAGACATCCAAGTCCTCATCCCCATAAATTACCATTCCAAAAAAACAAAAAGGGAAAAAGAAAGCCCGGCACGGGGCGGGGGGGGGGCCGCGGGAGCCGAGAATCTTCGGTGCATTTTTCCTTGCGGTTAGGATCCCCCGGCTATGGGAGAAGTCCCGCCACCCGCGATAGCAGCGCAGCGACGTCGAAGGGCTTCGAGGCGTACCCGTCGGCGCGGCATGCCAGCGCGATCCGATCGAGGTCGACCTCCGTGGAGACCAGCAGCAGCGGACAGCCGCGGGTCAGGGGGCTCGCCTTCAGGCCCGCGCAGGAGACCGGACCCGTCCTTGGCTGGGAGAACGGCTCCAGCAGGATGAGGTCAGGGGCGGCCAGTGCGACTTGCTCGAGGGATTGAAGGCGCGGCATGCCGAGTACCCGGTAGCCTTCGAGGCGGAGGATGTCGGACATCACGGCCAGGTTGTCGCTGTCACTGTCGATTACGACGATCTTTCTTTGCATGCTGATGTCGGTGTGGCATCGGGAATGGCACGGCCCCCACCATTATATAAGCGACAGCCCGGCGAATTGTTTCAGGCGGATGGGGCGGGACGCCCGGCAAAACAGGGCCCCCTCGCACTCGCCGCCCGGGGACCCCAACCTAAACCTTATCACAATTAGCGGGACGGTGCCCGCGCGTAGTGGGACAAATATAGGCGTTTCATCGGTAAACGGCACCCTAAAAAAAATGGGGGGCTTTGCATTTCAAACTAAATTAGTAATTTAGACACCGTACCCCCATGACGAACGAAGACAGGCTCATATGGCTCGAGATCGACGCGCTGGAGCGCACGAGCAGGCTGCTGGACGCGCTGGTGGCGCGGTTCCTCGCATCCCGGACGCTCCGCCCCGAGGAGGTGATGGCGCTCCTGCTGTACCAGGAGCGGATCGTCGGCGAGATAGCCGCGTGCAGGGCGCAGCTCGGTTCCGAGGCGCGGCCCGGCCGTCCGGACCCCGCCGGCGCCGACTCCGCGATCGACGAGCTGCTGGCCGGACTCGGCGTCGCACGGCGGCAGGCCCCCTGAGCGGAGGACCCCCGCCGACTGAAGCTTACGCAACCCCGACATACCACGGACCATGAGACGAGAAGAGAGAGAGCTGATGCGCGAGATCGACGCGCTGGAGCGCATCCACAGGAGGCTGGAGGCGCTGCTCGGATGCGTCCTGGCCTCGGCCCCGTACGACCCGGACCGCGCGGTGGCGATAGCGAGGTACCAGTCGCTCATCCTGGACAAGCTCGCAAGCTGCGGCAGGGGTGTTAAGGGCGCAACCGGCGGCTTCGCGGCGTTCGAGTCGTCCCTCGGGGAGCTGCTGTCGTCCCTCGGCATTGGCGGTTAGCCGCCGCCTCCTTCCAAACCATTTCGCCGCCGCCGCGTTTACCCTGCATGAAAGGAGTCGAGCACGGGCCGCCGCAGCGGCTGAGGGCGGTGCGGTTCGCGCTGCTTAACCTGCAGTGCCCGGTGCATATGCGCTCGCCCTACGTGGAGGTTGCAGGAGGCAGGCTGACCTACGCCTGCTGCTGCCCTGAGTTCCTGGCGCTGTGCCGCAGCCTCATCCACAGCTGAGCCGCCCATCCTCGCGAGCTGCCAAACGCCAACGAAGCGCAACGCAGTTGGCTGCGAGCGGAGCGAGGGCATGTGGCGCGTGGCGCGCCAACGCATCGGACGCGCCACGCGCCGCAGGGAACGAAGCGCTTCGCGATAGCGGCGAGCCCTGCAAGAAAAGCGGTTGGCCGGTAGGCGGGGCGTTGGAAAGGGCAGGGCAGCTTTTATGAAAAAAGCCCTTTTTATCTTCAAAGCACATGAAGTTTCCAGCCCGCGGAGCGGTTAAAGTTATTCCTCGATCACAATTTTTTCTTTCGAAATTGTCAAGAATTGCAGCGTTTCGATAGTGGCTGCCACAAATTGACCGGGGCCACAAATATAGTAATATGGAAATTCCTCGCTGACGAATTGTTGAAGCAGTGACCTGTCGATATATTTCGGAGTTGCAGGCTTTTGCGGTTCAGAAAAAACGTTGATATACCTAAGCCCTAAAATGGTGGTTAGCTCGTTAGGTATAATAACGTCGTACTCGGTTCGGTTGGCGAACAGCAGTGAGCTTTTCAGCGGACGTTGATTTCGAATGAATTGCCTGAAAATTGGAATAAAAGGTGTAATTCCTGTCCCGGCTGCTATAAACAAACCTGGTCCCCTATAATTGATCGAACCGAACGGTTCATGCAAGATCAGCTTATCACCGGGAAGTAACTTAGCAAGCCGTTCGGTAAATCCGTGGTGAGTCGTGTATATTTTTATAATAAATTCCAGGTAATCATCTGTTTCGATACTGGTGATGGTAAATGGCCTGCGCTCGTCTGTCACGCCGTCATCGTCAATTGATAACTCTACAGCCTGGCCCGGCTGATGTTTAAAGCCGGCGGGTTTTTCTAATGTAAGCCGTTTTACATTAGGAGTAATGTATTCGGCTGCAATGATTTTTGTGTTCATAGTTACGTTTATAACTACATACCCAATTAAGGGCCAATCTCCTAGTAGCCTGTTTCCCAGTGAATTAAAAATCGGAAATAAAAACCTGATGCGATATTTCGCAAAAATTACTGCGCCTGATGCGTTATTTAGCAAACATCGCCTATTGCGACATTGTAAGTAATTGGTATTCAGTTATTTATTTCTTCGGCAAAAAAATTGGCATAAGTGATTCAATCAACAAAATTAAAAACGTTAAAATTTTGAATCATGAACTTAGAACAAAATCAACGCAGGAGGGAATTTCTTAAAAATGCGGCCATTGGAAGCGCTGCCATCGCTGCAAGCGTGATGGTACCCAGCCCATTGACGGCATTAGGCGGCGGGGGCGCGGCAAAAACAAAACCGGCTGCTGAGTCGCTAACCGAACTGGATTTCAGAAACGGGGTGATGCCCCGTGCGCAGCTCTCCAAAATGGCAAGCCAGCTGGCGGTTGATAAGGCCACGCAAAAAAATGCAAGGGAATTTGCTGGTTTCGAATTGGAAGAAGCAACAGCCGTTGTCAAAGTCCTGGAGGCTGTCGGTACAACAGCGCCGCCCATGAGTGCGGATGGCAAGGCCTTTATTGAAAAATTGAAAAACGCCTCGGGCAATGAATTTGACAGGCTTTACATGCAAGCCGAATTAAGCAACCACGAATTTTTGCGGGATTTGGCTAAGGACTACCTGGGCCACTCCGCCGGCAGAACTTCTGCTGCTGAGAAGGAGACCACGCATTTAGCCACGATCGCTCTATTCGCATTTGACGAGCACGTGGCCCTATGCAAAAGAATTTATGGCGAAGTAACCGCTCAATAATCACCGCGCGGGCCTCCGCATACCGGAGGCCCGTTTAATACCTTCCGATCATGAAAACCACTGATTACCAAAAGGAATTATTGGATACCATTATTGATCTGCAGGAACGAGGTTTCGATCATGATTTTGTCTTGGATCATGAATATATCCGCTGCCTGCAAAACGATGAGCTGATTGCTCCGGATGACTTCGAAATAGTAGAAAGCCATCATTGCCAGGATAAAATAAAGCATAACGGAAATTGCATATTATATGCCATCGAGTTAAAAAATCACCCCGTCAAAGGCTTATTGATGAGCAATTATAAGTCGTTCTCCAATGGAATCTCATTACATCTATGGCACAAGTTTTATAAGGAATTACAAAAGAAATATAACCAGGTGCAGCCGCGATTTTCAGGCCGTCCACTTCTTTATACCTAACTTTTTGATCTTGGAATGCAATGTTGACGGCGGCACTTCCAATATTTCTGCCGCGCCGCCAGGGCCGCTTACCCTGCCGTTGCATTTTCGCAATACTGCCAGGATATGATCCCTTGAGTTTTCTTCTATCGACTTAAATACATTTTCTTCAGCCGCTACCTGGTTCTGCGGCTTTTGATTAAGCATGGGCATCAGTACTTCCTTTATTTCGGAGCCGGATGCCAGCAATACGCTTCTTTCAATCAGGTGCTCCAGCTCGCGGACATTCCCCGGCCAATGATAACTCTTGAGTTGCGCCAAAACCTGTGGAGAAAGCTGGTTAACATTTTTCCCCGATTTACGGGAATAAACTGCCATAAAATGATTCGCCAGGTCACCTATATCTTCACCGCGTTCGCGCAGCGCCGGGATCAATATGGGGAACACATACAACCGGTAGTACAGATCGAGGCGAAAACGCCCTTCCTCCACCTCCTTTTGCAGATTACGGTTAGTAGCCGCTATGATCCTGACATTGATCTTTATCGGCGCTCTTCCTCCTATACGTTCTATTTCCTGCTCCTGCAGTACCCTCAACAGCTTCACCTGTAATTCGGCAGGCATCTCGCCGATTTCGTCCAGGAAGATGGTTCCTTTATCGGCCAGCTCAAACTTGCCGATCCTTTTTTCCGTCGCACCGGTGAACGATCCTTTCTCGTGCCCGAACAATTCCGATTCAATCAATGTGGGAGGAAGGGATGCGCAATTGACAGTTACGAGCGGATTGTCGCGACGAGGAGATAAACGATGGATGCTTTTGGCTATCGCTTCTTTGCCGGTTCCGCTTTCTCCCAATATCAGGACGGAGGTATTGAGCGGCGCTACAATAGCGATGTTGTCAAACACCGAAAGCATTTGATGGCTTTTCCCGATGATACCCTCAAATGCAGCTGGCTTATTCTTTCCCCGGTTTTCCCGGAGAGCTTTAGGAATCGCCTCGGTGACGACATTAAGGCCCTCGTTGCCTAATATAGCTTCAAATGCTGCTAGTAAAGGGCGCTGTAAACGATTCAGCAGGTCCACGTGGTCCATTGTATAAGTCTCTGCTTTTCGGCTATAGAAGGAAAACTGCGCTATTTCGCCGTTGGACAACAGCAGGGGAAAGCAAAAGCATGACTTTAACCGGAACGTATCGGCGATCAGCCGTTTTATTGGGTATTTCTGCCGGGTCTTTTCAAGGTGGTCGAGATCGAGCAATTCGGCTTTGGCGCTGATGGTGGTGGCTGTCTGCATTTTTTTAAAATCAGCAGGAGTCACCTTGCTTATGGTTAACAATTCTTTGGTACCGATTGATTGGTATTCATCAAAGCCCACCCTTAGAAAAGTGATACCGTCCATTTCGAACTCGCCGTTATTTTGGGCCACCATGCTGATAAAATCAAAAGGAACATAGGGCTGCAATTGCGTGGCTACAGACAACAGTTTTTGACGCCACTCGCCCGGTTCTTTAACTATTTTTTTGAATACTTCCTCAAGCGCCTTTTCCTGCCGCAATTTTGACTCAAGGCTGTTGAAATGACGGTAAAAAGCGACATCAAGGGCAATCAGTAACTCTTTTTCCCTGAAGGGTTTAACCAGAAACCCATAAGGCTGGGTTGACTTGGCTTTCTCAAGTATACTTTCCTGAAAATTTGCCGACAGGTAAACAAATGCAATATTCTTAGTGGTCAACGTCTTTGCCAGGTCGATGCCATTTAAAGGACCCTTAAGAAAGATATCCAGCAGCACCATGTCCGGGTTTTCTGCTTCAATAATCTCCAATGCCTCTTTAACTGAAGCTGCTATGCCGCACACCCGGTAACCCGCTTTGGTCAGGATAAGTTTGAGGTCAAGTGCGACAAGTGATTCGTCTTCTACAATAAGTATTTTTTGAGCCATAACGACTATTGATTATAAAAGCTTTCTTTCGGTATGCCGCTAAAGGCCTGTTCCACTTCGAATTCGATCGTGATTGCGACACCCATTTTATTTTTTATCTGAAAACTGCCATTCAGCTGTTTGCTTAGCGCCTTCATCATTTCCATCCCCAGCGAAGTTGATTCAGCCAGATCAAAATCCGGCGGTAGCCCCTTGCCGTTATCGGTGATAGTTAGCATCGCACTGTCCTCTCCTACCATTTGGAGGGCAATAATGATTTCGCCGCCTTCTTCGCCAAAGGCATATTTGATGGCATTGGTTATAGCTTCGTTCAAGATCAGGCCGAGTGGCACAGCTTGTGCAAGGTCTATTTTTACTTCTTCTATCAGTTGCTCAAAACGAATGCCCCGTGCGCCGGTATCCAGGCAATCGCGCAGGTAACCCACCATATCCGATACATAGGAAGGCAAATCAATAGCAGCAACATTGCTGCTGCTGTATAACTTTTGATGTATCAGAGAAATAGCCTGAACACGGCTTTGGCTATCGCGAATTGCAGCCAGGGCCGCATTGTTTTCGAGATAGGCGGATTGAGTGCTGAGCAAACTCATCACAATCTGCAGGTTGTTTTTCACGCGGTGATGTACCTCCTTTAAAAGCCAGTCCTTTTCGGTCACCAAATTTTGAAGAACAACATTTTGCAAATTGATTTCAGTTTGCTTGGCTTGCAGAGCAAGATTGCTTCGCTTTTTATTTCGGTAACCGTTAAAAGCGAGCCCTGCAATAATTAACAGCATCACAATGCCGGCAATGGTAATGTTGCGCTGCATATTTGCTTGTTTCAAAGCCGCTTTTTGGCTTTTATCATTATTCTGCAGGTTCCGGATCGATTCATCCCTCTGAAATGTCTCATATTGCACATTAAGCTCGTTTAGCTGTTTGCTTTTAGCACTGCTAAATAACGAATCCCTGATATTTTTAAAGTTTTCAAAATGCCTTATGGCCTGGATATAATTGCCCAGGGCCGAGTCAAGCTTAAACTGCAGAAATTCGGCCTGGCTCAACCGCTCCGGCGTGATAGTTTTTTTGGGCAGCAGCCATAACTTTTTAATGTAAATATTGGCTTTGGCATATTGCCCGGTGGCTATATAAAAATTTCCTATGGTAAAGTAAGTATGAAAGTAAAAACTTTCATCGTCCATTTTATTGTGCTCATTTTCGTAAAGTGCCGCAAACTTCAGGTAATACGTTTCGGCTTCGGCATGTTGCTTTAAAGCAGCATAACAATCACCGAATGCATTATTGATCACTTCCTGGTTTGACACCGAAACCGGCGGGACCTCTTTAACAGCTTTGTTTAAATATGCGAGTGCCTCCTTAGCTTTTCCGGCCTCCACCATGCTGCGAATGTAAGTCCGCATGTCCAGGTAATAATAAAACACGTCGTTTTTTCTTTTATCGGCGGCTAATGCTTTGGCATAATAATACGCGCATTTAAGATGCAGCCCCAGCTTATCGTAGGTATTAGCAAGATTACTGTAAAAATAAGCTGCATTTGAAGTGTCCTGTGTTGCCTCCATGGATTTGACCATCTTTATATTATAGTCCAGTTCCTTGTTCAGATCACCTTCTTTTTCGCTTACCACCGCTAAAAGGTCATAAGTATAATGGAGGTTTTTGACGCCGATAGCCTTGTAGCGGTCCAGTACCTGCAGCAATTCATTTTCGGCCTGGTAAATTTTGCCCTGCTGCATGTGGGTATCGGCAATGTCTTTAAAAACATCCACCCCTTTTTCATATTGATGGAGCTGGTTGTAAAGGTTGCGTGCTTTTTCAAAGCATTCAACACGATATTGCAAACTATCCTTCTTATTGTATTTAATTGACCGGCCAAGCTCGCACCACAACTCAGCTTCCTTTTCCTTGCTTATACTGTCGCCAAAACCGGTAAGCAGTTGCGTGAGGCAGGCTTTAGCGTGCGTATAATTATGTGCTTTCTCATCACACCTAATGAATTGCAGCAGGCTTTGCACCTGCCATTGCTTTGACTGGAGACTTTTACTTAACCGGAGGGATTGACTGGCGAAATCATAGGCGCTATCAAGGTATTTGGTATTGCCACCCGGGTGATATTGCTTAAGGTAATATTTGCTCAGCTGGGAAAGCAATCTTACCCGGTTGGTATCGGGTTTCGCGGTTTTTAATTGCAAAAACAATTCCCCCGGCGCCTGCCCGTTGGCACCTAAAACAGAAAGCACAAAAATGCAAAAGATGAGCAGCCATCTTGCCATAACGGTTATGCAATTAGTGTTGTGGGGACTTAAAGTTAAGAATTTTCTGATGAATGTTGATTAAGTGTTCCGTCACAATAGTTTAAAGTAGTTGGGGTTGTAAAATTAATGCCAAAAAATCAAATAATTGATTGCCAGTGTTTTGAAGCCCGGCCCCAAAAGTCGGCCGCGACATTTCGCATGTTTTCCGGCTAATTACGAAATAGAACAACTTTAAGCCCGGCCGTGCTCTTCATTGGCGAAACCGCAGGATAGAAACTGGTTTCGATTTGATCGCTTATTAATTCATCCGCGTAAAAAAAATCTCCATAATTGCATGTAGGTGAAATTAGTTAAAAAGCCCTGTCGACATCGAATAACCAATTTATGAACCATCATCAAATAGACTTTTTAAGACCCGACGGGAAGCGCCCCTTGACAAGCCATATTCAAATCTGCGTTGTCAAATCTGTTAACCATTAAGAAAACAGGGGTAATATAGACCGGAACGACTTAAAGAAGCGCAGGCGCGCCATTATGCTGCCGCGCTGGCGGAAATCCAAAGCGGGCGCAAGCGCAGCCACTGGATGTGGTATGTCTTCCCGCAGCCCGCAGGATTGGGCATGACCGAAACGTCGCGGTACTACGCGATCCGGGACATCGGTGAAGCAACGGAGTACCTGCTGGACCAGGAGCTTGGACTGCATTTAACGCACATTTATAAAGCACTTTTGCGACTGGAAACCAACGATGCGCATGCCGTATTGGGCAGCCCCGGCGACCTGAAGCTCCCGCTCTTCGGGCAGTACATAGGCGATTTAGCCGAGCATTATAAAAAATCCCCGGCTTTTCTTTGCAATCCCGGGGATTTCACGCTTAGTGCGGGTAAAAACTATTCTTCTTCCTTCTTTAGGAAATTGCCGTTTTCATCAAAGAGCATGTCCTTACCTTGAATCTCTGCTTCATATCTTGTCTTTCCCTGCGCATCGGTTACTTTGCCTGCCTCACTGATCCTGGCTTTTTTAAAATGCGACTTTACATAAGCTGCGACCCCTGCCGGCAGGCTTGATGTGGGTATGGCATGTACTTCTTCAATGAACTGGCCGGCCGGCGTAAACTGAACCGACATATCCTCACCGGACTTACCGCCCCAGTTCGCTTCGAAATTTCCTTTTTCCTTTTCCCAGGTCACTTTGGCTGCCTGCGGATATTTTTTTGACAGGCTGCTTAATACGGCCTCCGGCACCTCACTTTTTTTAACCCTTTGAGCCAATACTGAGGTAGTGGCCAGCATCCCGCCAGCCAGCACCGACAATAAAATGATTCTTTTCATATCGTTTTTTTTAACAATATTACCGCTGAAGTCTGTCAAGACTCTGCCAAAACTTTGTTGTCTTTTAGTTATCATCGATTGACAGTTTTTCGACAGATTGAAGCGTTATATTCGTTCGTCATGAAAATACTGATAATAGAAGATGAGCCCGGGCTGCGCGAGGGCATGAGGGACTATTTAACCGATGCTGGTAATATTTGCGAAACTGCTTCAGGCTTTTATGAAGCGATCCAAAAGATACAATTGTACCGTTATGACTGTATCATTCTTGATATTATGCTGCCCGGAGGCAGCGGCCTGCAGGTATTAGAAATGCTAAAACATGATAAGTTGCCGGACGGTGTACTGATCGTTTCTGCCAAGAACGCCTTACCTGACCGGCTGTCCGGACTGAAACTGGGCGCCGACGACTATTTAACCAAGCCCTTCCATCTGTCAGAGCTTTTAGCGCGCGTTGAGGCGATTGTCCGCCGCAGAGCATTTGATGGCAGCCCATTTCTTGAATTCAATGAAATCAGGATAGATCTCGATGGAAAGCAGGTTTCAGTAAAAGGCAAAGCGGTTCGTTTAAGCCGCCGAGACTATATGTTGTTATTATACCTGATAGCCAATAAAAGCAAGATCGTTTCTAAGAATGCGATCGCCGAACATCTGTGGGGTGACGACATCGACATGGCCGATCGCTATGATTTTATCTATACCCACATCAAAAACCTCAGAAGAAAATTGATGGATGCCGGGTGCAAAGACTATATTCAATCAGCCTATGGCATGGGTTACAAATTTTCCGACAAATGAAACTCATGAGCAAGTATAACCGGATAGGGCTATGGTTCGCCGTTGCAGCAATGGTCATTACCGGACTCGTCTATTATTTCACCATCTCTTATATCCTTAATGGCCAGGTTGACCAGGATTTAGTTACTGAAGAAAAGGAAGTACTCGATTATGTGAAATCAAACGGACGCCTGCCGGCTGTCCTTGACCTGGAAAACCTCAAGATCAGCTTTGAGCCATCCGTTGCTCCGGTTAAAAGAGCGTTCCGCGATGCGGCTTTCTTTGATAAACGCGAGAATGAAACAGAATCCGGTCGGCAGTTAACGTCTTCGGTTGTTGTTCAGGGAAAGCTTTATCGCTTTTCCATTATCGAATCCAAGGCCGAAACCGACGACCTGGCGTGGTTGATCTTCGAAGTTACGCTAATGATCATTGCTGTTTTACTAACCGGCCTGTTCGTTTTAAACAGATTGGTCGTACGCCAGCTTTGGCAGCCTTTTTATGCCATTTTGAGCGAAATTACACGTTTTAACCTTACAGACCAAAACAACATCAGTAAAATAAACACGCGCATCGACGAATTCAGACTGATGAACGACGAGATTACGTCGATGTCCAGCCGGGTGATCCGGGATTACCAGGATCTGAAAAATTTTACTGAAAATGCTGCGCATGAGCTCATGACACCGCTTTCGCTGGTAAATTTCAAAATGGACAACCTGGTACAAGAAGGATTGGTTTCTGATCGTCAAGGCGTACTGGTGGAAGAAATCTATCAGACATTGGCGAAGATGAAAAAGCTCAATAAGTCTATGCTCATGCTTGCGCGCATTGAAAACCGGCTATTTGACGAAAGGGAAAGCATCGATCTTGCCAATGCCATGTGTGACGCCTTAAAACAGTTCGAAGAACTTTTCCGGAAACGCGGGATAAACGTTTCCACGGCTATCGGGAGCGCTGAAATCGTAATAAATGCTGATGTATTACCGGTGCTGCTTAATAACCTTCTGTCCAATGCCGCCAGCCATAATTGCCAGAACGGTAAAATCCTCATCACAGTGTCACAAGGCTATATGTCGATTGCCAACACCGGGACTAACAAGCCTCTTGACGCGGGTGCTGTTTTCCAACGTTTTTATAAGGCTGCCGGTTCAGAAGGCACTGGTCTGGGGCTCACGCTTATAAAAGAGATATGTGATACTTTTGGTATCATACTGCGATATGACTTCCATCAGGGGCTGCATATATTTGAATTAACATTTTAAATACAATGCCGCGCGAAAACCTTGAGGTTGGACCTTGTTTTATTTGATGTGCCGGACCGAACCGACCCCCGTCATCCTACCATTGTGTCACCGGAAACGATCAGCCGTATGGCGGTAGTTTCCAGTGGTTCGGGCGCCGCGAGCTTTAAGCCGCCGTAGACCAGCCGTTCGTAGGGCACAGCATACTTCATCACGGCATCCGGGTCGTCGGTCAGGTCATCGTTGATGAGGGTTTTAAGCGTATCTTCGATATAAGCGTCGTCAAACGCGGTAGGCTGCGTGTGCAGCACATACTTTTCGGCGCCCGGCGTGGTATCCAGTACATAGCTGCCTGCCTGCTCCTGGAAGGTAGCGTAGCGTGAGGTAATGAAACCAAACCTGTGTACCTCCACGCTGTCGGGGTCTCCGCCGCTAAGCTGGTAAACTGCGTTGAACTGTGCCGTATACAGGGTCGCCGGCACGAGGTCCGGGAACTGGTAGGAGCCCTGCGTTAGCTTTTTAACCAGGCCGTTGGTCATGGGGTTACAGCCGCCGTGCGATGCTGCCTGGTTAAACAGGTAGATCAGCTGCTGGTCGCGGGGAAGCGAGCTATAGTTGGTTCCGTCAATGGGAATTTCCTGTACGGGCTCCCATACCAGTTGCTGCGTTAGCGGCGTTCCTGCCGGGTCGAGCAGTTGCAGCTCCAGTTTACTGCTAATGGCCGGCAGGCCTTCGTAGCCGGCCCAGTCGTTATACATCGCGTTGATATACGGCTGGTCGAAATAGAGCTTTACCTGCGGGTTGTGGTAAAATACGGGCTTGCTCAGTTCATACCGCCCCTGCGCGTCGGGGAATGACCGGTCATAGTTGATATAGTTTTTCAGGTTAGCCAGTTTGAAGGCGTCCTGCTGGTCGTTGGCTGCCAGTTCCTGGTAGGCTTTGCTGTACTGGTGATAATGACCCAGCGGACCTTTGGTCCTGAAGCCGAAAATATGTGTCTTTACCTGTTCATTTGAGGTATTATTCACCCTGTCGAACGTTTTTACGCGTACGGCAAAGGTGGTATCGGGCCGCCAGACGGGTTGTATGGTCTTATTGATGGTGTCATCCAGCACTGCTGCTTCATTGATGAAACCGGTGTTGGTAATTGGGTTATCCGCCTGCCGGGCCTGCATGGTTTCCGTAGTGTAGGTTATTTGGTTCAGGTAGGTGAACGGATTGCCTTCCGGTGTTTCGGTGACGTCTAATTCGGACGGGATATCCACGCTGGTTTTCAGCACGCGGCCGATGTAGATTTCCAGCTTGCCGGTTTCTCGGTTGACGGATACCAGTACCCTTTTGTATTGCTTTTCCGCTACCGTGCTGCCGGCGCAGTCAATGGTATATCTTTCGCTGGCGGCAACGGCGGCAACGGCAGCACCCTTATAACAGGTAAACAGAATGGTAAATTCAGGTATGGCATCAATGGCAGCATATCTTGTAAAAGCGTGCGCGGGGGTTGCCTGCACCAGGTGAATGGCATAGCCCTTTTGGGTACCCGTTTCGCTGCTGCCGGTAACTTTATACAACAACGTACCGATACCGGCGGCGAAAGGGTTGAATGCAGCCGTAACCTCTGCCGTAAAACTGCCGTTTTCGATGTTGATGGCTGCAGCGTTTGGAATGATCAGGCCGTCTTCATTCGCGGTAAGGCGGTAGATGCTGCTGAGGCCGAGTTGCGGGGAATCGGTCTGATAAAAGCCGTCTTCGATACCCGGGCTGCCGGTGATGATGCCGTTTAAGTTCCCGGTGCTGGCTGCCGGGGAATTCATCGGCCACTGGCCGACCAACCCGGCCTGGCCGTTGTGTTCCAGCGTCAGCACTTCCTGGGCGGTGAAGCTCCTGTCATAGAGGGCTGCAAAAAGCAGTGCCCGATCCATCTCCAGCTCGCCATTGAGGCCGGCAGGAATATTGGCGGCGGGGAGCTGCAGGTGGCCGCCAAGTACGAGGTTGCCGGTATAACCGGAAACGATGGCTGCGGCCATGGTGAGCTTTACTTTACTGATGGGCTGGTTAGCATCATCATAAGTGATGACACCATTTTGTTGTGTGGCAGCTAAAGCTGATGTGCTGAGAACGGTATCGGTAAAAATTGCCTGGCCGAAATCGCCGGGTTGGTATACCGGCTCGATAAAGTCGGCCGTCACGTTATTGGCGTTGTCGCCGAATTCCAGCTTTACGTTTGCTACCGGCTCCGGGAAAACGATGGTAACGGTTCCGTCGCCGCCATCCAGGAACAGGCTGTTAGCGGTAAAGCTGGCTTCCTGCTTTATGCTGGCAGCAAGCCCGCTAAAGGTAAGGTTCAGTGCCTGGGCGGGCACCGGAACATCATCGGGGTAAGCGGTGTCCGCCGGTACATCTTTCCAGTTAACAACGCTGGTCTTGAAGACCTCGTCGAAACAGAACAAATCGCCCGCCCTGAAGCCCAGGGCGTCCAGGTCCAGCTGGTCGGTAAGGGTGCCGTTGCTGAAGCTGAACATATTTTGCGAGAGCAGGCGGATCTTGTTGTATTTATCCTTATCCGCGAATTGCCAGTAGCCGGGCTTGAGCTGGCTGAGGTCGATGGTGTTATCGCCGGTATTGGAATTGACGATGGCGGTTACGGCCTCATAAACGTTGTACGCTACCCAGGCTGAGCCGGCGTCATCCCAGGCGTACACACCAAGTTCCTTCAGCTCATACTGGTGTTTCACCTGGGCCTTCACACCTTTTACCGGCGGGACAAGTTCTTTATACCCCGCCGGCAGCTGGCTGGAGGAGCCGCCGACCTGGGCATTGCCCGGCATAACGGGTTTCAGCAGCTCGATATCTACAAAGGTGTCCAGCGGGATAATTACATTTAAAACGTCGGTTTCATTAGTAAAATCGTATTTCCAGGCGGGATCACCGGGCGGCGGTATAGTGGCCAGGTCTTCCGAGGTGACGTAATTAACCGGGAAGCTTTCGTTCGACAGGATGTTGACGCCGGCTGCTGGCAGGTACCCGGCTTCCGGGTCGGGCAACGACAGTATGGGTACCTGCGTAAGGTCCTGATCGTTGTTGAAATGCCAGCTGACGTCGAGCGTAAACTTGATATCCGGGATCGGCCAGGGCAGGTTGAGCTTTACTTTTAAGCTGCCGGTGATGTTGAACGGATGCGGCGCTTCCATGGCCAGCGCGATGGCGATGCTCAGGCCGAATTTGAATTTCCACACCTTCAGGTAGGCATAGCCGCTTACCTGTATAAAGCCGCCGATCTGTACGGGCTGGAAGCTGATAAAGCCGCCCATATCCAGCGCAGCGCCGAAGCCGACCTGCACGGGCCCGAACTTGCGGTGGAAATCATAGGCGATGCCCGCGCCGGCCTTGATGCCCTGCGTGGAGATCATGAGATAGAAATGGCCCTTGAAGATGGTCAGGAGGCTGGCCTGTACCATGGCGGTCGCCGGGGTGTCTTTACCGATGTTGAGGTACCAGCCGGATGCGTTATTGAAGAAGAACGCCATTTCGAGCTGGGCCTTTAACGAAACGATCCAGCCTTTGTCCTGTGGATGGTTCCTGTCGTTGGGAAGGTTGAAGTCGACACCCAGGTCGCCCATGACGGATTGGTCGCTGATGACGATGAGGGCGCTGAACGGCGGGTCCCGGTCGTCATCCAGGCCGAGCCTTTTGCTGATGATAGCGGCCTGGCCCTGTATCAGGAATACATCCGGCAGGCCGAGCATCAAAAATACCTTGCTGGAAAATATATAACCGGTGTCGAATTTGGTGGCGATCGATGCGCCGATGCCTAAGGAGAAGCCCTGTTTTTGGTCGTCGAATTTGTCGATCTCGACCCCTTCACGGTGGGTTATCGCACTTGGGGCTTTATAATAATCCCACCAGGTGGCGTCTTCGGTTAAACCGGCAGCAGTTTTGGATGGACTGTAGTGCTGGCCTATCAGCCCCCTGAAGCCATAGATCCCGAGCCCGGTTGGCCCTAACGGGATGGCCGTCGGCAGCTCGAGGTCCATATCAACGATAAAGGAAGGGACGTCGGGCTTCAGGCGCATGGCGGCGCTGCCGGCAATGCGGAGCTTTGGCAGGGAAACAGAGATCCTGCCTACGTATTCCGTTTCGGTAACTTTGCCCTCCCCGTCCGGGTTTTTCATGGACAGGAAACCGTGCAGGATAAAATTAGGGTGGTGGGCTGCTATCGAGAGGTCTATCTCGATACCGTCAATGCTCAGGAATTGGTCAAATGGCTTGCCGGGGCCATTGTCATTGGTGAAATAGTATTTCAGGCCATTGCCGCCGACGCCTATGCCGGCGTTACCGGCGTTGAGCATGCCGTCGAAGCCGATATAATTGTAATTGCGTTCGATGCCATTGTGCATGCGTTTGTACGGCGCGAGGGTGAGTTCGGATACTTCAAGGCTCACCGGGCCGATATTTAACCTAAAGGCTTTCGGTACGGTTAGTTTTCCGCCTTCGAACTCGATATGTCCGTCATCCCAGATGATGAGCTTATTGATGATGATGTCTTTTGGCAGCACCTGGCCGAGGACAGGGATGTCGGCTATAAAATCCAGCTTGCCGGCGACGCTAAGGTAAAAATGGCCGCCTTTTTCGCCGAGTTCGAGCTTGCTGATGGCAACAGTGAACACGTTCGGGAAGGTGAAGGCGGGCTGCTCTCCGAGGAAGGTGCCGGTAATGGAGAAATCACCGTTATCCATGATGTGTCCGTCTATCCGGATGACGGAGGGCTGGTTGTCTTCGCCGGTAAAGCCGGAGGGCAGGGTGATCTTGCCGCTGATAGCGGAATCAACGATGGCGTTCTGGCGGAAGGTGATGGAAAACTGATCAAGTTCTGCTTCGAAGTTGCCGAAATTGCGGTAAAGCAGGCCGTTGTCCTCGAGGGTTATTTTGCCGGATACGCCGCCGGTGCCGACGAACAAATTATCGGCGCTGATGGTAGCACTGGGTTTATTGGGCGCATCTGTACCAAACTTGGTGAAGCTGACGCTGGTATGCTGTACGTATATGCCGATAAAATCGACGGGGTAACCGGCGGCGGTGGCTTCCGGGATATTAGTGGTACTGCTCAGATCCAGCTTTGCATTCTGAAGGCTGACTACGATGCCGGTATTGCCTATTTCTGCATACTCAGGGATAAGCGAGCCGCTTAGGGCCAGGTCTGAGCCAATGCCGGCTTCGGTATCTACATAGAAGGTTCCGCTGCCGAATTGAAAAATGGATTTTACATTAGGGATTGGGGTGCCGTCCTGGGTTACGGGTTTTAATACAGAGGTTGGAAATTCAAGGCCGGCGGAAAGAGTGAGGGTGGCTTTGATTTTGGGTTTGATGAGATCTTTAATGTAGTCTTCTATCCCTCCAGGAACAATATGATTATAAAATTCTTCAAGTTTTTTTTTGGCATTTTCGAGACCGTTATCGAATATATAGATAGCATATAGTACTTCCGAAATGCTCTTTGGGATATTAGGATTAGTGCTGATTAATGTGGCAATCAAACTAACGGTTGGGGTTTGATCCTCAGGCAGGCTTAAATTTGCATTGGGATATAAAATATTTATATCGTCAACTAGCTGCTGATAAATGGTGGTGTTGGTATCAACTGGGCTAACAAAAAAATTAAGGATATGAGCTATTACTTGTTCATCGGTTACTTTGAAAATATTGAGGCCTAATTGAAAAAGACTCTCCGGATCAAGTGAAACATTAGAAAGATTAAAAGAACGCAGAAAAGAAAAAATGGCCCATTGGTATTGCAATGTTACCGGGAAAGAGGAAATATTAGTATCGCCGTTATCGTCTGAGTTCAACACCATACGCAGGCCAAAGGGTAAATCGAGGCCTATGCTTTGAGTAACAATATCAATTTTATAAAACGAGCTGTCCGAACGCTGTCCTTTTGAATATTGAAAGTTTTTATAATGAATACTACCGAGTACGCTATCCAGGCCATTTTTCGCAAAATCCAAAAAATCGGGCAAATCATCTGCCGTTATCAGGTCTGATAATTGCGGGTAATATCTTGGGGTTATGGACGTGGTTGACATTGTTATTTGCTTTTACGATTTAAATCTTTCATTCTTTTTCAATTACCCTGGGTTTGGCTTATCTATATTTTCAGTCATAACCAATTTATCAAGAGTACGACGCTAATTAGCCATCGTACCCTCAACCTAATCTGGTGCTATATTTCCTCTTGCTGGGAAATATTAGGGAATCCAACAAAATAAACGCTGTAGTTGTCTGAAGTCCATGTGCCATTTAATACCTTGATAATTATATCAATTGTTGCAATTAAACTTTGCGTTTTGATCGGAAAGTTCCAGGGGACTCTAAAGTAATCGTCTGTTTTTCTACTTTCAAAAGCTTCAAGCATCGCTAAGCTCAATTCAGCTCCTTTTGAGGCGATTAATGTCTTTGTTTGATTCAATATATCTAGCATAATAACTTTATCGGCATTATTGGTAATTGTTCTATCGAACGGGATGCCCACCATGCCAATGTTTTCACCAAGCCTGTTAGAATCACATATACGGTAAATTTTCTTCAAATTTTCAGAAAAAGTATCTACCCCAAGATCTTCAAAAGTTTGGCATATGTAGTCACTCAAAACCTCAACGAATGCCTGATGGATCCAAAATCCATGGGAATTAAATTTAATGTATGTTATATTATCCATTTGATTTTTGCTTAATTAATAATTATCAAATTATTGGAATTTACATATTCTTTATATTCATAAGTTGGGCTATTAATTTTATTCATTATTGTCGTTCTCATTCCAGGGTCAAAATCATCAAAATGCTTGAGATCCATAACTACTATATCTAATGGTGGGCGAGGCGGCAGCGGCGTCCTTATTTTGTTAAAATGGACATCAATAGCATCTAGAAATTGGTCGATAAACTGTTGTGGATCTTTTGTCCACGACTTCTGAAAAGCTGTCAAAGGTGCTCCTAAAGGATCATAACTTTTACTCTTTAATAACCCGCTTGTTGCGATTGCGTCTCCTGCTTCTTCTGATCCGTTGGGTCTTGATTTTGCTTTGAATTTAATATCAATTTCTACTATAGTCTCCACTTCATGCGGGTTGTATAAAACTGGCTTCCCTCCTGGCTTAGTTCTTCTCACATCTATCCATATTCCCGTATCCAAATACCGTTGAGCTCGTGTAACCACATAATTTTTATACCAACTGGTAAAAGAAGTTAATTTGTCTGCGTTCACAGCATCTTTTTCAACATCCGAGAGTTGGCTCCAATATTCCACGTACTCGGGGCTGTCTTTAAGCTTAAGCAATAGATCATCTGAGATATTTGCAAAGTCATTCAAAAATCTTACAATATCCTCGTCATTCAACGCTAAAATTGCCTTTCTTAACTCTTTATTATCAGAAAATTTCAATACTTTAACCGCTGTCGCGTCATCAGAAAAAACCCTGATCGCGTCGATGTTGTCGCTAGACACGCCTCGTTGAGTTAATAAACTCCTTAGTTCAGCTGGTAAACCATCATACGCTTCTGTTACTTGTTTCGCCGCAAAAGTTACCTTCCCTTTAATTATAGGATGGAAACATACTGAGCCTAAAAGTACCGCACCCAAGAATGTATCTAAATATGAAGTTAACTCCTTTAGACCTGGGTCTGTAGTAGTAGTGTTAAGATAATTAGATATTGCTAAAGCATTACCTGCACTGAACTGAACAGCTTCATTAATCCCCCTCACTTCCCGCCACGTCAGCAATGCCTTTGATGCTTCCAGATCTTCTAATGCATTAAATTTTGATATTTGTTTTAGATAGGTTAAATATTCCAAATCGGCTACTTCACCTATACCGGTAAAATTCAAGGCGACGTTGATTGCTAATTCAATGAGCGCATCAGCATCTTTAACATCTTTATAGTCGATGGCGAAATACAGGAAAAACAAAGGGAAGCAATTTGTATTAGGCATCGAAATGTCCAGGTCTGGTTGGAAACCTGTTATAGATATCGGCTGGTATAAGTCGTAGGTACCGTATAAGTCGTTGGCGGGTGCGCTAACGGGCAGGCCTTCGAAAGTGAAGCTGGTAGTTGTCTTTTCGTAAGCAATTATTTTGTTCCGTTCTATGCTGAAATTAAAAGATTGTGTAAAGGAAATCACATCATACCTATTTTCAGATACAAAAAGTACTGTTGCGTTTTCCCCGTTATAGTGCGCGGCGCCCAAATCCGTCATATAATAAGATTCTGGGAATACGTTATCTTGATTAGCGGGCAAGGTATATGTTGGCGACGGGTAGTAAGGATTATAAATTGAGGTTTGCCATATTCTGAGTAAAAAGTTCATAAAGTTTCTGCGATTATCGGCATTCCCAAATATGCCGCCAACAATTCTCCCCACTTTATTATCACCAATGATATTACCTACCTGATTATCTCCCAGAAAATTATAAATTACCTCAAAAAGCGTTTCGTCTTTGCTTATGCCATAAATGCCAATGGTATTTAAGTTTTTTAAAAAAGCATCACACTGGGTCTCAACTATAGTAACGGATTCAACTATCTTTAAAATTAATTTTGCGGTGATATTGGATATCCATTCGGCATCAGATTCAGATAATGGAGTACCAGCTCCTACGAGTGTAGCGAAGTTGTTTGCCACATTAACTAAAGCAAATGCTTTGCTTTCTTTGATGGCTTGCACGATGATGTATATTTTGTCATCGACTGAAAATACAGACAATCCGCTTGCGGATAGGCAATTAGCAAGCCAAAATAGCTTTGTCGGTTCAGATGCAGCTGCAATAAGCACCTGATTAGCATAGGCGAGATTATAGAAACTTGTAAGGTTTATATAGTAGTCGATGAGATCTTGTAATGACGGCTTAATAAATATATTACCAGTTCTCCATTCCAGGTTCTGAACGGCAATATAGGCGCCTAAACTGCTCGACTGATAAAACAAAGGAAAAACGTCTTTATTTATTCGTTCAATTTGTAAAGAAATTAACGATATATAATACGCGCCGGAATCTTTATCCTCTGTAAAATCTGAACTAGTAACCAATGCGATGTTTTAGCATAAAAATCATCGGATACAGCCGACAATGTAATTTTTTCCTGGACAACTGTATATCCTGGCTGAAGTATAATATCGAAATGTGTATCATCCAAAACCTTTGCGTTTGGATCAAAGTCCCAACTGTATTTATCTACCGTACAAAAATCAGTATAAGGTGATTTAACTCTGAAAAATTGAACCCTGACTGTATCTTTTAATTTAGCAGAAGTAATTGTATCAAGATTGAGCTTAGCGGCCGGCAAATCGTTTATAGAAACCCCATCGTTCACTAAATATTTCAGGAACTGTGATTCGTTATAATACCCGGCGCTGGCATTTTTTGAGTTTGCATCTCGATTGTTGAATTTATCTTTATAAACATGTACATATCTTATTTGGTTGAATGTAAAATTTGCAACAAAACCTGTCTTGCTGTTAAAAGTGACGCCTGTCAGATTTGTTGTCTGCCTTACCTTTCCGTCAATAAATATTGCTGCATCTGCCATAATTATAATGAAATTTCTAGGTCTAAATACAAAGATTTGATAGGCTCATACTCGACATAGTCTACATATCCCTTAGTGAAGTAACACTTTCTATCTATGGAATAAACCATAATCGGTACATCACTGGCTACCAATTTTAATTCCCCCGAAATTGTTTCTCCCAGCAACGCGGCTTGATATTTTTTATAAACAACATTTTCAGTTGAAATGAGATTAATAGCATCTGTAAACATGTCAATGATAAAGAGCCTGGCATTAGTCAAACTGTTCAAGTTAATCAACTCATTTAATAAATCGTTTTCCGCTTTAGTTAGGCCTAAAATAATTCTATTGGGCACAGAATTGTCTGTTGTTTTTAACAATAAGCCGTTTATCAACAGTGTGTAATCTGTAAACGGAAGCAAATCGAAATAAAAAGGGTCAGGCAATTGATAGCTTTCAATATTCGTAACACCCCCTGAAACTGATGAAGAAGATTTCGTATCCGCAGCAACCGTTCCGGAAATAGAAGTAACGTTATTCAAAATATCAACAGATTCAGTAATATAAGTTACCCGGTTTAATGTTGGGGTAATTAAATCACCAGTATTTACCACATCGTTAACAATAATAGTTTGTGTAGCAGAAATCCCATATTGGATATCATTATAAAAATGATTAACTAGGTTTAATTTTTGCATGGAAAACGTGAAGTATTGCGTCTCTGGGGTGGCCTTTAATAGCGCTGTAGCGTTTGATTCACCAAATACATCATCAAAAAAATTAGGCTGCGACACAATATCTACTATATTACCCTCATTATCCTTTCTTTGTCCCGTTACAAAGTCATAAACAGCGCCCTGATATAATAGGATATTAAAATTAGCAACATTCAATTTAGCACCGTTATCCCCTGTAGAAGCGTTAGAAATATTTACAATTTTAGTAAGTGTGCTCGGTGTGCCATCTTCAGCATCGGGCAATTTCAAATCATCCGGCCCGCAAAAGTTATTCCCCTGCGCATTATCTATTTGCGCGGTATAACCATATAAAACAGTATTCGGATTGTTATCTGTCACAAACTGCAAGAACAAGTTATTCCTGGGTTCATCAGTGTCCTGCGGGTTTTCGTTGATCAATAGCGGCCAGCCGTTTGTTCCGTAAGCTATGGCTGTTAACGATCCATCGTCAGTACCTATCTTCAGGCTATTTGTGGTGGTGTCATCAATATTGTAATTGCCATAAAAATTGTAAGAGCGGGTACGGTCGCTTTGTATGTAAATGTAAAGCCTGTTCTTGGTAGAGAACTTTTGAACGATGTCGGTATATATCGCTTCGTTCGTTTTTTTCGCATCAGTTGTTTCGCCTTTTACAACAACAACTCCGTTGTCACGGTAATGGAAACCGTAATAAGCCGCCGCGTCCAGGAACTGGAAGATCTGCTCCTTTATCACTTTCTTTTTATAGTCGTCGGTTTCGGCGGCTATGTCTATGGTAGCCTCAGCCTTGCGGGCGTAAGCCAGGTCAAAAACAAATTCGTCATTCGGGGTTGGGAGGCTGTAGTCGCCGTAGTTTAACACAATGTCAAAGCCGCTGCCTGCGCCGGCAAAGCTACCCAGGGACGCACCGGCTGCTATCACCGGCAACTCGAATGCGGTTTCGGGGGTCTCCGTGGCATCATCGCCGGTGCCGGTATATTCGGTTTGCTTAAAAAATAAGCTGCTGATGGGTAATGTGTCGGGCTGGTTGGCTTCGTCAAACCCTATAAATTTCGCAGAGAAGTCGGGTTTATCCTCACCGATATGTGTGTAGTAGGCGGCAAAGCTTTCATTTATCTTATTGATAAAATCAGATGTTTCGGAGCTCGCCGCTATTACATTGTCGCCGTCAAAAAAATCAGTCTTATCAAGGCCCCGGTAAATAAAATATTTAATATTCAACCCCAGTATGGGCTGTTTATAGGGCCTTAAAATCAGGTTCACCTTGCTATTATCGTCTGCCTGCGGCTGCACCAAAACTACACTTGTGCAAACCGCGTAGGCGTTGGTACCGTCGGCCACGTCGAATAGCGTAGTTATCCTGTATTCGTCGGCCGATACCGGCCCAAAAGCCTGCGCTGCGCTCTGCGTTATGGCCGAGGGGTCGGTAAAGAAATAAGAATTCGGTGCAAAAGATGAACTATCCGGCATGGTATTTATAATTTTGCGTCTGCTTTTTTTATGAGTTTCGGTATCCGTTTCTGAAGGTCTTCCATCAGTTCAGCCAACGCACTTTCGCACATGGGCAATATTTTCTCCGGTTTCATAATGGGCAGGTTGCCGACTACTACACCGGTTGTTTTGGAAGTTGCGCTTTCATTGATATTGAATACCTTCTGGTCATCGCGGTTCAGCAGGACGATATGGGTATAAGCCCTCATCTTGGTGGTGCCGTTGCCGTTGATGGCAAATCCTTTCTCCATTTTAAAGCTGAGGTAGACGAACATGATCCCGTCATACTGTTTGAACAGGGCGAGGAGGTTTTTTTCGTTTTTGGTGCCCCAATTGTAATCGATGACCTTATAGCCCGGCGTGGCGGCATACCTGACCTCTTTATTGGCATAGGGCTCATCTTCGATCGCCAGGGCCTGGTAAGCGGGATTGCCGGTCACTTCGGTTTCAGGCACGAGCGCAAAAGGGAAATTTTTGGCATAGTTATCAAAAAATTCCTGGTGGAAATGGCTGAGCGGCGGCTCCATATTAAAGTTCGGGTCCTGCTCCAGTTTGAGCAGGTCGGCGGCCGTCTCGAGGCCGAATGCGCTGAGGTCAACTTTTTTATCGACGTAAAACGTTACTACGGCGACTTTTTTTTGCTGGGCAAACGCACCGGTCATAATGAGTAAAAGCAGGCAGGAAAAGAGATATTTATTCATGTTCAGTTGGGTTGATTTTTAGTATTAGTCAGAATGCGTGCTTACGACCATTTCATACACGGCTCCAGATTCCATAGTCGTATCGTATGTTAATATAGCTCCGGCGTTTGCTGCATGGGTTTGGTTGGTCAGCTCGGCGCCGTTTTTAGTGACGGTAAGATTGAACGTCGGGTTCGTCGTCCCTACCGAATCCTGTCCGACGGTAGCGATAAAGGTTACCGGCTCGTCCTTGGTAACGTTTACGGTTCCCGAGCCGCTGAATACCACGTCCGCCAGTACCTGCTCCCCGCTCTTGATCTGCAGGTTAGCATCCACAAAGGGGTCCAGCTGCTCCGCCAGGGTATAGTTCAGCGAGGGGTCGGAGTAGCTGGCGGCAAACAGTTCATAATGATCGGTACTCGCCGGGGTATCGCGGAAGATGATGGATGAACCGGGGTTTTCACTTAGTGCGACCGCCGGCTTAGTGCCTTCAAATACCACCTCGCCATTCTTGGTGACCTGCAGATACATGACGGCGCCTGGCAGGACCGATGTGTACACGGCATACACCTCTACACTGAACTTATCCAGGGTATTCAGGCTCAATGTGCCGCTGTCGGCCCAATAAAGGTCCTTAATAATGGCCCCTGTAACCTGGTCTTTGATCTGCATGTTTACGTCTACAAAAGGCACTGCCTGTTCGGCCAGGGTGTAGTCAACGCCTATGGCTACAAAACAGGTGGTGAAGTCGAGGCTCTGTAGGCCGCTCCAGCCCTCATCGGTTAATATCCTTGCCGCAACGGTGTGATTGCCGCAGGCTACTTCCCCTGTCAGTTCCGGCAGGTTCTGGTCTATAACGAGATTTTCATCCAGGTACCATTCAAAAGCTTTTACGGTATCCCGGTCAGACTGGCTGTTGAATGCCAGCTGGAAGGAGACCTGCTGGTCGTCAAAAGAGGTATCGCCGGTGAGCGAGAAGGGTGTGGTAGTTAAGCAGCTGGTGTTGGCCATAATTATTATCGAATTTTTTACACTATATCACATCGATGAAAGAAAACCTGCCTGTAAAACCGGCTGGCTGGAAAAAGCCCAGCCTGCACCCGGTGCGGCAACGTCCTGGTTGTTCACGCTGTTTAAACCCGCCAGCCAGTAATTGCCGGGCGTAGCTATGCTGTGCTGTATGTTCAGGTAATCGCTGGTAAAAGGTGCGCCGCTCAGGTTGATTAAATGAAAGGCGCCGGTTGCCGGTGATGAGCTGGTAAGCGTAATCAGGTTACCGGCTTCCCCTGTAACATTCCAATTGTTATTCACTGCCAGGGTATTGCCATTATTTACGGTAAGGGTATGTGCAGCTGTGCCGGTATCGCTGAAGCTGTTGCAGTTCAGGTCGCCGGCGATGACGATTGAGCCGCTGGCGGCGCCCCTGTTAAATGCAATGGTATTATATAAAATGGCGCCGCCGCCGGTGTTCATGGTTACTGCTGCAGAATCATTACTGGTAAATTCCAGGGAGGAGGTGCCGGTAACCAGGGTGAGGTTGGTTATGGCGGACAAATTCCACACGGCCCCGCCGGATCCGTTAAGTGTCCACGTACCCGAACCCATATCAATGGTGCGGGGGTTGCTGTTGTTGCTCGCGAAGAAACCAGCCGCTACGTTAAAATTGTTGGCAAGAAAGGTGCCGGTGGTAACCGTCAGCGTTGTGGGCACGTTACCCGATAGATCCAGGTTGTTCTGAAGGGTAAAGGTGCCGGCGCCGCTGATATTTAACGACTGGTTGACCTTAACCCCGTTGGTATTAATGCTGACGGCCGAGGATGCTGTTAAAGTTATCGTTCCGCCGGTACTGCTCCAGGCCGAACCCATTCCCAAAGTGAAGCTTCCCTGCAATATTAAACTGGACGACGATTTACTATATGTCCCTGTGAAGCCAGCGGTCGAAAAGTTACCGTTCGCCGCAAACGAACCTGCTTGTGAAAAAATATCGGATCCGGCGGCGATGTGAACATTATTGTAAATTAATGTTGAACCACCCCAGTTAACGGTCCTTGAACCGGCCGGGCCTGCATAGATGAATTTCAAGGTTGAGCCAGCGGCATTAAAAGTCAGATTGGTCAGGGTGCCGCCTATGGTCCAAACCGCTGTACCATTGCCGGTAATGGTCCATAGGCCGCTGCCCATGTTTATGGACCTTACGTTACTGTTGCTGCTGCTGAATATCGGGCAGGAACCATTATAACTATTCGCGTTAAATGTACCCTGGGTCACCGTCAGCGCTGCCGCTATCGTGCCTGTGAGGTCGAGGTTATTTTGCAAAGTGAAGGATCCGGCGCCGTTGATCGTTAAAGCCATGTTAACATTTACGCCGTTTGTGTCAATATTTACAGCAGCGGTTGAAATCAATGTGATGGCGCCGGCAGTGGTGCTCCATGCGGAGCCGCTTCCTAAGGTAAAGTGGCCTCCTATGGTTAGGCTGTTTGAGGCTTTGGTGAATATTCCTGTAAATCCATCGGTGCTGAAATTGCCGTTTGCGGTCAGCGTGCTGTTCAAGCTAAACGTATCCGATCCGGCGGTAATGGAAATATTGTTGTAGGCAATGGTGGTAGAGCCTGTTGTGAATCCCCTTGTCCCGGCAGCACCTGCATAGGTAAACTGCAGGGTGCTGCCGTTCGCGCTAAACGTCAGGTTGGTTATGGTGCTGAAACTCCAGATGATTGTATTATTGCCGGTTATCGTCCAGGTGCCGTTACCCATGCTCAAAGCCCTCACGCCGGTTCCGCTGCCGTTAAAAGAAAAAACCGTTATATTAAAATTATTAGCGTTAAAGGTTCCGGAGGTCAGCGTCAGCGTGGCATTGACGGAGCCCGTCAGGTTAAGGTCTGACATTAAGGTTACCGTTCCGGTCGCCGCTATGGCTACCGACTGGTTAACATTTACGCCATTGGTATTGAGCACGGCCGTTCCGGTGGTACTTAAAGTGATGGTGCCGCTGGCGGAGCTCCAGGTTGAGCCGGCGCCGAGGATGAAATCACCACTCGCGTTTAGGGTAGCAGTGGTTTTGCTGTAGGTGCCTGTAAAACCTGTTGTGTTAAAATTGTGGCAAAATAACGACGCGATGACGATGGTGTCTGCACCGCCAGTGATATAAAAATCATAATAAACGAGCGTAGATCCGGTTCCGATCGTCCGGGTTCCGGATGAACCGGAATACGTAAACTGTAATTTAGAAGTATTACAATTAAAGGTCAGGTTGGTTGATGTGTTTAATGTCCATACCGTGGTGGCATTGCCGGTAATTGTCCATGTTCCGCTGCCCATGTTTATCGTTCTTACATTAGCGTTCGACGAGTTGAAAAGCGGAACCGTCAGATTAAAGTTATTGGCGTTGAAGGTGCCTTGCAGGATATTAAACAGCGTAGCGATACTGCCGGAGCAGTCCAGGTTGTTCTGTAAGGTAAACGAGCCCGTGCCGTTGATGGCGATGGCCTGGTTGACGCTGACCCCATTGGTATTGATGTTTGCCGTACCTGACGATGTTAATGTTATCGTACCGGAGGTAGATGACCATGTTGAGCCGGTTCCTAGAATAAAATCGCCGCCGATCGTTAAGCTGCTCGTTGTTTTACTGTAAGTGCCGGTAAATCCGGCGGTAGAGAAATTGCCGTTAACGGTAAAAATGCCGGATTGACTGACTCTGTCTGAGCCGGCGCTGATCGCTACGTGATGATATACGATTGTGCTGGCCCCTGTCGAAATGATCCTTGTCCACAAGCGGTGCACCTGGCGCCGGCGTCGGGAATGTTGCCGAAGCAGTCCATGAGGCTTTTGGGGTTGACGCCGGGGCCGTTTTCGCCGGGGAGGTTGGAGACGGGAGGGGCGGTTGAACTTGTTGCGCCTCCGCCGCTTTCATTGCCGAGGTAATCGCCGGTGCCGCCGTCGAAGTCTCCCTGCCCGTCATCGATGGTGGTGTCAGTGCAAACTTGCTCTGAATAGATAACGAGCTCCCCTTCGGCATTGATATAATTGGAATCGTGCCATTCGCAGGCGGTGATGGTCTGCATGTTATCGGTATGCAGGGTGTTGTTTTGGGTTTGATTTTTTTGCGGTTTGATTTCGCCGGCTAGTTTACCGCCGGAAAATATTTTGCCGCCGAGCAGGTGATAGTTGGTATCGTAGATAAACAGCCTGCCGGTAAAATCTGCGGTTGTGGCTTTTTGTTTAAGCTGCAGGTAAAGGCCGTCGGGTATGATTTCAAGTATGCGGGCGGTGACGGCGTGGTTGCCGGTTTTAAAAAAGGCGATTTTCCGGTACCCGGTGAGGTACTTGCCGATTGTTGGGCTCCCGCCGGTGGCTGCCAGCCAGTAGTTGCCTGCCGCGTTGGTATTGGAAGTGACCTTATCCCATGCTACGGTAAGTTTTCTGAGGGAGAAAGTTTGGCTGGCGCTGTTTTGATTTTTTCCGGCTGAGGGGGCGGGCTGGTTATTGAACCAGTTCCTGGCTGCGGCGAGCGACAAGGTCGTGGTATCTGTCGCCTGGCGGGCGGGTTGTGTTACAGGTGTGTCTTTCTTGCAGCCCTGCAGGATGATGAACAATGTGAGGCAGCTGTAAATGATCTTTCTTTTCATTCGGCGTTATATTGGTTACCGGGCGGTTATTTTCTGGGCGCGTATCCGGCTGAGGGTTTCTTGGTTGATGTTTAAATAGGAGGCGATGTCTTTCAGCGAGGCTTTCTGTAAGATATCGGGATGGGCTGCAACTAAGTTGGCGTAGCGTTCTGCGGGGTTGCGGGTGCGCAGCAGCACGGCCCGTTCTTCCGACATGAGGTAATATTTTTCGGTGAGGAGGCGCCCGTGGTAATTGAACTCGGGGAAATCTTTGTAAACGGTCTGCACGAGTTCCCAGGTAAGTGACAGCAGGATGCTGTCTTCGAGCAGCTCGATGTTTTCAGCAGCGGGCTGCTGGCGGTAAAAGCCGTACACGCTGAGCATGAGGTCGCCTTCGCCCATGAACCAGAGGGTGTGCTGGCGTCCGTCCCGGTCGGTAAAAAAGGAGCGGGCGAAGCCTTTGCTGATAAAATAGATTTTACGGGCGATGTTTCCTTCAGTGAGCAGGATTGTTTTTTTGGGGTGGCTCTCGGGGCGGAGATAGGTGCGTACCCTTTGCAGGAAGGCGTAGGATAGGGGTGCGATAAAATTGAACACTCTGAAAAGGCCTTCGAATGCCTGGGTTTCTTCTGTTTCAGTCATATAATTTTGATTTAGTTCGAAATTTTATGGGCTGCAGCGTGGAGTTTTTATTTTATTTATGGTTAATTTTTAATTATTGGTTAAATGCAAGTTTCTGAAAAAATATTTAAATATTCCAATAAAGATTTGGAATTATTAGCTAACTACTTGACTTACAATTGTTTTTTTAATCGATTCAACAGGTAGCTTTAGCTTTTTTATGAGGGGGTATCATTTAAGTTGATAGGGCGGGACGGATTTATGGCCCTATTATGCCTGTTTGATACGGGGTTGTGGTGGGAGGCGATCGCTGGTTTCGACGGTATGTTGAAGGATCGCAAAGTGTCCGGCTACCAGTTTATGGTTGAGGCAGGCCGTGCGGCTGAGTTAAATGACTTCACGCATTTTGGGGGAAGGGTGAGATCTTTTTTAGTGTGAGTGCGTTAGACTGGTTTTTGCGAAGCTAACGTTGGGTGGCGTTTTCTGTTTTCTCAATAAAAGTTTGCAGGGAAACCACTATAGCGGATTTGATGTTTTGGGGATCGCCCTGGAATTTGAGGATCATCCGCCGTTCATTGTCGGTCAGGTAGATCTGTTTGCTGTTTCCGGCATTGGACTTGTTAAAGGAAAACCAGAAAAAGAAAACCAAAATCCTAACGCTGACCGACCTGAATGAAAACCAACTGGAGTTGTCAGAGGAAAACCTGGACTGGCTGCTGGATAATAGTCAATATGCAAGCACCCTGGATGAAATTATTGCAGCCTGTATCATAAGCGTAAAGGCTGTTCCGCTATAAACGGCCATTTGCCTAAGCTGTAACGATTTGAGGGCTTAACTTTTTTGATTGATTTACATGCCGGCCAGCAGGTTCACCTCCAGTCCACGCGCTGGCGCGCACGTCCTTGCGGTTCACCCGCTTTGCCGGCGGACGCAACAGCCCGCGGGGCGGGCAGTTGCCTTGTTTATTTTGCTAGATCAGGATTAGCAAAAAATCTCATCAGGGCGTTTCAGGATATAAACGCGCCCGCTTTCTTTAATATGGTAGCCATAGTCAAAACAGAATTTGAAAATGCCGGTGCCCTCCAGGGTGTACTCGCTGGTGAAATACTTGAGGTTAAAGCCGTGGCCCTGCAGGTCGCGAAGGAAATAGGGTTCTTCTTTATAGTAGTCATGCAGCATTAAAATCTCCCTGTTTTTGACGAGTATTTGGTAGACCTGCTGAAAGGCGGGGTTTTCGCTGCTGGTTTTGTCTGGCTTTTCACGGCCTGGCTCTTTGCGCCGGCGGTTATTGTAGGCAGTCCGGCAGATATCGTTACAGAACTTTCGGTCTTCACGGCCGGGACCGAGCGGGTCGCCGCATTCCAAACAGGTTTTAATAGGTTTCTCTGAATTGATCTCGTTCATGATCCGGTATTTCGGCCAAGGGTTAGTTGGGATTGAAACGGTTATAATCGTTTATACAACAGCCAAAAATTAAAATTGATTGCGGTTAGGCGGAGCTTTGTCTGGCATTTAATCATTAAATTATGGAAGCAGTCAAGACAAATTACCCGAACCTGGCTTCGGAAAGTTTCGGGCACGGGAAAAAGCATTATTTTATTGATGTCAAAAAAGCAAAGAACGATACGCATATCTTACTGATCACTTCGAGTGAGCAATATGTTGAGGGTCAGTTTCAACGGAATACGGTGCAGTTGTGGGAAGAAGACCTGGCATTTTTCGTAGAAGCGCTGTCCATGATCCTGGGACAGCTCGCTTATGGGGAACTGTCACCGCCGGAGGTGAGGATGGAACTGGTAAAAGACCCGAAAGGCATGAAAGCGATTGCGGAATATGACCGGCCCCGTGAAAAGCTGCATGCATTAGGCGCGGGTACGCTGAGCAATGCGGAGTTGCTGGCGATCCTGTTGTGTACGGGTTCGTCGGAGCTGTCCGTACTGGACCTTTGTCAGCGGATCATGAAATCGGTTAAGGATTCACCGGCGCGGCTGTTGAACCGGACGGCGGATGACTTTTGCCGGTTTCCGGGGATTGGTGTAGCGAAAGCGGCTACCTTGCTGGCGGCGCTGGAGTTGGGTCGGCGCACGTTTGCCGCGGCGCAATAGTGTTTCCGGTCTTTGGGTCTGCTGCCTTTCCCATCAAAAATTAAGTTTTTAGCACAAAGGTAGCGCGCTATACAGGTGCCTGTCAAGGGTATATAAACCCCGCGCTGCGGGGCCCTTGACAGGCACCTGCCGCGCGCTGTAAGGTAATAAAAACTTAATTTTTTGCTTATGGAAAAGTTTGCATTAACCCTCCAGTCCAAAAATGAAATCATCAGCTACCAGGCGGACAACCACCTGACGCGCTATGAACTGGAGCTACTGGCGGAGATCAGTGCGGTTATCGAGAATAAGGATGCGGAAGCATTAGCTTGGTTCGCGGGTTTCGGGGATAGCTTCAGGCAGATATTAATGAACGTCCGTGAACATCGTGAGGCTTTGGAATTCGGGTTTACGGAAATTGCTTTTAACCAATATGGGTGGTTCGCTGCACCGAAGTTCATGGACTTTGAAGAAATCAAGCTGGAACAAAGCAGTATCCGTATCGGCCACGGGCCTAACGGGGTTTGGGCTTACTCGTTAAGCTGTAATTATGGTACTGCCGGGAGCAGCGGGCCGCTGTGCGTTTTTTGCACAAAATATCCTAACCGGGAAGCGGCTTTATCGGCTGCTTTGGGTGAAATGAAAGTTAAAATGTCGCAGTATATCGGTAATTCCGATACGACGAATTACAAACAGGATGTGCTGCAAAAAACATTAAAAGCGATAGCAAGCTGTGAAGTCAGTATGGTGCAGCTGACTTTATTTTAATCGTTGTTTATTCAACAAACGGGTAGCTAATGCGCAGACGGTATAGTTTATACGCATCCGTGCTATTTATTTTTTCAGCAGGTCCTTTTTAAAGAAAATCTTCCATGATATGAAATTTCAACTGCTTGCCTGCCGTTTTTGGCTCTAAATATTTCTTCATGTCCTCAAAAATAGCTTTGGTATCGGCGAGTTCGGTATCGGTATAGATCATCACGAATACACCATGCTTTTTAAAAAAATCGCGGTGTTTGCGCATTTCTTTTTCAAAGTTATCTTTGGCCATTTCATTGATCTCCTTATTGGTCAAGCTGGCTGTTTTGGCCAGATGTCCGTGGCTTGACCAGGGGGAAAGTTCAAAGCCAACTTTATTTAGGTTATCTGATTGAATAATGGTGAAATCGAGTCTGTACTTATGCTTTTTCAATAACCCATCATACCGAAATTCAGGAATAAGCAATGGCACGCTTTCCGGGTCCTCATGTCCTTTTACATAGTCGATATAATGTTGTGCAAGTGCCTTTTCATAAACCGAACCGGAATTCCGCACAATGACGTTCTTAAAGAATTTCAGGTAATCGTCCACTGATGAAAAAGTCATGATCTCAAATTCGTCAGGCACTACTAGCCCTGTTTTTAAGACATGCCCTATGGTCCAGTATTTCTTGTCGAAATGCCTGATCTCACTTTTATCATTTTCCCATTTATCGTTCGGAAACCGTGGGGTGATCAATAACCCATAAGATGCATTTTCCTGCCCGATCCAGATTTCGCTATCCTCAATTGCCGGGCGAAGTTTTGATAAGGCTTCATAATTTCTGAGATAGGTCCGCTCTAAAAAACAAGCAGGTATTCTTTAAAAACTTTATGCTTTTGTAAGAGTTTGAAGGTTTCGCATTCGGGACTGTCGGGATAGTCCCTCATTTCCAATACCCGTTTTTCATATCCCTGCAACCAGGAGCTGATAAAATGGTCTGCGGAGATGATCACCTCATTTTTGATGTCGATATAATCCGCGAATTTTCCGCCGATCTTACCATGCAGGGAATGGACAGAATCGATACCGGTATTCTTCAGCACTTCTGCTTCCATCGCCTGAAGCCTGGCTGTTAATTCATCTATGATTTTATTTCTTGCTGTTTTCTCCGGGTCTCTTTTAGCCATAACAAGTTTGGTTTAGGAAGCTATATTTAATAAGATAATATCATCGGTTATCATGGAATAATATCAAATCTAAACATGCTTTCCGGATACTCAAAACTATTTTAATGCGTACTGGGTATTTTAAGGATCGCGAATGCAAAGCCATCCAGTTGTCCCTAAGTTTTGTGCTTTACTTTTGTATTTCGCGAGTCTTCATGGCCTGCCGGACGATATCGTTATACTTGGCGAGCCGGACGTAAGCCACTAACAGGATGTTGGATAGGGCGACGGTATAATTATGGTCATGATAAAAAGCATGTGCCACATTATTCCGGATATTATAGCCACAAGCAGTGAACGTATAAAGCCAAAAATCAAGGTCGTCCTTTTTAAATTTGGTTTGTAATTCGGGGCTTTGCAAAAGCTCGTTAACATCTTTATTGACAGTTTGATCTTCTCTTACTTTAATCGTGGTTAAACCCGCCATGCCGCAGAGATCCCGCAGCAGGCCCTCAAACTTCATGGCGAGCTGATCAAATGCCATCTGTTCTTCCGGTGTCAGCAGTTTTGCTTTGTCTGTAATGTTAACCTTTAACAGGATCTCCAATGCAGGGCGCAGGCTGGTCATCCACCGGTAGGTAAATTGGGTATCACTTAAAGCCGTTTTTGCCAGTTCATTCTGGAACCAGGTATGGCTAAAATAATCAAGGCCTTCGGCCACAAAATCCCGGTTTGCTTTTTTCATTTTATTTACCAGCTCTTTGATTAAAAAAGGGATGAACAATTCTATCCGGAACTGCACATCCATAAAAATATCCCGGCGCTTCTTTTCAAAATCAGATAATATCTGGGTGTTGCCGTTGATATCAAATGCGGAAACACGTACACTGTTTAAAAAGGCGGCGTCTTTATTGGGCTTAAATTTTGAAATATCAGGAAGCAACCGCTGGTCAATAGCCAGTGCAATAAATACCGAGCGCGGTTGGCTGGCCAGCATATAATCTGCGATATTGGCAATGGCGTCATCGGTTTTGCTGGTGTCTGTCCGCACAGTAACATAGTCCAATTTGATGTCCTTTTTATGTGCCTGCAATAGTCTTAAAGTTTCATTGGCTTTTTCGTAGTTCTTCGCCTTTTTATAATACTCGCTGGCTTTTAAATAACAGTCCGCCCTGATTAACCCGGTATCGTCCGGGCGCTTATCCGCGAGCTTCAACTGGTTTTCCGCCATGAGCGTATAGATGGGCTGTTGGTCTGCCTGTTCTTTTTTGGCTAAGGCGAGACAGGTTTCCAGGAAATCTTCAGCTTCAAACCCACAATTCAGTTGGTGCACATAGCTTAATGCCTTTTCCGTAAAGCCCGACAACTGCGCCGGTTTGAAAAGTTTGGACCTGGTAAATAACTTTAAAAAACACTCGTAATAAAAAGCCTTTTGATTTGCTTTCGCATACCAACTTGCCAATTGATCCCGGCATTCTTCAACCTGGTATTTTATGGTAAATGATAAGTAGGCGTAAGCCTCCACCATGTCCATAAAATCAATGTTGTTTCTGGTTTTGGCGGGTAACAGGGTCAAATATTCCGAAGCTAAATCATGATAAGCGGGTATGGCCAAAAGCGCATACCGGTTATCTCGGGTTTTGATAAACAGGATATGGGCGTACCTGGCTATAAGAAATTTATCCTTTTCTACAGAAAGCCGGTCTTTGATATACGCGATTTCCTGTGCGGTCAACTGGCTAATGTCCGTCTGTTTAAAATCCCCGGCAGCAAATACGGGTTCCAGATTGCCGTCGTCCAGCCGGAGTTCGAAGCATTTGATCTCGGTGGTTAAATGGGACTGCGTAACTTGATCCTGATCCTGGAGCATACACCTTAGGTTGCCGGCCGCGTAATCCGGCTCTGCTAATTGGGCATAAATTAATTCCAGGTAATTATCCATTTGAAACCGAAGGTACGATGTTACCAGCTAATAAATATTTGAAAATATGCGGTCAGTAAACTATCGGGCCGTAAGACCTTTGAAGGTATTACGGCCCGATCTCATCACTTACCATGCAGGGCTTTGAGCTTTTCACTGAGTTCAATCAGGCCGGCTTTTTTTAGGCACTCGTCGTTAAAGTCCTTCAGCTCTTTCACTGTTTCCTCCGGCAGTAATTTTAACAGCTCTGCGGTTTCGCCTTCTTTGGCATTCAGGCCATTGCCTACCACGCTGTGTAGCAATAGTACGGCCTTGCGGTTGATTTTGACATCAATTTTCACACCCTCATTCATGCCTGGTATGGAGAGTACAGTCTCATACACTTTGGCTACTTCGCTTGTTGTCATACGCTTGAATTTTTTATGGTTAATAATGGCGGTAAAATTAGTTTTTGGGCCTGAAACGATCCTCACCAAAATTTGGGGAGGATAGGTGAATGTGGTTTAGGCTTTCTACTTTCGGGTTCTGAATGTGAATTGGATGGTGATGGAGCGATTTGGAAATGATTTGTTTTCCCTGGCCGGGATCAGGGAAACGGATATGGTGGGCTACCTGGCCAAACTGGGTTTTAAACCTGAGGCGATCAAGAAGAAGGGGACGGATTATTGGTACTTATCGCCTTTGCGGAATGAAAGTACGGCAAGTTTTCACGTGGATACAGTGTCGAATTCCTGGTATGATTTCGGGCTGATGGCGGGCGGGAACATGGTGGACTTTTGCTTGCGTTTTTATGGCTGTTCGATCCCGGAACTATTGGTCAAATTCAATGCGGATTTTTCAGTTGTAACTTTACCGGTTTTTGATGCCGGACTGCATGAAGGACGTGTCAGCGAGGAAAGTAAATTGGTGGTTACAGATGTGCGGCCGCTATATGCATACCCGCTTAAAAATTATCTGCATGAGCGGTCGATCCCGGTGGCTGTGGCGGAGGTTTTTTGTTCGGAAGTGACCTACCAAATTAACGGCAATTCGTATTACGGGATCGGCTTTAAAAACGATGCGGGTGGTTATGAGATCCGTAACAAAAACTATAAGCAAAGCAGTTCGCCCAAAGACATTACGACGTTTTATTTTGGCGCTGATTCGGTGAATGTTTTCGAGGGCTTTATGGACTTCCTGTCTTATCAAACTTTGCACCCGTATATGGAGCCTGGTACCTGTGATTTCGTGGTGTTGAACGGTGCGGGGCTGTTTGACCGCGCGCTGCCTTTTTTGGAACGGCATGAGCGGGTCGGGCTTTGGCTGGACTTGGATGTGACCGGTAAGGCTTATACGCAATATGCGCTGTCGATGGGCCTGAAGTACCGGGATGAGAGCGGTTGGTATAGCCGGCACAAGGATTTGAATGAATGGCTGATGCAGAAGGGTGAGGTTCAACAGCCGAGGCTGAAGCCTGGTTTGCGGTTGCCAGTGGGAAGTTGAGGTAATAGGTTGCCTTGTTGTTTTTTCCCTCCTCAGCCGGGGTTTAGATTGCCTGTTTGGCAATCGGCCAGATGTACAGTTGTTTAACAACAACTGGAATCTGGCCGCCCCCTCCGAAGTCGGGGGCGGTTGGGAAAGACCATATTGTTGGTGATTTTAATTTGTTTTGAGCGTGTTAGGGAGGTGTGATGGAGGAAAAGAAAACTGGTCGGGTACGGATCATTGGCCTGCGGTTGACGGGGGATGAATATGGGGCTTTGGAAAAAGCCTGGAAGAAAAGTACGGTGGGTAAGTTGAGTGAATATGTGCGGCGGGTGCTGTTTGGCAAGTCGGTGACGGTCTATACGCGGAACCAATCGCTGGATGAATTGATTGCAGAATTGGTGTTATTGCGGAAAGAACTGAATGCCATTGGGGTGAATTTTAACCAGGCGGTTCACCGGTTGCACACGCTGGATTACCTGCCGCAGATGCAGGCCTGGCTGCAGGTTTTTGAGCGGGATAAAAACGTGTTTTTTGCCAAGGTTTCGGAGATCCAATCAAGGGTCGATTCGATCAGTGAACAATGGTTGCAGTGATCCATGCTTCAAGCAGTTTGAGGAACTGTTTAAACTACAATGAGCAAAAGCTAAAGACGGGAGATGCGCGGCTGTTGGAGGCAGGCTATTACCCGATGGATGGGGCTCAAATGACCTTTCACCAGAAGCTGGCGCGGCTGGAAAAATTGACGTCTTTGAACCAGCGGACGCGGGTAAACAGTGTGCATATTTCCTTGAATTTTGATCCTTCGGAAAAACTTTCTGATGAGTTATTGCGGGAGATCGCAGCGGTCTATCTGGAGAAGATCGGGTTTGCTGGCCAGCCTTATTTATTGTACCAGCATTTGGATGCGGGGCATCCGCATATCCACCTGGTGACCACGAATATCAAGCCAGATGGCAAGGCGATCAATTTGAATAACCTGGGGAAGAACCAATCGTCGGCAGCGCGAAGGGAAATTGAAATCGCGTATGGTTTGGTGCGGGCGGAGGATAGCCAGCAGCGGGAAATGTTCACGCTGAAACCGGTGAATGTGGAGCGGGCTTTGTATGGGCGGGTAGAAACGAAACGGGCAATCGGCGGGCTGCTGAATTCGGTGCTGAAGAATTACAAGTTCACGTCACTAAATGAGTTGAACGCGGTGCTGCAACTGTATAATGTTACGGCTGACGCGGGCAGCGAAGGTTCGCGGATTCGGGAGCATGAAGGCTTGGTTTACCGGGTGCTGGACGAGCAGGGTAACAAGGTGGGTGTGCCGATCCGGGCGAGTGATTTTTTTAGCAAGCCGACTTTGAAAAATATCAGGGAAAAGTTCGGGCCGAATGAGACGGCGCGGGTTGCGCATAAGGGGCGGTTGCGGAATGCGATTGATTTGGCTCTGCTGCGTGGCGGCATGGACATGGAGGGTTTTAAAAATGCTTTGAAAAAGGAGGGTATCGATGTGGTGCTGCGGCAGAACGCGGACGGGGTGATCTATGGGATCACTTATATAGATCATGTGAAAAAGATGGTGTTCAATGGCAGTGACTTGGGCAAGGCTTACAGTGCCAAAGCCATCCTGGAACGCTGCGGACAAGGCGGGGCAAGCGAGGAAAAAAACAAACCGGGCGAGGCGGAAAAGGTTGGACGGCGCAGGGTGGGAGAAGACGGTTGGCGTAGCGTAAACTCCAATCAAAATTTTGCGGGTGAGGGGAAAAATATAACGGGGCCGGGGGTACTGGAAACTTTGCTGGAACCGGGTTATCAGCCGGAGGTAATGGACTGGCAGCTGAAGCGGAAAAAGAAGAAGAAAAAGCAACGGGTGCGGATAGATTGAATGTCGTGTAATTGATTATTTGTGTTGTTGATAAAAAAGTCCTCCCGACCGGGGAGGATTTAGGAGGGGCTTATGCAGACGGGGGAAAACGATCAGGCGATGCGCAAGATCCTGGACATGACCAGGCTGATCAGTATCGTGGTGTTGGGGTTACATTTTTATAAGGAATGTTACGGGGCGTTCGTGGAATGGCATTTGACAGCGGCGTTGTCGACCCGTTTACTGGGGAATATTTGCCGGACGGGTTTGTTCAGTAATTTTTATAAAGCCAAACTGATCGCGCTGGGGTTCCTGGTGATTGCGCTGATCGGGGTCAAGGGGAAGAAGGATGAAAAGCAAAACTACAAGACGGCGCTGTTATACCTTTTTGTGGGTCTGTTTTTTTTCCTCGCCAGTTACTTCATTTTACTGGTGAGGGAAAATGTAACAGTGTTGGCGTCGCTGTATATGGGGGTGACGGGTTTGGGTTTTTTATTGTTCATGTCGGGCGGCACGATGCTGTCCAGGATCATCCGGGATAGGTTGTCCAATGATATTTTCAACCGCGACCAGGAGACTTTTCCGCAGGAGGAACGGCTGATCGAAAATGAGTATTCGGTGAACCTGCCGGCGCGTTATGTGCTCAAGGGTAAGGTTCGCAATTCTTATATCAATTATATCAATATGTTCCGGGCGCTCCTTGTATTGGGATCGCCGGGTTCGGGCAAGAGTTATTTTATTATCCGGCATGTGATCACGCAGCATATCCGCAAGGGTTTTGCGATGTTCGTTTATGACTTCAAAATGCCGGACCTGGCGGTCATTGCCTACAATACCTGGCTAAAGTATAAGGGGAATTACAAAATTGTGCCGAAGTTCTTTTCAATCAATTTTGATGACCTGGCGCGGAGTAACCGCTGCAACCCGCTGGAGCCTTCGGCGATGCTCGACCTGACGGATGCGGTGGAATCGGCGCGAACGATCTTATTGGGTTTGAATAGGGAGTGGATCAAACGGCAGGGGGATTTCTTTGTGGAATCGCCGATCAATTTCCTGACGGCAATCATCTGGTATTTGCGGCGCTATAACGACGGGGAATTCTGTACGCTGCCGCATGTGATCGAGCTGATGCAGGTGGACTACGATAAGCTGTTTACGATCCTGCGCACGCAGCAGGAGATCGATGTGCTGATCAACCCTTTTGTGAGCGCCTTTATGCGCGATGCGGTGGAGCAATTGGAGGGACAGATCGCTTCAGCAAAGATCACGATGGCACGGATTGCCTCGCCGCAATTGTATTATGTGTTGTCAGGTAACGAGTTTATGCTGGACATCAACAACCCAAAGGAGCCGAAGATCGTCTGTATGGGCAATAATCCGCAGAAGATCCAGATCTACGGGGCTGTACTATCCCTGTTCACCAACCGGCTGCTAAAGATCATCAACCAGAAGAATAGGCTGAAATGCAGCCTGGTCTTTGACGAATTCCCAACGCTAACGACGGACATCATTCCGACAATTTCAACTGGCAGATCGAATTTAATTTCCACTTGTTTGGGTATCCAGGACGCAAGCCAGCTGCGCAAGGATTATGGCAAGGAACAGGCGGATGTGATCATGAATATCACGGGCAATATGGCGGTCGGCCAGGTATCGGGGGACACCGCTAAATACGTGTCGGAAAAGATCGGGCGGATCATGCAGGAGCGGGAAAGTTTATCTATTAACCGGAGCGATACCTCGATCAGCCGGTCCAAACAATTAGAGGCGGCGGTACCGGCCTCGCGGATCTCGGCGTTGAGTTCCGGGGAGTTTGTCGGCATGGTAGCGGATAACCCGGATGAGAAGATTGAACTGAAGGCATTTCATTGCGAGATCATCAATGACCATGAGGGACTGAAAAATGAAATTGCGGGCTATGTGGAATTGCCGGTGGTGAGGAGGATTCACAGCGCCATTGTACAGCGGAATTATTTACAGATCAAACAGGATATCCAGGAGCTGATACAACTCGAAATGGAGCGGTTACTGAGCGACCCGGCGTTGTCGCATCTGATCATTAAGAAAAACTAAATCTTATTATAACCATTAAATCCGAGCAAAGTGATTCGCTATGCGCAATAATTGTCGTATATTTAAGTACAATTATTAAGCGCGGGAACACATACCCAACGATATGACAGCATTTGAATTAGAGTTACAGGAACGAAAAATAAGGGAGTCTTATCACCGCCTGCGCAGGTAAAAATTTGAAAGAAATTTACCCTTTCTCATTTTTTCTGAAGACTTGCCGGAAGGGCAATCTTACCTGGAATACGCCGATGGCCATATCGAAATCCAGGAAATGGAAGATGATGACCTAACATTCAAATCGACAATAGTCCGCGTACTCGGCAAGGCCGAAGCGGATCTGGTGACGAAAAAAAACTTACTATCCTAATCAACTTATTCCCATATAGAAATCATCTGAACCAAGTATGGCGTTATGGCATGTTGTTAGCTTAATCGGATCAGATTCCATCAGGTAATCCTTGATGAAATCTTATATTTTGAAACGCTTGCGCAAGTCGCTCCATCAACGATTTCAGATGGTTGAAATTAATGAATACCTCTTCCATAGTGGGGTTACCCCCATATCTTAACGTTGTACCATAAGGATCAAAATCATGAAAGGTTATAACAATATTGCCAAGCCATTCCGGTAGACTGGCATTGAATTCCTTTTTAAGGTAATCTTTGAGCTTTTCAAGAAGCGTTAATAGATTGTGCGTTTGTAGATGGCTGCCTAGGACGGCTTTTATATACAATTCCACCGCGTGCCGGTAATTGAATATGGCAGCTGGGTATAGATTCAGGCGCTCCTCATTTTCAAGTGATGCCTCGATTAGGCGGTCGCCGGCAAGCTTATAGGATTTGGCCAGAAAGAAAGTATCAGCAAACTCGGATAAACCTACAAACAAGATCCCGTGCTTCCAACTTTCATCAATGTCTTCCGGCGGTTCTATCACAAACGGGGTGTTTAACAAAATGAATTCATCAATTAAGAAATCATCATGGTGGCTATTTGAATTTAAGCCGTATTTGATATTTTCAAAATCCGGTTCATCTTCCCAATATTGCAGGATATACCCAAATATGCGGATGTCCTCTAAATTAAATTCTCGCGGCGTGCCTTTTGTGGGATTTGCATTTTTGCTTAAATATTCTGAAAAATAATAACACCATTTTTTAACAATGTCTTTGTCGACTTTGAAAAGCCGGGCGGCGTCGGCAAGAGAATATTTCAGGTTGTATTTAAGCATCAGCCAATATAAGCTTAAATTTTTCGAATGACTATCGTATAGCTTATTGAATATAGCGTAGTCCGATTATCCGAAGGTTATCTATATAGTCAGCCACTATCTGATGGTTCTCCCTGTTAATACCTAACTTATCATCCTTTAATTTGAATTAAATTAGCATTTTTTCTTCAAGGAAATTTTTCGCGTCTATAATTGCTTGCACATCAGCGTGCAGGTTCGACCTGGCGCGTGTTCCTACTACCAAAGTACCAGGCAGTTGCGATTTAGCAACTGCCTGTTTTGTTAAACGAGGTTTTTAAGCACGAAATCACAGACGATTAAGCCGGTCCCGCCACCGGACCCGGCAACCGGATTATCAAGTTATCCAAAATCGGGGAGCGTCCGGTACTTACATCAGTTTTAAATTACAGTTCAGGATTGTTCAGGGGCTTGATCTTTATGTCCGCAAGTATTTCAAATTCTTTCTCCTGATCGTAATTCCTGAGGAATTTTAACACCTGTTCCAGCGTTTCCTCTAACCCTTGAATACGTTTTTCCGCCTGTACATCAGGTTTGCCGAATCGCTCCAGGTGACTCAAGTTTTTGATATTATGGAACCGCAATTTATCCATAAAAAGAGTTGATAAGAGCTCATTTGTTTCCGACCCAGTAAATGTGCCGTCTATTAGCGTAAATTCATTTTTAAGCATTGTCTTTGTTTTTAATTTATTGGGATTAAACTATACTCAGTACAACATTCTTTGATCGCAAAATAATTTTTCGTCTTTAGGCTTTTGCGCGGCTCAACCGATCATTAATTGATATGCCAATACCTGTGTCAGGAAATTTCCGCACAATTATTATGTCGTAATCCCTGCTGTCCATGGCATGCATAGCTCCATACAGATTGGCGCCAGCCGTTTTGAAGTCATCGTGTCTGCATAACAATAGTTGATGTTCGTTTGCTAAAAGATTTGAATAAACATTATAAGTAATGACACCAATTTTCTGATGGCTGTATTTTTGAATATCCTGCTCCAGGTCATCACTTACAATGAGCTTAGTTTTCGGGCTATAGTGTTTAGCGTGCATGCCCGGGGCAAGTACTTTTTCTGATGTGGCAAGCTTGATCTTTCCTATTTTATCTTCTATTTCTTCGATTGGGATTGCGCCTTTCCGGTATAAGGTCGGCACACCTTTGGGGAAGCCTATAATGGTTGATTCAAGTCCAAATTTGCATGACCCGCCATCCAATATATAGGGTATCTTACCGTTGAGCATTTGTAAAACGTGCATGGCGCTTGTGGGGCTTATATAGGTATAAGGATTTGCGCTTGGTGCGGCCAACGGAAGGCCGGCTTCGGCCATTAAAGCCAGAGTAAGATTATGGTCGGGCAGTCGTACCGCCACATCGGGAAGACCGGCCGTTACCATATCAGGAACGATATTCTTTTTAGGCAGCAGTAAAGTTAGCGGCCCCGGCGTAAAAGCATTAAGCAGTATTTTAGCTTCCGCAGGTACCGATCTAACAATCTCATTTAAAATATCTGCATTATGGACGTGTACGATCAGCGGGTTATTGGCCGGCCGCTGTTTAACCCCGAATATTTGTTTAACGGCTGCTTCTGAAAATACATTTCCAGCCAGTCCATAAACCGTTTCTGTGGGTATCGCTACCAATTTGTTCGCGCGCAGTAGTTCTGCCGCGATATGTATATCGTTTCCAATTTCTGTTATCATGTGAGACATTATCTTGTTAATTATGGGTTACACCATTCACAGAATTGAGGGTCTTCAAAAGACTTCTTATTCGGGTAATAACTGTCCTGGTGATAGTTGCATTTTTTGCAGATATAAACATATTTCAGTGTGCTTTCTGTAGGAAGTTTACATGAGATGCATGGTAAGCCCGGCACAATATTGCCAACATCGAAACCAGGGGTTTTACAATGCGGGCACTTTGAATTCATAAGGACTGCGAGCTTTTCAGCAGTTTGCGCAATCACCGACATCCTGGTCGGATTATTCATTGCACGCATATCAGTTTCTATGAAAAGACTTCCATAATCAGCGAGAAACAATTTTGAGATCAACTGCAACTCGTCCCAGTTTTTAATATTCTTGACGAGATGTGAATAATCATTATTGCTCTTTTTTAAAATAACTTTATGACCCGGAAATCCTGCCGCCTCTGCAAAAGTCTTCACCTCATCAAGCGACGCTACTTGTTTTGCCGAAAAATTCGTATTTGTAGAAACTTCTCTTACCGCTAACTCCAAATCATTTTCATAGTCAGTTAATAATAATATTTCATCGTCCGCAGGAACAAAATATAGGGAAGGATGAGGTCCGAAAGAGCCCTCGCTTGCGATGACCAGGCTTGCGTTAAATGCCGACGCGGCCGCTTTTGATTTTTTTCTTGCGGCGTCAAGGGGGCTGCCTACCCTTTCTATTTCACCGGTGAATGTGCCGAACATATCAGAATTGAAACCTTCAGGCACAATTACATTCGCCTGAAACTTTTCTCTAAGCACGGGTGCGATCGCTTCCTCTTTTTTATGACTGGTAGCGATCAGGAAATTACGCCGAAAAAAAATACTATCCGAAAATTTCATATCGTTGTTTATATGCCTGCTGGATTAAAATACCTGTGGTTTTGATTTGGTTGATTATAAAGCTGTTTGATTGATTTTAACCCAATTTAAATCAGAATTGAGGCGGTAGTTTTGCTGGTCGTTCGGGTCATAACAAATCATGTGTAGCCAGGCGTTAGCAAAAAGTTTTTGCAGGCTTTCATGTTGTGCAACTATTCTTTCAATTCTTACCCTGGGTGAATAAACAATTACAGATAGCCTCATTGGTGTATGGTAAGGCACATCATCAGACCTAAAGACGGATTGTAATGGCAAGCCAGTCATCAGGTCGCTGGCATTCCCCTGCATAATCCCTATTTTGCCTGTAATATTTTTAGTCACCTTGCTTCCTGCACCAAAGGCCACATTATCCAGCGTGGAAAATAAATACTGGGCATTGATCCATTGACCTACCACCACAGGTGCTGTCAGGATGGAAGTCAGGGATGTTCCATCGGGATCTTTTTCCCACTCGTACGAGTGCAGGAATGACCTGCCCTTGAGGTTGATATTTTCGGTAAGCCATCTTGGCCCGACAATGAAACTGGCATTCCCGGCAAGTCCCCACTCCGGACGGACTTCTGCCCAGTCTTTCGCACGTACAGTGACGGCTTTTTGTGCCCGCTTGGCATTAGTATAGCTACCCATTTGAGAACTTCTACGCAAGATATTTTCATTTTTAGCAAGCCTGAGCGCCTCTTTAAGATTATTTAAACTTTCACCGAAGCAGGCTGGAAGTTGTTCCGCATAAATCTCAACTTCATCTGTTGTAGTATTATGTTCGGCCGCAACAAAGAGCGTATCGTTTGAAATTTCAATGCCCTGTTCCCGGAGTTCGATTCGCACCTCTTTAGTATTCAGTATCGTTGCGAGGGCTCGTGCATTAAGCCCGCCATGGCGTCCTCCGCAAGCCCCGCAGTCAAGCGCAGTCGCAAATGCGTTGTTTTCCGTTGAACTGCCGTGGCCGCAAAAAACAACGAGTGGCGCGAAATTTTCTGTAAGACCCATCATTTTCAATACCCCAGCACTAAAGGCTACCTGCTGCCTGGTTGGTATAGCGTCAATGTTCGGTATGATGGAATAATCAGGTGCAACCGCTTTTTTCAGTTTAGACTGTATTAAATCCGATGCAGCGGGCGCCATGCTTCGTAGTGCCATCCATAATCCACTCGCCGCGCCAATGGTCTCCACCAGGCTGAATGGCGTAGTAAAGGTGTACTTAAGAGATTGATAAAGCTTTTTCACTCCTTGCAGCCGGCTGTTGCCTTGCCTACACAACTGGTCATCGCAATTTGGAATTCCAGTTATGTTATATGCAGGCTTTAACAGAACTGGACAGGATGAATAAGAGTCCCCGGTTACCGGGTTACTGATTGAAACCGGTAAACCAAAAAAACCGGCGAAACCAAGAGTTTCATAATTACCCTGGGCCTCTATTGCCCGCCTGAAAGGTTCCGAGCGGACGTCGATGCAAAAGACAAGCTGTGCATCGGCTTTTTTCTTTTTTTGATTCGGCCGGATTTCACAAATTTGTTTTAGCAGAGCCTGTTGATACGCTTTCTCGGCGCTGACGATAGTGTTGTATGTATTGTGCTGATCAGCCTCAATCAATGCCTTATTATGCCAGTTGATTAACTCTTTAGCCTCCGGCCAGATCAGCCAGGTTAACGCTAATCTGAAAGCCAGATATTCTGATTGTATTACAAGTTGCTGTTGCGTAGTGTCAGGTCCATTTGCCCAGCCTGCCCTATATTGAATGTATGATGCCCAGCCCGGAAGCGTCGTGAGCATAAGTGTAAGAAAGAGTTCCCGATGATGCTCTTCAATTTCAAGAAGCAACAGCGCTTCAGCAATAAGTGCTTCTGGTTCTTCCGGGCATTGTTCCAGCCATTTTATTTTATGTTCATTATTTTTATGGACCTGCTTATCGAAACGGAACAATGATAAAGCACTGTTTAGTAAACCTGAATCTCTAAGGGGCATGCCGATGGTAGACTGTCCCTCATCAAAAAACGCCTGCAGCCATTTGATGGTTAGCCGGTTTACTTCCTGCATTTTAAGCGGCATTTCCCGCTTTTGAAAATAAACGTTTGCTTGTGTAAGCGCTTCTTTAAATGTCAGCTCTTCAAAGCCTGAAACCGGGTTTACAGCGATCAGATTTTTGAGCGGCCAGAAAGGAGCAATCCTTGACCAACTCTTTTCGATTGCCCGGTTAACTGGTGCTGGATTATCCGCCAATGATATCTCCATCGGTTCATCAATTAATTCTTCTTTTAGCATTGCTTTTGTATTAAATTGTTCAGAACTGGTATTCATTACGGTTCGCTGTTATGGTTTTGGGATGTGGTTGGCTGGCATTCAGCATTTGAACATACTGGAAAAGTAGCCATCCGGGATACGAACGTCTTCCCCTTAAGCGCAGGAAGAGCATAGATAGCCAGGAAATTAATAGTAACACCGCTGCAATAAAGTGCAGGATATTAAGTGGTTGCGGTACCAAAATTTTAAGGGGCTCCAGCATAAGTTCGATTATGCGTACGTTTAAACCGTAAAAGGCGCCTGCGAATACGCTCGCAGCCACTGCAAGTAAAAGCTTTGCCTTCGCATGGCCACGAATGACAGGCAGTACAAACTGCGTCCCGGCGATCATCGAAAGAAATGTCAGGAATAACGTTGTGTCTGCAACAAGTAAGTGTTTCCCGCTGGCAACTGAAAACATGTAAGCGGCTAATACACCACAAACCAGAGCCATTGAAAAATCTTTAAATGAGGGCGGATAATCAAGATCTAAGCGTTTCTCTTTGGCCGCTGATCCGGATGCCAAAAACAAATAAGCTTTAAACAATCCATGCCAGCACAGATGCGCAACTGCGGCAGGAAATAATCCGAGTCCGCATTGAGCGATCATGAATCCCATTTGTCCCATGGTAGAACAGGCTAGCATTCGTTTTACATCACTTTGCATTAGCTTCCACAGCGTTCCCAGTAGTGCAGTTGCTATTCCAGCAATAAATATCACATTGAGAATAAGCGGCTCATTAGCCAGCATCGGTGCAAAACGTACAAATAAAAAACCGCCCCCGTTAACAAGTCCGGCATGCATAATCGCTGACACAGGTGTCGGCGAGTTTAAGGAACTGGTGAGCCAGCGATGGAAAGGCCATATCGCCGACTGCGACATAGCTGCCAGTAATATCAGTACTCCACACGCAACGCTCCATTTAAAACCAATGGGCTTTATAAGAATAGCTTGTATAGAGGTTTCTCCGGTAATGCGATATAATATGATAAGCGCAGCGGCCAGGAAAGCAAATCCCAGAGCAAAATTTTTTAATGCCAGAATGGAAGATTGCTTTGCCGCTTTCCATTCGCCCTTGTGCAGCATCAGCCTGGCTAATAAAATATTGCTTATTGTCCACGAAGCCAATAACAAGAAAATATTGTCTGCGCATACCATCAGGAACACCGCTATTACCAGGGCGGCCAAATTCAAAAAGAACCCTTTTTGCCTTCTGTCACCTTTTAAGTATCGAACAGAGAATGACCCAACGGATAGGGTGACAAACGTGACCAGCCCAATGAGGATTAGGCTAAGTTTGTCTGCGTGAAAAGCTTTGGTAAAATCTGTGGTTTTTTCAATCATTTCTTTTTATCTTTTTCTTGCGGCAAACTTATAGTATGTTTGCTTATAAGAAAAACGACTAATTTTAATATATAAAATAAGAATTTCTAATAATGTCTTTTGATGCGTTAACTCTTGAATGTTTTATAGCCGTTGCAGAAACAGGTAGTTTTACACGTGCCGCTCATAAGGTGCACCGGACTCAATCGGCTGTAAGCCAGCAAATAACAAAGCTTGAAACTCAGATTGGGAAACCTTTGTTCTTAAGAACGAGGCATCTTTCACTTACTTCAGACGGAGAAATATTACTGACCTACGCGAAAAAGATTGTCCAACTGAACCGTGATGCGGTGGATCGCTTTAAGCACCCGGAATTACAGGGCGAGGTTAGGTTTGGCTTGCCTGAGGATTTCGCCAGTGTTTTTCTATCTGATGTATTAACGGAATTTGCTTCACTTCATCCGCGCATCATGCTCAATGTTGAGTGCGATCTCACACTTAATCTTTTTGCCCGTTTTAAGAAAAAGGAATTTGATCTTGTTCTGGTAAAAATGAACAGACCCGAGGATTTTCCTAATGGTATGGACGTATGGTCTGAAACCTTGGAATGGATCGGAAATAAAAACCTGGGTGAATTTGACGAAGAGCAGCCAATACCGCTGGTATTATCTCCTCAACCCTGTGTTTACCGGGCAAGGGCAATTCATTCCCTTGAGAAGATGAATCGCCGCTGGCGTATCGTTTTTTCCAGCCATAGTTATGCAGGAACCATTGCCGCGGTAAAGGCGGGTATGGGTCTCACCGTCCTTCCACGTAATATGGTACCTGATGATCTGCAGGTCATCAGGACAAATAAACATCTTCCCAACCTCGACGATACGCACATATCGCTACTTAAGCACCATGACCGGAATATGGCCGTAAACTCTTTTGAGAAGTTTGTATTGGACAAATTGAAGCCCTGACAGATTTTTGCTTTTGCCCCTAGGCTGAATATGCATTAGAAATTTTGAACAGGAAATAATATCATTGAAAGGCTAATTATGACAATCAGATTTTAAAGGATAGCCGGAAATTAAGCCAGATCATAACCATAAAGCCTCGGTCCGTTTGTTTTACCTTTTCATGGACTGATTTGAATAATTTATCCGGCTCCCGGGCTTATTTAAGCGGACTTTCTGCCGGTCTTTCCGCTCCGAGAATTACGCCCCATTGCCGGTATTTTTCAGAATGGTCGAAAATTACCTTCAAAATAGACAAAACTGGCATAGCCAGGAACATCCCCGAAATACCAGCAATAGCTCCTCCGGCAACAATACCTGCGATGGAAACCAGTGCGTTTATTTTGACCTGCCCGCCGACAATACGTGGCATAAGAATGTTGTTATCAAGAAATTGAACCACAGTAATTGTACCCAGCACGATAAAAATGTCAGCCGCGCTTTCAGAGGCTGCCAGGGTGATAATAACGCCAAGTAAATTGCCGATAAGCGCGCCCAGGTACGGGATTAAATTCAGCAAAGCAAAAAGAAGACCGATCAACAGTGCATTTTTGATGCCAAATAGTGCTAATCCGCCTCCAAGCAATATTGTAATATAAACGATTTGTATAGCCAGGCCCACCAGATAATTTTTAACCATCTTTTCAATTTGGCGGATGGTGAGGCCGGTCTTGTTTTGTTCGGCCGGTTTAAACCACATTAAAATAAACCTAAGAAATATATTTCTATAGAACATGACAAGATAAGTGTAAACAGGCAGTAAGCCAAAGAAGATGACCGCATCTGTTAACGAGCCGAGCGCACCTTTTATGAGTACTTGCAGACTACTGAAAAACTTGCCGCTTTGTTCGCTGATTAGCTTAAGCTGGTCGCGGGGTTTGAATCCAAATGCGTTGCTGATCCACATGCTTAAATGGTCAAGATGTACAGCTATATTATGTCCAATCTGCGACAAGTCGCTCAACAGCACAGCTACACGGTCTGAAAATAACCATATCACAGCTATGGCAATAAGCGTGAGGAAGAAGATAGGAAGAAAAATTGCCAATACTTCGGGCACATGGTGTTTTTTGAAGAATCTGAAAGCGGGCATAAGCAGCAGAGCGAAAAAGAAAGCCATGAGGATAGGCATAATCACCAGCGCCCCCCGCGATATAATTATAACGATCAGGCATAGGCCCAGCAGCTCAACAGATCTTTTAACGGTAATCGGTAGCATGTACATGTTTACTAAATTTAGCAGCAATTAATTGAATAAACTGGCTAGCTACCAATGGAATAGCGCCCCCAATCGCTGCGATCAGCCAGCATATTTTCGGCAACTGCACGAGGCGCAGAACATGATGCAATCCTGGAGTAATATAAGCGGCGCCAGTGATAACCAGGCAAATCAGTATTGCAAACCAGACGAATTTATTGCACGTGATCTCATTAACGATCCAATGTGCATCTCGGTCGCGCATATTAAAAACGTAGACGAGTTGGGCGATCGTCAAAGTAAAAAATGCAACACTATTAAGCACAGGTTCACTAAAGCCGAGCGACCTGCATAAAGCAGTGGCGGCCACTATTGCCGCAGTCATTACCACTACGTCCCTTATAATTCCTATCCATTTTTCACGGTGCAGAATCATCTTTGCGGGGTTTCGTGGCGGCCGCCGCATCAGACTTAAATCTCCGGCGCCTAATCCCAGCGCCAGTGCCGGAAAAACGTCGGTTACGACATTTAAAAAAAGGATTTGCATCGGCCACAGGGAAGCTCCCGGAATAAACACTCCCAAAACCGTAATGGTCAGCACTTCGGTAAGGTTACAGGATACCAGGTAAACAACGAACTTTTGGATATTACGGAATATCGCCCTGCCGCGCGCTATTGCCTCCACGATAGATTTAAATGAATCATCTTTCAGTACGATGTCCGCTGTTTCCCGGGCTACTTGTGTGCCACGGAGCCCCATAGCGATGCCAATGTCTGCCTTTCTTAGTGCTGGTGCATCATTGATACCATCTCCTGTCATAGCAACTATATGCCCCGCCTGCTGGTAAACCGCAGCAATGTCGAACTTTTGTTGAGGTGTGGTGCGTGCAAAAACCACGCCCGCCAGTACCCTTTTTTTCCATTCGTTTGTCATTGCCTTAGCAGCCGGTAATAACTTTCCGCTCACTGCTTCGGCAGAGTCGTCGGCCAAGCCAACCCTGCGGGCAATATTCAACGCCGTTCGCGGATGATCGCCCGTAATCATTACAACTTTTATACCGGCCTGGTGGCAGTGGCCAATGGCATCCCTTACATCGCTGCGGGCCGGGTCAAGCAGGCCAACCAGGCCAGTAAAAATCAATTGCTTGTGGAAATGATCGTGGTCCTTTATTGCCTCCAATTTCCAGGCAAAGCCGAGAACCCGCAATCCCTCCTCAGCCATCTCCTCAGCCTGCTGAAGTATGTGGGTTCGGTCTGCCGGGGTTAATTTCCTAATTTCGTGGCCCAATTGGAGCCGGTCGCATATCTCCAGCAGTCTTTCGGCGGCCCCTTTTGCCGCCGTAAAATAGCCCTCGGTGCACTGGTGCAACGAGATCATCATCATGGCCTCCGAACTGAAGGGAATCTCTGTCAGGCGCGGATACCGCTCAAGTGTTTGCCTGATATTCAGCCCTGCACGGCTGCCAAGCGTAAGCAAAGCAGCTTCTACAGGGTCGGCCGCAGCCGGCGAGCGACCAGGCGCATTATTGCACAAAACCCCTGTCAATATCAATTTTTCAAGGTTCGGCGCGCTTTTCTTTAGAGCCGGTAGCTTCTGATCGTCTAACAGGGTAAATTTCTCCTGCGGAAATGTAAGTTTTTCAATTTCGATTTTATTTTCTGTAAGAGTGCCGGTTTTATCCGTTAGTATTACGTCGGTACTGCCAAGGGTTTCTACCGCAGGTAAATTTTTCACTATTGCGTTCCGGCGAGCCATAGCCAACATGCCTGATGAAAGCGCGATAGTGGTGACAACCGGCAGGCCTTCCGGAATTGAAGCAACGAGCAACGCAATAGCGGTTTCCAAAATAAGAAGCAAGCTTTTGGCTTGCAATGCGCTCGTTATGGTAAATAATAGTGTGAGCGCCAGCGTGCCGAAAATCAGTTGGTGGGTAAGGCCGTCCAGTTTCCGGCTTAGCGGTGTAAGGGTATCTTCGGGCATATCCGCCATTGCAGCAATTTCTCCCAACGCCGTATGCCGTGCAATACCGGTAATGATAGCCTTGCCATTGCCGTGAGTCACCGACGTACCTTTATATACCATGTTATGCCGGTCGGCTAACATGATATCTTTCTCAACGGTATCAATACTCTTATCGACAGGTATGGATTCTCCTGTCAGCATGGATTCATCACAACGGAGTTGCTGCGCTCCCGTCAGGCGCCCGTCGGCTGGCACAACATCACCGGCTTCGAGTAACAGCAGATCGCCCGGTACAAGTTTTGTAGCATCAATCTCCAGCAAAAAACCTTCCCTTAACACTTTGGCAGTAATCATGTCCAGCTTTTTTAGCGCTTGCATTGCCGTTCTGGCTCGCCACTCCATTAAAAAGCCAATGCCGGCATTAACCATTATTACCACAAGGATGGAGATGGCTTCCGGTATGTCATGAAAGTAAAATGATATGACAGCGCCCGCAAACAGCAGGTAAACTACTATGCTTTGAAATTGCTTCATCAATACTGCCAAAATACCTGGAGGCTTTTTGCGCTCGTAAACGTTCGGGCCTAATTTCAACGCGCGCTTTTCAGCTTCCTTAACGGCAAGGCCGTTTTTAAGGTCCGTGTGCAGCATGTCTGCCAGTGCGCGTGGCTCCAGTGTGTGTGCTTGCGGTATTAAATAGTTGATATGCATGCCCCGGGGTGAGTCTGTCAAAATTAGTTTCCGGTGGTCTGTTATAAATTGACCGCCGTCATGCTTTTTTGTGAGGGCTGTCAATGATTGGTCGCTGGTGGTGATCAAGATGACTTACGCTGTTATGTTCCGGTGTCTTTCTCAATACCATTACCGGTACAAACAGGGGTATTACTTCATTTTAAACAATCTGCCGCAGCTGCCTGTACGGCAATCGTCATTGCGGCGCCTGACGAGGATCACAATTTATATGACGCACAAGTCCGAACTTTACAATGAATTGTCAAAAAAACCGATTTTATGGAATTCCCTTTTACAATGCCTTATCCCATAGATGATAAGTACAGTACCCAGGTGGCTTATTTCTGCATGGAATACGCCGTCCACCAGGCATTAAAAATATACGCGGGAGGCCTTGGTTACCTGGCAGGATCATTTATGCGAAGCGCCTACGAGATGCGGCAGCATATAATTGGTATAGGTATCCTCTGGAAATATGGTTATTACGACCAGGAGCGCAAGCCCGACCAAACAATGGACGTTCGTTTTTATGAAAAGAAATATCATTTTTTAGCAGAAACAAACATCAGGTTCACCATACAAATAGCGGGACACGATGTTTGGGTAACTGCCTTTTATTTACCGCCGGAAAACTTCAAAACAGCGCCCCTGTTTTTGTTATCGACCGACCTGCCGGAAAATGATTATCTCTCTCAAACCATATCGCATAAGCTTTATGACTGCAATCCGGAGACGCAGGCTGCTGCCGCGATATTGCTTGGCGAAGGGGGGGCGAAACTATTAGATAAATTGGGCTTTCAGCCGGATATTTATCACTTAAATGAGTCTCACGCATTGCCGTTGGTTTTTCACTTGTATAACAAATACCAATCGGTAGCTGATGTAAGACGGAGGCTGGTATATACTAACCACACACCAGAGCCGGCCGGTAATCTGAAATCAGATATCTATTTTTTGTACAGAATGGGTTATGCCGGTAACCTTTCATTAGATAAATTTAAAGAATTGATAGGCAGCCGGAACGACCTGCTCGATCACACACTTACTGCTCTGCGATTTGCAGGCAAAGCCAATGCGGTTTCTAAAATGCACCTTGGCACACTAAAGGAAATGTGGAAAGATTTTGACGGCATTTGTGAAATTATTGCGATCACTAATGCACAAAATTATGTTTATTGGGCAAACCCACAGCTATATAGTGCACTTAACGCAAGTGATGATGGAGCTTTAATCCAGATTAAAAAAGCCTGTAAGCGGATGTTGTTTGAAGAAGTTGCCGACCAGTGCGGAAAGTTGATGGATCCGGATATATTAACCATTGTATTTGCAAAACGCTTCGCCGGGTATAAACGGGCCGAGCTTTTGCTTCATGATACCGCTTTTTTAAAGCATTTGCTGACAGATGAAAAAAGACCTATACAGCTTATATGGGCAGGAAAACCCTATCCCACTGATTACACAGCCATTGCAAGCTTTGACAGTATAGTCAATCTATGTAAAACTTTTCGTAATTGTGCCATTCTTACCGGCTATGAATTAAACTTGTCGCGTTTGCTTAAACAGGGAGCGGATGTTTGGCTGAACACGCCCAGGCTGACGCACGAAGCGTCAGGGACAAGCGGAATGTCGGCAGCTATGAATGGTTGCGTTAATGTATCGATCCCGGATGGGTGGTTCCCGGAATTTGCACGCGACGGCTTTAACAGTTTCATTATTCCGGACACTGAAGTTATCGAACACAAATTTCAGCAGGACGAAACGGACGCTCACAATTTATACAACTTACTATCGCAAACTGTTATACCCATGTATTATGATCGCCCGCAGGAATGGTTATCAATTATAAAACACAGCATGGCCGATGTTATCCCGCAATTTGACAGCAACAGGATGGCAGACGAATATTACACTGCATTGTATGCAAAAGGCGGGATGAAGGTAATTTAATTCTTCATGCTTCAAGCCAGTTACTTTTCTCTTCAAACAATGCCCTGGGATCAAAAACCACCCTTATCGAATTTATCTTCCCGTCTTTAAGATGATACCATCCGCTGCAAAGTATGGTAGCTTTCCCCATATCGATATCATAAAACACCGCTACGTCATCCTCATCGACCCAAATCTTTTTGATGTCGTATTTAAATTTCATTTTTTCCATATCGCCGATGTAGGTGTCGCCGCCATCGCGGGTACCCATTACGCCAGCAAAGCTGACATCGTCGCTCAAATACCGCCTGGCATTTTTAAAATCTTCGTTGTTCAAAGCTTTCAAAAAGGCGGTTACTGTTGTTACTGATTCGATGGTTATTTCGGGTATTTGCATGATGTAATATTTTGGTATAAAATATAAACTGCTCAAAAATTAAAAGGTTCTGTATTTTTGCTTTGTGACAACTCCCCGAAAAAAGGGCTTACCGCCAAAAAAGTCTTTCAGTGCCAAGAGTCCTTCGAAGGCGCGCAAGCGGCAATCGAAAAATAAAAAAGCAAACTCTTTTTCATCCGTCTGGAAAATTGCCCTTGCTGCTCTGTTGCTCGTTGTGCTCTCGCCGTTTTATTACGGGTATGTAGTGAAATTTTTCAGTTCTACGTGGCGCTGGGTGTGCGATATAGGAACAGACCGGCATTACCGTAATTATAAAAGCTTTAATATAAAAATACCGGACAATTACAGCATCCATGGTATTGATGTTTCTTACTACCAGGGCCGCATTGACTGGCGTCGTGTAAAGAATATGCGGGAGCGCGATGTGCAAATCAGCTTTGCCTTTATAAAGGCAACCGAAGGTTTATTGGTTACGGATCCTTACTTTCAGCGCAACTGGCGGGAGGCGCCAAAGGCTGGGATTGTTTGCGGCGCCTATCATTATTTTCGCCCCAAGGCTAACGGGAAGTGGCAGGCAACGTTCTTTCTGCAAAACGTAAAAACTGAAAAAGGGGATTTACCAATGGCAGTTGATGTGGAGGAACTGGATGGCGTGGCCCCCGCTAAAATGCGTACCGAACTGAAGGCCTACCTAAAACATATTGAAACAAAAACCGGCATCAGGCCGATAATCTACTCCGGCCTCAAATTTTACCAGGATAACCTGCAGGGCTATTTCGAGGATTATTATTTATGGATTGCCAATTATTATCAGCCCAAACTGAACATTGCCGCCACGGCAAAACTAAAATTCTGGCAGCACAGCGATAAGGCTAAAGTGAACGGCACCTACCACGCGACAGACTTCGATGCCTTTAACGGCGATAGTCTAGCTTTCAGGAGGTTACTGGTTAAATAATTTAATCGGCTGGGTTTAAGACAATTGCAATTAAATTGCATTACCTGCGCAATAATAAGTGTTAATTTATGTTAATATTTTCGAACACTAAAATTATAGTTATATTTTAGTGCGGGAAAACCTTATATATGAAATTCACAATTGTACTATTAACCGCCTGTCTGTTATTGTCTTTTTCTGCCTCTGCACAAACCCCCTATACTGTTAAAGGCTCAGTGATCGACACTACCACCAACACTAAACTGGTAAATTCAACGGTAAGCGTGCTTAACGCAAAGGACTCCACCCTTGTGCGCTTTACACGTGTAAATTCTGCCGGGGCATTTTCGTTAGATAACCTAAAAAAAGGAAAATTCATCCTGCTGGTTACTTACCCGGAGTTTGCCGACTATGTGGAAACTTTCACGCTCGATTCAGTTAACACTAAACACAATTTCGGCAAGATCAGCATGCTGCTAAAAGCCAAGCTTTTGGCGGATGTTGTAATTAAAGGCACCCGCGCCGCTATTAAAATAAAGGGCGACACAACGGAGTTCGACCCGCGCGCATTCAAGATACAGCCTAACGCAACCGTGGAGGATTTGCTAAAGCAACTTCCTGGAATACAGGTAGATAAAGACGGTAAAATTACCGCCCAGGGACAAACCGTACCGAAAGTACTGGTTGACGGGGAGGAATTTTTTGGCGATGACCCTACGCTGGTAACTAAAAACCTCCGCGCCGATATGGTGGATAAGGTTCAGCTTTATGACAAAAAGAGCGACCAGGCTACATTTACCGGTATTGATGATGGCGAAAAAACCAAGACCATTAACGTGCAGCTGAAGGCCGACAAAAAGAATGGTTATTTTGGTAAGGCAGAGGGCGGCGTCGGCACCGACGGCTATTACGCCACGTCCCTGATGTTTAACCGCTTCAAGGGCAAAACTAAATTTTCTGCCTATGGCATAATGGGCAATAACGGCAAGGTTGGCCTTGGCTGGGAAGACTCTCAAAAATATGGCAACGGTACAGGGAATGTGGAGTTTGGCGACGATGGTGGCGTAATGTTTTTCTTTAACGGCGGCAGCGACGACGGCCTTGATTCATTTAGCGGGCAATATAACGGACAAGGCATTCCGCTTGCGCGTACCGCAGGAGTACATTACGATACCAAATTCAACAAGGATAACCAGGCACTGAACCTGAACTATAAAATTGGATCATTAACTGTGGACGGCACAGAAAACACCCTGAGTCAAAATAACACGCCCGAAGGCCCGATAAACAGTAACTCAGACAGGAATTATCATAATTACATTTTCCGCCAGAAATTGGACGGTATGTACACAATTAAGTTTGATACCACCCAGAATCTTAAAGTAACTTTTGATGCGACCCTAAAACATGGCCAAACCCTAAGTAACTACGATTATCAAAGCCAACGTGCAGACGGCAGCATGATCAGTACTAACACCCGGGACGTGATTAACAATACCAGTGGCAAGATATTCGACATGAGCGCCTTTTATACTAAGAAGTTTAAGAAAAAAGGCCGCACATTCTCTCTGAGTCTTACCGAGAATGTAAACCAGGCGGATGCACATGGCTTTTTGAAGTACAACCAGAATTTTTTCAATGTTGCCGGCGTTAACGATAGCACAGCAGTTACCGATCAGTTTAAAAGCAGTAAAACCAACAGTGCGGTGCTAACCACCAATGCTACCTACACCGAACCGCTGGCCAAAGACTTTTCGCTGATTGTTAATTATGCCTTTAAAACCAGCCATGGCACATCAGACCAGCGGTCATTCGATCAGTCTGTACCTGGCGATTACAATGTCCAGGTTGATTCACTGAGCAATGACTATCGACTAAATGAAATTTCAAACCAGGTGGGCGCCAATTTCAACATAAAATCAAAAAAGACTTCCCTCAATTTCGGGACACGCGTATCCAGCGTAAATTTCGATCAGCTTAACCAGTTCACCAATGTGCCGTTTAAACGTACCTTTATTAACTGGGCACCTCAGGCATTTTTCCAATATAGGATAGGTAAACAGGAGTCAATTTATGCTTATTATAACGGCAATACCACTCAACCCAGTATTAACCAGATTCAGCCGGTAGCTAATAACAGCAATCCTAACAATATTGTGGTGGGTAATCCAGACCTGCGACCATCATTCGGAAATCGGTTCAACCTGTCTTACAATTCTTATAAAGTAATCAGCGGGCAATCTATTGGTATATATGGCAGCTATTCGTTCACCAGTAATCCCATTATCAGCAATGTTAAAACCGATGTGGAGACTGATAAGTCCGTTAGCCAATATGTAAACCTGACCAACAAAACACCTTTCAACTTTAATTTCAGCGGTTATTATGATAAAAAAATAAGCGGAATTGATCTTAATGCCGGCATTCGTTTATCAGGCAATGGAAGTACTTCGTATAGTATATCAAACGATGTGCTGAACAAAACTAAGTACAACACTTATTCCGCTCAGCTGAATTTCTCCAAGTACAAGGAGAAGAAGTATGACTTTTATGCTTCTTTCGGCCCGAGCTATACATTCAGTAATTCGTCATTGCTTACAAATGTTAATAACAACGGCAGGGGCTTCAGGGCCGACGGTAACGTAAACTTTTACCTTCCGGGCAAATTCCAGATAGGCTCGGACGTTGAATATCAATACACAGCAAAAACACAAACTTTTAACCAGGACTTAAAAAAGACCCTGCTGAATGCTAGTCTGGTAAAAACCTTTTTTAAGAACGACGACCTTAAACTAGCTTTAACGGCTAACGACCTGCTGAATCAGAATGTTGGGTTCAGTCGTACGGTTCAGGGTAACTATATACAGCAGGATAGCTACACCACTATTAAAAGATATTTTATGTTTACCGTTACCTGGAATTTTAACAGCATGAACGCCCTGAGCGCAAAGAAATAAAATGAAGATGAAAATTTTAGCAATAATCCTATCGGGCTCGTTACTGCTTTGCTTAACGCCTGCTTTTGCCCAAAACGCCCATTTTACTAATTCGGGTGTAATAGAGTACGAGAAATCGGTAAACATGTTTGCCCTGCTGAAAAAACAGGTAGAGCAATACAAAGACGACAGTTTTCTTGAACAGGCCTATGATTCATACCGTAAGAGCCAGCCGCAGTTTAAAAAACTGAAAAGCACACTTAGTTTTAGTGACGGCAGAACTGAGTTTGTTCCAGCGGAAGCAGAGGAAAGCCGGATGTTTTTCAGTAACAATGCCATGGTGAACCAAAATAACACCATTTTTACCGACTGTAATTCCGGTACGTTTGTCAGCCAGAAATCGGTTTTTGAAGAAACCTTTTTGGTAAAAGATAGCACCCGAAAAATCAACTGGAAAATAACCGACGAGACCCGCGAGATTGCCGGTTTTATGTGCCGACGCGCCAACGCCCTTATTCTCGATTCTATTTACGTGGTTGCATTTTATACTGAAAGAATCCCGACGCCGGGTGGGCCCGAGTCGTTCACAGGCCTGCCTGGCATGATATTGGGAGTAGCACTTCCGCACGAAAATATTACCTGGTTTGCCACCAAAGTGACTGAAAAGGTTGTGGACGAAAAAGCATTGACGCCGCCCAAGAAAGGTAAGCCTACCGACAATAAGGGCCTTCGCAAAACGCTCGATAATGCCATGAAGGATTGGGGCAACTGGGGCCAAACCTACTGGAAAGCATTTTTGATATGACGGTTTGAATTTTGGTTTGAAGCAAAAGTAGCTTCAAATTTCATATCTTCACCTGCGGAACCGGAAACCTTGCTGGCGAGGGACGTTAGCTGTCAAATTCATGCAGACAAAGTTATTGTGTTGGCGGACAGCGAAGCGGAAAGAAATATGTAAGTTAGAGCGGGCAAAGCGCTAACTATGCTGGAAAATGAACAAGAAACGCTTAGAAATAAAAGCGCTTGCATTTTTAGTATACGGTTACGTCATGTTATATCAAACTTCGTCTATGTTCGACCTGCTGCTGACTAATATCGCTAAATATATTCACCTTACGGAAGAAGAGAAAGTAACGTTTGTTGCGTGCCTCAAGCCCATTCAAATAAAACGCAAACAATTTGTGCTGAATGAAGGCGAAATATGCCGCAACTCTGTTTTCGTGAATAACGGCTGCCTGCGCGGATTTACTGTCGACAAAAATGGCATTGAACATGTTTTGAGTTTTGCGCCCCCAGGCTGGTGGATTGCCGATATGTACAGCCTGATTTCGCAAAAGCCCGGCATATTAAATATTGAAGCACTGGAAGATACTGAAGCTCTCATTCTGTCAAAAGCGGGGCAGGAAAAGCTATACCACGAAATACCCAAGTTTGAGCGTTTCTTTCGCATCCTCACCGAAAACTCGCTGGTAGCCAACCAGCAACGCATTATTGATAATATGAGCCTGACTGCAGAAGAGCGGTACAGCATTTTCTGCAAGCGTTACCCAACGCTTATTGATCATCTTCCGCAAAAACAGATCGCATCTTACATTGGTGTTACACCAGAATTCTTTAGCAGGATGCGTGCTGAAATGGTTCGAAAAAAAAAGTAATAAAGCATTCCGGTTTTCACATTTTATTCTCAGTTGTCATTCGGCTGCATTTCTTAATCTACATCATGTTTTCCATCAAAGCCAGGCCGTAAATTTGTTCTGTCAATCAAAAAGAGGAACAATTAAAATGGCGAACACCGTATTACATAAAGCCGAAACCCGCGGGCATGCAAGCCACGGCTGGCTTAACAGCTACCACTCATTCAGCTTTGCAAGCTATTATAACCCCGAGCGGATGCACTTTGGCGCATTGCGCGTTTTAAACGACGACACCGTTGCCCCCGGCATGGGCTTTGGTAAGCACCCGCACGATAACATGGAAATTATCTCGATCCCGCTCGAAGGCGACCTGGAGCACAAAGACAGCATGGACAATGTTGCCGTAATAAAAAATGGCGATATACAAGCTATGAGTGCTGGTACAGGCATATTCCACAGCGAATACAACAAAAACCGTGAGCAGACTGTAAAATTTCTGCAGATATGGGTTTATCCCAATAAAAAGAACGTCGAACCCCGTTATGACCAGATTACCTTAAACCTGGAAGACAGGCACAACAAATTGCAGCAAATACTTTCTCCAAATCCAGGCGATGAGGGTGTATGGATTCACCAGAATGCATGGTTTCATCTCGGCAAATTCGACAAGGGCTTGAGTACAGAATATACCGTTAAAGGTAAAGGCAACGGCGTTTACGTGTTCGTACTTACCGGGGATGTAACGGTTAATAACCAACTGCTGAACACCCGCGATGGTTATGGTATCTGGGATACTGATAAATTCACTATCACCGCCGAAACCGATGCGGAGTTTTTGCTGATGGAAGTGCCGATGGAGTTTTAATTTGGTGAAAGGATAAAGGCGAAGGGCGAAAGGAGTGCGAAGCGGTGTTGAGTGCGGAATAATTTGACTTTTACATCCACCTCCTTTAATGCTTCCGCTTTTTACTTTTCGCCTTTCAGCTAAAAATATGAAGACACAAATTTTGGCCATTGGCAGGCACCCTGAAATACTTCAGACGGTGGTACGGCTTGTAAATACCAATCCCGAATGGGAATGCAAGGGGGTTAGTACCGATGATGAGGCGGTGCTTGCATTCAGTATCCAAAGCTATAACATGGTGTTGTTGGGCGGCGGTATTGAAGAAGAAAGCGAAGAACGATTATGTGCGGCATTCAGGGCAATTAATCCGGACATTATCATTGTACAGCATTACGGCGGCGGTAGTGGTTTGCTTACAGCCGAAATTTACGAGGCGTTGGCCCGGTGAAAGGTGCTGTGGCCGACATATGCTTCGGAACATCAAACAGGCGTCAAGTTTAATATTATTCACACTAAAATCAAACGAAAATGAGCACAATTAAAGTAAAAGACGGAACTGAAATTTATTACAAAGATTGGGGAACCGGTCAACCGATCGTTTTTCATCACGGCTGGCCTTTATCCGGCGACGATTGGGATGGACAAATGATGTTTTTCCTGCAGCAGGGATACCGGGTGATAGCTCATGACCGCCGCGGACACGGCAGGTCCAGCCAGACAGCGGTTGGCAATGATATGGACACTTATGCTGCTGATGTGGCTGAGCTTGTTGAGGCGCTCGACTTAAAAGAGGCAATACATATCGGACACTCAACGGGAGGCGGAGAAGTTATTCGCTATGTTGCAAAACATGGAAAAGGGCGTGTGGCCAAAGCTGTGCTGATAAGCGCCGTTACACCGTTAATGCTACAAACCGAGAGTAATCCCGATGGCATCCCGATGTCGGTTTTTGATGAAATACGCGAGGGTACCGCTACCAACAGGCAGCAATATTTCCAGGATTTTACGCTTCCGTTTTACGGTTATAACCGCGAAGGAGCGAATATAAAGCAGGGAGTTAGAGACAACTGGTGGCGCCAGGGAATGATGGGAGGAATAAAGGCGCATTACGACTGTATCAAAGCCTTTTCGGAAACCGATTTTACAGAAGACCTCAAAAACGTAGATGTACCTGTGTTGGTGATGCATGGCGAGGATGACCAGATAGTTCCGTTTGCGCTTACTGCCTTAAAGGCCGTGAAGCTCCTTAAAAACGGGTCACTTGTATCATACCCCGGTTTTCCGCATGGTATGCCTACTACTGAAGCTGCCACCATTAATAAAGATCTATTGGCGTTTATTAAAGCTTAAACCCAAAGTTTGAACTTATACAGCCTTGAATCAAAGATTTAAGGCTGTATAATTACTTGTTCCTCGTTTAGATGTCTTTGAAGCTTTTTTTGGTGAACACTTGCATTTTAAGCCTTAAATTTGAATAAAACTATCTAATATGAGCGGAATCAGGAAAGAAGACATCAAACAGGAAGTGTTTGACCTTTATGACGACTATGCGCACAGCCGGGTAAACCGCCGTCAGTTTGTAGAGAAGCTATCATTGTATGCCGTAGGGGGACTGACTGTACCGGCGTTGATGAGCTTTTTAATGCCGGATTATAAAAGTAATATTGAGGTTAACCCGGACGATCCTCAGCTAAAATCTGAATATATTTATTACGACTCTCGGAAAGGTGGTGGCAAAATAAAAGCGCTACTGTCAAAACCGGCAAATGCGAAAGGGAAATTAGGCGGTATTGTAGTGGTTCATGAAAATCGCGGGCTTAACCCTTACATAGAAGATGTGGCCAGGCGGGCGGCTCTTGCAGGTTTTATCACTATCGCGCCGGATGCACTTACTCCGCTTGGCGGCTATCCTGGTAATGATGACGCCGGGCGCGAGATGCAGGCCAAGCGCGATAAGGGCGAAATGGAACAGGATTTTATCGACGCGTTTAATTACCTAAAAAATGATAAAGACTGCAACGGCAAGGTTGGGGTGGTAGGCTTTTGCTACGGCGGTGGTATTGCCAATATGATGGCGGTGCGAGTTCCGGACCTGGCGGCAGCTGTTCCGTTTTATGGCGCCCAGCCTGCTGCCGATGAGGTTCCTAAAATTAAAGCGCCCCTGTTACTCCACTACGCGGCGCTTGATAGCCGTATCACCGGCGGCTGGCCGGCATACGAGGCCGCCCTAAAGGCTAATAACAAGCAATACCAGGCATTTATATACGAAAATGCTAATCACGGGTTTCATAATAACACTACGCCCCGTTATGATAAAGCAGCGGCAGAACTGGCCTGGAAGCGTACCATCGATTTTTTTAGAGAATACCTGAAGTAGAAGCGGCGCTTTATGTATCAGTAGTAATTAGCACACCAAACCGGGATTTGGATAGTTATCGCTTTGGTCTTCGGCAACATTGTCGATGCATTGAAAATCCTTTTCAACCAGCAGGTAAAGCGGGCCTTTTTGCCCGAAGCCAACCTTGTCTGTTTCTATCCACTCATCTACCCAATTGGAGGGCATAAATATGGTGATCTTGTTATTTGTGAATTCGGCCCATAGGGATGGCGCGTTACCTTTTTGCAAAGCATAAGTCAATTGCGATGGTCCAAAATCCACTATCTCTTCTATATAGCCATCCTGCCCAAACCTGGCTATGTCCGGCATCGATAACCTGTATCTTACCGAATTTCCTTTAATGCGCACTTTCATAAGCTTCCATATTTACAATATCTTTCAACTCAACTACATTCCCGATAATAATAATGGCGGGATAAGTTAAACCATTATCAGCAGCTATTGCCGGCAGATTTTTAACCAGCCCCGATGCTGACTTTTGATGTTTAAGCGATGCATGCTGTATAATGGCCGCCGCAGTTTCTCCCCTGCCTTCACGTATATAGGTCTCAGCAATCGAAGCGAGTTGTTTCATGCCCATATAAATTACTACAGTGGCGTTGCTCTGCATGGCCAACCGCAAATCGGCCGATAAGGATCCATCTTTTTTAGTGCCGGTCAGCATCCAAATGCCTTCGCTGATAGAGCGGTGTGTAAGCGGGATATCTTCCAGCCCGCAAGCCTGCATGCTGGTAATGCCTGGAATAAAATGGGTTTTAATGCCCAGCTGCCGTGCAAAAATGATCTCCTCAAACCCCCTGCCGAAAATAAACGGGTCGCCTCCCTTAAGTCGTACCACCTTGCCCTTGTTAAAGCAGAAATGCTTTATCATATCAAGAATTTCTTCCTGCGGGGTATATTTTCCATAAGGCTGTTTGCCTACATATATTTTATCGGCAGTTCCGGGGGCTATATCGAGTAATTCTTTATTCGCCAGGTTATCATATAGTACAACATTCGCTTGTTGCAATACTTTATATCCTTTAATCGTAAGCAAATCAGGATCGCCTGGACCTGCACCTAATACGAATAATTCGGGAATCGTTTCTTTTCCATTCATTTTATCGTTATTAAATCAAAAAAATGTCAACATTATTTATAAATAGAAATTTTTTGCCAAAATTATCTAACAATTATGATTTAAATCATAAAATTATCGCAAAAAATGAGTAATATTTTATGTTTTTATTATAGAAATTATAAAAATAAACTATTTAGATTAAATATCATTGACATTTTTTGATTAAAGCCAAAAAAATACCGAACATTGTTATACTAAATGCAGGCTGGTCGCAAATTTGAATGCGTTTAGTTAATAATTGCTTTAACAATTAAAAAAAATATGTCGAAACCGACCATTATAGTAGTTGGCAACGGTATGGTTGGCTACAAATTTTGTGAAAAACTTGTGGCCAGGTCGTCTGATTACGAAATTATAGTATTTGGCGAAGAGCCCCGCCGCGCGTATGACAGGGTTCACCTGAGTGAATACTTCGCAGGTAAATCAGCAGAAGGCCTTTCGCTTTCGACAGGTGCCTGGTATTCTGATAATCGCATCAAGCTCTATCTTGATGATCCAATACAGGAAATCAACAGGACGGCAAAAACAATTCATTCGTTAAAAGGACTAAGCCTAAAATATGACTACCTGGTACTGGCGACCGGCTCGTCGGCTTTTGTGCCAGACTTGCCCGGCGTTGAAAAGGAGGGTGTGTTTGTGTACCGAACCCTGGAAGATCTTGACTTGATAAGGGCCTACGCAGTTAATGCAAAGAGGGGCGCCGTGATGGGCGGCGGCCTTCTTGGCCTGGAGGCAGCCAAGGCGCTGATAGATCTCGGTATCGGCGAAACTCACGTAGTTGAATTTGCCCCGCGGTTAATGCCCCGCCAAATTGATTCTGCCGGCAGTTTGATGCTGCAATCCAAACTTAAACAATTAGGGCTGAATGTTCACCTGAATAAAACCACTACCCATATAGCGGGTGAACACAAAATAGAGGCCTTAAAATTTAATGATGATACCGACCTGCCGGTTGATATGCTTATAATAAGCGCCGGTATCCGCCCGCGCGACGAATTGGCCAAATTAGCGGGCCTGCAGACAGGCACGCGCGGCGGCATTATTGTTAATGAAAAAATGCAGACCAGCGATGCGTCGATTTTTGCTATTGGCGAGTGTGCGCTGTATGAAAATGTGATTTACGGCCTGGTTGCCCCGGGTTACGAAATGGCTGATGTTGTTGTATCGCAATTGATGGGTACAGAAAAATCATTCCATGGATTTGATATGAGCACCAAGCTTAAGCTGATAGGTATTGATGTTGCCAGCTTTGGCGATGCATTTATAACCGAACCAGATTGCCGGACGATTATTTTTGAGGATACCCATAAAGGCGTTTATAAGCGGATTAATATCAGCAATGATGGCAAATACCTGCTCGGCGGAATCCTGATTGGAGAAGCCGAAGCATATAACATGTTGCTGCAGACTGTCAATAATAAATTGGTGTTGCCGCCCAATCCGGGCGACCTGGTGCTTGGTCCGCGGGTTGAAAGCGGAAGCGAGGGGGTGGGTGTATTGAGTCTTCCGGACGATGCGTTGATCTGCTCGTGCGAAGCGGTAACTAAGCTGGCTATCTGTAGTGCGGTTGAGGATGGTTGCGATACCATTGATGGTATAAAAAAATGCACCAGGGCGGGCACTGGCTGCGGCGGCTGCCTTCCACTGGTGAAGGATCTGATTGCCGGAACCATGAAGGCTAATGGCCGGTATATTAAAAATGTGATATGCGAACATTTTGACTACTCCAGGCAGGAGCTTTATGATTTGGTTAAAATAAATCAGCTAAAAAGTTACGACCTGGTGCTTGATCATTTCGGCAAAGGCGACGGCTGCGAGGTTTGTAAACCGGCGGTAGCCAGTATTCTTTCGAGCTTGTGGAATGATGTGATTGTGAAGCAGGATACCATACAGGATAGTAATGACCGTTTCCTGGCCAACATCCAGAAAGGCGGCACTTACTCAGTAGTTCCGCGTGTGCCGGGTGGCGAAATTACTGCGGATAAATTAATCGTATTGGGGCAGATTGCTAAGAAGTATGGGCTTTATTCCAAAATAACCGGCGGGCAGCGCATAGACTTATTTGGCGCGCACTTAAACGACCTGCCGCTGATATGGGAAGAGCTGGTAGATGCAGGTTTTGAAAGCGGTCACGCGTATGGTAAGGCACTCCGAACAGTGAAAAGTTGTGTAGGCAGTACGTGGTGCCGTTTCGGTTTGCATGACAGCGTTTCGTTTGCCATTGAAATTGAGGAACGGTATAAAGGTATCCGCGCTCCGCATAAAATAAAAGGCGGCGTAAGTGGCTGTATTCGCGAATGTGCCGAAGCGCAATCTAAAGACTTTGGTGTTATCGCCACTGAAAAAGGCTGGAATCTTTATGTATGCGGCAACGGTGGCTCAAAGCCTCAACACGCGCAATTGCTGGCTGGTGATATCAGCAAAGAAACATTGGTTAGATACCTCGACCGTTTCCTGATGTTTTACATCAAGACCGCCGACCCCCTGGCCCGCACCGCTACATGGCTGAATAAAATGGACGGCGGCCTAAGTTACCTTAAGAACGTAGTTGTAAATGATAGCCTTGGCATTGGCGCGCAGCTGGAAGAGGAAATGCAATCGTTGGTGAACAGCTACCATTGCGAGTGGACTGAGGTGGTTAATAGCCCGGAGTTGCGAAAGCGTTTTGCACATTTTATTAACGCGCCGCAGGAAAAAGATCCGACGGTGAAATTTGAGCCGATGCGCGAACAACTGAAGGCAAAGTGGTAGAGGGGGTTCAATGGTAGATAGCCCCTTGCTTGTGTTGCTGCCAATGTTTTGCTCCTAACGGAGCTGGTGGACATTTGGACGCTGGATAAACGACACCGATTGGTTGATATTTCGGATTTAGATTTTAATATTTTTTAGCATATGGAAACATTAGTTGATTTAAAATGGATAATGGCTTGCTATAGCGATGACATTCCTGAGAACGGTGGGGCCTGTATTAAGCATGGCGATGAGCAAATCGCCATTTATAACTTTTCGCGTCGCGGCGAATGGTTTGCAACCCAAAACCTATGTCCGCATAAGCAGCAGATGGTTTTGTCGCGCGGCATGATAGGCAGTACCGGCCATGCTTGCGAGCCAAAGGTAGCCTGTCCGTTTCATAAGAAAACATTTTCGCTGCTGACCGGCGAATGCCTGAGCGGGGAAGATTTCCGGATAAAAACCTACCCCGTTAAAGTTCACGATGGGAGGGTTTATATAGGTGTGGCTGCTTAATTAGCGGCTGTTACCGACCGGCTAGTTTTGCAAGTTTACGCAGATTGGTTATGGCGATACTTTTGCCCGATACTGCGATCAGTTTCTCTTTTACCAGCTCATTGATCATGCGGAAGACGGTTTCGTAGGTCGCCCCGGCGAATGATGCAAGGTCCTGCCGGCTGAGGTTGGTATTAATGAATCCGGCTTCAGTTTCGCCGAATAGCTCTTTTAGATGAAGAAGTGCGTCAGCAACTCTGCTTTTTACGGGCATATGAACCAGGTTGCGCATCCTTTTTTCAGACTCGTAAAGCTCTTGTGCGAAAAAGTGCAATAACTCACTCGCAAACCCACTGTTGGTTTTAAGTGTAGCTTCGAACAATTTATTATCAATAAAACAAACGGTACTTGGCTCGAGCGCTGCGGCAGATATGGGATAAACGAAATTATTGCCTAATCCCCGGTGGCCGAGCATCGCGCCACCCTTTGCAAAACGTATAATTAAATCCTTGTCTTCATTCCATTTCTTGTACACCTTCATGCTGCCGGCGTAAACGAAGTACACACCGGTAACAGGTTCACCTTCTTTAAAAAGGACTTCTCCTTTTTTAAGCTTGAGGTTCTTTCTTCCGGAAAATATTGCCGGACGCCATTCTTCCAGGCAATTTTGGCACATAAAACAGCTGTCGGCCTCACAAATCGAAATATTTTTCCTCATTTTTTTTGGATTTGTGTAAATAATACACTTTGAACGACATGTAATTGATTCAAGATGCGAATTTGTGATTGTAAATAACTAATATTTCCTAAGATTTTAATTTTTTTTTACATCATTTTGAATTATTTCATTTTCAATGTAAAAAAACGACGTTTATTAATTGTGATGCTACTTAATATCAATTTTTTATTGAAAAAAGTCCTTAAAATAAAATGTAAAACTCGTATTTAAAGTTAGTTGTGTCTCAAAATAAATTTAAATTTTCGTAAAAAATAACTTAAATATAATATATATCATAAAAATTGGTCGTTTTAGGATTTTTTATTGCGAAAAAACATTAATAAAGGTATATTTACATTAATGTCATCGAAATAAATATCAAAGAATAAAAATTTAACGCTTATGGTTGAAATATAAATAGAAAATAAAAAAAATCCCCGCCCGGAGGTCGCACTCCAGGCAGGGCTAACAGTTTTTCTTGCTTTAACATAAAAAAACTACATCAAATGTACAAAAATGTATTAAATCAATGCATTGTTGTGCTTATTGTCTTGTTTGGGTCGTCTTTTTCGGCATTATCTCAAACACTAAGCACAACCACGCCGGGAATAGCGTCTGGCGGCAAGCAATCGGATCATCCTCCGACGGAAAACGCTGCCGCTTCCAAACCACAAGAAGCAGATACCACATGGAAGCCCGTTCGGCGCCCCTGGGGATATGCCTTTGGCGACTTTTACTATAATGCACACGCTGATGCGGCCAACCGCGGCGCTGAAACGAATTACAACGGTGTGCCCAAATACCGCAATGCCTTCCAGTTTCGCCGTATTTATTTAGGGTACGATTACGACATCAACAAAAAATTTTCAGTAGAACTATTGCTGGCCTCTGAGCCATCGGCAAATACCAATCCATCAGCGGGTACCGCCATTTCGGGAGGAGATAATCTTGCCGATAACAAAATGTCGTTTTATATCAAACTGATCAACCTGCGCTGGAAAAATATATGGAACGGTACGGACCTTATTGTCGGAAACCAATGGACGCCGGGCTGGCCTTTGCTTACGGAGAAGATATGGGGTTATCGTTTCATAGAGAAAACGGTAGCTGATGTTCACCGGAATAACCCATGGGACTTTGGCGCCGGCTTGCAGGGTACATTCGATCCAGGCACTAAGAACTTTGGCTACGACGTGTTGATCGGGAACAATACGTCGTCCAGCCTTTTATCCGCGGCGAATGCCAATACCGGATTTTATAAGGCATTTTACGGGGACGTGTACGCTAAATTTTTCGATCAAAAACTGGTTATAGACCTGTACGCCGACTATATGAAAACCGCACCGGCCACGGCCACTGTTGGTGGGCAAGCCCGGAATACGGTGAAAGGGTTTATTGCTTACACTACACCTAAACTTACATTCGGAGTGGAGGCATACACGCAAAAAATAGCCAATGCCGTAACCAATAAGGCTACAAAACTGGCTGAAGATGCAACCATAAATGCCATATCAGTTTATGCTCATGGGGCCATTTATAAAGATAAGTTAAGGTTCTTCGTGCGGTACGATAGCTACAACCCCGACAAGGATTTTATTGCAGCGGATACTTATAACATAAATACTAACCTGCCGGCTTACAGCCCCTTTACCAAAGAACAATCATTGTCGGGCGGTTTAGACTTTATACCGGCCAAAGCCATACACTTTTCGCCTAACGTGTGGTACATCAGCTATCACGACCAGAGAAATTCAATCGTAAGCGGCTACCTGCCTAATGACCATGTTTTGGTTTACCGGCTTACCTTCTTTTACACTTTTGGTAAATAACATGCTATGAAAAATCAACTCACCAAACTCAATATATTTTCGCTGAAGGGCGTACAGATGCGCACTTTTCATATCACCTGGTTTATGTTTTTTGTGTGCTTCTTTGGTTGGTTCGGCCTCGCGCCGCTTATGCCGACGATTCGCGCAGAGCTTCATTTAACCAAGGCGCAGGTAGGTAATATTATCATCGCTTCAGTAGCTTCCACAATTATTGCCCGCCTGGTTATAGGCAAGCTATGTGACATTTGGGGGCCAAGAAAAACCGCGGTGCGATTGCTGCTGGTTGGCTCCTTACCGGTTTTTTTGGTAGGGCTGGCGCATGATTACACTACCTTTTTGTTATTCCGGCTGGCTATCGGGGTTATCGGGGCATCGTTTGTAATTACCCAGTTCCATACCTCTATGATGTTTGCCCCCAATATTAAGGGCACAGCTAACGCGGTGACGGGCGGCTGGGGCAACCTGGGCGGGGGCGTAACCAATATGGTGATGCCGCTGATTTTTGCAGCTATAGTGGGCTTTGGTTATACCAGCGCCGAAGCCTGGAGATTCGCCATGATTGTACCGGGCGTATTGATGCTGACGATTGCCTTTTTGTATTTTAAATATACGAAAGATACGCCCGAAGGTAATTACGACGAGATTGGTTTTATCAAACCCAAATCAGCCAAGACTAATTGGGCGGTATTGGCCGACTGGCGAATCTGGGCCCTTACTTTGGCTTATGCCATGTGCTTCGGTATGGAAATTACTTTTGATAATGTTGCATCCCTGCACTTTGTCGATTCGTTTCACCTGTCGCAGAGCAGCGCCGGGTTCTGGGCAGGCGTATTCGGTTTCATGAATATTTTCGCCCGGGCTTTGGGTGGCATAGTATCAGATAAGGCGGGTAGTAAATTCGGCATGCGTGGCAAGGGACTATTGCTCGCCGGAGTTCTGCTGCTGGAAGGCTGCGGCCTGTTGATGTTTGCACATGCAGCCTCATTTGCATCTGCAATTGCTTTTATGCTGTTGTTCGCGCTCTTCCTTAAAATGTCAAACGGGGCTACTTATGGCATCGTTCCATTTGTCGATACAAAAAATGTGGGCCTGGTGGCAGGTGTTGTAGGTGCAGGCGGCAACCTGGGGGGCATGCTGTTTGGCTTCCTGTTTAAATCATCATCCATTACTTACATACAAGCGTTCACTTACATCGGTTATGCGGTTATTATGGTATCGCTCATCATACTTGTTACCCGTTTCCGTAAAGATACCGCTGTACAGGAAGAAACCCGGCCTGCTATAGCCGGGAGCATAGCATAATTATATAATGTCTGTAAATAAAAATGCCAACAACAAGCTAACTTCCACCTGCTGCTACTGCGGGGTTGGCTGCGGCGTTGTTATTAGCAGGGAGAAAAATGGCGCCATTTCGCTGGAAGGTAACAAGGACTACCCAGTGAATAAAGGAATGCTTTGCAGTAAGGGGATGAACCTGCATTATACGGTTAACGACCGCAGCGACCGCCTTTTGCACCCGCAAATGCGATACAACCGGAGCATGCCGCTGGAAAGGGTAAGCTGGGATGTCGCGCTGGATAGAGCCGCTGCCGTTTTCAAAACTTTTATCAATAAATACGGCCCCAATTCCGTGGCCTTTTACGCTTCTGGCCAATGCCTTACCGAGGAATACTATGTTATTAATAAGCTGATGAAGGGCTTTATCGGAAGCAATAATATCGACACTAATTCGCGCCTCTGTATGAGCAGTGCGGTGTCTGCCTATAAAATGGCTTTGGGCGAAGATAGTGTTCCGCTTTGCTATGACGACATTGAGCTGGCCGATTGCTTTTACGTGACAGGTGCTAACCCGGCCTGGTGCCATCCTATTTTATGGCGGCGGGTTGAAGCACACAAAGCCGCTAACCCAGATATAAAAATTATCATAGTTGACCCGCGTGCGACCGACAGCTGTTCAATAGCCGATTTGCATTTACAGATTAATCCGGGAACAGACATTACTTTGAATCACGCTATCGGGAGGATATTGATTGAAAACGGCGATATTGACGGCGATTTTATCCGTAGCCATACTTCGGGTTTTGAGGCGTACAGTGCATTGGTTTTTGAGCGCACGGTATGCGATGCCGCAAAAATATGCGGTCTTAATGAAGAAGATATCCGGCTTGCCGCTGCTTACGTCGGCGAAGCAAAAGGGTTTATATCGATGTGGACGATGGGCCTCAATCAAAGCGCTATCGGCGTAAATAAAAATTTAAGCCTGATTAATCTTAACCTGGTAACAGGGCACATAGGCAAGCCTGGCTCGGGGCCATTGTCACTTACGGGGCAGCCGAATGCCATGGGAGGCCGCGAAGTAGGCGGACTGGCAAATCTGCTGCCCGCTCACCGTGATTTGAATAACCCGCAACACCGCGAGGAGGTGCAAAAGTTCTGGGGCGGCGCTGCTATCAACCCTGCTCCCGGCCTTACTGCGACTGAAATGTTTAAAGCGCTGGATGACGGACGGTTAAAAGCTATCTGGATATTGTGCACCAACCCAATTACCAGTTTGCCGAATGCCAGGCTGGTTGAGCAAGCGTTAAAAAAGGCAAAGTTTGTGGTAGTGCAGGAAATCAGCAGCAAGCCTGAAACACTGGCTTTTGCCGATGTGATACTCCCGGCAGCGGCCTGGGCAGAGAAGGATGGTACGATGACAAATTCCGAAAGACGCATCAGCTACCTGAACAAAATAATAGAACCGCCGGGTGAAGCCCTGCCAGATGCTGAGATTATCTGCCGTTTTGCGCAAAAGATGGGCTATGAAGGCTTCGATTTCGAGAATGCTGCGGCGATATATGCAGAACATGCACGACTGACATCGAAAACCAATATTGACATCAGCGCCCTTAGCCACGAGACTATAAAAGAGCTAGGCTCGGTGCAATGGCCTTATAAAAAGAAAGGCAGGGCAGCCGGTACGCCCCGTTTATTTACCGAGAAGACATTTTACACTTATTCGCAAAAGGCGATAATCCATGCGGTCCCGGATACCCTAACCAGCGAAAAGACAAATCTTGACTATCCTTTTGTCCTCACTACCGGTCGCATACGTGATCAGTGGCATACCATGAGTAAAACAGGCAAGGTTAATAAATTGAACCAGCATTTGAAGGAGGCTTTCGTAGAAATAAACCCCGGAGATGCAGAAGGGTTAGAGCTCAATGATGGTGACATTACGGTTATCAACTCACCCAGGGGAGAAGTGCGTGTGAAGGCAAAGATTACACCGGGTATAAAAAAGGGCGTTATTTTTTTGCCGATGCACTGGGGCAAGATATTAGGTAATGATCTTAACCGCGCCAACAACGTTACCCACGATCTCGTCGACCCGATATCGAAGGAACCTGATTTTAAATATTGCGCGGTTAATGTTCGAAAATATAAAAAGCCTCTTCAGCGGATTATTATAGTAGGAGCGGGGGCCGGGGCGTTTGGCTTTGTAAAGTCGTACCGCGAGCTGAACCCGGATGATGAAATTGTTATTTTCAGCAAGGAGGATTTCCCATTTTATAATCGTGTGATGCTACCAGATTATATCAGCGGTGAATTGCGCTGGGAGCAGCTGGTAAAAATGAACGACACTGAAGAGCCTGCTTACAATATCCGTTTGCTGCGGGGTGTAAGCGTTGAAGAGGTTGATCGCACCAACAAGCAGGTTAGTGATTCGCGTGGCCGTAAACATGCATATGATGTCCTGGTGTTAGCTACCGGCAGCCGCCCCTCTCTGCCGAAAAATGCTCCGGCGCTTGGGGGTATATTTACCATGCGCAGCCGGGTTGATGCCGACAATTTTAAAAAGCACATACCGGCGGGTGGCCATGTGGTAATCGTAGGCGGTGGCTTGCTTGGCTTAGAGATGGCGGCAGCCCTTCGGGAGATGGGTGTACGGGTGACGATTATTCACCGGACGTCAAGGTTCCTGAACAAACAACTTGATGCGTTGGGCAGCCAGCTATTGAGTGAAGAAATGGCTGACCAGGGCTGTGATATTTTTTTTAACGACGAGGTGCAGCTTTACTATGGGCGCTCTAAACTAACCGGCATCGGTTTACGCAGCGGACACAAAATTGATTGCGATGCAATGATTATAGCTATCGGCACCTCGCCTGATATTGGCCTTGCCAAAAATAGCGGGCTGGATTGTAAGCGCGGTGTTATTGTTAACGAACGTATGCAAACCAGCGACCCTGATATTTATGCTATCGGCGAAATTGCCGAGCATGAAGGCAATCTTTACGGCTTCACCGCAGCAGCCGAACAACAGGCCGAAATAGTAGCGAAATATCTGAATGGAGATATTGCCAGCTATTATAAAGGTACAACGCCAATGAATATCATTAAAATACATGGGTTCGATCTGTGTAGCGTCGGTATACCTGAATGCCCTGCGGACGGTAACTACGAAGAAATTATTTTTATAGATAAAGCCCGTCGTTATTATAAAAAATGTATGGTTCAAGAGGACAGGCTGGTAGGGGCAATTCTGGTTGGCGACAAAAGCGAATTCCTGGAGTTCAGACACTTGATAGCTAATAAAATTGAGCTGAGCGAAAAGCGCCTGCAGTTGCTGCGCAGTGGTAACAAAGCCGAGCCGGTGCTTGGGAAATTGGTTTGCAGCTGCAATAACATAGGGAGCGAGAATATCAACAAAAAAATTGCGGAAGGCTGTGATAATATGAAGGACCTCTGCGCGTCTACCGGGGCCGGAACAGGTTGCGGCTCCTGTCGGCCGGAAGTGAAGCGATTACTGGAGGGGGCGTTAAACGTCCTGGTTCCGCAGAAATAAAAATATGGAGCATATCATCAAGATAAATCTTACAGGGGGCTACGTTTCTGCCGGCGATTTGTATGAAATACTGCTGATTGCCGAAAGCGCAGGTGCGAAGCATATCCGATTTGGTAACCGCCAGCAGTTGTATATCAATATTAGTGCTAAAGAAATTGAAGGCCTGGAGATGGAAATCCTGCGGATGGGAATAAGTTATGAGTTGGATGCCGATACGTATCCCAATATCATAAGCTCGTATGTGTGCGACACTATTTTTAGCAATGAAGGCTGGTTGAAAGAGGGCGTTTACCGCGATGTCTTCGACTTGTTTAATTATCAGCCAAAGCTTAAAATAAACCTGGTTGACCAGCAGCAAACTTTTGTTCCTTTTTTTAGCGGCAATCTCAACTTTATCTCGTCGGAAGTAAGCAATTACTGGCATTTTTATATCCGTTTTCCCAAAAGTAACCAGTTTTATACCTGGCCTTCGCTGGTTTATTCAGACGATATTGCATTACTGGCAAAAGCGTCGGAAGATGTGATTTTCAGCCATAAAGAACTGTTTTTTGATGTTCCGAAAATTAATGAACTGTTTTTTTATAAAATGGTCAGTTCCAGAATACCCACTTCGCTTACCCAACGCAGTGAACCTCTTAAACTGCCGGATTTTTACTTACCCTATTATGAAGGCTTTAATAAATACGGCAATAATAAATACTGGCTGGGAATTTACCGGCGCAATGAATTGTTTCCACTTGATTTTTTGAAAGATGCCTGTGCTTTATGTATAAAGACCAGGATTGGCCAAATTTACACCACCCCCTGGAAATCAATCATTATAAAAGAGATCGAGCAAAACAACCGTATAGAATGGGGGAAGATATTGGATAAATTCCGTCTTAATGTACGTCATGCAGCCAATGAGCTTAACTGGCAGATAGAAGATCTATGCGAAGAAGGCCTGAATTTAAAACACAGACTTGTACGTGAATTTGAGGACGCAGACATGCGCACTTACAGGCTAAGTTTCGCCATTAAAACACAAGCCCAGACCGGGCTGCTTGGTTCAGTGGTGATTAGGAAACAGTCGGCTGGCAGTTTTGCTATCCAGCATACACGCGATTTCAATCCTAACACCAAAGACTTTGCTCAATATAAAGAGAACGTGGAAGAGGGCTGCCTAGCAAATCATCTTGCAGAGCTTTGCAGACATTACTACTCGATGACTGTTAAAGATACAGAAAGCGCCATTGTACCCAAACCGGCTTCTGAAGCTGGTAATAATGGAAATCATCATCCGGTGTACCAATGTAAAAATTGCCTTAGCATTTATGACGATCGATATGGCGACACAATGAACGGAATTTCGAAAGGCGTTGCCTTTGAAACTATAGAGGGTTACGTATGTCCCGTGTGTGAATCGCCGAAAGAAGACTTTCTAATTAAACTTGCATAAATCAGATTGTTCCATGAAAGCAAGGTGAATAAGTTCAAATAAAAGATAAAAAAGTCTTTTAATTTCATTAAATCATCTTATATTTGTTGCGCAATGGGAGTGTTTTCAAAAACATGCGAATATGCTATAAGGGCTGTTTTTTTTATTGCCCACAAAACTGCTTCTGGCGGCCGGGTGGGAATCAAAGAAGTGGCGGCTGGTATTGATTCGCCCGAGCCGTTTTTAGCAAAAATACTGCAGGACTTGAGTCGCAAGGGTATAGTCCAATCGGCGAAGGGCCCAAACGGCGGGTTTTATCTTGACGCAGATGCGCTCAAACGTCCGCTAACTGATATCGTGGAAGCCGTTGATGGCAATGCACTTTTCACAGGCTGTGCGCTGGGACTAAAACAGTGTTCAGAAGTAAAGCCATGCCCGCTGCATGGCCAGTTTAAAATTATTCGCGGCGAAATACACGAACTGCTAGAAACAACAAAAATTGGAAAGTTTAACCAGGAACTGATTTTGGGCATCAATGCATTAAAGAAATAAAAAAATTTGTTATTATAAAAGATAAAAAGGTCTTAATATATCAATAAAATGAAAGATATAGCTACTATAGAAGACATTAAAGTTTTTGTAAACGAGTTTTATGCGAAGGTGCAGGAAGACGACTTGATAGGGCCGGTATTTTTGCAGGTTATTGGCGACTGGCAACCGCATCTCGAAAAGATGTACGCCTTTTGGAATGCGGTATTATTTGGCGTTGCCGGGTTTAAGGGCAATCCCTTTGCAAAACATGCACCGCTAAAAATCGGACAGCACCACTTTGACCGTTGGCTGATTCTTTTTGGCCGAACTATCGATACACATTTTGAGGGCCCTGTTGCTGATGATACCAAAAACAGGGCAGGTCTTATGGCCGAAATGTTTTTACACAAGCTGCGCTACATGGCCGACGCAAAAAGAGTTATAGTTTAACATGGAAAATAAAAGCAACATTCAGCTCACCAGGAGCATTCTTACAATTTTTTGGCTTGGCTTTTTTATGGCGATCAGCTTCATGGAGGCGCCGCTGAAATTTACGGCGCCGCACCTCAGTATGGCCGAAGGACTGCAAATAGGCAAATTGGTTTTTGGAATGCTCAATGTCTGCGAGTGGGGATTTCTGGCAGTCATTGCGATTACCTGCCTTATTCAGAAGCCGCAAAAGGCGGAGGGCCGGCTGATTGTTGTTGCAGCGTTGATCATGACGCTTGAGACCTTTTGGCTGCTGCCTGCATTAGGCAAAGATGCCGATAAAATTATAAACGGCCAGATTGTGACCGGGCACAGCCTGCACTGGGGCTACGTTGCCTTTGAGCTGATTAAAGTACCGGTGCTTTTATTAACCGGCATCACAGGTATGCGTTCGCTTTTAAATCAGCGCCGACTAGCCATCTAAACAGTGTAATCAGCTAAAAAAGCAAAACAATGACCATATACGAAGTTTTAGCGCAACTGGAAGAAGCCAATGCGCCGGTAATAAAAACACTGCACACGCATGCGGCAGGCGAAACACTGGCATTAGGGTTTAAAAGCGGAATGACATTGAAAGGACACCGCGCAACCGTGCCTGCCAGGCTGCTGGTAATTGATGGTTCGGTTAACTACCGGCAGGAAGGGGTATCCTTAACGCTCGCTAAATATGCTGACCTGGATATTCCAGTGGATGTCCCGCATTCCGTGCAAGCGCTTGAAGACAGCCTTTGCCTCCTTCTGGTTGCGAAATCGGGATTTTAACCATATCCATAATAATCAAACAAATAATATCATGAATACTATTGAATTAAACCCAACCGCCGAACTGGCCGATAAAGAGGTTATTGCCGCAAGCAAAACTTCACTTTACAACCGCTTCAATAAATTCGCTGAAAGCCAGGCCAAAAACCGGGCCGGTTGGTTTATGGCCTCTTTACTTTGGCAGGGGGTATTGTGTCTGCCTGTTCCGGCTTTCCTGTTGTATTATTACAATGCGCCGATCTGGGTATTATTTATCACAGTGCTATTGTTCTTCATCAACCTGGTAGCAGGCATGGCGGGCACAAAAACCACTACGGTGCTTGGTTTACTGATAGCCGGCACGCTGGTAAACCTGACCATGGTGGTGGCATTCGTAATTTGAGATTTGCTTTTATTTTTAAGGTCCTCAGCCCTCAATTAAGTATGTTGGAGGCTAAGGACTTTTTGTTTACAGTCTTTCAAATCGGGCATTCAGCAGCAATAAATAATGAGCATCACCAACAAACATTCTTAATGGTTGTTGATATTGATACGAAAGTCTTACTTTTATGGCGCACTCCATTTACTTTTAATGACCAGATTTGATCGAAACCTCCGGCTTGGATACGGTTTTTCTATAACGATACTTTTGGTGATAAGCCTGGTGTCATTCATTACACTGCAGCTTTTGTTGAGCAGCAATCGTGCTGTGGCACACAGCGACCAGGTAATTGAGAAGCTGGAGAAGGTGCTTTCGGTTATGAAAGATGCCGAAACCGGGCAGCGGGGTTTCCTGCTCACGGGCCGGAGTGAGTACCTGGAGCCCTATAACGGCGCTTACCATGAAGCCTTGTTGCTCAGCAGCGAACTCGGCCGCCTCACCGCTGGCAATAACCGCCAGCAGGCACATATAAACCTGATAAGGAAAGTTCTTGACCAGCGGTTAAATATCCTGCAGCGTATGGTTGAAGAAAAGCAACAGGGCAGGCTAATTGCAGCCGAAGACCTTGATGCCGGCAAAGCCGCTATGGATGAACTGCGGAAAGCAATAGCACGTGCTGAAGCAGACGAAAGATTGCTGATGAATGAAGGCAATGTTACTTTTAGCCGGTACACAGCACTGGTGCCCGGTTTTATTATCCTGGCAGCATTGGTAGCTGTTGGTATCGGCCTGTACTCGTACCGAAGCATAAGCGCTGATTTTCGGGAAAAAGAACGCCTGCGGGCTGAGATTGAAACGAGGGAGCAGGAAGCCGTAGCGCTAAACGAGGAACTTAAATCGGCTAACGAAGAAATTACCGCCGCTAACGAGGAGCTTACCTCTGTTAATGCAGAATTGCTTGAGGCGCGCGAAGAGCTTGCTGCGTCGAATGAGTTGCTGGAGCGGCGCGTGGAAGAGCGTACCCTGGCCCTGAAGGAAAGTGAAGAGCAAACGCAGGCGCTGAACGAGGAACTGATGGCGACAAACGAGGAATTGGCCAAGAACCATCGTCGCCTGCGCGAACTGGTAGACGAACTGCGCCTGGCTGATGAGCGCAGCGCTAAACTGGTTGCTATTGTAGAATCGTCTGACGATGCTATTATCGGCAAGAACCTTGACGGTACAGTAACGAGCTGGAACCGCGGCGCCCAGCAGATATTTGGTTATACCGAGGCCGAAATAATAGGCAGGTCCATATTAACGCTTATACCGGAAGACCTGCAACACGAGGAACCCGTTATTCTTCAGCAGTTGCGCAACGGCCAAAAGATAGACCATTATGAAACCATACGGCGTACAGCGGATGGCAAACTGATTTACGTTTCACTTACCATATCGCCTATCCGGGACAAGGAAGGCAATGTTGTTGGCGTATCAAAGATTGCCCGCGATATTACCGACCAAAAACGGAATGAAGAACGCAAAAACGATTTTATCGGTATGGCAAGCCACGAGTTAAAGACACCATTAACTTCACTTACTGCGCTGGTTCAGGTGCTGCAGAAGAAACTGAAAGACAGCCCAGACCCTTTTATACCGCAGGCGCTTAACAAAGTTAGACTGCAAACCAAAAAGATGAGCAGCCTGATTAACGGCTTTCTCAATATCTCACGACTGGAATCGGGTAAGCTGGAAATCATTAAGCAATCGTTCGATCTGCGCGAACTTATTAATGAAGAACTGGATGAAATACGGCTTACGGTAAACAGCCACACCTTTACTTTCGAGCCGGCAACCCAGGTTATTATTGAAGCTGACCGAGAAAAAATCGGCTCGGTGGTGTCTAACTTGTTATCAAACGCTGTTAAATATTCACCGCGTGGCAAATTGGTAAACGTGAGTTGCACATTGCTAAACGCGGAGGTGCAGGTAAGCGTGACCGACGAAGGCATGGGCATCCGCCCGCAAGACCTGTCCCGAATCTTTGACCGCTATTACCGCTCGGAAAGTGAGCACACCCGCAACATATCCGGTTTTGGAGTAGGCCTGTATCTCAGTGCAGAAATCGTTCGCCGTCACAATGGCCGTATCTGGGTAGAAAGCGAAAAAGGCAAAGGCTCGACATTCTACTTTAAGCTCCCGGCGTAAATTTTATACTGTCGCGCAGAACGTTTGCGACCTTAGCAGACCGTAAACTTAAGGCTCCTTTAAGATCTGCAGATATGCTGCCTGGCCTTACGCCCGGTTCGGAACTGGTAATAACCGTTAGCTTACCGTACCATTAGAGGCGGTGCCGCAAGTCGGCCGGCTTGTATGTCAATTGTCCCAGATAAAGCACGTAGTTTCACTCATCCGGGAATACTACCCGGTTCAATCGTGCAAAACGCCCAGATGCTACCGTTTTCAAAACTGTAATCATGCTTAATCTGCCTGCTGGTTATATTACTTACAGCCTGCAGTAGGTGCATGAGTTGAAACCATTAACATGCCTGGCATGAAATGCCAGGGACAAGAGCAGGGGGGCATGATGGTACGGCTTTAGCATTTTGCTTTAATGGCCTTACTTGCGGTTTGCAGTCTTCATTGTAAACAACTGCGCGTTAATTTTTTATTCATTTTAAATCGTTTTTGTTATGCTTTTACCATTTGCTTTTATTGCTATCGCTGTTTTTCTGGTGCTGGCTATTATTCTGATTGTACGGAAAACCAAAGGGAAAGATGAACGGCGCAAGGGCGTATAGAACGCCTCTTGATATTTTATGAAAAATTAATTAGCACGCGGGATGGCGATGTTGCCTAATGTATTTAACGCAATTAAATAGCGTATTTACCACTATAAACAATCTTTAGTGTTAAATCGTTTAATTTCAAGTTAATGCTATGAAAATATGACCAGGCTATTGCTGATTGAAGACCACGGAATTGTGCGGGATGCCCTGCGCCAGCTTCTGCAAAAGGACAGTGGAGAATATATTGTTGATGTAGCCGCATCGGGTACAGAGGCTTTAAATATGCTCTGAGAAGGGTTGCGTCCTGATGTACTGCTTATTGATCTTCATTTGGGAGATATGTCGGGAATTGAGCTGACTGAGCAAGCAAAGGCCATTTATCCGGATGCCAAAATGGTGCTCCTTACTTATGAGGCTGATGAAAGTTTTGTGTCGGCGGCGTTCCGGTCCGGAGCAAGCGGGTACATTCTTAAGGAAGCTGATTCCGAGGAGCTGTTGTTTGGTTTACGTAAAGTTGTACAGGGCCGCCGGTTTATTTGCACCGGCATTACGGAAAGGCTTTGCACCCGTCTTTCCCGCGATAGCCGGGCCGTTAAACGGCCAATAAGCATCGGGCTTTCTTCGCGGGAGGCCGAAATATTGGAACTGATTGCCGATGGTTATACTAACCTTCAAATTGCGGGAATGTTATTCACCAGCAGGCGCACAGTAGAAGGTCATCGTCTTTCGTTGCTAAACAAGACAGGGACGCGAAACAGCCCCGAACTCATTAAGTTTGCTATGTTAAATGGCCTGTTGAATGTTGCGGCCGGATAATAATTGCATCGTTCATTTAGAGTAATCAGATGACACTATAAAACCGTATACAATGAAAACTAAATTTTGTACGCTGAGCCTGGCACTGTTGTTAGCCGCAGGTCTGAGCGCCTGTAAAAGCCATAATAATAATAGCAGCAGCGATTCAGCCGCGACCCGGAATGATACCGCCAGTGGCATGCATGTAACACCGGATGCCAGCCGGAGCGATACATTAAATAAAGATACCACTCATACAGATACCGCTAAAAGGCCCGGATAACGTACTCCGGCTAAAGGCTAACTATATCATACCCCAGCCGTTCGCCTGCACAAACATTTGCCTTAGTTGCAGACTGGCAAAATTTTACCACGCTGCCTCGCCGTCCTCCTTTAAAAACTTTCCGGTAATGCCGGAAACCGGCTGCAGGGCGATATCAACTATAGCCGCAGCGCCCTGCTCAATGGTTTTAGCACCCTGAAATTGGTTAAGGCTGGTAGCTGTATATCCGGGAGTTACACTGTTAACCGTTATACCGGTATCATAAAGTTCGTTCGCCAGCATTACGGTAAAGGCATTAAGCGCTGTCTTTGAGGCGCCGTAGGCATTGTACTTATCTCTGTTCAGGTTTCGTCCGGCCTGTGTGCGCAGGGTTATAGAGCCAACCTCGCTGGAAACGTTAATGATGGCAGCGTTAGCCGCTTTTTTCAGCAATGGCAAGAGCTCCTGCGTAGTTTGCACGGCGCCAAAAAAATTGGTGTCGAATATCCGGCGCAGATTTTCTACGTCTCCGGTGGCAAAGTCTTGGGGCAGGTCTCCGGCAATGCCCGCGTTGTTTATCAGAATGTCCAGGGCGCTGATTTTTGCTTCCATGTGGTGTCTTGCCTGGCGGACGGAGTTGATATCAGCCACATCAATTACCAGCGTCTCCACATTGGTAATGCCGTAGCTGTTTAGTTTTTTAACTGCTTCAAGCCCGGCTCCTTCATTCCTGCTGCCCAGGTATACAAAATGGCTATTTTGGGCCAGCTGCTTAGCTACTTCGAAGCCAATTCCCTTGTTAGCGCCGGTTATCAATACTGTTTTCATAATAGAATATTTAATTAGACGCAAATAAATCCAACGAAGTTCAATTCTGCAATACACGATCCATGAACATTTACAAGATTTTAGCATTTATTCCTTTGCATCACATACTTTGCTTAACCCGCTGCAATAAAATAATCGGTTAAGTAATAACCTAATAGCGCTCAATTTCGTATAAGGAAATGTTATGTTAAATATTAATTAACGGCAGATTTAGTTGCATAATAACCGGACGGGTGGTTTAACATTAAGCGCTTGCTGATTATTAGACTTATTTCGGTTCTGAATAACCAATAACGATAACGACGGTAAACAATGCCTGGCAGCGCTTGAAGCCTTCACAGGTAAACTGGCCAAACTGGTAGAAATATCTATCAAAACATCGGTCACTTTGAACCGGGTAAGAGTTTAGATTAAGAAAGCTGAAGAAATGGATAAAAAACCAAAATCGGTTTTTCCGGGCGCTAAAAATCTCATAGAAAATTTAACCGGTAACACGGAAGAGTTTTCGATGGAGGCGCGCATTTTTCATGCTGCGTGCCTGGTCTCAATGGCGGCAACACTTTGTAATATCCCCTGGAATTATTTTATCGGCGTGCCATCACTGTCTTTTCTGATGACCATACTGCTGCTGGTTACTGCCTTTATTTATTATTATTCGCGCTATCGCAGGAAGCTGAACATGAGTTTTTTCCTGTATTGCCTGGCCAGTAATGTCTTTATAGCCCTCAACTATCAGCAGAACTCGGGCATTAACGGCCCAGGGCTGCTTATCTTCCTGCTGTCGTTGTTTCTGGTTATCGCTATAGCCCCGAAAATACAATTCTGGTTTTGGCTGCCCGCCAACATGATATTGGTGGGGATATTGCTAACACTGGAATATAAATATCCTTATGCCGTAACCAATACTTATAAACGCCTGGCTGACCGGTATATTGATTTCGGCTATTCTTACCTGGTTATAGGTATTTTAATTGCCTCGGTTACCCTGTACATTCGCGACAGCTACAACCGCCAGCGATTGGCGCTTATAAAAAAAGCCGAAGAACTTGAAAGTACTAATGCCACGAAAAATAAACTATTTTCAATCGTGGCGCACGACCTTCGGTCGCCGTTGGTCTCTATACAAAATTACCTTGAGCTGCTTACAGAGTACAATTTGTCTGAAGAGGAGAAGCGGGGGGTTGAGCTTGACCTTTTAGAAAAAACGAAACACACCGGCCAAATGCTGTCGAACCTCTTATCATGGACGATGAAACAGATGGAAGGCGTTTCCGTAAAACTGGAAGAACTTAACCTGGCCGCAACTTTACGGCCTGTGCTTTTGCTACAGCAGCCCATTGCCCTGGAAAAGTGTATTACTTTAAAGAATGAGATTAACCACGAGGCACGTGTAGTAGCCGATGCAAATATGCTGCAACTGGTGCTCCGTAACCTCTTGAGCAACGCTATTAAATTCACTCCATCCGGTGGTGAGATTGTCGTCGGAACAGAATTTCAGGGCCGGCATTGGCTCATTTTTGTACGCGATTCGGGCGTTGGAATTCCCATGGAATACCAGGACCGTATTTTCTCCCTGAAAATGCAATCTACATTCGGCACCAAGAACGAAAAAGGCGCTGGCCTGGGGCTCATCCTTTGCAAAGAGTTCACCGAATTGCAGGGAGGAACCATTTGGTTTGAAAGCGCGACAGACCGGGGCACTACTTTTTATATCCGTCTTAAAGGCTGCGGTTCTTATAACGAAGATTCAGCAGCAAGTGCGGTGCTAATGCAAAAAAGTTAGCTGTCCGGGTAAATTTCGCAAAGCGATTCGCCTCGCTTGCAGCTTGTTGATCTATTAAAAAGTCCGCAATTATCCGCCAAGGGTCACAGCTTAGGATTTTACTCAATCCAGACCCGGCGCCAACAAGTCCGGGTTAACTTCACCATTGTTAGCGCTGGTAATCTTGCGCAGGTTATAAACCGGACTACCGTCTTTTTCTGCCGCTGCAATTAAGCCATGCTCATACAATTGCCCTAATAACTGGCGAATGGCAGCTATCATCGGTTTGTGTTCCGCGGCCGGCTCAAGTTTCTCTAAGTGCCGGATAACTTCTTCGGCAGTTGCTTCGCCAAGGTCGGCCAGCGCAAAAACTACTTTATCTTTAAATGTTGTTGCTTCTTTATAGGCGGCTGGTACAGGCAACGGCTTGTACGCTTCGCGAAATTCTTCGTCAGTAAGGCTCATATCTACATAATCACAAAAGCATATCTTTTGTTTGACGCCGGCAAAGGGACGCCGTAGAACTACCCCGGGTGCATGGTTTCATAATATTCTAAACTTCGGCCGTGTAACTGCGTTGTATTAAGTGAAGATATGTTATAAAGCACGCGCGATTATAATAATTAAACTGCGGCCATAAGTGAGCAAAAATCAGAAAAACACATCGGTTACAACTTACCTGATGCTTGCGGGCGGAATGGCATTGTTCGGCAGTGCCACGCCGCTCAGCAAGTTGGTCACCAAAGCTTTTCCGGTCTTTATTGCTGGCGGTGTGCGTGTATTGCTGGCGTTCCTGGTGCTGCTGCCATTCTTAAAGCTGTCAAATATTAAAAATTACAAAGGCCGCGATCATTGGCTGCTTTTGGGTATTGCAATATTAGGCGTACTGGGCTTTACGGCATTTATGCTGTACGGCATGAAACTGGTGAGCGGTGTTACCGGTAGTATTGTGATGAGCACCACCCCGGCGATAACGGCTATACTTTCCATTATTTTCTTCAAAGATACCGTTACCTGGAAGAAAATACTTGCGCTTGTCCTGGCTATTGCCGGAGTGCTGCTGCTGCAATTAAAAGGCGGAAAGCAAGGCGGAAACAGCAGCCCATTGTTGGGCGTTGTTTTAATATTTGCGGCGGTTTGCTGCGAGGCGGCCTACACGTTGATGGGTAAGGCGCTCACCAGGAATTATCCGCCTGAAGAAATTTCAGGCCTGTCGGCCCTCATCGGCGTGGTATGCTTTATACCATTATGTATCTGGCAATGGCCGCAGCTGCATTTTGAAAATATAGACGTAGTAAACTGGTTGTCGCTTGCAGCTTACGGGCTCATTACCATGGGGCTTGGGTCTGTGTTGTGGTATAAAGGCATTACACGGGCTGAAGGAACCGTCGCCGCTTCGTTTATGGGCGTTATGCCGGTAAGCGCATTATTGCTTTCATATGTACTGCTTCACGAGGAGTTTAAATGGATACACCTGGGCGGCTTTGCACTGGTGTTTTGCGGGGTACTGCTTATGATAAGTGTGCACCGGCAAATGGCCAAAAAAATGTAACCGATAAAATTCCGGTCATTGTCGCTGCTAAACCTTTCTGGTCAAACAGCGTTATGTTCTCAAATTATGCAGCACGCCTTAAAGAAACAATCGCATTTACTTCCCACCCTGCTCCTGATAGCCGGGCTTGGTATATTGCTATGTGCTGAGGCTTTTTTCGGCTTTAGGCTGCATACGCTTTCCAAGCAGCAGGAGCAGCTTAAGCGGGATTATGCCAATGTAAACAGCATTAACCTGGGCCTTTTTTCTGCCGAACAGTGGCGCGACGACATTTCCGGGATTATTAACCACCAGGTGCGGCATTTTACCCTTACCCCTGTTCAAAAAAGACAATTACAGAAAGAGGTGGAGCAAATTATGCTCGCGCTGATCAATAAGGCGGAAGCCATGGTAAATAAAAAACCGAAAAGCCTTGGCGGTAAGCTTAAAAAGCTTGCTGTTAAAACCTTTGTTAATACGGATAAAATAAAAGCAAAGGTACCAGCCTTAGCCAAACAGGTGATAGCTAAAGTGGATAACCCTGCCAGTAAGGCCCGGCTAAGCAAGCTTGCCATGCGAAAATTCACTGATGTAGCGCATAGCGGCTATTTCGACAGCACCGCCACGGCCCGCGACTCATTGCTCAAAAAAATGTATCCGCGCTACCATGTTTCTAATCAGCAGGCGCTAAATAAAACGCTCAATAACAAATTGCAACAAATGCGCACAACAATGTACAGCTACTGCTTTGCTATGCTGGCCTGTATTTTAGTTGTGCTGACATTGTGGTGGCTGCTGCGTAAAAAAGTACAGCTGCATACAACGTTGTTTATTATGTCGCTGCTGTTTGCTTTTATTTTGCTGGCGGTAGGGCTTACGGCTTCGATGATTGAGGTGGACGCCCGAATCAGCACACTCGACTTTACGCTGCTGGGCGAACACGTGGTCTTCCGCGACCAGGTATTATTTTTTCAGAGCAAAAGCATCCTTGAAGTTGTAGAAGTGCTTGTATCACATGCCCAAGCCGATTCTATCCTGGTAGGTGTCCTTATTTTAGTATTCAGCATTTTGTTTCCTATCACAAAGCTTACTGCCACCGGCATTCACCTGCTGAGCAAACGGAAAATGGCAGAAAACCGTTTCATCAAATATTTCGCGTTCCAGTCGGGCAAATGGAGTATGGCCGATGTTATCGTAATCGCCATCCTGATGACTTATATCGGACTGAACGGACTGATTGACGGCACACTGGCGGCGCTGCATATACAAACTACCCCGCTCACTATCATCGCCACCAATAATACCGCCCTGCAACCAGGCTACATTATTTTTATCAGCTTCGTGCTATACGGCCTGATACTATCAACCATATTAAAATTCATTACGCCCTATGACGCCCACTGATCGGAAAAAAAACTTGCGGGCCAACCTCGCGCTGCTGCTTGGACTGGGCGTACTGCTCGCCGTGGAAGCATGGTGCGGTTACAGGCTTTATCATTTTGCCAAACAGCAGCAGCGGCTTAAACAGGACTATAGCGTAGTAAATAGTATCACTTTCGGGATATTTTCGGTGGATTCGTGGCGTGATAAGATATCAGGCGTGCTGGATAGCCAGGTTAATGCCTTTCATGTTACTAAAAAGCAAAAAAAAGAACTGCAGGCCCAGGTTGAAAAACAACTGCACCAATTGGTTGCTAAAACAGCTGATGAAATTAATAAACCACAGAAAAGCCTGGGCGGCAAACTTAAAAAACTGGCTTTTAACGCTGTGGTAGATGTCGATACGCTGCAGGCGCTGGTGCCATCTTTCGCCCATACCATTGTTTTAAGGTTAACCAATCCTGCAAGTACCAACAGGCTAAAAGGCATTGTAACCGGTAAACTGGACCAGTTGGAGCAGCAGACTTATGACAGCACCGCCGAAGCATATCATACACTCATCGTTCACCTGTATAAAAAATACCACGTTGCTGACGCATACAGGCTTAATCAAACTCTTGTACAACAAGTAAAGGCGGTACACCGCATATCTTATCAATACGCTTATGCAATGTTTGCATGTGTATTGCTGGCGTTAGGGCTTTGGTGGCTGCTGCGTAAACAAGTGCACCTGCAAACCATGCTTTTTGTTATATCATTATTGCCGGCCCTTGTACTGCTCCTTGTCGGCATTAGCGCGCCCATTATCGAGGTTGATGCACGTATCGGTACCATGCATTTTCAGATACTTGGTCAGGAGGTAGGTTTTCAGAACCAGGTGCTGTTTTTTCAGAGTAAAAGCCTCACCGGGATTGTCAGTACGCTTATAGCCCAAACGAAACCGGATGCTGTGCTCGTGGGCATCCTTGTAATGCTGTTCGTTATCATTCTGCCTGTACTTATGCTTGTTGCTACCGGCTTGCATGTTTCATGCGGCAATAAGATCTCGGATAACAAAATCATTAAATACCTTGCTCTTGAGTCGGGCAAATGGAACATGGCAGATGTGATGGTAGTTGGCATAATGATGACTTATATCGGTCTTAACGGCATACTGAAAAGCCAGCTTTCAGGGCTGAACATGCACGGCGGGGGCCTTACACTTGTAACCACTAACAACAGCTACCTGCAGCCCGGGTACCTGGTTTTTGTGGGTTACGTGATTTACGAAACCTTATTAAGAAAGATATTAAAGCATGTTACAGCACTAAGATGCTAAAACTATGCAAAAGCTTCGCTTTTTGTTGTATTACTTATTTCTTTTCAATGTAATTGGTAATCTTTTCCAGGCGGTCGATGGCTTTTACAGCTGTCTCAAGGCTTTTGTTGAAAAATGCGGGGTCAATCATTAATCCCTTCCGCTGGAGAATTTGCAGGGTTGATTTAACGATAGTTAACGGGGTGCGCAGCTCGTGGTAAAAAATTTCGGAAACCTGTCCGGCATCAGCCGTAACATCCCGCTGAATACCGATGAGATGCGTGATGGTACCCGAAGCTGAAAAAACCGGAGAGACGGCTAATTCATTAAGAAAAGGAGATCCGTCTTTACGGTAATTCCGGAGCCGGACGGTACATTCGCGGCCATTTGCAATTGCGGCGGCCAATTTCACCAGTTCAGGCTGTCTGCGGTCATCGCGTTGTAAAAACCGGCAGTTTTTTCCAATAATATCGTTCCTGTCATATCCTGTTAAACGCTCAAACGCACTGTTGCAATAAATAATAGGATCGTCAGGTAAAGTGTGATCAACGATAACAAAGCTGGTCTGCGTCGTCTCCACAGCATTAGCCAACAGAGATATATCTAAAGTAGAAGATTGACTTAGCATAGTTTCGGCTTGAAATTTAATTGACTACACAAAAGCCTGCTTATTTGTTTGATTTTTCGGCAATTGCCTTAAATCTGGCGCCGTTCAATCCGCGCGTGCTTCTAAAAGAAGGTAAAAGCTAACAGGCCGTACCGTACATCAGGCAATATCGGCTAAATACTTTAAAGAACAGCATCTTTTCAAAACTTTTACATTGCCAGTGCAATATTAAGGCAAATATCGCTTTTTAACGTAAATACAAGGGCGCTTCCCCGTTTAACAAAGAAGCGCCCTGGGCAGATATAATTGGGATTACCTGATATTAAGGATGTAGCTGAACTTCTGCGATACCGACATTGGCGTACAATTCATTTGAGGTCTTGGTCCGCAAGAGTTTGAACCAACGCCAAGGGTGCGTGCATCAATACATAAAACAGTTGCCTGGCTTTTCGGCAGGTCGATGCGGTATTCAACATTCTGCATTTCTTCGTCAGTATACGGCAATGCCGAAACTTGCAGCAGGGCTGTGTCTTTCTTAACCATGAGCGATGAGCCGGATGCCGACGTAAGCCGCGCCCAGCGCACATCTTCGTGGTTGCCGGCTTCCATTGGTTTTTCGTACGGGGTTAATTGCTGTGCAACGGTGCTTTTGTATAAGCCAACATCAAAGCCGCGTTTGCGGTCGATATAGTTTTCCATGGGGCCCCGGCCAAAATAGTCAAACTGGTCATAACTTCTGTTGAGTATCAGCCTTACCCCGACTCTCGCCAGCGGAATGGCTTCGTTGCTGAATGACAGGTCGTTATCCGCCTCAATAGTTCCGTCCCCATTTATTTCATACTTCACTTTGTGCGTTACGGTAAAACCATTTCGGCCTTTGCCCGTCAGTTCCGCGCTGATTTCTATATTGCTATCATCCTTTTGTTTATAGGAAACCTTTTCCGCGGTCCAGGTTAATCTTTTAAGCCCGAATTTATTCCATGAATCATCGGCCCACATATCATCGTTACGGTGCGGTGCGCGCCACAGGTGCAGCATAGGGCCGCCCTGGTTGGCGAGCATGTCGTTACCATGGCTTTTAATTTCGGTAAAAGTACCCTTAGTTTTGCTAAACACCAGGCTAAAGTCTTTTCCGGTTACAAATATGTTTTTGTCATCAAAGGATGCCCTAACAGGTGTAGTGCTTTTGGTCGGCGCAATAATCGTATTTTCAACCGGGATGGCCAGTTGTTGTGAAGCAATTTCATATCCCTTTTTAGCCCAAATCTCATCTTTGGTAGTATTGAAAGCAACTCTCAGGAAATACTCTGCACCCGGCTTCGGTATAAAGTGGTAAGGGATAGTTATCTGCTCCGAATTTCCGGCTTCAATATGCCCGAGCGGAAGGTTACCCTTGCTGATCTCGACGCCATTTTCGGTCAGGCTCCAGCTTGCAGCAAAATCATCTAAGCTGATGAACTGATAGCGGTTGCGGATATTTACCGTTCCCTTTGCCAAATCAACAGGAGTTATACTGATCCATTGGTAGGCGTGCTTTAATTCCGGGAAATGCGGTTTGGGGGTACGGTCAGAAAACACGACGCCTTTATGAATAAAATAATGGTCGTTTGGAGTTTCACCGAAACCTCCGCCGAAAGCGATGATCGGGTGTTTAGGATCAAACTTATTGTAGATACCCTGATCCTGCCATTCCCAGATACAGCCGCCCAGCAGGTTCGGATATTTGTCAAACAGGTCGTTATAATCTGCCACGGCGCCCATTGAGTTAAACATCGCGTGTGCATATTCGCATAAATAAAACGGTTTGGTTAGTTTGGGGTCGGTAGCGTATTTTTCAACATTTCCCAGGCTGGTGTACATTTCGCTGTCCATGTCGGCGGGGTTCTCATCACCTATGCCAAAACCCTGGTAATGGGTTGGCCGGTCAGGGTCGATATTCTTAATAGTTTTTAATGCCGCCCTGAAATTGGAGCCGCCGCTGCCACATTCATTTCCGAGCGACCAGATAATTACCGAGCTGTGATTTTTGAAATTCTCCACGTTAGCCACGTTACGATCGATGATCGCTGCTTTTATGCGCGGATCTTCGTTAAACTCGTCCCAGGCGCCATGGCATTCCAGGTTGGCCTCCGCCAGTAAGTAAATACCATACTCGTCGCACAATTCATACCATCTTGGGTCGTCTGAATAATGACAGGTTCGCACATGGTTACAATTCGCTTGCTTGATGAGGATGATATCCTTTATCATCTGGTCTTCGGTTATGGCATGACCTACGTCTGGCCAGTTTTCGTGGCGGTTAACGCCCTTTAGCTTCACCGGCACGCCGTTTACCAAAAATTGCCTGCCTTTTATTTCAACCTTGCGGAAACCCGTCCGGGTTGATATGGTTTCAACAACCTGGTTATTATCTTTTATGGAGACAACGGTTGTGTACAATGAAGGTGTCTCGGCTGTCCACTTGCGGGGATGCGAAACGGGGATATTGACTGTCAAGGTCACTTCCTCGCCGGGTTTTAAAGCGGGTATTTTCGCGGTACCTTTTCCGTTGACCAACGGCGTATTGCCGTCATACAAATCAACGGCGAGACTGCGCGCCCTGGTTGTTACTGTACCAAAGTTTTTAACCTTACCAATAACCTGCAGGGTGGCATTATCATACGCGGCATCGAAATTCGTCTTTACAAAGAAATCGCGGATATGCTCCTGCGGCGAGCTCCACAACGTAACGTTGCGGAAAATCCCGCTCAGGCGCCACATATCCTGATCCTCAAGATAGCTGCCCGTAGTAAAGCGGTACACTTCGGCGGCAATCATATTTTTGCCTGGTTTTACGAATTTTGTGATGTCAAATTCGGCGGCGTTGCGGCTGTTTACACTATAGCCAACCTTTTTGCCGTTTATCCACAGAAAAAATCCTGCGTCCACGCCATCAAACGTAACAAATATTCTCCTGCCATTCCAGTTAGCAGGTACTTCAAAGTTGCGCCTGTAGCTGCCCACAGGATTACGTTCCTTGTAGGCAGTAAAGCTAACCGGCGGCGTGGTCATCACGCGTGGGAAATCCTTTTGGAAAATGTAGTTGTAATTACTGTAATAAGGGGTTCCATAGCCTTCTATCTGCCAGTTCGAAGGCACTTTTATATCTGCCCATTTGTCAACATTGTAGGTGGTCTTGTAAAAGTTTACGGGGCGTTGCTGCGGCCAGCCAACCCAGTTAAACTTCCACATACCGTTAAGCGATCTGGCGTAGGTTGATGTATGGCGGTTGGCTTTCAGCGCCTCAGCCAGGTTAGCATAAGGCATTAATGTGGCATGCGCCGGCTGTTTATTGATGCCAATGCATTCCGGGTCTTCAATTTCTTTGGGAATAAATGCCGTGTCGGTTTTGGTCAGCCAGGAGGCCGATTTCATTTGAGCCAGGCTTATTTTACAGCAGAGCACAAGAAATAAGACAAACACGTACTTTGTGAGTTGTTTTTTAAACATGATATAAGGTAGTTTTTATTGATAGTATGCAATGTTACGAAATGAGCGACTGACGGGCTTATCAAGACGGCTTTTTTGCCGTGTTTAGTTTATTTACTACCCAGTCGCCTATTCTTATGCCCTGGGTAACGCCATTGTCTATGGCATCCATAAAGTGTATACCGCCCCAGAACCTGGAAATGGCCGCCTCTTTTGCCGCCTGCATAAACGAGTTAAAATGCCTGGCCGGCACCCCGTAACTTACCTCTACGTTGTCGGTGTATTTAAAGTTGTCGCCAAAGTAATTTGTCAGGATTACTGCTGATGTTGCCGAGACAATGGAGTGCCCGCTGATATATTCCGGGAATGGCGGCGTTTGGAGTAGTGGTTTCCAGTTGATATCGATATATCTGCGAATGGCTGTTTCCGGGCGGATGCGGTTGGTGCGGTACTTATCTTCCCAGCACGCAATAAACGCATCCAGCAGGCCGGCAGCAACTGCAGTATGAACTTCCATAGCTTTGGAGAAGCCAGTTTTAGTTTGCGCGCACGCTATAGCTGTTATACCCATCCAATGAGCTCCCGGCGAGATCTTTTTTAAACCGATCATCATGTGCCCGTTGTCCTGCAAGGCAAAGGGGTTGCAATCCCAAAAGTTTGCTATGTTTTTCTGTTCTGCGGTTAAGTTGTTAGCTCCCGCCTTATAATTCATCAACAGGAATTTAAAAAAGGCTGAACTTTTATTTGTAGAAAAAGGAATAGGCGGCCCGGGCAAAAACTGTGTAGATGAGTTAATAAACAGCGGCCTAACCGTATTGAAGTATGGCTCCACGGCTGCCATATAAGCCGGTGGGGTAGGATCCCAGGTACTGTCGGCACGTGCCGGTGTATACCGCTTGTAATTACTGATGCGGTTGTATTTGTCTTTTTTTGCATAGGCCAGTATCTGTTTGCTGATAGCCTGACCATAATGCAAAGAGCTATCGATTATCTCGCTGCTGAAGCCAATTTTCCGGCACGAGTCTAACAACTCCTGCTCATACTTAATCATTTCGCTACCCGTTGGCTGCATCTTGCCTGCAGTTTCCATCATAGCCACCAACGCACTTAGCTGATAATTATATCCTTTTGCAAAAACAGGTCTTTTAATATCAGGATATTCATTTAAAATACCCTCCATACTCTTTATGCTTTTATCGTTTTCGGCTACTACTTCCTGACCGGCAAGGCAGGTGTAGGCAAAAAAGCGGGCTGCCAGCGGCGGGTTAGTTACATCATGCACCATAATGGCCGTTGATTTGGCGATAACTTTAGCGATATCTGCGCTGGTTAATTCGGGTTGTTTTTTATTGCCGCAACCGTTAAATAAAACGATAACAGTCAGCAGGACAAATACTAAAAATGCCTTGAATTTCATTTACTTAATTTTGTTTGTAAGCTTTCACACCCACCTGGTTAACTCCGAACAACAGGGTATTATTTACTTCGGTTACGCTTCTTACATCGCCCCATAGCTTAAAGCCAGATTTTAACTGGGGGACATATTGAAAATGGCCTTTACCATCACCTTTTAGCAGTATGCCGTAATTTGCATCATATTTTCCAATACGCAGCCTTGCCCGGTTAATATTACCGCATAAAAGCAGGTCCTTATTGCCGTCGTGGTCATAATCTAATGTTGTAATGGTGTACACCGGAGACGACTGCACCTGTAAAGGCAATGCAGCGGCATGCAGCTTACCCTTTGCATCGCTTAAAAAGCAAGTGGTGGAAAGGTTGTTTGCAGACAGGTGTGCGGCGCCTTTTAATTCATCAGCAGTAAATATGTCTGTAAGCGAAGCGTCTGCATAGCTCTTATAATCAGGGAAGCGCGTACGCATGCTGCTCATTTGGTCAAACAGTTCATCGCGGGTAACGTATGGATAGCTTTTACCCTGTATATAGAAGCAAAATACCGGGTCTACGGAGCCATTATCGTCAAAATCTTTGTAATACATTTCGGCCGGTTCTTTGTCCGACGCCTTGCATTGGGTATTAAGCCCCAGGTTGCCGGCTATAATATCTGGGCGTCCATCGTGGTTAAAGTCATCAACCAGTATCTTATTCCAAAAACCGCTTTGTGGTTTATCAAAATAGTTGCCGGTGCTGTTAATCAGCTCATTGCCCTTATTGGTTAATATAGTAACCGGCATCCATTCGCCTACTAAAATAAGGTCCGGCCTTTTGTCGCTGTTGATATCCACCCAGGCCGCATCGGTTACCATACCAATATGTGCCAGTTGAGCATTATATTTAGCGGTTTCATCCCTGAAATTTCCTTTGCCATCGTTTATCAGCAGGTAGCTTTGCGGTACCTCGGGATACCTGCCGGGTATTACGCGTCCTCCAACAAAAAGGTCGGGGTGGCCATCACCGTTAATATCAGCGCTCACCACACAGCTTTTACTGCTCAGCATTTTAGGAAGGCCATTTTTTGCTTTGGCAAAATTTCCTTTGCCATCGTTCAGATAAAGCCTGTCCTGCAAAGACGGATCATCAGGCGCCAGGTCGCCGTAGCCGCCGGAAGCTACATACAGATCGGGTTTGCCGTCGCCGTTAGCATCAAAAAACAGGGCCGCAGCATCATTGCTTTTTTTATCTGCCTCAAATGCGGATTGTGGTTTTAAAACAAATGTTTGGTTAGCCTGCTGCAAGTATAAAGCTCCCGACTTACCATCTTCTCCTCCCACATAAACATCCTCCAAACCATCGCCATTCACATCGCCCTTAACCAGACACGGCCCCGAAAACGACATGGGGTTCACCATCAGCGGCTGCCGTTTAAAATCGTTGATGCTGTTTTTGACTTGTTGATTGTTTACCGGCGATGCAATTTCTGTAAAAATAGATTTCACGGGTTCCGGCTTTTTATATTTTGCGGCAGCATTCTTCTCATTAAGCACTAATTCCTGGTCGGCTTTAACGTCTTTTATAAGCTGCGTGCTGCCATTTTGCCAAACGATGCGTAAAGAATCCAGTTGCTTATCCCCGCCAAGTCCAAAGTGCAATACCGGGGATACACTCGACTGAAAACCACGGCTTGGCATTTGCTCCAGGTATTGCAGTTTACCTTTTACATAAATAGTTACTCTTGCGCCTATACCCTGTGTATTTTTTCCCGCGCCTTCCAGTTTAAGCTGCAGGTAATGGTTATTCAGTTGTTTGCCGGCTTCATTCTGATAAATAAAAGCAGGCTGATTAATGTTATTAACTACCAGATCCAAATCGCCATCATTGTCTAAATCAGCATAGGCCGCACCATTGCTGTTTGATGATTGGCTGATACCCCATGCTGTGCTCGTGTTGGTAAAAGTCAGGTTACCGTTGTTTTTAAACAAATAGCTGTTCACCTGCGATGACGGCATCTGCTGCACCAGGTTGTAAATGTCTTTTCGCATTAAACGTCTGTCTTTCAGATAATCACCCATGTATTTCATGAAATCCATGTTGGTAAAGTCGCGGGTATATCCATTCGTTATAAAAAGGTCTTTCCAGCCGTCGTTGTCATAATCAGCAAATAAAGGGGCCCAGCTCCAGTCAGTATTCGAAATGCCTGATAGCTGGCCTATCTCGCTGAAAGTGCCGTTTCCGTTATTAATCTGCAGCATGTTGCGCATATACTGGTAATAGAACCCAGTACGGAGCGTCAAATCAAATTTTTCATAGTTATCCGGCGCAAACAGCAGTTTTTGCCGGCGATTACCTTCGGGAAGCATATCGAGCGTAAAAATATCAGGCAGGCCGTCATTGTTTATGTCCGAGACATTATTGCCCATTGAGAATTGCGAAGTATGCCCCAGGGAGGTTTGCAGCCTGTTGGTAAAGGTGCCGTCCCCGTTGTTGATGTACAGGTAATCAGGGATGGTGTAGTCATTCGATATATAAATATCCGGCAGACCGTCGCCGTTAATGTCGTCTATAGCAGCTCCCAGACCGTAAGTAAGGTCGGAACTGCTTATACCGGCTTCCCGGGTTATATTTTTAAAAACGCCGTTGTCATTTCTATAAAGCCTTACACCATTAGGCGAATCTGATTTCTTTAAAGCCGCGACCGTATTAACTTCGTCCAATACGGGTAGTTGTATCGGGCTGTGATTCAGCAAAAACATGTCAAGGTCGCCGTCAAGATCATAATCGAAGAACACAGCCTGGGTGCTATACCCGGCGTCTGCCAGCCCGTATTGCCGGGCTTCCTCGGTAAAAGTGGGGGTTCCGTCTTTATCGTTACCCTGGTTAATAAATAGTTGATTTACGCGGTGTTCATCCCTTACATTGCCAGAGTAGCAAACATATATATCCAGTTTTCCGTCGCCATTTACATCAGCCATGGTAACGCCTGTTTTCCATGGGCCCGGCCGGCCGGCTACGCCGGCTGTTGCGGTAACATCATTAAACTGCATATTCCCTTTATTAATATACAGCTTATTGTCAGTCATGTTGCCGGTAAAGTACAGATCCTGCAAGCCATCGCCATTCAAATCGCCAACCGCCACGCCGCCCCCGTTGTAAAAATATTCATACATCAGTACGTTAGTGTTCAGGCCCTCTGTTAAGGTATTGCTAAAATCCACATGGGTTTGCTCCGGCGAAAGCAGGGTAAAAAGCGGTTTGCCATCTTCCTTGCCATCGTTACTGCCGGTTTCAGGGGTGCAACCGGTTATCATTACAATCCCGCCAAATAGCAGTGGGAGAAAAGTTTTGCTGTAAATGTTCACCAAATTTTTAGTTTAAGTAAGGGGTTGAAAGTAAAAGAATGCCGAGTGAAAAACACCGGCATTCTCTATTCTAATATACAGAATTTTATTATTCGTTATTAATAACCGGGGTTCTGAATTAACTTATTGTTTTTATTCATCTCATCCCTGTTAATCGGCGGGAAATAAACTTTGTCGTTCCAGCTGCGGTTTTCCACTCCGGGGTCAAGTTCCTGCACGGTATAGGTATAATTATAATTATCCGTGTTATACCTGTAAACACTTACTGTTTTGCCCGGTTTTAATGTGCCCGTTATTTTAATAATTTTCGCTTTATTACCAAGCGTTTGCGGCGCTATCATCCAGCGTCGGGCATCATAAAAGCGTTGTTCTTCAAACATCATTTCTACGTTGCGCTCATTCCGGTAGCGTTCAACCAGCGCATCGCCTGCATCGGTAATAGCCGGCATACCCGAGCGGAAGCGGATCTTATTCAGCCAGATTTTGGCTTCACCTTCCTGCCCTAAGGCCAGGCACGTTTCTATGTAGTTGAATACAACTTCGGTATAACGGATTTGAGGAGACGGTACTTCCTGACGGGTATTATTATCAACGATAGCCGGGTTAGGGTCCATAAACTTCCTGATGCCGTAACCTGTACGGGTACCATTCCAGTTTTCGAGCGGTGAGTTCCTGGTATCCAAACCGAAATAGGCTACAGGGCTGCTCGAGCTGCCTGTTTGATAGGTACCCATCTGTATTTCATTATATGGGTCTATGCCGGCGCCATCCGGCGTACGCGGTTTCCATGGTGCTCCATCATACAAAATAGACGCATAGAAGCGAGGGTCCCTGTTTTGATAAGGAGCCGCTGCTTCGGCGGGGTTTTTCCAGTCGAATTTGGTGCCATCCATCATCTCGTAGTCGTCAACCATATTTTGGGTAGGCTCGCTTGATGTCCAACCGTGGTATCCGTTCGGACAGTTGTTACGGGCATACCAGGCGCCCCACTCGTCTTTAGCGTTGGCGAAATAACGGGCGAACAAAATTTCAGCCTCACCGCCATTTCTCGACAAATAAGAGTTCTGGTAATTGTTAAATCCATCAGTGGCAGATGCAGGGGCGGATAGATCGAGTTTAAAACCGTATTTGCCTAAATCCATAACGGCTTTTGCAGCATCCTGGGCTTTTTTCCAGCGGGCGGCACGGTCGCCATCAACGTAGCCTAACAGTTCAGGGTGCGCATATTGCGATAAGAGGCTCGATTTAGCTTTTGCGGTTGGCATATCATGCAAATCGCTGGCAGCGTATAATAGTACCCTTGCCTTTAAAGCTAAAGCTGCATCACTTGTTGCCCTGCCTTTAGGCTGATCCTTGCCTTGAAGCAGACCAGCGGCTTTATCAAGATCGCCTACGATAAAATCGACGCAATCCGAATAGCTGCTCCTCGCGATAGTAAAGTCAGTTGCACTGGCTGAATAAGATGATTTTACCAACGGCACGCCGCCATAATAGCGCAGTAGTTGATTGTAATAGTAAGCACGCATAAACAATGCCTCGCCTGTAAGCCTGTCAACCAGCGATTTATCTATCGGTGCTTTCGCCAGCTGCTCTAAAGCAATATTGGCAGACCGGATACGGGCATACATCTCGCCCCACTCATAAGTGTGTGGCACGTTACCAGTTGCAGCCGGGCTTATGTTTCCTTCGTTGATGTTCTCTTTTCCGAAGTTATAAAGCGCGTTATCTGTCTGGCAGTCCAGGTTCTCCTGGTTTAGTTCGCCCTCATACAGGCCGTTGTACAACTCCGTTACAAAGGCTTCGGAGAGGTTGGGGTCGGCCCAGGTGGTGGCGGATGATGCCTGGTTCAATGGCGTTGTATTCAAAAAGTCTTTCTTACACGAAGTAAGCAGCGCTCCCGATACAATCGTTATTATTGAGATATTTCTTATAAATGTTTTCATATCGTTAAAATTAAAATTTAACACTTGCGCCCAAATTGATTACTCTCGACTGTATGTAATAGTGCCCGTCTGAACTGGTTGATTCAGGATCATAAATGTGCTGCTTAGCCAACGTAGCCAGGTTTAGCCCGTTTGCATAAATACGTAAATTGCTGATACCAACTTTTTTACCGATAGTAGATGGAATGGTATATCCCAATTCAACGTTTTTAAGCCTTATATAATTCATATTGAGCAGCCAGTAAGTATTCCCGTTTGAGAAATACTGGTTATTACGGTCAACAGTACGAGGGTAAACTGTGCTTGGGTTATCAACTGTCCAGCGATGATCGTAGCTGTATTGGGTGAAGTTACCGATAGTTCCGGACTCGGTCTGGAAATAAAGTTGTGCACCTGCAGCGCCCTGGAACAAAACTGTTAAATCGAAGTTTTTATACTGAGCGCCGAAGCTTAATCCTCCCTGGAAGGTAGGACTGGTGTTCTTATCGTTTCTAACCTGGTCATCGCCGTTAATTTTACCGTCACCGTTCACATCTTTATATATCATGTCGCCTGGGCGCAAGGTGCTGGCGCCAACACCGCTGTAATCAACTTTGTTGGCATCAATCTGTGCCTGGGTAGCAAATATGCCTTCATAAATGTAATACAAGCCGCTTCCGATAGGGTGGCCGGTTGATTTTTGCCAGTCCGGAGCGCCGGGTACTTCACCCCATTGATCAATCCTGTTTTTAGCATAGCTGCCGGTAAGCCCAACATTGTACCTAAAGTCGCTACCGATGTTATCATGGTATGTTAACTGAAACTCCCATCCTTTATTGGTCACTTTCGCATAGTTTACCGGAGGCAACAGGGCAGCCGGTATACCGGTAGCCGGAACGGTTCCTCTTGAAGGCCATAAGATGTTGGTACGTTTATTTAAAAAGGCTTCCAATACGAAATCTAATTTCCCATTTAATGTTGTACCTTCCAATGCAACGTCGCTGTTATTGGCAACTTCCCATGTAAAGTTCGGATTGGGTGCTATACCTTCAGCAAGTGTTTGCACCGGTACGCCACCAATGATGTAGGAACCAATGTTATATAAGGACAGGAAGGCATATTCATCCAGCGTGCCGGTGGCAGGGTTAACCACATTATCGTTACCCAACTGACCCCATGAGCCGCGAAGCTTTAAGTTTTGAATAAACTTCACGTTGCCTTTAAACCAGTTTTCTTCGGATATTCTCCAGCCGGCAGAAATCCCGGGGAAGAAGCCAAAACGATGCGCTTCTGGGAAGATATATGAACCATCTACCCTCCATAAAAACTCAGCGAGATACTTTTCTTTATAGTTGTATCCAACCCTGCCGAAGTAGCTTAATCGTGCTTTTTCCCAGGCGCCGCCGTAGTTGCCAATTTCGGCATTTCCGCCCGCGTTCAACTGATCAATTGCGGTTGAGTTATAATATTTACGGCTTGCGCCAAAGTAGCTCGCATTTGATTTTTCTTTAGTTACACCGGCAAGCACCACAATGTTATGGCCGCCAAAATTATGGGTATAGCTTGCTATGCCTTCAAGCATGGTGCTTTGTTCGTCGTCAGAACCCTGGCTAAGGTTTGCCTGGGCCGGGCCGCGTGCCACCTTGGTAAGCACCGGGGTTTTTCCATCAGCTTCATAATGTACATTGTCCCAGCTGTATACATACCATGGAGTTTGCCATGCTTTTGTTTGCTGCATATACTTATCAATAGCTACGTTACCTGTAAACTTCAGCCCTTCTACGCCCGGAACCGTGATTTCGATTTTTCCGTTGGTCTGCACATAGTAACGGGTATCTTTATTGTAACCCGTTTGGTTAGTGGTGATCAGCACAGGCTGCTGGCCGTTTTCAATATCCGGTCCCGGCAATCCATTTGGCCAGTAAGCAGGTTTATACGGATAACCACGCATCAGCATCCTGAAAATATCGCCGGCACCGCCACCATTAGGAAAAAAACGGTTTTCCTGGCGGCCTGATACGCCAAACGAGGTGCTTATATATTTATTTACTTTAGCGTCAAGGTTCATGCGGAAGTCATACTGCTTGTAACCGGTAGCTGAATTTTTGTAGTAACCGTCCTGGCTTTCGTATCCGATAGAGGTTAAGTACTTCACGTTTTCTGAACCGCCCGATAACTGAACATTTTGGCGTGACTGGGGTGACCAGGTTTTTAAAGTGGCCTTAAACCAATCGGTGTTAGGGTGGCCCCATGGGTCGGAACCGTCGGCAAATTTTTTGAAATCAGATGGCTGGAAGGTCGCTGTAGTGGTTGCTCCGTTGTCGGGCCTGGTAAAGCTGCCTGTTGATTTAAATGCTGCTGCTGCATCGGCCCAGTATTGCGAAGGCAGGTTGTACAGGTCAATTTCATTCACCATCGTGGCATATTCAGTTGAATTAGCCATTTTAGGAATTACAGTAGGCTGCGACCATCCGTGATTGTAAGTATAAGAGATGTCGGGCTTACCCGTTTTACCATGTTTGGTGGTAACCAGGATAACGCCATTTGCCGCCCTGGAACCATATATAGCTGCAGAGGCGTCTTTCAGAACGGAGATACTTTCAACATCTGCAGGGTTTATACGGTCAATAGTGTTCTGGCCGGCCGGTGAGGGGACACCGTCAATTACCACCAGCGGATCGCTGTTACCCAAAGTGTTCGTGCCCCGTATACGTATTGTAGCGCCGTCGTATCCCGGTTCGCCGCCTGAGTTGGTGGCGGTTACGCCGGCCATACGCCCGGCTATTGAATTAGATAGGTTAGTTGCCGGTGACTTTATCAGCTCGTCGCCCTTAACGGCAACTACTGCACCCGTAAGTGTAGCTTTCTTTTGTACACCATAACCTACTACAACAACCTCGTTGAGGCCTTTCGCGGATGCCTGTAGTTTAATATTAAGCGTGGTTTGGCCGTTTACCGGTACCTCTAACGTGTTGTAACCGATGTATGATACCACTAATACTGCGTTATCAGGGGCGGTAAGCGAGAAATTACCGTTCACATCGGTAAGCGTACCGCTATTGGTATCTTTAATTTTTACCGACACGCCGATCAGGGTTTCACCGGTAGCCTGGTCGGTTACTTTTCCTTTAATATTTATTGGCGCTGCAATGGTTTTATTATAACCGGAAGCGCTTTTGACAAGCGCGGGTAAATTAGCATTGCTACCTGCCGCATTCGCACCATCGGTAAGCAGCAAAAATACCGGCAAGAAACCTGATATTATCTTTGAGCGCTTTAATAAAATGCGTGCTTGTTTAGATAAAAAATGTTGCATAGTTGATTTTTTGAGATAAGAAAATTGATAGATTCTAATTCGCGGCGATTACATGATCGCCATACAATCACTTTCGGAGTTTAAGGGCGCTTTTTTTCTTCCATTTTTCATGTTTTAGGTTAATAATAAATTGGTTTATATTAATTGTACTGGTATTTACTAGCTGGCCGGCCTTATAACCGTATAAATTACATTTATAATTAAACCGCCTATTTTTTTGGCCCGGTTTATTGCCAACCGGGCTGCGGAGTAGTTATAAATTAAAAAATGTAAAAGATACAGGTATTATTGGCAACGCTAATCTGGTGATAAAAGCGAACTAAAAAGGGGGGGTAAATCGTAATTATAGGGGGGGTATTTAATAATATTAGCCAAATAGGCTACTTTTTGAACAAAAAAAACGATTTTGATCTTACTGCTTTGTAACAAAACGTTTACTTACAGGATTGAACTGGCTCCTGTGTTTCCTGATATATTCCGACGGGTTAATGCCGAACAATTTACTAAACTGCTCACGGAAATATTTGGCGTTATTAATACCAACTTTATAAGCGGCCTCGGCTACTGTAAAATCTGAATTCAGCATCAGCTCCGCTGCTTTGCGCAGCCTGATATATCTGATAAATTCATTCGCCGAGCCGCCGGAAATAGCTTTAATTTTTTTGTAGAGGTTAGAATGACTCATTCCTATTTCGTCGGACAAATTTTTGATGCTAAACTGCTCATCCTCCAAATGGCTTTCAACAATGGCGATACACTTTTCCAAAAATTCTTTGTATTCAGAAGGTACTTTCAGCCCGTTTGATTTTAGGGTAATGGCATTATAAAAGAACTGATGCAGATTTTCGCGGCTTTTTATCAGGCCGTTAACCCTCGCTACAAGTACTTCTTTGTCAAAAGGTTTGGTAACATAATCGTCGGCGCCGCATTCTATCCCCTTTAACTTAATCTCGGGCAACGCATTTGCGGTTAATAAAATAAACGGAATGTGATTTAAGGCAGGCTCCTTTTTTACACGGCTGCAAAGGTCAATGCCGCTCAGGCCGTTCATCATTACATCGCTGATAATTAAATCCGGCATCAGCTTACAGATCATGGTATAGCCGTCGTTGGCGTTGTCTGCCTCAAAAACTTCATACTCATCTTTGAATATCTGGGATATATATTGCCGCACCTGGTGATTGTCTTCAATTACAAGCAGCACTTTTTTGGGGCTGACCAATGCATTGTAAGCATCGGCCGGAACGTGGTTTAAACATTCGCTCTCCGCAACCAGTTCTTCATCGTCCATGAGTTCATCCAGGAATACGGATGGTTCGGCGGTATCTTCAAAAATCAAGGTATTACCAAAATGTTTCTTGCCTTTTAAAAGCATAACACTGAAAGTACTGCCGTTGGCCTCCTCGCTTTCATAGCTTATACAGCCCTGGTGACTATCGATAAATGTTTTAACCAGGTAAAGGCCTATGCCAAACCCGCCGCTGTGCGACTGGCTGATGTTTTGGATCTGGAAGAACCTGTCGAAAAGCTTTTCGCCAATTTCTTTGCTTATTCCATAACCCGAATCTTTTACACTTATAGTTACGCTATCGCTGTTTTCGGTAATTATACAGCTTACCTTACCATGATCGGGCGTAAATTTTATAGCATTTGAAATAAGATTGAAAAATACAATCTCCATCTTCTCCCGGTCTGCATAAACTTGTATATTTTCGCTTTCACTGCTAAAGTCAATCTGCAAGTTTTTAGCCTTTGCCTGGTAATCAAAGTATAAGGTTACGTCCCGGCAAAGGTCGACAATATTCAATTTTACAACAGTGAGTTTATCGCCGCCGCTATCCGCTTTCCTGAAGAGCAGTAATTGGTCAGTGAGGCTTAACAGTCGTTTGGCATTCCGGTAAACCACCTTTAACGTGTTTGTATCGGTTGAATTATTTGTCTGTCCGGCCAGCATTTCCTTCAGCGGGTTTATGATTAATGTAAGCGGGGTACGATATTCGTGCGAGATATTGGTGAAAAAAGAAAGCTTTTTCTCGTTCAGCGCTTTTTCCTGTTCGGCAGTGATCTGTGCCAGCTTGATATCGTATCTAAGTTTCGACTGGTTGTTTTTATACCGGAGGTAATAATAAATCAGTGCTATGGCAAATAATACATAAAGCGTCCAGGCGTACCATGTTTTATACCAGGGTGGCAAGATACGGATGTTTATAGACGCGTAATCATCAAACCAAACTCCATCCTGGTTAGATGCCTTTACTTTAAATATGTAAGTACCCGGCTCCAGGTAACGGTAGGTGGCCGACTTTTGCGTTTTTACATAATTCCATCCTTTATCCAGGCCTACCAGCCGGTAAGCAAATTCACTCTTGTCTGAATAGGCATAATTTAATGCCACATATTCCACGGAAAATACAGACTGATCCGGCTTTAAGGTAATTTCTGCGGCCCTGTTGATGGTGGTGCTTAAAATGTGGTCTTTTTCGCCAACTTCTACATCTTTGTTAAATAACTGCAGGCCAGTAATTAATACTTTCGGCTTGAAGGTACTTCGTTTAACCTCGTCCGGAAAGAAAATGTTGTAGCCCTCTGTGCCGCCAAAGCACATAAAATTATCCCTTATGCTGTACATGGATGATCCGGGGCTGAAATGACCTCCCTGCAAACCATTAGATACATCGTAATTTAAAATGCTTCCCGTTTTACTTTCAATTTTCGATAATCCTTTATTTGTACTTACCCATATATTACTTTTACCATCCTGCTGAATAGAATTTATGGTATTATTGGCCAGGCCGTCGCCTTCCATAAACCTTTTAATGATTTTATTGCTCAAATCATATATGATAAGGCCATTGCTCTCGGTGCCTATCAATAATTTATTACCAAAGCACTTGAGTGAATAAATAACCCTGCTTGGTAAAAATTCTGCTAATTGTTTATCGTTAAAGCAGGCTGAAAATTTATTATGCTTTTTATCATAGCACAATAAGCCGCTGCCATAAGTCCCTACATAGATAACCCCTTTGTTATCCTGGCATATTGCGCGGATATTATCGCCGGGTAAAGCCTTGTTAGCAGTTGAATAATTGATAAACTTAGTGCCATTTTTGGGCAGAATACTTATGCCGCCATTGTTTGTCCCCACCCACAGGTTGTCGTCCGAGTCTTCAAAAATGGCTCTCACATCGTTTTTACACAAGCTCGTCGGGTCACCGGCGTTATGCATATAGTTAGTGAACCTGCCATTTTTTTTGCTGTACTTAAATAAGCCGTTTGCGTATGAACCGAACCACAAATCGTTATTGCGCGAACGGTATGCAGACAAAATAGCTACATTCTTTAACGGCGCACCCGGAACATCAGCGAAATAATGCTGGATAACCTCTCCGGTCAGTTTCTTTTTATATATGCCGTCTCCGTCTGTACCAAGCCATAGATATCCTTCGTCATCCATGCACATGCCATAGTACCGCAGATAGCCGGTGCTGTTGGCATCTCTAAGCTTATTTTGAAACTTCTTAAATTTTCCGGGAAGGTTACTTAGTAAATATACACCGTCGCCATAAGTGCCGGCCCACACATTTTTATCTTTATCCAAGTACAGCCTGAATACGGTGCGCTCTGTTACCGTAAAGTTGTCCTCGGTTTTTACAGGCTGGATATTTATATTGCGGAAGCCGGTCGCGGTAGCTTTCTGCAGGTCCAGCCGGTACAGTCCTCCGTCCTGCAGCCCTATCAGCAAATTATGGTCATTATCTTCCAGGAGTGATGAAAAAACATTGCTCCGCATCTGGTAAGTAGGGCCATAAAAGGTCTCTATTTTATTTTCATTCCTTTTATAAACCGCCAGCCCCTTGTTTGTAGCTATCCAAATGTTCGAATACTCATCTTCTGTAATAGCGTTCACCCGTGCGGCAGGCACCTCATTTAGCGGCATCTGGTTATTCAGGCTGTTTTTAACCTGGCCGTTTGCCGTGGCGAAAACAGAAACGGCAGTTTCCGCACCGACCCATAATAGCCCTCTGGAATCCTGGTAGGCATAGGTAGATGAATTAACTGTACCTGGTGAGATATTTTTAAGATTGAAATTTTGAAAGCTGCCGGTTTTTTTATTATACGAAAATACTCCCCTGGTATAAGTTGAAAACCAAACTATGTTTTTTACAGCCGTTATACTGGTTAAATCGTTTACCGCTATGTTTGCCGCCCACTTAAACTTTATATACTTTTCAGTATTCGGATCAAACTGATAAATCCCCTGCCGGGTCGAAAGCCATATCGCACCATCAGCATCCTTGCAGATCATATCTATATAATTGCTGGGCAAGCTGTTTGGGTTGGCAGCATTATGCTTAAAAACCTTGAAATTTATGCCATCAAACCGGTTTAACCCGTCTTCGGTGGCCAGCCAGATAAAGCCATTATCATCCTGCACAATGCCGGTTATGTAGCCATAGGAAAGGCCATCCCTGGAAGAATACTTTACAATCTTTCTGTCGTATGATTGCTGGGCGCATGCAATTGCACCATAAATTATACAAAGTATAATCAGGCAGGCCTTTCTCATAAAATCAGTTAATTGGTGGTAATGCTGCCTTTGGCAACATTGTTACCAAAACTAATAATTAAATTATCTTAACAATCCTGAAACTATAATTTTTTTATGATTGATATTAAATAAGCTGGTTCTATGGCGAATAATATTTAAAAGGACAGATAGCAAGGATGATGTTTTCGACGAGCAATTCGCCCACAGTATTTGCCAGGAGGTTACGCCGGTTATAGCTAGTTATGAAAATTTTAAGTTGTGTTAAATAATCAATTGCTTGACTATTAGGGCCTTGCTAACCGATTAAAATTCAAGATACTGATAGTCAATATGTTGTACACTGTTCGGGGTGTTCGGTAGAAAAACGGAACACTTACAATTCACGGGCAAACCATCTTACTGCGGCCTTTCGCAGCCCTCTGTTCCCGGCAATTTCACCACGCTGAAAAGCAAATGCACCTCTGGAGAATGGGCTCCTGCCGGATATAATTATCTGACTATTCCTTTTGCTCATGTTTTAAGTGAATGACGGATAAGGAACTGTCAGCACACATTGAAATTCGGGCATCTTAGCCTGTACATCCTTAAGCCGGATATAAAACAAAATTCCAAAAGTCTTGTTGTCTACCCAAAAAACAAATTGTAAGATCATGAAGAAACTATTTCTATTTAGCCTCCTAAGCCTTTGTTTTTTTGCCTGTAAAAAGGAAGATAACCATACCGGAAGCACGGCGCATGTTACGGTAAAAATGACAGATGCGCCTGGCGCTTTTGATGCTGTCATTCTAAACATCAAGGCCGTTGTAATAGTGACCGATAAAGGCGAGCAAACACTTGACGTTAACGGCGGCGCGGTAGATATTTTGCGATTCCGGTCAGGCAGGGATACGGTACTTGCCGATAAGGATATACCGGCCGGCACTATTCAGCAAGTCAGACTGGTACTTAACGACAGTGGTAACCGGGTTATCGTTGGGGGTATTTCGTATGATTTGACTACGCCAAGCGGTCAAACCTCGGGCGTCAAGCTTAATGTTCACGAGCAATTGACGGCCGGCATTGCTTACACTATGCGCCTGGACTTTGATGCTGCACAATCTATCGTATTAACAGGGAATGGTAAATATATTCTCAAACCCGTTATCAGGGCGATTGCTACCGCCGCATCAGGTGCGCTTAGCGGCATGGTAAGCCCCGCTGTTTCATCGCCACAGGTTTATGCCATTATGGGAACCGATACTGTAGGCGCAGTTGCTGATGCGACAGGAAAATTTTACTTCCCCGGCCTGTCGGCCGGAACGTACCAGGTGAAATTTGTACCCGTCAGTCCTTATGCCATAAAAACGGTTAATAATGTTTCCGTTTCGACCGGAAACGTAACTGATATGGGCACAGTTAGCATTACGCAATAAGTGGAGCAATTACCAGATCGCATCTTAACCGCGGCTGGAGCGATGGCTGGACCTTTATTAACTAATAATAAGAAGGCTGTAAAAACAAGAACAGCGGCCCGAAAAAGGCGCTGTTCTTGTTTATGAAGATTATTAGTTTAATACACCAAACTTACCCGACTGAAATTCCTGGAATGCAACCTGCAGTTCCTGGTGGGTATTCATCACAAATGGACCGTATTGGGCAATCGGCTCATTAATAGGCTCTCCGCTTAATAACAGCAGAACCGCATTGCTGTCTGTACTGATATTAATTTCCTCCCCTTCGTTCTTAAATAATACAAAGTCGTGCTCGTTTACCGGGGCGCCGTTAACGTTTGCCGATCCTTCAATTACCAGCAATACTGCGTTGTGGGTTGATGGAATATTAGTGCTCGTTTTACCGCCTGCATTTAATTTGATATCAAACATATTAACTGGCGTAAATGTAGTGGCGGGTCCGTTTTCGCCGTTGAAGTTACCCGCGATAACATTTACCATGCCGCCGTTATCAGGAAGTGTTACCTTCCCCATCCGGTCGGCAGTTATTGGTTGATATTTGGCAGGCGTAAGCTTGTGTTTTGCCGGCAGATTGACCCACAGTTGTACCATTTCAAACGGACCACCCCTTTTTGAGAAATTTTCCTCGTGGTATTCTTTGTGCAGTATACCGCCGCCAGCTGTCATCCATTGTACGTCGCCGGGGTTTATTACGCCGCTATTACCGGTACTGTCGTGGTGGGCCACGCTGCCTTTGTAGGCAATGGTTACGGTTTCAAAGCCTTTGTGCGGGTGTACGTCTACCCCGCGTATATGGTCAGACGGGCCGAAATCATACTCGGCGTTAAAATCGAGCATCAAAAATGGACTTACCCGCTTTTGGGTTAATTCGGCGTTAGGGAAATAGGTAAATACCCTGAAGCCGTCGCCAACCATACCCGGACGGGCAGGGCGGCTATATATTTTTTCAATTTGCTTTTGCATTTGGTCTCCTCTTAATAATTACTACAAAGATACCTATGTTCAGGCTGGCTTATCTTGATGTAGGTTAAGAAAGTCCGGAAGGTCCGAAAGCCTGAAAAGACGAAAATGGGTTGATAATTGTAGCGCCGGATTCAAACCCGAATCCTATTATCGGTCTGTATTGGGATTATGCAAGATGCACCACCGCATATAGTGCCGCTAAAGATATTGCCACCCAAAGCAACACCCCTTGCAATAAAGGTTTAAATCCTACTGATGCCAATACTGCGCGTGATAGTCCGGCCCCTATTAAAAACAGTGTAAGTGTTAAGCCGGCCTTCGAAATATTTACGATATGGGGACCAATAATAGCAATTCCCGGCACGTAAGTATTTATTGCCAATGCTACAATGAATAGCGCTATGAAGTAAGGCATGCTGGCCTTTTTCGATTTGTTTTTAAAGATAGCTGCAGCAATGAAGGTTACCGGGATTATCCATAAAGCTCTGGTAAGCTTTACCGTGGTGGCTACAGCTAAAGCATGCGGCCCGTATTTGCTTGCCGCGCCTACTACCGAGCTGGTGTCGTGAATAGCGATAGCGCACCACAGGCCAAATTGCGTTTGCGATAAATTTAAGTATTGCCCAACTAGTGGAAAAATGAACAATGCTAACGAGTTTAACACAAATACGCAGCCCAAAGCAACAGAGATTTGCTTCTCTTCGGCCCTGATAACAGGTGAGATGGCTGCTATGGCGCTACCGCCGCAAATGGCGGTTCCTCCCGAAACGAGAAAAGATGTCTTCTTTTCGATGTTTAACCACCTGCCAAAAAAATAGCCGAGGGTTAGAGTTCCTGCTATTGAAGCTATTGTAAACAGTACACCCTGTTTCCCCGCATTAAGTGCGGTATTTATATTCATGCCAAAGCCCAGGCCAACTACTGACGCCTGGAGCAGCCAATGCGTGGCTTTATGATTTAAATGCAGGTAAGGATGGCCGGTAAGCTGTGCCACCGCCAGTCCCAACAGCAGGGCCGTTGCAGGGCCGGCAAATGGTGTAAGGCAAAATACTGCACAACCTGCAAATACCAATTTCTGCAGGTTGTTGCTAATGTTTAAAAATTGTTTACGGGGCTGATTTAATTGATGGGTTTCCATTTGTCTTAAGTTTCGACAAATGTCTTTCAATACAAGTCCTAATTTTTATCACGAATGGCGATGCCGGATAACCAAATGTTATGGACCGGCCTACTTTTTCGTTCCGGTAACATTCAGAAAGATAATGCTGCTATGCGGGATGCCTAATGTGCTGGCCGGTGTTACATCCAGATAAAGCTTGAGATAACCGTCTGTAATGCCCTTCATAGCTGCGATATAAGCCTCAGCCCCTTCTTTAGACAGATAGTTTAGCGGCACCATGGATTTCCTGAAGGTAATTTTTCCTTTATCATCTAAAAAGGCTGTATATGAATAGTAAAAATCGGTATAGGCATGATGGATAGTAATGTCATAAGTAGGCGACAGGTAATTATCGAACAGCATGTCTCCGTTCACATCACCATCATGCACAACTTCTTTTTTTACTGTGACGAGCGGCGACCTGGCTCTTAATACCGGCGGTGTAGTACCGGCGAAGGCGCTATCTAATATTTTATTGGCTGCAAGTGATTTCGCTTTTATATAATCCGTATCCCTTTTGCTTGGTTTCCAAAAGTTGGCCGTATCGGAATGCAGTACGTTTTTGATATAATCATTGGTGTAAAAAGTCATGTAGGCATGTACTTTCTCATCGTTTATAACACGGCCGTCAACATGCAGCACCATAAATTGTATACTGTCTTTTTTAATATATTTTAATTTAAGCCAGGCCCAGGCTACGTTATAGATCGAGTCATGGTCGAACACAACGGGCGTATTCAAAAATTTCTTTTTCCGGGGGCTGTAAATGTTTACCGAATCATCTGAAGGGAAAGAAATACGCCACTCGGGGATCAGCTGGTAACCAACGGGGCTAAAGGAAAGCCCGTTATCGAAAGTGCGTTTTACCTCGGTATAATGAATGTCCTTTATACTGCTAATCAGTGCCTTAGCTTTCGATACCTCTGCTTTGCGTTTGGTTTCTTCCCTTTCGCGCTCCGAAACGTGTCTGCGGCGGCATGAGATAAAAGCAATTGAACTAAGGAAAAAGAACGACAGTAATAATATAATGTACTTACGGGCAGATATATTCATATAGCGACTGGCAGGGGTAATTTAAAAACGCTAAAATAATAAAAGGGTTTGATGGGCGGAGCCTGGAAAGTCAGCAAAGTCGGCGAAGTCCGAAAGGCGGAGCGCAGATGTAAGATTTTGCTGATGAGCGCAGATGAACATAAAGCCTTAACAGGATTGAATCAATCTTTCAACGTTACAACTTTTAGACAACTTCATCCAGCGCCTGTTCCAAATCCTTAATCAGGTAGCCTGCGTCTTCCAGCCCGGCGTACATCCGTATAAGATTATGGCGGCGGTTAGTTGAGTCGTATTCATTTTTGGCCATACCGGCAATAGCAGGAATAATTAAACTTTCGTGTCCACCCCATGATACGGCCATCAGGATGTGCTGTAGCTTATTGCAAAAATTTTCTATTTTTTGAACGGATGGATTTTTTAGAATGAAGCTAAACATGCTGCCGCAACCCTGCATTTGCCTGACGGCAAGCCCGGATTGTTTAAAATTGGGCATAAAAGGCCATATCACCTGGTCGACAGCCGGATGATCCTGCAGCCAGCGGGTAATCACTTTGGCAGTCTCGAAGCTCCGCTGCATCCTTAAGGGCAGCGTCCTTAAGCCTCGTATCAGCAGCCAGGCCGAATGTGGCGAAAGCGCCGGGCCGATATTAAGAAATTCATTATTAAATATCTTTTTAATAAGCTCGCGGCTGCCGGTAACTACACCCGCAACCACATCTGAATGGCCTCCCAAATATTTAGTAGCAGATTGCGCCACTAAATCTATTCCCAATGCTATCGGCTGCTGGTAGAGCGGGCCACAATAGCTGTTGTCGATCATCGTAAGGATGCCCCTCGGTTTGGCCATATCTGCCACGGCTTTTAAATCCTGAAGTTCATAACTAAATGTATTGGGGCTTTCAAGATAGATCAGCCTGGTATTTGGTTGAATAGCTTTCCGGATCTGTTCCGTATCGCTGCCATCAACATAAGTAGACGATATGCCAAATTTAGGCAGCATGTTATTGAATAATTTTATTGTCCAGCTATAGGGGTTTTCAACAACTACTGCATGGTCCCCTTGTTGCAGGAGCGATAATACAGGCACAGTTATGGCGGCTATCCCGCTGCTAAAAACCAGTGCATCTTCCGCGCCGTCCAGCGCAGCTAATTTTTGCCGCAGGATATTGATGGTAGGATTTTGTCCGCGCGAATAAAGCAAGGCGTCGAATTCCTCTGCCAGCGCCTGCCTGAAATCGCTTACGGTATTAAAGGTAAAATTGCTGGTTTGAATGATCGGCGGAGAAACGGCATTAAAATAGTCGCTGCGTTCTTCGCCAAGTTCGTTAAGTATGTAGGATAAGTCCATGTTATATTATTTACGGTTCGCCCCATTTAATCCAATCTAAAGGAGAGCACTTAAACTGCATCCATCTGACGTATAATCTTCTATGTAGAGGGCAGGTGAGCTAAGCATGCTGTTGATGGTTAAAATTTATGTTTTGATGTGTTTCCGTCTTTTTTAAAGGTACATGCATAGTAAATTATCAAGCCTAATACGTAGGCTCCCAGACATCGCAATGCTGCATACGGATCTTCTTTAAAGCTGATAAAAATATTAAGTGTCACAAATAAATATGATGCTATAAAAACAATTGGCACCAGTGGGAACCATTTTATGGTATAAATGCCTGTGCTGTCGAGTTCTTTGGTTTTTTTTCGTAATAAAAAGATCGTGAAAGCTGCCAGGGACAGGCCGATGGTATCGAAAAACATTACATACTTAAGCAAATCGCCAAATTTAGCTACAAACAACAATATGGCGATAGCTGCTGCAACAAAGAAACTCATGCCGAACTCCTGCACCTGCGTTTTGGGGTTCACCTTCTTAAATATCGGCGGTAGTATACCATCTTCTGCCATGGCATAATACACCCGGGGATTGCTCATTACATTTACGTTGACGAATGCCAGCACTGATAGGAAAATCATGACCGAGGTTATCTTATAGCCCAGGTCGCCAAATATTTCGCCCACCATTTTGGCAGCCAGGGATGGCGTTTGCTGCAGTCCGCCGAGCCCCAGCACATGATAATATGCGTAATTGATAGTGAGGTACAGGAATAGTATTACGGCTATGCCGGCTGCTATAGCTTTAGGTGTATTGGTTTTGGCGTTGATAACGTCGCCGCCGAAATTTATAGTTTGCTGGTAGCCGCCGAATGTAAAAAAGACTGCCACCAGGCTTAAGCCGAATGCAGATATCACGTTGCCTTTATGGGGTATTATACCGGTGTTGATGGGATGCACATCACTTTTAAATACCGTGGTGCAAACCAATACAATCATCCCGATTTTAAAAAGCATAAGGGCGTTTTGCGTGCGTGCGCTCATTTTAATGCCAAGAAAGTTAATGATATATAATATGAGTACCGAGGTAATAGTGATTATTTTGGTTCCCAAATCATTTTGCAGATCAGCAGGCAGCAGGAATGGCCTGATATAGTCGGCGCCGATTAGCGCCACGGCAGCTACCGAAGCCGCATTGCTGATAACCAGCACCCAGTTGACCATAAAGGCAATGGCGGGGTGGTAGCAGTATGAAAAAACCTTGTAAAAGCCGCCCGTTACCGGGTAGCGTGCACCAATTTCGGCATAGGTAAGCGCGCCGCAAAGACTCACCAGTCCGCCAAATATCCAGGCGCCAAAAAATATCCAGACATTGCCTGCCTTAACGGCTACTTCGCTGGGTGTAGCGAATATCCCCATGCCTATCACCAGGCTGATCACAATCATGGTGAGGTCGAAGCGATTTAGCCTGGGTTTAATCATATATTAATGATACGTTAATTGTTTATTTTATAAATTTATATTTTAATTTTGTTATTGGAGCCTTATTAATTGTCACTAAAAAACTATTGTTAGCCCCGGGTAATGCAAATTGTTTCGAAGCAAATTAAGCAAATTTTTGCTGCCGTTATACTCACGGGCAGTATATCGCCGGTTTTTACACAAGTGAAACCCCCGGTTAAAAACAATAAGGCCCATGTTATACCGGTTAAGCATACACCGGCAACCAGGCAGCTGTCGGCATTTATCCGTCTGGCGGCGCAGGCAAATGTAAGCTTTACCTTTCCTAACGGATTTAAGGAAATACCCGCGCCGGACAATGAGTATTTTTCGTACGATTATGCCATGACTATACCCGGTAAGGATTTTGAGATATGGCTGCAGGTAAAGTCGCAAAAGGAAAATTGGGCCAGCTACGAAAAGGCGCGCAACCTGCCCGATGCGCAGCAGCTTGCGAATCCCGATTCGAGCTACATACCGTTAGCCCGCGCCCAATGTGCTGCTTTTGCAGGCGATAATCCATATTCGGGAAGAGTTATTCCTCCGGATATACTGGCGCGTTATAACGCCGATAACGGGAAGTCGTACCTGCTGACGCTGCGCGATATGCAAACCACCAAGCGCTATAAATATGCCTTGCTGATCACGCTGCAAAAAGACCATACCGGTATTATTATGGCCGTTTGCTTTACCAACGATAAAAGCCCCGAATTTTTTAAGAATATGGATAAAGCAAGTAATTGTTTGAAGTTTAAGCCATAAACCGGAACCGGGTTTAGCTGCTTTTGTTACCCGTGCAAATCATCAATCCTGTAAATCTTAGTCTATTGTGGATAAGTTAAAACATTAGGTTGATTAATTTTTAACGCAAACATTATTTTTGCCACACGGACATATTTTGCCACATAACAAACCTGTCCGTTCCTTTTCCCTTAATTTAACAATAAAATTAAATGGCTGAAGCTGTAAATTATAGTGATGATAGCATCCGTTCGCTGGATTGGAAAGAGCATATACGCTTACGCCCGGGTATGTACATCGGCAAGCTTGGCGATGGCTCGGCTTACGACGACGGCGTATATGTGCTGCTAAAAGAGATCGTGGACAACTCGATCGACGAGTTTGTGATGGGCGCAGGCAGAACCATTGATATTACCATGAGCGATCATAAGGTATCCGTGCGCGATTATGGCCGCGGCATCCCGTTGGGCAAGGTTATCGATTGCGTATCGAAAATCAACACAGGTGGTAAGTACGACAGCAAGGCATTCCAAAAATCAGTAGGTTTGAATGGTGTGGGTACAAAAGCAGTTAACGCACTGTCTAACTCGTTTACCGTACAATCATACCGCGACGGACGCACTAAACTGGCCGAATTTGCCAAAGGAGAACTGATTAGGGACGAACCGGAAAAAGATACTACGCAGCGTAATGGCACGGCCATAAATTTCTGGCCCGATGATACCATTTTCAGACATTACCGCTTTATTCCGGAATTTGTAGAGAGCATGATCTGGAACTATGTGTTTCTGAATTCCGGCTTAACCATAAATTTTAACAACCAGAAATATTTTTCGGAGCGCGGCCTTTATGACCTGCTGACAAAAAACTCCGACGCTGAAAATATTCGCTATCCTATTATTCACTTAAAAGGCGAAGATATCGAGATTGCCATGACCCACGGGCAGCAATATGGCGAGGAATATTACTCGTTTGTTAATGGTCAGAATACCACTCAGGGCGGCACGCACCAGGCCGCTTTCCGTGAAGCGGTTGTGAGTACTATCCGTGATTTTTATAAAAAGCCGTTTGAAGCTTCGGATGTGCGGGCATCCATTATAGCTGCCATAGCCATAAAGGTGCAGGAGCCTGTATTTGAATCGCAGACTAAAACCAAGCTCGGATCGCAAAACGTTGGACCGGAAGGGCCGACCGTACGCACATTTATCAATGATTTCGTAAAGCGGGAGTTGGATAACTATCTCCACAAAAACCCTGCTACCGCCGATGCGCTGCTGAAGCGTATTTTACAGTCGGAACGTGAACGCAAGGACATAGCTGGTATCAAGAAGCTCGCCAATGAACGTGCCAAAAAAGCTTCGCTGCATAACCGCAAGCTGCGCGATTGTAAAGTTCACTTTGACGAAAATCACGAGCGGAAGCAGGAAACCACCTTATTTATCACCGAGGGTGACTCGGCCAGCGGTTCAATAACCAAATCGCGGGACGTGATGACACAGGCGGTATTCAGCCTGAAAGGTAAGCCGCTGAACTGTTTCGGCCTGACAAAAAAAGTAGTGTACGAAAATGAGGAATTTAACCTGCTTCAGCATGCGCTGAATATTGAGGATGGGTTGGACGATTTGCGTTACAACAATATCGTTATCGCTACCGACGCCGATGTAGACGGGATGCACATCCGCTTACTGCTCATGACCTTCTTCCTGCAGTTCTTCCCGGACCTGGTGAAAGCCGGTCACGTGTCGATATTGCAGACGCCGCTTTTCCGCGTGCGTAATAAAAAGGAAACAATTTACTGTTATAGCGACGAAGAACGCCGCAATGCCATAGCCAAATTGGGCAATAAGCCGGAAATAACACGATTTAAAGGATTAGGTGAAATATCGCCTGATGAATTTGGTTTATTCATCGGTAAAGACATTCGCCTGGACCCTGTGATATTGAAGGACGCTAACGTAAAAACCCTGCTGGAATATTTTATGGGTAAAAATACGCCCGCACGTCAGCAGCATATCGTGAATAACTTAAGGGTTGAAAAAGATGATGAAAAGGTAAACCCTTTGGTTGCCGGGGATTCGGAAAGCGTGGAGCTGGCGGTTGCCTGACAGAATTTAGGATAGAAGCTTCGACAACTTACTGAGGGTTGCCGAAGTTTTTTATTCAAACAACCCTTTTGAATCGACTTTTGGGCGATGTTCGGTGTATTGCATGATATAATCGGAAGAAGAGTTAGTGCTTTCAACTATTCTTGTTTGACATTCGCCCAGGCTGTCACTTTTTAAGTCGCCAAGCTTAGTCTGGATAGCCGTAAGTACCTCGGTCATTTTGGCCTTTGGCGTAACCGCAAAGAATCGTTTGCTGAAGTATACTCAGAATCATAGTTTTTTGCGCTTAAATGAGCTCGTGGAATTTATCGGTTAAGCTGAATGCTTATAGTCGTAGGGCTTTAAATCAAGCTCCTTAGTTTTCTCCGCTGCCAAATGCAGGTTGTACTTAGTTTGCATATTTGCCCATATATCTGCAGTACCCCCAAATACCCTTGCAATCCGGAACGACATTTCCGGCGTTATATCCGATTTTTCATGAATTATTTTGTTAAGGGTTTGACGTGATACCCCCAGCATTTTAGCGGTTTCTGTTACAGTAAGTTCATTGACGGTAATTATATCTTCCCGCAAAATTTCTCCGGGATGGATGTTTCTCATTTGTCTTTTCATAGCGTTAATGATAATCAGTATAATCAACATCAAAGGCGTTCTGCCCATCAAATTTAAATATGATTCTGTAATTCTTATTTACTTTAACACTCCAATAGTTGTTTAAATCACCGGAAAGCTTATGCAGATTCCAGCTTTGGAAAGCGGCAAAATCATCGGGTACTTTTTGTATGGAATCAATCACTTCCAACATCCTTTCTATTTTTTCGATTTGGTCAGTTGGTAATTTATTGCTTTTCCCTTCTTCCCATAACAATCGTAAACCTTTGTGCTTAAAGTTTAGAATCATGTTGAGTTGTAAACTGTAAAGTTACAGTTGTCTACCGATAGAAGCAAATAATTCCCATAAGATCCTCCAAATCCCAAAATCGTGTGTATATTGTATCCCCCCTGTTTTTCCCGGGGACAGATCGATGACAGAACACGAAATAAAAATAAACTTTAAGTCCTGCAACACCATTAGTGATTTAAGTATCGCAGGCCAGCAACTGTGCGCTGAAGCGGTGAAAGCGCAGGAAGGCTCGCATTCGCCCTATTCAAAATTCAGAGTAGGCGCAGCGCTGCGGCTGCAAAGCGGCAAGATAATTTGCGGCAGTAACCAGGAGAACGTGGCTTATCCTTCCGGCCTGTGTGCTGAACGTGTTGCTTTTTTTAACTGGGGCGCCAACCACAGCGACGACCCGATAGAAGCTATGGCCGTAACTGCCAGCACTGACGAGTTTGAACTTACCCACCCGGTAGCCAGCTGCGGCGCCTGCTTGCAGGTGATGGCCGAATACGAGAAAAAACAAAATAAGCCCATTGAAATTATATTATTTTGCAACAATGGCCCTGTATGGGTAATGAAGGGCGTAGAGAGCTTTTTGCCGTTTTTGTTTTTTGAGAAGGGACTGGTAAAAGCGGAAAGCTAATGGTAAAAGGCATGTGACAAAGCTTATGAAGTTTATCAAACTTTGTAAGTTTGAAATAACCAATATGAGAGCAAAATTAATTTTACTATTCCTGGCATTTTCTATCAGCACAGGCTTGCATGCGCAAACAGGCTTTCCGTTTGATAACGAGATACGCGCCTTTAAACACCAGGACAGCCTGCAATTCCCGCCAAAAGATGGCATTCTTTTCATCGGCAGTTCATCCATCCGGAAATGGGCTGATCTGGAAAGCCGGTTCCCGAATGAGCCTATTATCCGCCGCGGTGTGGGTGGCTGTGAACTTTGGCAGGTGGTTGATTATTATACACCATACATCCTGTTCCCCTATAAGCCGCGCAAGATTTTTATTTACGCCGGCGAGAACGACATCGCCGGAGGTAAAACGGGAAGGTTTGTCTTTGAAGAATTTCGAAAACTATGGAAAATGATTCATCAGAAATTACCCAAAACTACCATCTATTTTATGTCGGTAAAGCCCAGCCCAAGCCGGGCCAAATTCATCGGCGAAGTAAACATTGCCAACAGTCTTATTCGCAAATACCTTAAAAATAAAAAGAACAGCATTTTTGTTGATGTAAGCACTGTTTTGTTTAAGCCGGGCACCACTACGCCTGATAACTCGCTTTTTGAGGCTGATCTGTTGCACCTGAATAAAACCGGTTACGACAGATGGCAGAAGGTACTGGAACCGTTTGTGCAATAACAAGACTTAATCAGAGGGTAGATCCGGGGCATTGTTACCTCCAATTTGAACTCTATTTTTTAGCGAAAGTATTATCACGACAAAAACTGCCAGTGCAGGGCAATATGCTGTACTGACAGTTTGATAAACGCGCTATTAATCGTCATCGTCTTTTTTCTTTTTCTCCAAAATCACAAATGCACTGCGTTTTGGGGCAGGCAGCACGGCATCCTCACCCTTCACGTATTTCCAGATCACTTCATTTAAATCAAGGTCAGGGACGGCGTCCTCTTTGGCGAAATTGAATTTTTCTGACCGGAGGCTGCTTTTATTGTCCGCCACGTTACGCTGTTCCATGTTCACCTGTGCGGGTTTGGCAGCATAAGGGGTAACATCGGGTTTTGCGGTAAAGCATTCGTACAGGGGCAATGCAGCGGCATCGTACTGGCTCATCGGCGGCAGACCGAGGATGAGTTCGATGGTTCGTAAAACCCCGGAGGTGGAGTACATACTGTGCATTACTGCATTGCGCTTTACATAAGGCCCGGCTACATAAACAGGCGAGCGGTGCGCATCGATGTGGTCGGGGCCATTCTGGGCATCGTCTTCCAAAACAAACACCACCGACTCTTTCCAGATCGGGCTTTTTGATAAGTGCTCTATCAGCAAACCAACGCCCTGGTCGTTATCAGCCACAGCTGCGATTGGTGATATGGCCCCTTTTCGTTGTCCGCTGGTATGGTCGTTACTGAGGCGGATAGAATTGAACCGCGGCACCTGGTTAACAGCGAGCAGCGAATCAAAATCATGTTCCCAAACTTTTTCGCGGAAGCGGTCGGTAATATCCAGGTCGAAGCTGGGTGAATGTATGCACGAATGGCCTTTCAGCGATTTAATGTTCACCTTATTGTATTCGGCAAACTCACCGTAGGTGCGGTAGCTTACACCCGCACGTTTGCAATAGTCCCATATAAACCCGTCGCGCGGGTCGCCTATCTCGCGTTCGCCTTCACTGTCATAGTTGCCGCCGCGGCCGCCGTAGCTGGTGGGCCATGTTTTCTCAATAAAATCGGTAGCGTAAGCAGCCGTGCTCCAGTTATGACCATCGGCGCTCACTTCGGCGTCTACATAAAAATTGTCCAGTAACACAAATTCATTGGCTATGCTATGCAGGTTTGGTGTAACCTTATTGCCAAAAATACAAAGCGATGTATCGCCGTTACCTTTCGGCATATCGCCCAGCACCTGGTCATACGTGCGGTTTTCTTTTATAATATAGAAAACATATTTAATTGGCGATTTCTCGCCGCGCTTACGGGGGATGGGGTTTCCTGCTACGCCGGGTGCGGTCTCTGCCAGTTTGTTACTAAAACGTGCATTGGCATATACCTGTTTGGTGTAGCTTTTCAGCTTAACCTCGTCAGGCGCGTCAATAATGGACAGGGTGCCTTTAAATAACCCGCCGATGTATTGTTCTTTACTGTTGGTCGCTCCTTTTTGATATCCGCTGTTGTCGGCCTTTTTAACCGGCTGCGGACCTTCGGGATTAGCCATTGACGTAAAGCCTTTGCCGTTGGATACATATATTTTATGGCCCAGGGTTTTTACGTTGGTTGGGTACCATCCCACCGGAATAAAGCCCAGACTTTTGCTGCTGCCCGGTTTGCTTACATCAAAAACGGCCAGGCAATTGTTATCGGCATTGGCAATATACAGCGTTTTTTCGTTGGGCGATAATGCTAATCCGTTTGTGGTTGAACCGGTAAGCCGGGTTGGATAAAGAGACGTAGACACCACCTCTGCCGTTTTGCGGGTCGCGGTATTGATCACCGAAACTGAATTATCATTGGCGTTCGCTACAAAAAGCCAGGTTCCCTTTTTGTTCAATAAAAGCTCATTGGGATGGCTGCCTGTTTTTATGCTGCCATTCAGCTTTCCGGTATGGGTATCATAACAGCTAACTTCTTCGCCGCCCCAAATGGAAATATACAATGTTTTTTCATCGGGCGAAAGTATGCAGCTGTAAGCTTCGGCAGCAAGCTTTAATTTATTTACTACTTTTTTGCTTGCCGGGTCAATTACATACAGCGAGCTATCCTCTTTGGTTACGGTGTACAGCCGCGTATTGCTCTTGTTAACGGCTATGCCGGTGGTACATATTTTATTTTTTGGCCACGGCGAACCAAGCTTAATGGTATCTGCGGGGCCAATTTTCTTATCCTGTATGGCGTAGGCCAGAATGATATTGTCATTTCCGCCGGATGCATACAGGATTTTTCCATCGTGGCTGAAGGCTAAACCATACCATGATTTTTTTATGATCTTATCATCCAGCAAAGTTTCATTTTTAGGATCTATTAACTGGATGGATTGGGTGCTCTGCCCGTTGTTGGTTACGGCCATCAGGTTACCCGATGCAGATACGGCAATATTCAGCGGTAAATCGCCGAGTTTAAGCGAGCGGCCTGCGGGGCTTAACTTCCAGCCGTTTGGCAATAAAACCTGTCCGGTTTTTTCGATTTTACCCGGTGTTTGGGCCATGCATTGTGCAGCAATAGCCAGGGCGGCTGCGCAGATAGTAAACTTTGTTTTCATATCAACCACAAAAAGATGTTTCCAAAAATAGCGAATGGTTTTGATGGATAGTTGCGATTAACATAAAGATAATGTAACGAAAGCATAGCACAAGCGCCAGAAAATTAACAACCTGGCATAGCCTGCATGAGTTAAGCGTGGCCATTTACGGCGGCCCGCAGGGTTATACGCTTTTATACCTCTCCAGGGATGCTTCCAGCTGCTCCCTTATCCGTTTCACTAAATTTCGTGGCGCCAATACCTTTAATTTTGCGCCAAAGCCCAGCAGTTCCCGTTCCAGTTCGAAATTGAGAATGACCTGTATGCTGAATGTTTTTCCTTCGGAATCTTCGCTCAATAACTTTTGGGTATGGTGAAGCGGTTTGGTAATTACATAGGGTGCGTTTTCTGCATCAATCCAGAAAACCACCTGGCAGTCGCGCTGGTTAGAGGTTTTGGTTACGCCAATTACATCGCTGTAGTAAGTAGCCAAATTGATGCGATCATTCCCGCGGTAATCGTCCTGATGCTCTTCGATGTTTTGTATCCTGTCTAAAGCCAGTGTGAGCAGCGGTGCATTTCGGGCATGCGACCGCCCCAGCACAAACCAGCGGTTGCGGTATTCTTTCAGCAAATAGCCGCTAAAGCAAAACGTGCTGGCCTGGAGCGCTTTAAAACTCTGGTAAGTAACGCAGAGCGAATTTTTAGCGACGATAGCTTTACGGATCATCTCGATCCATTCCAGGCCTTTCAGGTTTTCGTTCTTTTCAAAATCAATAACCGGCGTACTGTGGGTTTTTTGGGTATAGATTTTATCCTCCAGCTTGCTCACCATTTCGTTCAGGTCGCTGAAATGGTTGAAACCTTTAAACTGCTGCAGCAGCCCGGCCACCTCGCCCAGCAGCTGCATGTCGTGGTTGTTGAGGGGGATGTTGTTGATGCTGTAGTTTTTATCGGCGTAAGTATAATATTTTCGGTCAACCACCACAATCGGCGCTTCGTAGCCCAATTTGTTGCTGCGCATCATTTCTATATCGGCCTGAACCGAGCGACGGCTTACCCCGGTCTCTATGCCCTGGTATTCATACAGTGCGTCAGAGCAAGCTTCGATAAGGTCGTCCAGCGTCCATTTACGACGGCGGTTTTGCAGGCAGCTATCGATGGTGCGGTATCGGATCAGGGCATTACGGTTAACAGGCATGGGTTGATTTGAAATTGCGAATTACAATTTTAGATTGATGTTGATGTACTGATAGTTTAAAAGAGTTTAATTACGCCGGATTCAAACAGTAGCCAAACAACAATAAGTATCAGAATTAAAAATACTAAGCCTACTCCGCCCTGCTTCTTTTTGGTATCAATCGACAGCTTGTAAAAATTAGCAATATTATATTTTTTACTGATCTGGTTTAAAATAATAGTGCCGTAATCATACGCTTTGGTTTCATTCATCAAGGTATATTCTTCACTCACCATAAAATAAAAAAACTCCTGTGGCTCAGGATCATTCTTTAAAATTACGTAGGCGTTGCAAGCCGGAATATCGCCATAACGACTGCCGCCGTTAAGCATTTCGAACTGAAATTCGTTGATCTCGTCTACGTGAAAACTCCTTCTTTTCTTTCCTTCGGTATAGCAAATTTCATTTTCATCTAAATCTATCCGCCATTTGATTACACCGTAAGGACGCTCATAAACACATGATATAAATGTTTCTTCAATATTTATTCTGCAGTTGCGGTAACCTAATTCCATGTGTTAATATTATACCTTTCTGCTATAATTATTCTGATCATTCTAAAATTCAACCAATTCAAGTTCAGACTAACTTATTAAATTATTTTAAACTGCGCAAATAGATTGCGCAGTGGGGTTATTACTTTGTATCAATAAATTAAAAGCACACGATTTTCTTCCCTCTTTACGCGCAGCGAAGAGAGGGTCGGCGGGCGAAGCAATGCCGGGGTGAGTCCGGCGGTTGCAGGAGGTGGACTGCAAATCGACGCCAGCCTGCTGTAAAGCATGACGGCGCGGACTCACCCGGTCGACGCTTCGCTGGACCACCCTCTCTTTTGCAGGCAAAAAAGAGGGAAGAAAAATTTAGAATTGAACTTATTAAGACAACTATGGAAAAAGAGAAAATCTCCAACACCGAGCTTAAAACCCTTGGTATTAACGATAACAAAATACTCGAGAACTTTAGCCGCGTAGCTAATGGTTTGCTGAAACACGGCGTGATGGACAAAGCCAATATCCTTGCAAATCTTGAAGCCCTGATTGACGACCCGATGCCCTACGCCTTAAAGAAAGGCGGCAAGTTTAAAAATCTGGCCGAGGATGTAATTGCCATGCGAAAAGAGGGCAAGTTTGTAAAGCAGGAACGAAGCAACTTTAAGCTGAAAGAAGAGATTGCCGACTTCCCGGTATGGGGTTTGGAAAACATTGAGGTTGGGGCGCTTACACAGATGCGTACCGCCGTACAATTACCCATTGCGCTTGCCGGGGCTTTAATGCCCGATGCGCACCAGGGCTACGGCCTGCCTATTGGCGGTGTATTGGCTACCACAGCCAATACCATTATCCCCTTTGCGGTGGGTGTAGATATTGCCTGCCGTATGTGTTTAAGCATTTTTGATTTGCCTGCCGAGGCTATTGATACCGAAACCGATAAGCTGAAAAATATATTGGTGGATAACACCCACTTTGGAATGGGCTGCACGTCCAAATCATACTTTGACAGCTCGTTGTTTGACAGTGAAACCTGGGGCGAAACAAAGCTGATCCGCTCCTTAAAAGATAAGGCTTATGCACAGTTGGGTACCAGCGGTACCGGCAACCACTTCGTGGAATGGGGCGAACTGGAACTTGCCGCAGGTGCTTTGGCCAATATCCCGGCGGGTAAATACCTGGCATTGCTTTCGCACTCCGGTTCACGTGGGTTTGGGGGTAGCGTGGCCGACTATTACAGCCGCATTGCCATGACCAAAACCAAATTGCCTGCTGAAGCCAAACATCTGGCGTGGCTTGATCTGGATAAGGACGAGGGACAGGAATACTGGATTGCCATGAACCTGGCCGGCGAATACGCCAGCGCCAACCACCACGAGATCCATAACAAAATTGCCCGCGCCTTGGGTGTTAAGCCGGTAAGCATGATAGAGAACCACCACAACTTTGCCTGGAAAGAGCAACTGGCCGACGGTACCGAAGTAATGGTGCACCGTAAAGGCGCCACCCCTGCCGGCGAAGGTGTGTTAGGTATTATCCCCGGCAGCATGAGCACACCCGGGTTTTTGGTACGCGGCAAAGGTGATGCGGCGAGTATTAACAGTGCCAGTCACGGTGCGGGCAGGGCCATGAGCCGTAGCGCAGCCTTTAAAACGCTGGACAAAGCCGCCATTGCCGACAACCTGGTTGAAAAGCGCATCACCCTGATGGGCAGCGATGTGGACGAAGCGCCAATGGCTTATAAAGACATCCATACGGTGATGGCTGCACAAGACGACCTGGTAGAAGTACTAGCGAAGTTTGAACCGAGGATTGTAAGGATGGCGGATGCGAGGGAGAAACCGGAGGATTGAAGGAGGCCAAATATTGTTAATCATCATTTAATTAGCTATAGGAAGCTTAAAAATTGCTTTGTAATCTTTTTAATGATATATTGCAAGATATACCTTATTGCCACCATGTCCGAAATTGAATTAATAGAGAACCTTAAAAAAACATATAATGGCTTCGATTTAAACGAGGCAGAAGTGCGCTTTAAAATCATTGATGAGATATTGGAGAAATATCTGAAATGGCCGAAATCTAAAAGTTTCGTTGAAGTTATCACGGATGGAAATAGAGCAGATTATGTATTGTATGGAAACGGCGGTAAGCCTGTTCTTATTATTGAAAGTAAACGAAAGGGAGTTTACTTTCAATTACCTAATCAAGTCAACTTAAAAAACACGTTCCAAAAAGTCACAGTTGAAAAACTACTTACTTCTAAGAGTGTCAAAGATGCAATGTTACAGGTAAAAGAATACTGCGAAGATTTACTTTGTAGTCACGCAGCAATATGTAATGGAAAAACTTGGATAATTTTTAAAGTAATCAGCACAAATCAAAAGCCTTGGAAAAAGCTTTCAGCATATGTTATAAGGGATTTTGACTTTTTCAGTAAAAATTATACCGAAGCAATTAACTTATTAGGCTATACCAGCGTTGTTAAGTTACATTCTTTACAGAAAACCATTGGAATTAATAGTAAAGCACATTTGGAAATTTATTTTCCAAAAGATAATATTACTGCTTACGATACACCTGTAAATAGCAATAAATATGCTGGCTCTTTTTCAATTTTATCTCGAAGGTATCTCGGTGCAATACCAGAATCGGATTCTGATTTTATGACTCACTGCTATGTCGTAAATAAGGGGCATTACGATACTTTGCAAAAAAATGTACAAGGTTTTTTATTCGATTCATTAACACCATATTTTAAAAATCAAGGGTTTAGAGATTTTTCTGATGATAAAAATGGTGGAGCATTTGGATTAAAAATTGCACAGATGGTGCGGCAGCAAAATCTAGACAATGTAATGATTTTATTTGGAGGTAGAGGATCAGGAAAATCAACTTTTTTAAAAAGGTTTTTGTTTCATATCCGACCAAAGGAGCTACAGCAATATTCCATTATCGCATTAGTTGACCTTTTAAATTCATCTCAAACCGAATCAAATCTTACAAACGAAATCTGGGACGACGTTCTAAAGCAGATTGATAAGAACAAAATTTACGAAGGTGAAAGAAGCGATGTATTAAGTCTTTTTTCAAAAGAATTTGATGTTTATTCTAAACAAATACTTTTTGGCTTGCCACAGGATAGCGAAAAGTACCATGAACTAACAAGGGCATTCTTTTTAGAAAAGCTTAATGATAGGAAGTCATTTGCCGAAAAAATAAGCCTTTATTGGAAACAGCAAAACAAAGGATTGATTATATTTTTGGACAACATGGATCAATTAAGCCCTGAGCTTCAAGACGTTTGCTACCTAACAGCTGTCGAGATTGCAAAAAAACTTGGATGCCTTGTAATTATTTCGATGCGAGAAGAACGGTTTTACAATGCAAAATCTAAAGGGGTCTTAGATGCATATCATACACCTGGGTTTCATTTAAGTGCTCCGGTAATACCAGAGGTTATAGTTAAACGAATTGATTACATATTAGAACAGCTAAGATATACTGCAGATGTCGAGCATGAATATGGAATATCATCTGATGCAGCACTGGTGACTTTACAGAATTTTTTCCGAATCTGTTTATATCAGATAAAAAATAAAGAATCTCATTTAAGTTATTTTTTAAGATATGCAACTCATGGAGATGTTCGTCAAGCCCTAGAATTCTTTAAGGGTTTTTTGACATCCGGATATACAAATGTTGATGAGGTTGCCGAAAATACGTGGTGGAGTTTTCAGATACATCAAGTTATTAAACCTATGATGATACCTGATCGGGTATTTTATGATGAAAAATTAAGTCGTATACCTAATATAATGCAATTAAGATCCGATGTGAATAGCTCTCATTTTACCGGATTAAGAATATTAAACCTTTTGCATAACAAATCTACAGCTGAAACAACAAGCGGATTTATTGATGCGAAATATTTTGTTCAAGAATTTGAAGAAAAGTATTCACTTAAAGAAGATTGTGAACATCATCTTAATGTTTTTTTAAATAAAGGATTAATTGAATCAAGTAACAGGTTAGAAGATTACAATGATAAAGTTGATCAAATTAAGATCACGGCGTTTGGGAAATATATCTATGAGTTTTTAGCTTTCGACTTTTCATACATTGATTTAATAAGTATGGACTGTGGTGTGTTTAGCGAAGATCTATTTGCTTATCTAAGTAAGTCTGCAAACGAAGAGTTAAAATTGAGAAATACGCAAAGAATATTCGATCGCATGAAACTCAGAATAGAACGCGCTGAAAAATTCATTTCTTACCTAGAGATTCAAGAATATGAAGAATTGACAGCCCTAGGAATCGGCATACAGGACTTTAGCTTTTCGGCTAAGATTAAATTAGCATTTAATGAAAACAAAGATAGAATTTTAAATGGTGCTAAACGGAACGATAGGACTTCCTAATTGACTATTTAACTTTTATTTCTTTATTAGCACAAGCTGCACCTATATGTTTATTTTTAGAATTCGAAACTCCCTCTCGCTGGCGCACGCGTGCCGCGTGTGGTTTACTCATGCCAATCATAACCGCAAAATCGGCATTGCTTGGCCCGTGGCGTTCTGGCTAATTTACCGCACTTAGCACAGTAGTTAAAAAACACCTCATCCGGATAATCTTTTAATATACGCCCTGCGCAGTTTAATATAAACTGTACATATCCTTCGTCCAGTTGCGCTAATATTTCAGGCTCATCGGTTAACCACTGGTTGCGCAAATATATTTTAGTTCGAAGCTCACCATCCGGCAGTTCACTTAATTTCAATGAATGCCGATGTTGTTTTAATGCTATCTTTTCCGGCTCATTAAGCAACTGCATGTAGTGTGCGATAATATAGTTTGCTTTTTCAGGCGTTAGGGGTTCCATTTTATAAATATCTAAAAAAATAAAAATAATTCCTACTGCGCATATACATTGCGCAGTGCCTCTATTTCTTTGTATCAACATTAAGAAATAAAGGAGGTTCACAATGAAATTCAACCTGTTAAGCAAATTAAAAAACCAGACCGTTAACTACGCGGGTGCCAAAGCGTTTACGCTGTCCCCCGAGATGGAACTGTACACCGCCGTGGTCACCTGGAGCTTAAACGACTCCTTTTATGAAAAGGACGAGGCGCGTTTGGTGAGCTTGGAAAAGTTAATAAAGGCGTGCCACCCTGTTTTTCCCTCATTGGCCGGGATTTGCAATCCCCGACCGAATTACGAAAATTAAATATCCTGTCTAGGGGATTATAAATCCCCGCTATTGTTGTCCAGGATTATAAATCCGGACAAACAGGTGGTGCAATAAATAACAATCGTTTCGCAATTAGAATTAATCGTATAGATCCTATCGTAAGTACAGAATATAGAGAAGTACAATACGATCCAATGTTTAAATACTGGCGTTAAATATCAATTAACTAAAAATACTTAGCCCCTTAACCAATGGTTGACGTAATAACCTACATTAATTTCAATTATCCATTATTTTACACCACATTGTGCAAAGTCCGCTGCGTAGTTTTATATTCAAAAATATTTATAACCTTACCCATTAATGAAAAAGCTGTTTGCATTAATTAGTGTCTTGTTTGTTATTACCATAAATGCAAAAGCGCAAAAAAATGAGCTGGCCAAAATTGCAGATAGCATAAAGGCAGAGGGGGAAATGCTATATCGTTCGGAGTGGGCATCAGGGCACGCTACCGCAATATTCAAGCTCAAGTATCCCACAAAGAAACTCCTGTCTGGCGGTTACCTATCTTATGAAACTAAAAAGGGATTGACCACCATCTTTTTTTCCACAAATGAAGATCCGGTGGTAGTAGCGACAGTTAAGTTCAGGAATGGTCTCGACTTATCAAATTACAGTATAGACACCATAACAAGAAAATTTACAGAAAATGAAAAAGAGTTTTATACTATTCGCGCAGAAGCTGCAAAAGATGTTTTAAATGATCCGCTCTTTCAATTTTATGATCATACCAGTTTAAATCTTATTCCTGTTATAAAAGGTGGTGAAAAAAGAGTTTATGTCATCACTGCGCAAACGTCGCCAAATGAAGTATTATTAGGAAATGATTACCTGATCACTTTCGACAAAGACAATAATATAATCAAAAAAACAAAGCTTCATAATAATCTTATCCCATTGGGAACCGGCGGTGAAGATCCGATAAAAGCATCTTCACACCAACATTTAGGTGAAACAAGTCCTTTTATTACTGCAACTGATGTATGCGCATTTAAAATGTGGAAGGGAAAAACGACTTGGGTAATTAGCTTTGTTTCTTCAATAAGATATGTGTCTGCGTGGCACTTTCAGGATGAATTTTTAGAAATTTTAACCCAGGACGAATTTCAGGAAATTATGAAAAAGAACCAATAATCGGCAATTAAGCGTTTGAATCTGCGGCATGGAGATAATTTAATGCCGATCCACCCCGCCCGTTGGTCGGGATTTGCAATCCCCGACCGACCGAATTTTTGTGAGATGATAATCCACGAAAAATAAATACTTGTGTACGGGGATTACAAAATCCCCGGGCATCGTTGTCCAGGATTATAAATCCGGACAAACAGGTGGGTAACCTGGCTATATATGCCCGCAGTCTCAACTGGCTCACCGGGCCAGCAGTAAAAAATTTAAGCTTTTATCTCCTGTACAAACCGCAAGGTATTGCCATCTGCATCTTTCACATAAAATTCGCGGCGGCCCCAGGTTTGATCGACCGGCCCCTGCTCTACGGGAGAATCTTCTTTGCCGGAAGTATCCAGTCCGCGGCTTTTATATTTGGCGAATAGCGCGTCCACGTCATTAACCCACACATTAACTACCGATCCGAACAGCCGGTCGTTTTCAAGAACGGTGATTTGAAATTCCGCATCGCCATTACCAAGGTCAATTACCGGAGCGTCGGCAGTGCCTGCAGGACCGGTCATTACAAAATCCAGTACTTCCGTGTAGTGCTTTAGCGCCGCGCGCATGTTGCGTACTTTAAATACGGGTACAATTTTCATCGCAAAAGAATCGGCTTGATATTAAAAAATCAGCCCGGGAATTAGTCTTTTTTACTTACCCTCCCCGAACCGGAGTACTGTGTGTCGGCGACGGCAGCGTCTCCTGTATATGCTACGCCACCCGAACCGGAGATAACTGCTGTGATTTTTTTGTTAACCACCATATCAACGCTGCCAGATCCGGAAAGCCTTGCATTTAACGTTTGTACGGTGAACTCTATGGCATTAACATTACCGGAACCGGAAATCTGAACATTAGCCCTGTCTGCGCTGCCATCTACCGTCAGCCCGCCGGAACCGCTTAACTTAATCTGCGCTAATTCTGATTTGACCGACGCCTTTAAGCTGCCCGAGCCGCTAAGCGTCAGTATAGCGAGCGGACCGGTAACCGTGCCTTCCAGCACCATATTCCCCGAGCCGCCGTTGGCGAGGTGATGCAGCTCTTTGGCTGTTATGTAGATGTTTGCACGCGCTATGTCGCCATGGTTTCTCCAGCCGTGTTTCATCTGCACCTTTAATACGCCGTTGTCCACTTTGGTTTCAATATCGTTTAAAATACCGGCGTCTACATCCAACCTAACGCTCTCTGTACCGTCAATCTTAACCTGCACATTAAAAGGTCCGTTACATTCAACGCCGTAGTAATCCGAAACATCCCTGGTAATACCCTGCGCAGCTGCGCTTAAAGCCATTACCATGCAAGTCAGCATTACGGAACAGCCGGTAAATATCTTTCTCATAATTTTTTTTTAACAAGACGCAGAATGCGGCGCCGGCGTTGCAAAGATCAGCGGGGCCTGTGGTGTTTTTTGCCTAAAAAGTTTTAATGTTTATGCACTCACTTACGCTTAGCGGTATTTTGACCGGTACCAGGGGTTTACAACTGTAAACCCCTTTTTTGCAATCATTTGTTTATCAATTAGTTAATTATTGAGCTGTTAAAAAAGTGTAAACCCCTAATCAAACAATTGAATATCAATTAGTTATAAACAGTAAAAACGTTATCTAACTGATAAACAGAATGTTCCATGTTGTTTCGAGGCGTTCCGCGCAAAAACGGAACGCTTTGATGCGTTGTCCTGAAAAAAGTTCATACTTTTTATTGGGCTAATGCATCAGGTGCCAGGTTTTCAGCTCCTTTTTAATGGTGCCTAAAATGGTCCGGGCCATGCTGCCGCGCAACAGCAGCACGCCAATGCGCAACGCAAATTTTACCATCGGCTTAAACTTTTCAATGTTTAAAATTACGGCTTGTACGCGCTTTGCCATAGCTGCCTCGTACTTATCAATAGCCTCCGGGGGCTGCACGGGCCAGTTTTTATCATAAGGCTTGAACAGTTTCGGAAAGGTATAGTCTACATCGTCGTCAACTATCGGGATGATCTGCCAGCCGCCGTCGCCGGGCACTGTCGAGCGGTATTTGTCGCCGGTTATGTCTTTATAGCCCTCCCTGAAAATGGGGTTCGCATTTTTGGCATCGTCCGGTATGGTAAAGTAATCGCGCAGAAATATTTTACAGTTGTGCCTTCCTAAAAAGTAGTCGTGCACGCGGAAGTTTTTATTCAAAAAACCGCTAAAGCCGCCCAGTGCGCCGCAGGCAATGGCCCGCTCGCCGTCGATACTGATGGGGTCGCCGTCGGGCTTTATAAATTTGCGGGCGGGGTCAATTAAAAACTGCCCGGCGCAGCCGTCGGCAAGGGCATCATCTATTTGCCAGGGCCTTGACCGCATCTGGCTTATCATTGCCGAGAGCGTCAGTCCAATAACATTAAGCAGCTTAGCTGATTTATTAATGATCGATGGTTTATTGCTCGGGAAAGGCGCCACCATGATGATGGTGGATTTAAATTTCTTATAGTTCTCGTAGTCGGCAGATTCCTGCTGGCCGCTTACGTCCTTTAATATCTGCCGCACCTTGTCAAACGGCTCATTGTTAATCATCCCGCCATCTATGTTCAGGGTTGTATAAGGGTCCTCGTCTATTTGTATCGCCTTTAATACGTTAGGGGTAAACAGGCCGTCGTTATTTACGGTTTTGGCGGGCCGGGTAACTTCGCGTGCTTTAAGGCCTACCGGGAATGCGCCCGTTGCCATGGCGGATTGCATCGCTTCTTTTGCACTTTCGCCATGCTCTATATTCAGTGGCATCCACCCGGCCGGGGTACGCGCCCCTTTTTTCCAGTTTAGCTGAAAGCAGGCATAATCGTTATGCAACGCCATGTAATAAGGGCGTTTCGGTACTGATGTATTGGCAGAATTAAACAGCACATCGTAATTAAAACCCTGCAGGTTGCTAAGGGTGGTGAACAGTTTCATATCCGGCGAGATGTACTCAGGGCGCGTTTGCCAGTTGATGGCGGCGGATTTTGCGGGCGTGATGGTCCGTTTGGCCACCTCGTCTATAAACATACAGTTAAAGGCAGACTCTACCTCTGCGTCTTTAATATCGCCGGTGTCCAGCATTTTGGCAAACATATCTTCATCCGTAAGGTCCACCCAGGAATGGTACAGCATATTTTCGGGGCGCTCGGCCATCAGGTCTGCACCGGGTTCTTTTACGGGGGTAATGCCTTGTTGCAGCGCAGCCGCGGTGATGATCGAGGTCATCCCGCCTGCCGAGGCGCCGCCGATAACGGGGATTTCAATGCGGTGAGACGGATAACCCCCGGTGCCCCTCTTTTTTTCGTAGGCTTCAAGTGCTTCCAGTAAATAATCCATAACGCCGGCGGTGTATGCTCCAGCCGATACGGCGCCCGCCATACATATGCCAAGGTAGAATTTTGGCTCGTCTTTTTTTGCTGCCATGATACTGATAAGTTAGGATGTAATAATAAGGTATTGATAAACAGATGTTAAGTTAACAGATTCTGGCTTTAATTCAAAATGAGATTTGATGCCGGGTTCAATATAAGCGTAGAAACCCTTAAGCTTTGTGCCTGCCTCACCTGAATTCTCTCCAAAGGAGAGGACTTGAGCTGCAGGGTGAAGCGACCAGGAAGTTTGTGGGAAGAGAACCGTAGTTATACATCTATTTTACTTATATCGAACTCACATTATTTAAAGTTGCACCACCTCAATCGCTTTGTCTAAAACTCTGGCTATTGCTAAACCCATCTGCCTTGCTTATCTTAGCTATATGGCCAGTGAGCATAACGAAACCGATTCGCTGATCACTCTCAGGGTGCTTAACCAAATCGGTGCGTCTATTCTGTCGGAGTTTACGGTTGAGCAAATAATCGATACTGTTTATCAGCATGTAAACCGCCTGATGGATGCTTATTCGTTTGCTATAGGTTTGTACAACCCGGTTTCGCAGCGTTTTGAATATACCGGCACCCGGGAAAATGGCAAAAAGATGCCGGCATTTTCTATTTATGCACATAGTACCGAAAGGTTTTCAGGGTGGGTTTTTGCCAACAAAAAGGAAGTATTTATCAATGATTTTGAAAACGAATACCAGCGCTATCTGCCAGCGCGCATCACTGCATTGCATGGGCTGGAGCCCGCGTCGCTAATGTATGTGCCCTTGATGATAAACCAGGAAATCATCGGCCTGCTGTCGGTACGCACGCCTGTAAAAAACGCTTATACGCAGCATTCGTTAGAGATTCTGAAGACGCTGGCGGTGTTTATCAGTAAGGCTATCGAAAATGCGCGCGCACGGAAAAACGACGAGGTGGCCGCACGGCAAGCGCCCGGTGATTACCACTTAAACCCGCTTTCGGCGCGCGAGCTGGATGTGCTGAATTTATTGTCGAAAGGCGCTGCCAACCGGGCTATCGCCGATAGTCTTTTTATCTCGCCAAGCACGGTAAAAACGCATACACTGAATATTTATCAAAAGCTCGGGGCCGCTAACCGGACCGAAGCCATAATAAAGGCCAGAGATTACGGGTTGATAAACTGAAAAATCCACCATTTGGCTGATTCGCTGCCCGGCCCATGCCGGTACCTTTGTGATCAATAAATTATTAAAAATCATGACCGAACAAATCGTTAACCCAATAGTGCACGTTACCGGCGATCAGTTACTGGAACGCTCCCGCTGGTACGGACCTAATCTTTTTACCTTTTTAACCACTGCGGAAGAAACTCAAGGCGCCTTTAGCTTGATTAAATGCACACTAAGAAAAGGTTTTGCCCCGCCGCCGCATATCCATACAAAAGAAGACGAGAGCTACTTCATCCTTGATGGCGAAGTGCAGTACGAAATCGGCGAACGCGTTATCCATGCAAAACCTGGCGATTATGTACACTCGCCCAGACTGACGGCCCATACATTCAAGTTGCTTACCGATACCGCAACAGTTTTGTTACTGATAACACCAGGCGGTTTCGAAGAGCTGTTTATTCGATTCAGCCGGCCAGCGCAGGCCATGGAACTACCGCCGGTACCGACCGAGCGCCCCGGCAAGGAGTTTTTTGAAAGCATGGACAGGCTGAGCACCCAGCTAGGGGTTACAACGCTGCCCAGCCTGTAGTATAATGAAGCAATTATTTAAGCGGATAAGGCATTTGCTGCGTCCGCTTAACTTACCGGCATTATCTGCTGAAACGTTATCACTATAAACTCTGCCGGGTGTACTACGGCAACCTGTATGGTTACATTCATCAATCCGTTCAGTATTTCGTCGCTGGTCATGGTAGTGCCTAACCCGCAGGCAACCGAAAACGCATCGGAAGGAGAGGCCCCCAGCAAACCACCCTCTTTCCATAACGATGTCAAAAAGCTGCTGATCATAGCTGTAACCGCACTCCATGTGTTTTTGTCATTGGGCTGAAAAACGAAAGCCTCCGCCCCCAGTTTGCACGATTGCTCTATCATGGTAACAGTCCGGCGTGTGGACAAATATCGCCAGTCCTGGCTGTTACCATCCAGTGTCCGCGCCCCCCAGATCAATATACCCAGGCCGTTAAAAAAACGGATGGCATTGATAGATTTACCTGTGACAGCATCAATATTCAAGTCGGCCTGCTGACTATCAGAGAGCCTGATGGGCAGTGATACTGCGCTGACGATGGATGTATTTGCCGGAGCGGTCCAAACGCCGGATTGATTGTCGACAGTTGTCATCACCCCTGCCAGAGCGCCGCTTGGCGGCAGCAGGTTAACATCTGCCAGGATATGCTTCAGAATGGCGGCATATAATGGGCTGGCATTAATTAACGCGCTATTGTATTGGCTTGCTGTGTATGCGCCGGGTGAATTTATAATTTCATTTAAAATGGTCGCCGCGGCTGGGTTAGGGTTGCTCGCAGGATTAAGCAAAGGCATCAGCTGTGCAACATCACCGCCAAAGATATTGGTGTAATCAATTTCGGAATTTTGTGTGATAGTTGTACCCACAAACGGATAATAGGCGCAACCGTAATTGAGACCGTTATTGCCGGTGCCGTTCCTGAAAGTTGCTATATCATTGGTATAGAGAACGGGATCGGGGTTGCGGCCGCCGATAATATCAAATAAACTTATGCAAGTCCCCATGTCCGATGATTGCAGCAACATTTCCTGCATCAAGGTAGAATTATCAGCAATCGATAGGAGGGTTGCTTCAGGACAGATATACATGGTCGGCGCCGGCTCGTTCAAAAGTAGCTTTAAACCACCCAGCAAATCATTCAACTGCACATTCGGATTAACAATCTGTGCGCCGGGATCCATTGGTTTTGATGACGGCGCCCCATAACCGCCTACTGACACGATATAAGCATCACCGCCGCCATTCTGATAAAACAGGCGGACGCTGTTATATAAATAGTAAATGGTGCTGGCATCGGGTAACAGCGCATAATAATTGCCGTTGATCAGTATATAGTCGTTATTAGCAGGCTGCGATTTTTGCTGAACCAGGTAGTACTGAGGGTAATATTGTTTTGCAGGATCGGCAGGGGCTGGTGGATTGGGGGGGCAATATATAGCCTGGAACTCTGCAAATGACGATATTTTTTGAGGTACATTATTATATGGCTTGCCCTCATACGCGGTCTGCGGTGTGTAACCGATAAAGGCCGGCACCGCTGTTGCAACAGGTACTATTGAATTGGGGAAAGCATTTATTTCGTTGATATACACACCGGGGGTAGTAAGATTTGAATGAGGCATAAAATGAGTTGGGTTAAGGTTTTGATAACCAATAAATGTTTGCAGTGAAGTTAGCGAAATATCCGTTATGTATAATTTTAATAAAGCAGTAAATTCTTTAGACAATCAGCGTAACCTGAGATAGATTAGAACTAAAAGGCGTTAATTTGAATAATAATCTATTAAATCTATCTTTTTTATAGATTTAATTTGCAATTATCATTTTTCTCTCTACATTTGCTTTGTAGCTAATCGAAAAAGGAAACAAAAATGAATACCAACCGCATATATACTGCGAGCCAAATGCGAATGCGCCTGCTGGAAAAGGCCATATGCTGTTATTGTTGTTGCTGAACAAGGCGATAATTTCTTCGCTACCACGATATACTAATTTATTCAGGTTTTCAAATTTTTACAGGGCATAGCTATGTCTAGAATTTAGCTATAGGCGCTTGGCTGCGCTTTCAAAAACCTTCATTTTTAAATGATTAATTAGGTTTAATTTTTCTTAGGTTTCTTATTCGGTAAGGCGGGGGTGCCCTCCCCCAACTTCCGGGTAGGTTGAAAAAAGCGGCGGAGTGGCCAAGTGGTTAGGCGGGAGTCTGCAAAACTTTTTACAGCGGTTCGAATCCGTTCTCACGCCTCATTAAAATGTCTTCTCATCGTTTAGGTTTATAATTGGTTAGTAAGTGCCCCTGCCCATCAGGGGCCTTGCTTTTTTGTCGCCATTATACCGCCGGTTAAGTTACCCAGTCGGCAATTACACAATGAAGCAGATTTAAGCGGTATTGCGGGCGCTTAAAAAATTATCATACCACGATTTATCTCCATTTGGCGGATAAACACCATGACGGAGCGCGCTGGAACTTGTGCCCGCCAATTGCAGATGGGGGATTTCAAAATGCAGCCTCATTAAGCCCTCGTTTGCTCCAAGCTCATGCATACGGCTCCACCAGGCGGCCTTTGCGCCGCCACTGTCCCAGCTCCAGTCGCCATTGACCAGCAATACAAAGTCAACTGCCAGGCCGTACTGATGATATGAGTGCCATGGCAGCGCATACGTAACGATGTCGCCAGGCTTGGTGCGCCCCTGCGCATATAGGTCGGCCTGTCGTTCGGGAAACCTGAATGCCTCGTATATTCTGAAAGGTATTCCTTCCGCCTGTAATTGAACAAATACCTTAACAACGGCCACCCGTACAATGGGGTGAAGGTGCAGTATATCGTTATGCCTGTCTATCCTTCCCGTCGCTGCTCTGGGCTTCTCTGTCGCCAGGTAGATTTTTGTCCAGGTGTTACCGCCAACCACTCCGTCCGTTACCAGTTGGTTGTCTGTTTGAAACTTTCTAACGGCTGCATCTGTTGGGCCATCAAAAGTCCCTGTTTCGGTTATATTTAATTTTCGCTGCAGGTAGGATACCAAATTTCCCGAACTGCCAATTTTTAACAATTCCATAGCTCTGTAATTTAATAAAACTGTTTGCCGGCGAAAGCCGGTTAAGAATTACTTGCGGGCGGATTGCCGCCTGACCCAGGCGTGGCGCCGTCGCCCTGCGGTTTAAGGTTCGGCACAGGTGCAACAGGGGCTGGCGGAGGCACCGGTGGAGGGACAGGGGCCGCGTTTACATTCACGGTATCCTCACTGACAGGCGCATTCTTATTTTCGTTGATTTTTAAACCCAGATAAGCGCCTGTACTTATGCCCATCATGGCAAGCAACTGTGTGGTGATGATGGTACTGTCGGGCAATTGCGGATGAGTAGCTACAAACCCGATGTAAATGGCCCCTACTACAATAGTCCAGATAACATTCTGAAGCCGGTGAACACTGACGCCCTTCTCATCAGATATTATATCGATAAAAAAGCCTTTCGAGGGATAATCCTGCTGCGGTATGGCATCACCCTGCGTATCCTTCTGGCTGTTGTCGATGGTTTTAGAAACCAATGTCGTGCCCGCGGCTATGCCGAGCAGCGCCAGGTTGACATCATTTAGGGCAGGGATGGCAAAATTTTGCCTGGTAGAGCATTCCAGAAACACATAAATAAATGAGCTGATAACTATTACTGTCCAGAATGCCAGCTGCGAACGGCCCAGACTAAATGATGGCCTGGCTTTCTTCGCGTTTTTCATGTTTGCGGCCAGCTTGCAAAAGTTCGCATCATTAAATATTTCATTACGGAGCATCGAAGATTCCTTCGACACGATCACAACGATTCCGCCGAGGATAAGTAAAATGAGGTAATACATAGGAAATGTTTTAAGGTTTAATAACAAACATCAAATGATCTGTTAATTAGGGTTTGGTTTACCAAACTTACTGATACAGAATGAATAATGCAATAGATTGCGAAAAAAGCCGGGTGTTTTTTTTAAATAAAGTGGCTGTGAAGCCTTAGCAATGTTGTAAATAAAAATAACCGCGATAATTTAGCGATGGGGCATCAAAACAATAGTACATTCATCGTTAGTTTCAGCTTTTACCCTCTGCATACTTTGCAAACTTGTCAAGCACCGCTTTACAAAACTCCTGTTGCATGTCAAAGGATTGATTGGCATCAGGTTCAAAAGTTTCGGTCAACTTTACAGGTTTGTCATCAGCAAAAGTAATCGTTGATTTCCGGCCATCGTCCAGCGTGTACCGGATGAACTCATAAGGTTTAACCTCGTCATAAGTACCCCGGAAATTAAATTTGAAGCTGCCATCTTTCATTTCCATAACATACAGAAAGCGGCCGCCGGGGCGCAGATCGTTTTCAGCGTGCGAAGTATGCCAGCCGGCATCGGGTGTATTCCACTGTTTAATATCTTCGGGATTATTCCACAGTTCCCAAACCTTTGCTATGGGGGCATTGATCCTGGTTTCGGCGGTAAGGATAACTTTTTTTGTGGCGCTCATATTGTCTGACTATTTATGTACAAACTTAAAGCGACCGCGTAAATTAAAGGATGGGAAGAAATGCCATTATAAGGGTGCATTCAGGCCAATTATCCTGCCAGGTGCATAAATTATCTGTATCGCTAGCATGGTAAAATTTGTCCCGCGGCTATATTACAAATCACTACAGGGTGTTGTCAGTTTATATAAATCTCAAACCGGAAGGATCAATTCTTAATGCTTTTTTGCTCCCGCAAAGTTCTTTTCGCCAGCCTCAACGGCAATCTCCAAATGGTTTTCATCCGGCGGCTTCGGACAACTGTAACCGGCGCTAAACGCACAATACGGATTATAGGCCCGGTTGAAATCAACAACAGCCACATCGCCCTTAATGTCTCCTGTACGCATATCAATATACCGTCCGCCGCCGTAAGTTGTACTGCCATTGGTATCGTCGGTAAAAGGCAGGAAAAGGTAATCGGCATATTGTGGTAATTTTGAAAGCGCGGTACTCTTGTAAAGCGTGAGCTGCACTGGTTTGCCTTTAAGTGTGAATGATAATATAGCGTAGCGTGCATATTGCCTGCCGGTACCGCTAAAAACCGGCATGGTAAACTCCGCCTGATTTTGCAATACTTCAACCTTCGCATTTACCCGGTAGCTGCTGTCGGCATCATAAAAACGCAGCAATTGCAGATCATCTTTTTTTAATGGCGAATTGGCATCGGTTAAAAAGTCGTTCTTGTATTGCTCGCGGAACTTTGCGATTTGTGCGGCATAATCCTGCCCGAAACAATTCAGGCTTACCAGGCAGAAAAGGATAAATAAATATCTCATAGTAATTGTACTTAAAAGGAGGATGCAATATATTCAAATTTTACAGGAGAAAGTGACAATGATCAAACTTCGGGTTCAAGTCCTTCCTATCTTTGCCGTATGAGTATCCCCACCCTAAAGCGAACCTATAGCGGCGAGGCCGATTTCCGTATGCTTATAAAAGAATTAGACAACGACCTGCGTGAGCGCAACGGCAATATTATGGATGTGTACGACGGTCACAATGTAATCGGCCATATTGACACTGTTGTAATTGCATACCTGGGTAGCATTCCCGCCGGCTGCGGCTGCTTCAAAAAGTACAGCGATGATACTGCAGAAATAAAACGCATGTACGTGCGGCCCAATGCCAGGAGGAAAGGCCTCAGTAGAATGATTTTAAACGAGCTGGAAGCCTGGGCAAAATCTCTGGGCTTTGCATATGTTGTTCTGGAAACCGGCAGCAAACAACAGGAGGCGTTGGGCTTGTATAGCCAGGCAGGATACGTGAATATCCCCGCCTATCCGCCCTACATTGATCTGCCCGATAGCGTTTGTTTTAAAAAGAAGTTAACTGCTTAAAATATCACCGCCTTTCAATCGTCCATTATAATACAAGCTTTACATGTATTTATTTTTACTTCCGCTTCATTCCCTCATTCGCTGGTTAGTTTTGCTGAGCCTGGCATTTGCTATTTATCGCGCCTACCGGGGCTGGCTAGGCCATAAGGCGTATACCAGGTTTGATGAACGCGCGCGAGCAATCGCTACTACCGTAGCGCATATACAACTGGTTGCAGGATTATGGCTTTATTTTGTTAGCCCTATTGTAAGCTATTTTCTGCATAATTTTAAAGAAGGCGTGCATGAAAGGGTTATACGTTTTTTCGGGATGGAGCATATTACCATGATGCTGATCGCCATAACTTTAATTACGATAGGCTCTGCAAAGGCTAAACGTAAAACAAACGACGCAGACAAATTTAAGGTCATGGCAATATGGTTCAGTATTGGCTTACTGATTATTTTCTTATCGATACCATGGTCGTTCTCACCCTTTACCAGCAGGCCATTGTTCAGGGCATTTTAAATTTGATATCGTATCTTAGCCGGATATGAAACGACGTTCATTTGTAAAATCATCTCTTATTGGCGGAGCTGCTGCGGCTGCCCTGCCTATCGCAAGCCATGGCATGAATAACGACGCGCTAAACGCCACTGCTGAATATTACGAGCTCCGGGCCTATCATTTAAAAGACGAGACGCAGCAAAAGCTGGTGGAAGATTTTTTCAAAAATGCCGCTATTCCGGCGTTGAACCGTGCAGGCGTAAAACATGTTGGCGTGTTTGCCGAAATGAAGCCTGAGGGGCAGACAAAAGTATTTGCACTGTTGCAGTATAACAGTCCCGTCCATATCGACGCAGTTAATAACGCCCTCGAAAATGACAGGGAATATCAGCGGAAAGGCGCAGCTTATTTAAATGCTCCAGCAACGCAACCCGCCTACGAGCGTATTGAAAGCTCGCTGTTAAAAGCATTCAAAAAGTTTCCATCACTTACCGCTCCCGAAAGGAAAAAACGGATTTTCGAGCTGCGCCAATATCAAAGTGCCAGCGAAGCTGCAGGCAAAAAGAAGATAGAGATGTTTAACGACCGCGGCGAGATCGACATCTTTAAACGACTCGGGTTTAACCCGGTTTTCTGGGGTGAAACTGTGATCGGGCCGCTGCGGCCTAACCTTACTTACATGGTGACTTTTGGTGATATGGAAGAAAAGGCTTCCCGCTGGCAGGATTTTGGCAGCGATACTCAATGGCATGAAATAAGTGCCGTGCCCGAATATGCAGATGCATTGCTGGTAAGTAAGATCACTTCGACCATGTTGATGCCAACCGAATTTTCGCAGATATAAATAGCTCTGCACAGGTTTGACAACAACTATCAACATTTGCCATCCACATCTTTTTAGCTGGGCTGAATCCCTTTGGTACTTAAACAGGGGCTTTGATGATTGTATTTATAAAATATCAGGCAATACTGTCCGCAGGGCATTTGATGTTGAGGGAGAGAAGATACTGACTGAAATTTCCTGCACAGATGGTACACTGATGATCAATTGGCTCACCGGCAAGCCTTCGGATAGGACGGAGGCTTACATCAGTAGTTTTGTTGGTGTTTGGTTCGATCTTGATACAGACCTTACGCCTTTCTATAAACTGCTGGCCGGGCATCCGGCGGTGGCAGATATGACCGCAAGCTATCATGGTCTTCGCCTGGTAGCCATGCCCGATTTATTTGAGACCCTGTCCTGGGCTATAATCGGCCAGCAGATCAACCTTACTTTCGCCTACAAGCTTAAGCGGCGGCTGGTCGAGCAATACGGAAGCACGTTAACATTTGAAGGCCAAACTTATCATATCTTTCCCAAGCCTGGGGCACTCAAAAACGCAAGTGTCGTCGATTTGCGCGAACTGCAATTATCCGGCAGCAAAGCCTCTTACCTGGTTAACATCGCCGAAAGCTTCGCGGATAATCGGTTGAGCCGCGAAATACTGCTGGCATTACCGGACTTTCCGCCGCGTCAAAAATACCTGACTGATATAAAGGGTATTGGGATATGGACAGCAAACTATGTGCTGATGAAAAACCTCGGCGAACGTGCCTGCATACCCTACGGCGATGCCGGATTACTTAATGCCCTTGTAGCCAGAAACATCATAGCTGATAAGCGGGACAAAGCCGGACTTGATGCATTTTTTGAGTTATTTAAGGGATGGGAAGCCTATATGGTGTTTTATTTGTGGCGGAGCCTGGCTTAACAGCTAACGTTCAACCAGCTTCCAGTTTCCTTCAGATACCACTTCCACAACCCCATCATCAATCTTAACGGCCGTCTGGTCATCGATTAAATATGACGGCATTGGTAGCGTTGCAGCCAGTTTTTCGAGCTCGGCCATGGAATTATCCGGAAACGCAGGATAATCCAGGTGCGGATGAATAGCGAAATCAAGCAGACCCAGCGATTTGTCGGTTTCGGCGGGCAAAGCATGATTGCCATAGGTGGTTCCATAGCTTGTCATGATCATACTGCCGGCGCTGAGGCCGACGTAAACCATTTTATTCAACAACGATGGCAGCAATTCTGCCAGGCCGGATTGCTGCATCCAGTAGGTGAGGTACTGGCAATCGCCGCCACCAACCAGCAGTGCGTCGGTTTCTTCCAGCAGGGGTACCCACAGATCCCGCTTGATGCTGGGTAGCGCAGTGAGTTCCAGCAGGCCTAATGATTTCCATCCCATATCGCAAAAGGGGTCGCCTAAGGCGCCGGTAATTACCCTGCGAACTATATCGCCGCCGTTGCGTATGCCATAGATAGCAGTAGGGATGAAAAGGGCCTTTGCTTCACTAACCGGCTTGGCAAGGAGTTCGGTTAATGTATTATGGATAGTTGGATTACTGATGCCTGCGGAAGTGAGGAGGAGTTTCATGAATAATATTTTCGAGTATTTATCGGTTGACGCCTTACGTGATATAAGTAAATATTGGCTTTTTACTTAAAAATAGCAACGTTGCGTTAATTTAAGTGCCCGGGCGACTGAACTTGTATAAGCGAGTAAAAAAATTATCGCCCGCGCTCAAAAATGAATATATGACTTACTTTATCGCCATTTACGCTTTGAAAACCTAGCTTTTCATAAAACTTTGCAGCGGACGGATTGTCCGTAAATAAACGCAGTGAGTTGAAATGCTGTTTGCCCTCGTGCAGGATCATATTTATCAATAAAGTGGCATAACCTTTTCGGCGGTACGCCTCCATGATGTATAAATGCCTGACCCGGCCTACGTTTGGCTCCCGCGTATAAGGATCTTTATTAAGCCCGCATATACCAATCATATCCGACCCCAGGAATAACCCCCACAACTTTTCTCCCCGTCCGGAAAACTTATTTGTTTGATTTTGCCAATCATCAATAGTTCGTTGGATGAATTGATAACCGGCACGCCCGGATTCATCAAGCATTTGATTTATTGCAGAAAAAGACAGTTCTGTAACTTCGGTTAAAATCGGCGCGCTGTTAAAATGCATGCTACAATTTGGTTATGCTGCTTCAATAATATGACAGCATTATCATAGCCAAAAATAAGAGGGGATAGCTTATAACTAGCCAACGAAAACGCTAAAGTTATACAATTCACGGCAAAATTTTGCGGTGCCATTACCCGAAAAACGTTGGCTGCGATATGGATGCGCCCTTGTGCCTGAAGCTGACCATCGGCGAAGTGCCCGCTGAGTTGGCTACGCTACGCCTTCTGATCCTTATCCCGGTAGATTAAGCCGCACCTTGCTGCAGGAAATCGGACAAAAGCCGAAGCTAAAGAAGCCTTTGTATCCTATAGGGGCGGGATGGTAAAAAAAGGCGCCGACACTTTCCGGAGGTTTACGACCCAACTGACGAACTAAAATCGCCATACGGTTTTTTCCCTGTAAACAGCTATTGCCCATGCGTGGAGTTGTACGCCTGTCTATTTTATCAGGAAATACCCGGAAATTGTTCAGGAATAATCGTTCAATAAATCGCCCGTCCGATGCTGGTACGGACGGGCGGTTTATTTTATCCCTTCGGCGTATCTATCTCCTCAATCGCAACCTCCGCTGCTTTCGCGCCGGTAGTATCGTTCAGTTTTTTCCTTGCTTCTTCAATTTGCTGCAATGAGGCAACTAATTTCGGCGCAATGTTGAACCTCTTGAAGTTGATAGCAAATTGTTTGATAGCGGAGATGCCCTGTTGTGCATATGTACTGTTATTCAACCGGCAGATCATTTGCGTCAGTGGCCCTTGCGTAAGGTTATATTTTTGCTGAACAGAAGCTTCATCAAAAGCATCGATAACATAGGGCCACTCCGCGTCTCCGCCACTGCTAGCATAAACGGTAACAATGGCCTGGCCCAATTGCCCTTTGCCGTCAGCCTGCATACTTTTGGCGCTGTTAAAGGCATCCGCAGCCGCTATATTGTTAAGGGCAATAAGCGCAGCTCCTTTTACGGTGTATGACGGGCTGGATAAAGCGGCCTTATAAATATTCGTATAATCGTTAGACTTGGTTTTGCCCAAAACGCTAATGGCAGCAGCTTGCACAGGGTAATTTACATCGTGGCGTGCTAAATCAACGAGAAGAGGCAGGGCAGCTTTGGCAACTTCGACGCTATCCATTTTAAGATCCCGGATTGCTTTTATGCGAAGACCATGGTATTTATCTTTTAAGGCTGATAAAATAATATCCAAGCCCTCCTTTGTTGTTTGCTGACCATTCGCAGCATTAACAGCCTCCAGCCTGTCGAGGTAGAGGGGCGCGTGGTGGTATTGATATGCAAACTCCTGTAAAGTTTTATGGTCGGTTTTTTGGGTGATGAGAATTTTATCGGCATCAACATTCACAAGTTCAGGCTTAGCAGGCAAACTAAAAGTAAGCGTATCTGTTTTTTGTGAGAGCCAAACCTGTTTGCGGGTTACCTGACCGCCAACATAAAGGTCGACAGCGATAGGTGCATGGAATACTTGCCCTTCCTGTTTTTGGCTGATAAACACTTTCTCCTGGCGTTTAACGCCGTCCCATTGGTAGTTAATATCCAGCACCGGGTGACCGGCGCCATAGTACCATTGATTAAAGAACCAGTTCAGGTCCCTGCCTGATATTTCTTCCACGGCTAGCCGCAAGTCGTGTACCTCGGCATTTTTAAAGGCGTGGGTTTTCAGATAAAGCTGCAGGCCTTTAAAAAAGGCCTCATCACCCAGGTAGTTACGCAGCATATTTAAAACCAGGCCTCCCTTATCGTAAATATTCGAGCCGTTCACCCCTTCTTCGTCGCTGTAAACGAATGGGGTAAGGGCTTGCTTGTATGCGGTTTTGTTGTTCAAGTAAGCCTGCAATTCGTCGTAACGTTTCGCATCGCCATCGTCTTTGCCATATTTTTTCTCATTCCAGTATTTCTCGCCAAATACCGCGAACGATTCATTCAGTGTTTCATTGCTCCAGCTCTCGTTGGTTACCAGATCGCCAAACCATTGGTGGAAAAGCTCATGGGCAATGGTTGTTCCGCCGGAACCGTTCGGGTCATCGATCAGGTCCCAGGGCGTTTTCTGCACATAATCGCCATGCAGGGTAGCCGAGCTGTTTTCCATCGCGCCAAGCGGGTAATCGCGCACTACTACCTGTGCATATTTTTCCCAGGCAAAATCAACGCCAAGCGCCCTCGAAAAAAGCTCCATCATCTCGGGCGTTTGTCCGAAAATCTGTTTGGCATAGGGGAAATAAGCAGGCTCCAGGTAATAGTTAACCTCTTTGTTGCGCCATTTATCCTTATAAATTTTAAACTCGCCAACCGCCATCATAAACAAATACGGGCAATGCGGCAGCGACTGTTTCCAGGTATCGGTACGCGTGCCATCGGGGTTGTTTTTTTGGCTGATGAGCAACCCGTTCGAGAGGGTAGTGTATTTTGCGGGTACGGTCATGCTTATCTGCTCGGTTGTTTTCTGATCAGGTTTATCGACGGTTGGGAACCAGCAGGAGGAGCTTTCAGCCTCGCCCTGCGTCCATATTTGGGTCGGCTTGGTTTTTTCCTTTCCTAACGGATTTACAAAGTATAATCCTTTGCCATCGTATTTAAAGCCGGGCTTGCTGTGCACATCGTTCGGCTTGGCTACGTAGTCGATATAAAGCACATAGCGTTCATCCCGTTTATAGGTGCGGTCAAGCCGTACGGCTATGGTTAAACTATCCTGGTAGTCATATTTCAGCGGCACCATCTTCCCGTTTTGCATAACGCTGATGGTTTTAATATCCATCCATTTGGCGTCCAGGCGTACCGAATCTGTTGGGTAAAAATGCGGTTTTAATGTGATCCATTCTTTTCCAATTAAATGCGATCGCTGGTAGTCGAATCGTACGTCGAGTTTGGTGTCTATCAGATCGTTTATCTTTTCGGCAGTTGCGTGGTAGTAGGGAACGTTTGCGGGATGATGATTTAATTGAGCTTTTACGGATTGAAAAGCGGCGCAGGTAAGTGCCAGGCCGCAAATTAGTGTGGCGTGTATTTTCGTCATTAAGTTAGTCAGTTAATCGGTGGCAAAGCTAACAAAATGATGAAAGTTGGGGATATTAATTGAGTAACAATGACTGTATGATACGAGTCTGCATCGGCAAGCCAAAAGCCGAAGCGAATTATAAAAACAATTGGCGGCCGCAGCGGGGTCAAATATTGGCAGAAAAAGATAAATCCACAAGCTCTACCTACGGGCACGCTGATCTTTTTTGCCCTTTTCAACCAATATTGCGCACTTAATGGCCCGTTCAGATACTTTTGCAGGGGCCGGGGCAATGAGCCGCGGCAAACTCCAGGTTGGCCCTTAAAAATTTATTCGGGCCCATCCCGCATTCTTCCCTGCCAATACATTCAACATACCAATTTAAACCCTACCCCTCTCAAATTCATGATCTGCACCCCCGGTTCGTCTTTTAAAATCTTGCGGATATGCGTCATAAACACATCCATACTGCGGGTATTGTAATAGCTTTCTTCGCCCCATATTTTCAGCAGGGCTTCCTGGCGTTCCAGCACATCATTCTTTTTCAGCAGCATTAGTTGCAGCAGGGCACATTCTTTATAAGATAGAGGGTGTTCACCGGCAGATGTTTTTAACCGCTGCTGCACCGTATCCAGGCGGCAATTGGCAAAGGTGTAAACTTTCACGCTTTCAGCAGCATCACTGCTAATAACAGGGGTTTTAAACCGCTGCAGCAATGCTTCCATCCGCACCAGTAACTCATCCATGCTAAAGGGCTTTTTCAGGTAATCGTTACCGCCGGATTTAAAGCCTTCTACAACATCAGCAGTAAGCGCTTTTGCGCTGAGAAATATAATGGGCAGATCGGCCTGCGCCCGGCGAAGCTCTTTAGCAAGCGTGTAGCCGTCTTTTGATGGCAGCATGATATCGAGGATACAGATGTCGGGCCTCATTGAGGCATGGGCATCCATAACATGACCGCCGTCTGCAATTACCTCCACAATATAGCCGCTGCTTTTCAATCCATCGGCTACAATACGGGCTAAAAAAGGTTCGTCCTCTGCATATAAAACTTTTATACTCATGATGCCGCCTTTAAGGTAATTGTAAAACAGGCGCCATTGCCCGGGTCGCTTTTAAGTTTGATGTTTCCCCCATGTTTTTCTACCATCTGTTTTACATAATATAGGCCTATTCCCGAGCCTTTAACATCGTGCCTGTTGCCTTTTACCGGGATTCGAAAATATTTGTCAAATATGTTTTTTTGATAGATTTTGTCTATCCCCGGGCCATTGTCTTTAAAATTAATGGTAACCGTTTCATTATCACAGGTACAATTTATCTGGAGTAATAAACCACTGCCGGTGTATTTAATAGCGTTGTCTGCCAGGTTATAAAAAATATTAGTGAGGTGCACCGGATCGCCCCACACAAAACAGGGCTCGGCCGACGGATGGAATTCTATTTTGCAACTGCTGTCCAATAATTGCAGCTGCATGGAATCCACCGCCTGCTGTAAGCCCGTCTGTACGTCGTATAGTTCAGGTGAGAAGGGAATAGCAGAGATATTGTCTGCGCCGATGTCCAGGGCCTTTTCCACCATCAGGTCTAACCGCTGCAATTCATGCCTGCTTATATCGAGATAGTTTTGCAACCTTTCAGGGTCGCTGGCCAGGTTATATTTTTGAATGGACTCAAGCGCCAGCGATACAGTAGATATCGGGGTCTTTAATTCATGCGTCATGTTGCGGGTAAAGTCGGCCTTGGCATCGGCATACAACCGGACATTTCGCAGCAGACGTAATATAAAGTAAAACGCGGCACCGGTAAGCAACATCATCAACACAGCAGAAACCACGTAATAGCGCATACGGTACCACACTGCGTAATTTATGGCGGGCAGGCATAACTGGTACTTTTGGTGATCCTGCACGCCATATAAGTAGCCCCTGCTTTTATACGCGGGAACCAGGCCCTTCGGCATATTACTTTCCTGCAGGCTGGTCATGTCAAAGTTATAGATATTATAATATACCGGCAGTGTGACATGCATCTCCCGTAATTGTGTTATCACGTCTTGCTTCATCAAAATAAGCGACAGGCTATCGTTTTTACGTAATTGCTCTTCACTCAGCCCTGTATCGGTCGTAACCGGCCGCAGATTATTCTTTCTTTCAGCGGCATCGCGCGCACGGAAGCTCATGAGCACCGCGGTGCTGTCATCATTGCTTTGGATAACGAAACTTGATGCCAGGCCGGTTTCAACCATATTGTCCAGCGAGCGGCGCAATTGTTCCCATTGCGGTGACAAGAAAAGCTGCTTCACCCGCTTAAGGTTCTTTGGTTTTTCAAATAAGGTAACTCCCCGGTACCAACTGGTTTGCGAGGTGGTACTCACCGTGTGCTCAATATCTTCCTTTAGCTGTTTTTTTTGCGCCGCAAAAAGCTGCCATAACCAGGCCGCCTGCAGGCCGCCGCTTACCAGCAGCGAAAGCGCCACTACTGCAGTTGTATATTTAGGACTGAGCCTTTCCATGGTCCGAAGTTCCTCAAAATTTGGCGTTTACCGTTGTATGAAGATACGATTTAACTCTATTTAACTGTATTTAACCCTGGTTTAGAAACTGCCGGGATAGCTTTGTTAAAATTAATTCACCATGAATAGGATACAAAAAAAACTCTGCCTGCTTTTAGCCCTGTCACTGGTAGCAGGCTCCGGTAGTTTCGCGCAGCAGGAACATATCGATGAAGCTGCATTTACCAGGATCAGAAATGCAGAAATGACCAACTCGCACATCGCTGAAATTGCCCATGAACTTACCGATGTTGCCGGACCAAGGCTGCCGGGCTCAGAAGGGTATACCAGGGCAGCAACATGGGCTGTAAAGACAATGAAAGCATGGGGACTGGCCAACGCAGCTTTGGAGCCCTACGGCGAATTTGGCAAGCAGTGGGATTTACAGGATTTCAGCATCTTAATGCGGGCGCCTTATTATTCCCCGCTTCATGCCTACCCCGAGCCATGGTGCGGCAATACCAATGGAACAGTACGGGGCAAAGTCATCCTCCTTTCTTCACAACAGATCAATGATACTACTTATCTTATCAAACACAGCGCAGATTTTAAAGGAAAAATTATATTGGTTGCGGCTAAGCCATTGCCGTCGTTACAGGATTTTACGCCCGCGGCCAGACGTTACACACAGGCTGAATTGGATACTATCGACGAACAGCATCCTGTGTCAAGAGCTGATATAGAAAACGCTATTTCAAGGAGTAAAGTACGCGCGCGGATAGAAACAATTTTGAAAAAGTCCGGGGTGCTTGGCCGTATTGGTTCGGGTGTGTATGACAATGTGAATGGCCGTGTGTTGGTACAGGCAGGTATCGGCTATAAACTTACCGATCCGGAGTGCGTGCCAAAAGTACTTATGGCTTACGAGGACGGGCAGCGTATAAGCCGATTGATTTTATCAGGGCATGAAGTGGAGATTTCATTAAATATCCAGGGCAAATTTTCCACTGCGGATACCAAAGGCTATAACGTGGTTGCAGAAATCCCCGGCACAGACCCGAAGCTAAAATCAGAGCTGGTGATGCTGGGCGGCCACCTGGATTCGTGGCAATCCTCTACCGGCGCTACTGATAATGCCGCAGGATGTATCGTGGTGATGGAAGCCATGCGCCTGCTTGACTCATTAGGCCTGAAACCAAAGCGCACCATCCGGGTAGCCCTATGGGACGGCGAGGAGCAAGGCCTATATGGTTCTTACAACTATGTAAAGAATCATTTCACCAATGCCGGCCTGTCCCCCAATGCCGAACAGAAAAAAGTATCGGCTTATTTTAATATGGATTACGGAACCGGTAAGATACGCGGCATTTACACCCAGGGGAACCAGGCCATCAAACCTGTTTTCGAACAATGGTTCGCCCCCTTCCACGACCTTGGCGCGAATACCGTAACTTTAAAAAACACCGGTTCAACCGACCATATCTCGTTCGACTGGGCTGGTATTCCCGGCTTCCAGTTTATACAGGACCCGCTCGACGAAGACAACACGCACCATACCAATCTTGACGATTACGATCACCTGGCCATTGATGACCTTAAGCAGTCGGCTATTATCATCGCATCGTTTGTTTACCAGGCCGGCATTCGTCCGGACTTGCTGCCAAGAAAGCCATGGGTTAGGGAAACATTTTTATATGATGGATTATAATCTGTAGAATAACAATAGCTTTTCAGGCACCCTGTTGCCGGCATTTCGCCGGGCAGGGTGCACTTTTTTATAATTATATCCGTTAATAAGCAGCAATATGTATCGATAATAGATGGTGATACTTTCATGCATTCTTTAAAATTTCATGTTTACTACAGCATGTTAATTTATTATTGCAATAATAATGCGCTTATTTCTTTAAGATTAAAGGTAGTACGGGGTGAGCAAGGGAAACGATTTGCAGATTTATAAAAAAGCGTGTAAGCTGATGGGGAACCGCTTTGAATTAAGTGCTGTAGCGACGAGCCAACAGCAGGCTGAACATATAGTTGATGCGGGAGTTAAAGAGATACAGCGGATAGAAACCCTGCTCACCACTTTCAACGATTCGAGTGAAACTAACATTATTAATGCCAATGCCGGCATTAAGCCCGTACCAGTTTGCCGCGAAACATTTGACCTGGTTAGCCGGTCCATAAAAATATCAGGACTTACCCAGGGGGCGTTTGATATCACCTATGGGTCTATCGATAAACGGCTCTGGAATTTTGATAAGGAAATGACCGAGCTGCTCGACGAGCAAACTGCAAAAAGAATGGTGCGGCTTATCAACTATAAAAATATTGTGCTTGATGAGGAAAACTGCACAGTTTTTTTAAAGGAAAAAGGCATGCGTATCGGCTTTGGCGGCATCGGCAAGGGTTATGCCGCAGAACGTGCAAAACAGGTTATGCAATTGCACGGCGCAGAAAGCGGGGTGGTAAATGCCTCGGGAGATTTGACAACATGGGGATTGCGGCCGGATGGCAAACAATGGACAATAGCAGTAGCCGACCCGAACAATGCTCACCAGGCATTTTCATACATGGAAATCAGCAACCTGGCCGTGGCAACATCAGGCAACTATGAAAAATTTGTAACTATCGGCGGCAAAAAGTATTCACATACTATCAATCCCCGCACCGGGCTGCCCATCAGCGGCATTAAAAGTGTAACTATCATTACCACCAATGCTGAAATAGCCGATCCATGGCCACACCGGTCACCATTATGGGTGTTAATGCCGGCCTGGACATGATCAATCAAATAAAAAATATCGAAGCCATCATTATTGATGATGACGACAAATTATATACATCAAACAATATAAATATTAAATAACCCCTATTATATGATAAAATTAACGGCAAGTATTGCGGCCTGCTTACTGCTATCCATCAGCCTCACCTCGTGTGTGCATTTAAAGGAGTATCAAAAAAGCCGCTTAAACGATTCCGAAATGGCCCTGGGAAATCGTAAGGTTGAAAAAAATGAATTGAATTTCCAGTCGTACAGGGAGGCTGCCTCCGGTGCTAATGCCGGCAAAACGGGCGGCGGTTGTGGATGTAATTAAAAACGGAACGGAAATCAATGAGAAAAATATATTTGTCCGCCATCGGATTTTCACTGCTCTGCCGTTTAAACACATCGGCACAGGCTACTAAAGACAGCACATCTGTAAACAAAACTCCGGTTACATTATCGGCCCCTGTAAAAACAGATACTTCTGGATATAAGTCACGGAAGCTGCATATTGATGAAATCGACTTTGTAACCAGCTACTATGGTCAGACAGGTAACCACTCGGCAGTAACCGGCGGCATCGGCACCGAGCAGGTGACCGATATTGCCAATGGCTTAACGCTAAATATGGTATGGCAAAATAAAGCCAATATTAAAAATACACTGGAACTGGGGCTGGGTTTCGATTATCATTCGGCTGCATCGCAGGCCTACGTGTCTAAAACAGGCGCATCGTCTCCCACCGGCACAAGGCTGTACCCTTCGTTAGACTGGACTGCCGAAAATACTAAAACGGGTACAAGCTTTGGCGCAGGCGCCTATTATTCAGGCGAATTCAACTACCAGTCGTTAGGCGCCGGTCTGCACTTTTCTCAAAAAACCAGCGACAGGAATGGCGAATTTTCGGCTAAAGTACAAGGCTATTTTGATAAGGTAACGCTGATCTATCCCTCAGAATTTGAACCTGTCACGAGCACCTACCCTAATTTTGGTGAAGGTGATCACGAGGGCCGGCGTAACTACGACAGCAGTCCGAGAACAACTTTATCAGCCTCATTGTCTTATTCGCAGATGATCAATTCGAGGCTGCAGGTAATGCTTTTGGGCGATTTGGTTACCCAGCACGGTTTTTTAAGTCTGCCATTTCACAGGGTATATTTTAACAATGGCAAGGACACGATTGAACGCCTGCCGTCGTCCCGTTTTAAACTTCCGGTAGGCATAAGGCTCAATTATTTCCTGGGCGATAACATCATTATCAGATCTTACTATCGTTATTACAGAGATAATTGGGGAATTAAATCCAACACAGCGGGCATAGAGGTGCCGTATAAGATAACGCCGTTCCTTTCCATATCGCCGTTTTACCGTTTTTATAATCAGTCGGCCGCAAAATATTTTGCCCCTTACGAAACGCATAACGCATCGGAGCAATATTTTACAAGCAACTATGAATATGCAAAATTCAACAGCCAGTTTTTTGGCGTAGGGTTCCGGCTAGCGCCGCCTGCTGGCGTATTTGGCTGGCAAAACTTACACGAACTGGAAATAAGATACGGACATTACACGCAAACAACCGACCTGGTATCAAACGTTATATCATTGAATTTAGGATTTAAATAAGTAGATAATGAAACTTCTTGCAATATTTTTCATGCTGTTTACCGGCGGGGCTACCTGGCTCGGTAATTTTGAAACTGCCAAAACCGAAGCGGTTAAGGAGCATAAGCTTATACTCATTAATTTTTCAGGTTCAGACTGGTGCGGCCCTTGTATCCGCCTTCGCAAGGAAATATTGGAATCGAATGATTTCGAATCGTATGCCGCTGCTCACCTGGTATTGGTGAGAGCTGATTTTCCGAGGCTGAAAAAAAATCAACTGAGTAAAGAACAGGTTAAGCTTAATGAGGCGCTTGCGGATAAATACAATAGCCAGGGAAAATTTCCTTATACTTTGCTGGTTGATGAAAATGGCAAAGTGCTAAAGGAGTGGGATGGCTACCCGGACGAGACCCCGGCACAATTTATAAAACAGGTTGACGACATCGTTTCGAGGAAATAATTTTCTCCAGCGTGTGTCAGAAAGCCGGTAGCTTACCTTTTCGCTGATTTTAGCCGGTTGGGTAAGCTATTTATGAATCTTGCCACAGGATGAGAATATAACCCCGCATCATTGATAATCCGGTATTTACCGGCTATCTTAGTAAAAAAATCAACTTATATCCTAAACGTATCCATATGTCAGATTCAACCAACACCCTTCCGGAACAAATTATTGAAACCAGCAGAGCGTTTACCGAAACACTCGAAATGGAAAACAGAGTTTTCCAGGCACAGCTTAACGGAGCCGTCGCAATGACGGTTGAGGCTTTGAAGGAACTCATCGGGCTTTGTAAGGAGGCTGTCGCTATCGGGCACACTGCCAAAATTGCACAAGGACAGCAAAATCTTGCAAAGACGGCCCGGCAGGCATTATCCGATGTTCAAAATGTAAAAACGCAGTCAGCAAGCGTTGCTTCGGCATCCGCGGCTGATGCATTACCCGCAACAACTATAACTGATGCGGTTTTAGACGAAGCAGTTTTACATGCTGTCGCCTTGTCGTACCAAAACGCAGTTACCGCCCAGCAGCAGGCATACATCACGCAGCAGGCAGCCACCACACAGGTTATTGCAACCATTTTAAGCGTGGCAACAGCTACACTGGGTGTTGCTGTTAAAGAAGCTGAAACAGAAACAAGCCCGGGTCAGTGATTGTTAGCCCCGCGGCTGATCTGTTTAATTCAAGGCCGGGGCTACCGGCTTAGACTTCTTTATTTTACCAGCATCGCCAGTTGGCCACGGTGGTTAGCTACGTGATTAGTACGCGACAGTAATACATTCAGCCTGTTACGGTGCGGTTCTTTTATAAAATCTTCTTCCGAAATATTGGCGTGCCGGGTAAACCAATCCGAAGGGGAAAGGCTATTGAAATGGTTTTGCAGTTTTTCGTTAACGGCGTTCCATTGCTCTCTTAGCTGGCTTACCGGCGGGAGATCTGCAATTGTTTTATCCGGCGCTTCAATGAAAATTGGGGTCAGCTCAGGATAGTTAGCCTCTTCGAGCCGCAGCAAAGGCAGCATCCTATCGTGAACGGCTACTAAATGACCTAACAGGTAAATGCCGCGATTTTTTGACGGTGATACTTCGTCCATCAGGCGCTCATCACTAAGCTTATCAAATGTGCTGTTAGTGGCATTGATCTGCTGCTGCCAGCTGTCGACAGCCATTTTTACAAAGATTTCTTCGTTTGTCATGGATTAATTGGTTGATAAACGAAGGTATATAATCCGGTATGATCAATTATCGCCTTAAAGTAAATAAATGAAAGCACGTTGGAACCATCCGGGAACGTAAAAAGTGGCATGAGGTACTCCGTTCCAAATCAAAATAATCGACAAGTTTTTGAAATGCGCCGGGTTAATTGCCAGGTCGCGACAAAACCATATATTTGATTCATTACCAAGACCCATGAAACAATTTGTCATCGCATTATTTGCAGTATTTTATTTTGCTGCCAACGTATCTGCTCAAAAATTCAGTGTAAGCTTTCCGGATAGTTTATTGAAACAGCCGTTCAGCGGCAATATCCTGCTCTATCTGTCAAAAGAAAACAAAGAGCCCAAAAATGGCACGGTCGGTTTGGATATGTTCCCTTGTTTCCGGGTAAACGTAAAAAACATAAAGCCGGGCGCTGCAGTGATTATCGATGATAATGCGGTCTCCTATCCCCGTCCGCTTTCGGATCTTGAACGCACCAGCTACTATGTACAGGCAGTTTGGGACCGCGATCTGGGCAGCCGGTCGATAGGCCGCGGCGCCGGCAACCTTTACAGCGTAAGCCAAAAGGTTGCCTTTACCAAAGATTTCAATAAGATTTTTAAGCTGGCAGCAACTAAAGTTAATCCGGAGCCTGTTTTTAAAGAAACACAATACGTTAAAGAGCTTAAGGTACCCTCGGCATTACTTACTAATTTCAGCCACCGGCCAATAACTTTAGACGCTGCCGTAGTTTTACCCCGGCAATATTTTACAGAGCCGCAGCGGAAATTCCCGGTTCGTTTCACTGTTTCGGGTTATGGCGGCGATTATCACCGTTACTCTGGCAATAATAACCCGGCTGCGCCAATGGATACTACTGCCGTAATCGTTGTTAATCTTGATGGTAATTGCCGCTTAGGGCATAGCGTTTATGCCAACAGCGATAACAACGGCCCATGGGGCGACGCGCTCACCACTGAATTTATTCCGCAGCTGGAAAGAACTTATCGCTGTAATGGAGCGAGGTTGCTTAACGGACATAGCAGCGGCGGCTGGACGGTGCTATGGCTGCAAACGCATTATCCAAACGTGTTCGACGCCTGCTGGTCAAGCTCACCAGACCCGGTTGATTTTCGCAGTTTTCTGAAGGTTAATTTGTACGAAGGCCAAAATATGTTTTACGGCAAAGACAGTACATTGAACCAGGTCGGCACTGTCGACGGCGTGTTCCCATGGTTCAGTATGCGCGATACTTATGCATTGGAAAATGTAGTTTACCGCGGCGAACAAATGCATTCCATCGATGCCGTTTTCAGTGAAAGGGCGGCGAACGGTGAGCCCATGCGCATAATCGATGTTAAAACCGGGGTTGTTAATCCAGCGGTATTTGATCATTGGAAGAATTATGACATTTCACTATACCTGCGCACCAATTGGGATAAAATTAAAGGTAACCTGGATGGCAAAGTGCGGGTAACCGTGGGCAACCAGGATAATTTTTTACTGAATTATGCGGTAATGTTGTTAGGCGACGAAATGAAAAAACTTAATTCGGCTTTCATTTTTAAATATTATCCCGGCGACCACTTTACCGTTTCAACCCCTGAATACCAAAAGGACGGCGCGCAGTTCCTGGAAACAAAGTACCATGAATGGCTGGAGAAGCGCAAGTAAGGTATAATTATTTAAGACTGCGGTTTGCAATATTTCAGTTTGACAATGAAAGTTCGCAAGCTGCAGCAGCATTTATACCGCTATTTGTTAAAACATCTTTTGCACTTCCCGGTTCACTATTAAACTTAAAGCTTAAACTTATGAGGGGCATTTTATACATCATCGCTGTGATACTGGTTATTGGCTGGGCAATAGGCTTATTTTTTCACGCACTGGGCGGCCTTATCCATATTCTGCTGGTAATAGCCGTTATTGCTTTCTTGCTGGGTATTATTCGCAGGGCCTGACGGCGAAGTGAAACCGTTAATTAATGATCTGCTAAGAAAGCCGTTCCGGTTATTTCGGGGCTTGTTGGTGCAGAAAAACAGAAGCGGCTGGTAACGGCTATTCAAGGCCGCTTTGCATTTATCAATTTTTTGTTATACCGTTTTTCACAGGGATCAGTCTGCCAGAAACGACGCGACTAGTAATCCTATCAGTGCCCCGGTGATAAATGAAACGATAACATCCGCATAGTGATGATAGTTAAGCCCAAAGGCAAAACTTACCGCCAAAACTACTGCGGTAACCAGTAAAATTTGCAGCCAGTACCCGGCAATGCTTTTGGCTTGAGTGAGTTCTCCCTTGGGCAGCGTTAAATAACTAATCCAAATAATCAGGGCGCCTAGTAAGGTACTGCCATATTGTAATATGGTAAATACGTAAAAATGATAGCCATGAATGCCAACTATTCGCATTAACCAGGGGAAGCGATGAATAAATATGCCCTGCGGATGTGTCAGGCCATCCCACACGATGTGCGTGGCGGCGCCAAGTGCTATCGAGATCAATATGGCAAGAAGATAACCCGTCGTATAATGGCTCCGGTAACCCCTGAAAACATATAAGCGGCGGTTTGCAGCGGCAGGCATACGGGCTATAAGTTTATCTTTTACAAAAAACTCGTACATAATTACGAGTACGAAACCGAGCGGAATGTCAAACCAAACCAACCCCTGCCAGGTATGGCTATAAATACTTAAATCGCGCATCCGTATAAAGTATTCAAAATCAGGCGTCATACTGCCAATCGCCAGCCCGGTAAACGATAAATTGCGTTTAAACACCTTCGCAAAAGGCAAAACGGCGGCAGGATGCGAAAATGTAAACGGCATACTCAAAGATAGGCGTGGATGTGCGGATGTGCAAGTGTACGGATAATTGAACGTGATCTTGTTCAGATATTTTTCCTGGAGATTTGATGATTTGAACAAAGGTTTAAAAAATGTGTAGATTAGGTTTAAAACATTTATGAACAACAAAAGAGCTAAAATAGGCACACTCATATCGCTGGACATTCGGCAGGTAACAGGCCTGCTTTTTACGATGGGGCTTGATTTTATGTTTGTCGATCTTGAACATAGCAACATCAGTGATGCCACAATTTTATCCCTGGTAGGGGCAAGGCAAACCAACTGCCAGGTGTTGATACGGATAACAGAAATAAGTGAAACTAGCATCCGTCATGCGCTTGATCTTGGCTGCGATGGTATTATTGCTCCTAGGGTTGAATGTACGGAGGAGGTGGAAATACTAATTGAGTGTGCATACTATCCTCCAAATGGAAAACGCAGTATTGGCCTTGTGCCAGCCAATAATTATGGTTTAAAGTTTAAGGAGTATATCGAAAGCTTTAATCCGCTGCTTTTCCCCCAGATTGAGAGCGCAAAGGGAGTTGAACTGGCTGAACGCATTTTAGTAAATCCGTATGTAGCCGGCACATTTATCGGGCCGTTTGATCTGTCGGTATCTTTAGGCATACCCGGAAAGTTTGATTCGCCATTGTTTATCAATGCGGTTGAAGCAGTTCGGGACCTATGCAAAAAATATGGTAAAATCTTTGGCACATTCACGTCAGACCCACAAGCGGCCGTTGAAGAAATAAAGAAGGGTGCGGATAGGATTGTTGTGGGCAGCGATGCGAATTTATTGCTGCATACCTACTTGCAGATTATTAATAAGCTAAAGTGTGGCTAACGTTAAATCCTGCTCTTGTCTGCCCGGATAATTTGCGCCTTATCAGTAGAAATACACAAAAATTTTGGCAGGGCACACTATAGTAAATATTCGCCCGGATAGCTGTTGGTAGTCTTGTCGCAACTTTAGCTTTTTATATCAAGCTGATGACAATATGAAGCTCATATATTAAAGATAATATTATATTAGTCGGAATTTTACCCGCTGTGAAGTTTCACAAAGCCAGGTATTAAAAGCAATCCTCACCAGCATATTGTCCCTACTTTTTAACCATGATAAAAAAACAAAGCTTCAACATTCCCGGTGCTAAAGGGCGCGGGATGCTGATGGATTTAACCTACCGTACCTCAAATAACAATGCGCCGCTGGTAATTTTTGTACATGGTTTTAAAGGCTTTAAGGATTGGGGAGCGCACAACCTGATGGCTAATTATTTTGCGGAGCGAGGTTTTCGTTTCCTGAAGTTCAATTTCTCGCATAATGGCACAACTGCCGACAACCCCGTTGATTTTGCCGACCTTATCGCATTTGCCGATAATACATTTACCACAGAACTGGAAGATATGAAAGCCGTCATCGATTTTGCCTGCGGAGGTGCAGGCATCCCTGCGGCTAAGAATGTATGCCTTGTCGGCCACAGCCTGGGCGGAGGTATCTGCATTATAAAAGCTGCCGAAGACGAACGCGTTAAAAAGCTTGTTACTATGGCTTCTATATCCGGTTTCCGCAATTTATGGCCGAAGGAAATCGAGAAACAATGGCGGCTTACCGGTATCACTTATATGGAAAATAAGCGCACCGGGCAGCAAATGCCCTTAAAGGTTGGCCTGTTAGACGATCTGGACCGGAACCCCGCCCGGTTGGATATACAAGCGCATGCGGCCAAGATAAAACAACCCTGGCTGATAGTACATGGCAGCGATGATCCGACCGTTCCTGTTGAGCATGCTAAGGAATTACACAAAGCTCAGCCCCATGCAGAATTTTCTATCATAAAACGCGCAGACCATGTATTTGGGGCGACGCATCCCTACGCAGGAAATGAGCTGCCGCCGCATCTGCTTGAATTCTGTGACCAAACGATTTACTTTTTAAAAAAATAAGCCGGTTAAACTTAAAGCCTTTTTGATTGTTAACAGACAGCTGAATGTAACAATTCGGTGCATTAGCTTTTTAGTAACTTGTCCTTGCTATATTAGGGCGCACTATTTTACACCCGTTTATGAGCTTATCCGGAGCGCGTAAGAAAGGGAGAAAATTTTTAAGCCCCGTGCCTACTGATGAAGCCGGGTTTAGTAAATTTATCCCGATTTTTAAGGAATACTACTATAACAAAGCCGAAAATACTCCGAAACAGCAATTAGGGCCGTTTACCACCGATGTTTCGTCATTTCAGGCACCGTCCGAAACCGGCTTAAGGGTGACGCTGATTGGCCACTCGAGCCTGCTGATTGAAATTGATGGTAAACGCATCCTTACCGACCCGGTATGGAGTGACAGGGCATCATTCACGCCGTATTTTGGTCCTAAACGGTTTTATCCGCCGCCATTTAGCCTGGAGGATTTACCACCGCTTGACGCCGTTATTATTTCTCACGACCATTACGACCATCTCGATAAAGAAACCATAAAATTTTTTGCGGGCAGACATATTCCTTTTATAAGTCCGCTGGGTGTATGCCGGCACCTTGAAAATTGGGGGATCGAGCCAAACTTTATAAGTGAATTAGATTGGGGCGACAGCGTGATGATAGGCCATGACATTAACGTCACTGCGACCCCGTCGCGTCATTTCAGCGGCCGGGGTATTGTCGGGCGTAATGAAACACTGTGGGCGTCATTTGTTATAAAAGGTCCGAAGCATAACGTATTTTTCGGGGCAGATTCCGGATGGTTTCCCGGATTCCCGGAGATTGGCGATACCTTTGGCCCCTTTGATTTAACCATGCTCGAAATAGGCGCATACGGCAAATACTGGCCGGATATTCATATGGGCCCCGATAAGGCGTCGAACGCTCATCTTGCACTTAAAGGCAGCTTAATGATGCCAATCCATTGGGGTACGTTTAATCTTGCGCCACACGCATGGTACGAGCCCATTGAACGGCTGCTAACGTATGCTGAACAAAAACATATCGATCTGTTTGTGCCGGAGCCGGGAAAACCTGAAGAAGTGAGGCCCTTTGTTTCGGGGTGGTGGACGAAGTATTTGTAATACACGAGTGTGCAGATTTGCGAGTGGTTTTGATTTGATAATTTGAAAATGAGCTGATATGCAGGCGCCGCGAGCGAATTCTGTTCATCCACGTATTCCCATATCGGAATCGCGCATCTTAAACCAAATATTCAAACAAAGTCCGGTCCCTGTTCAGCTCAATAACCTCAAAACGATTCTCCTGCATTCGCGCCAGTAGCGCCGGATAATCGGCTGCAGATGATAGTTCGATACCTACCAGCGCCGGACCGTTTTCTTTAGATGTCTTCTTGATGAACTCAAACCGGGTGATGTCGTCGCCGGGGCCAAGTACGTTATTTACAAATAATTTTAATGCGCCGGGCCGTTGCGGGAATTTTACGATGAAATAGTGCTTAAGCCCTTCGTATAGCAGCGACTTTTCTTTTATTTCCTGCATGCGTTCAATATCATTGTTGCCCCCGCTTATTACGCAAACCGTCTTTTTACCCCTGATCTTGTCCCTGCATGCGTCAAGTGCTGCAACCGATAAAGCGCCCGCCGGCTCAACGACTATGGCATCTTCGTTGTATAGTTTAAGTATCGTAGTACAAACTTTACCTTCAGGAACTGTCAGCATTTCGTCCAAAACTTGGCGGCATAGCTCATAGGTTAGCTTGCCTACAGTTTTTACAGCAGCGCCATCTACAAAACGATCTATACCGGTCAGACTTACCGGCCCGCCGTGCTCAAAAGCTTTTAACATGCTGGGCGCTCCTTCCGGCTCAACGCCTATCAATAATATTTCCGGCTTCTGTTGTTTTAAGTAGCTGCCGGTACCTGCTGCCAGCCCCCCTCCGCCTATCGGCATAACAATGGCCTCAACGCCCGGTAGGTCTTCCAATATTTCAACGCCAACGGTTCCCTGGCCCTCAATGATGCTATAATTATCAAAAGGCGGGACAAAAGTCATTCGGTTAGCCTGTGTATATTTTAGCGCATCAACAAGGCAATCGTCAAAGGTATCACCTGTTAAAACAATCTCAATATGCCCGTTGCCGAACATTTCAGTTTGCTTTACTTTTTGCTTAGGAGTTATCTCCGGCATGAAGATTACGCCCTTTATACCCAGCTTATTGCAGCTGAATGCCACACCCTGGGCATGGTTGCCGGCGCTGGCGCAAACCACCCCACGGCTCAATTCTTCCGCATTTAACTGGCTGATCATGTTATAAGCCCCGCGTAATTTATAAGAGCGAACAACCTGCAAGTCCTCACGTTTCAGGTACATTTCGCAGTCGTAAACTTTTGATAAACCGGCATGGTATTCCAGCGGAGTATGTTTTACGACAGACTTTAAGCGTTGCGACGCAGCGATGAAATCTAATTTTAAATCGGGCATGATGATTGCGATTTTAGTGGAACTGAACTACTTTAAGCAGATGGCGAATAGTTCCGGTACTGCCTCTTGATTCCTGGCTCTTTATAAGATACTTTGTTAGATAATATTCAGCATCTTCTGCGTAGCCTTAATGGCACACACGGTTTGATCGGAGTCGAGGCCGCGGGTAATGAATTTTTTTTCGCCGGTTTTCCAGGTAATGATGGTTTCGCAAAGTGCATCTGAACTGCTGCCAGGGGCGATACGGACGGCATAGTCTATCAGTTGGGGCAGCGTGCGCTGTTTGCGCTTATAAACCTTTGTCAGCGCCTTCATAAATGCGTCGAACTGACCATCGCCCTGGGCGTTTTCTTCAAATTTCTCGCCATCGATGCTTACCAGTATGGTTGCCGACGGGCGCAGGCCCATAGCGTGCATCAATACGTATGATTCAACTATTACCTTTTCAGCATACAGGTTGCTGTCTAACACATCGGAGATAATGTAAGGGAGGTCCTCTTTGGTTACGGTCTCTTTACGGTCGCCAAGCTCAATAACGCGCTGCGTTACTTTTTTAAGGTCGGCATCATTCAGCTTCAGGCCAAGCTCCTGTAGGTTTTTCTCGATATTGGCCTTTCCCGATGTTTTACCTAAAGCATATTCACGCTTTCGGCCAAAACGCTCGGGCAATAAGTCGTTAAAATAGAGGTTATTCTTGTTATCACCATCGGCATGTATGCCCGCAGTTTGGGTAAACACGTTTTCGCCAACTATGGGCTTGTTAGACGGTATTCGGATGCCGGAGAAAGTCTCCACCAGTTTGCTCACCGAATAAATGGCAGATTCTTTAATGCCGATATGTAAATCGGGCGCAAAATCATTGATCACTGCCACAGCGCTGGCCATGGCTGCATTACCTGCGCGTTCGCCCATGCCGTTTACGGTAAGATGCAGGCCATTTACGCCGGCCTTTACGGCCTCCAGCACATTGGCTGTGCCCAGATCATAATCATTATGGGCATGAAAATCGAAATGAACGCCAGGATATTTGTTAATAAGATCCGTGAGGAACAGGAATGTTTCTACCGGAGTTAACACACCAAGTGTATCCGGTAATAGTATCCTTTTAACCGGTTGTTTGGTAATAAAATCTAAATATTGGTAAACGTATTCGCGCGAGTTGCGCATGCCGTTGCTCCAATCCTCCAGGTATACGTTGGTTGCTATGCCGTGGCTTTGCGCCAATTGGATAACCTTTGTTATTTCTGAAAAGTGCTGCTCCGGTGTTTTTTTTAGCTGATGAGTGAGATGGTTTAGCGAGCCTTTAGTCAGCAGGTTCTGAACCTTTACGCCTGAATTTACCATCCAATCGATAGAAACACCATCATCCACAAACGATAATACCTCAATGCGGTCGGTATAATTATTCTCGTTCGCCCACTCCATAATACCTTTTACGGCGGCAAATTCACCTTCTGAAACGCGGGCCGAAGCAATTTCAACCCGGTCGATATTGAGCTCTTCCAGCAATAGCTGAGCGATGGTCAATTTTTCCGACGCAGAAAACGATACGCCCGACGTTTGTTCGCCGTCGCGTAACGTAGTATCCATTATTTCTATATTCCTTCGTTTCATTACGGTGGTGAGAGAGAGCCGGGAACCCGGAAAGCGCACAGCTTTCCCGATTTCTGACCCTTGTTTCCGGATTCTATTTTAAAGAGGCAATTGCTCAGCGAATTCGCCGATCTCCTTCTTCATGCTCAGCAGATAGTCAATGTCATCAAAGCCATTCATCAGGTTGTCCTTTTTGTAATGGCTGATATCGAACGATTCCTTTTCGCCTGTTGATAACAGTGTAACTGTCTGCTCCGGCAGGTTAACTTCAATTTCTGTATTCGGATTGGCATGAATTGCGGCGAATATCTTTTCAGCAAATTCCGCGCTGACCTGCACGGGCAGCACGCCGATGTTTAAGCAGTTGTTTTTAAAAATATCGGCAAAGAAGCTGGAGATCACACAGCGGAAGCCATAGTCGTAAATTGCCCAGGCAGCATGCTCGCGCGATGAGCCGGAGCCGAAGTTTTTACCGCCAACCAATATTTTGCCGCTGTAAATCGGGTTATTCAGCGCAAAATCTTTTTTGGGCGTATTGTCGGCATTGTAGCGCCAGTCACGAAACAGGTTGTCGCCAAAGCCAACACGCTCGGTAGCTTTCAGAAAGCGCGCCGGTATAATCTGGTCGGTGTCTATATTTTCTATCGGGAGCGGAACCGCGCTGCTCCTGAGTATTGTGAATTTATCGTAAGCCATTGTTTTTTGATTTCACCGGTTTGAGAATGATTTCACCAATTTTTGATTATGGTGATTTCTTTGTCGCGTCGGTACTTTTTTCTAATCTCTGATTAACTAATCACTAACACTTAAACCAATTCTTCAATTAAAGTTCTTGGGTCTGTGATCTTGCCGGTTACTGCGGCTGCAGCGGCTACCAGCGGACTGGCCAGCATGGTGCGTGCGCCGGGACCCTGCCTGCCCTCAAAATTCCTGTTCGAGGTACTTACCGCATATTTACCTGCCGGAACTTTATCATCATTCATGGCTAAACATGCGGAACAGCCCGGCTGACGCAAAGAGAAACCTGCTTCGGTTAAGATATCCAATAAACCTTCGTCTTTTATCTGCTGTTCAACAATGTGCGAGCCGGGAACCAGCCAAACGGTAACGTCCTCGGCTTTACGTTTTCCTTTAACCAACGACGTAAATGCCCTGAAGTCCTCAATGCGGCCATTGGTACAGCTACCCACAAAAACATAGTCAACCTTTTTACCTATCATCGACTCACCTTCATGGAAGCCCATGTAGCCCAGCGATTTCTCGTACGTAGCAACACCGCCCTCAACATGCGAGGCATCGGGTATCTCATTCGAAATGCCTAAGCCCATGCCGGGGTTTGTGCCGTATGTTATCATCGGTTCTATCTTCGAGCCGTCGAAAGTAAATTCTTTATCAAACACGGCATCTGCGTCGGTTTTTAATGTTTGATAGTAAGCCAGCGCTTTGTCCCATGCTTCACCCTTCGGGCTGAATTCACGGCCTTTTACATAATTAATGGTCGTTTCATCAGGAGCAATCATCCCACCGCGTGCACCCATCTCTATACTCAGGTTACAAACGGTCATGCGGCCCTCCATGGTCATATTCTCGAAAACCTCACCTGCGTACTCCACAAAATAGCCGGTAGCGCCCGATGTGGTTAACTGCGATATTATAAACAATGCCACATCCTTTGGTGTAACGCCCTTGCCCAGTTTCCCGGTAACGTTGATGCGCATTTTTTTAGGCTTTGGCTGCATGATACATTGTGTGGCCAAAACCATCTCCACTTCCGAAGTACCGATACCGAACGCAATAGCGCCAAATGCACCATGGGTTGAGGTGTGCGAGTCGCCGCAAACGATAGTCGCGCCCGGTTGGGTAATACCGTATTCCGGGCCTACAACGTGTACAATACCATTTTTTTGATGACCTAAGCCCCAATAGCTGATGCCGTACTCTTTCGAGTTAGCCTCGAGCGCATTCAGCTGGTTGGCCGAAAGCGGGTCGGCCACCGGCAGGTGCTGATTAATGGTTGGCGTATTATGGTCGGCGGTAGCGAATGTACGCTCCGGGTATAAAACTTTTATGCCCCTGCTTTTCAGCCCCAAAAAAGCTACCGGGCTTGTTACCTCGTGGATAAGGTGACGGTCGATGAAGAGCACATCCGGTCCGCCCTCAATTTTGCGGATCACATGCCTGTCCCAAACCTTATCAAACAATGTTTTGCTCATTTTATTTTAGTGTTTATTATTCTCTTTTCTTTCTCGCCTCACTTAAATCCTCTCACAAAGGATAGGACTTGAGCAGCACTACTTTACTAATTCCTTTCATAACCCTCGCCTTTGCAGAGAGCAGGGTGAGGTTTTACGATACAAATTTATCACTATCCACCAGCGATAAAAGATCCGCGTCGGTTATGTTCAGTTTACTGTCGGCCAGGGTTAAAAAGTTTTTATAGGCTTCATCCAGTTCTGCCTTATCCGGCTTAATGCCTAAACGCTCCAAATGGAATTTTAATGCATGCCTTCCGCTGCGGGCCGTTAATACGATGCTCGCGCTTGGGAAACCAACGTCCTCCGGCTTAATGATCTCGTAATTTTCGCGGTTTTTCAGGAAGCCATCCTGGTGAATGCCTGAGCTATGGGCAAAGGCATTGCCGCCTACAATAGCCTTATTGGGCTGTACCGGCATGCGCATCTGGGTGCTAACCATGCGGCTGATCTCGTAAATATTTTTTGTGTTGATATTGGTAAAAAGGTCGATCTGCTGCTGGTGGGTTTTAAGGATCATCACCACTTCTTCTATCGAGGTATTGCCGGCCCGTTCGCCAATACCGTTGATGGTACCTTCAATCTGGCGGGCGCCTGCCTGTAAGCCCGCAATGGAGTTTGCTGTGGCCAGGCCAAGGTCGTTATGGCAGTGTACGGATATAATGGCGTTATCTATATTCTTTACGCTCTCCTTAAGGAATTTTATCTTGTCGCCATACTGGTTCGGCAGGCAGTAACCGTTGGTGTCAGGAATGTTGACGACGGTTGCACCTGCCGCAATGACCGCTTCCACCATCTGCGCCAAATAATGGATATCGGCACGGCCGGCATCCTCGGCATAAAACTCTATATCCTCAACAGATTTTTTGGCATACTTCACCGCTTCAACAGCCCGCTCCAGTATCTCTTCACGGGTGCTGTTGAACTTATGCTTGATGTGCATATCCGACGAGCCTATACCCGTATGGATACGCGGGTGCCTGGCATACTTTAGCGACTCAACCGCTGCATCGATATCGCCCTTATTGGCGCGTGTAAGCGCACAAACCGTGGGATTACGAACCGCCTTTGATATTTCAACCACGCTCTGGAAATCTCCGGGACTGGAAACCGGGAAACCGGCCTCGATAATGTCCACGCCCAGCGCTTCCAGTTCGCGGGCTATTTCAATTTTTTCTGACGTGCTTAACTGGCAGCCAGGTACCTGTTCGCCATCGCGAAGCGTGGTATCAAAAACATAAACGCGTTTCGGATCGTGTAACATAACTATTTTGTTTTTTTATTCTTGGTTTTATTGATTCGAATGATTTCACCGATTTAAGATGATTTCATTCTCACATCCTACAAGTATTCCAGCACTTTCCGGCCCATGGCTGTTGTGCCTAATATCTTGGCTTTATCTGTTTTGGCATCGGCAATATCGCCTGTGCGATAACCTGCTTTTAATGTTTTGTCGATTGCGGCGGTAACTTTTTTCGCTTCTTCCGGTAAACCGAAACCTATCTCCAGCATGAGTGCTACGGAAAGTATCGAAGCCAGCGGGTTAGCTTTATCCTGCCCGGCAATATCATGCGCCGAACCGTGGATAGGCTCAAAAAAGCCCGTGCCATCACCAACAGAAGCGGAGGCCAGCATACCCATTGAGCCGGCTATCTGTGACGCTTCATCTGTAAGGATATCACCAAAAAGGTTAGCGGTAACTACCACGTCGAACTTTTTAGGATTTTTCACCAGTTGCATAGCGGCGTTATCGATAAACATGTGCTCCGTCTCTACATCAGGATATTCTTTAGCAATTTCCTGAACTACTTCGCGCCACAGACGTGAGGTTTCGAGCACGTTGGCTTTATCTACAGAGCAAACGCGTTTTGAACGCAAGCTGGCGGCATCATAAGCCTTGCGGGCAATGCGTTCCACCTCGTAGCGGTTGTAGTTCATCAAATCAGACGCGAAATCCTGTGTGCGTGTCTTCTCGCCGAAATACACGTCGCCGGTCAGTTCACGGAAGAACAGGATGTCGGTACCTCTCAGCACTTCAGGCTTCAGGCTTGATGCATCCAGCAATTCATCAAACAGCATTATCGGGCGCAGGTTGGCGTATAAGCCCAAACCTTTACGTATACCTAACAAACCCTGTTCAGGCCGTACCTTTGCCGAGGGATCGTTGTCATATTTAATATGGCCGATGGCGCCAAATAAAATGGCATCGCTGGCCTTTGCTTTCTCTAAAGTCTCATCAGGCAGCGGACTACCTGTAGCTTCAATAGCCGCGTGACCCATCAGCGCCTCATCGTACGTAAATTCATGACCGAAATCTTTACCGATCTTCTCTAAAACGGCTTTGCCCCAGGTAGTAACCTCAGGGCCGATTCCATCGCCGGGAATAACTAATATCTTTTTTGTCATATTTAGCAGTTTCTTTTTCGTCTGAACTCGAATTTCTAGAATTAATGAATTTTTCGAATTATCGACTTGCTACCGTTTAATTTAAATTCGGCTTATGTTTTTTATTCAACAATCTTTTAAACTGAAGGCTTTTGCTTCCAAAGTTTATCAGCAGGCCAATTTTTATATTATATGCCTCCAGGTAGTTTATAGCTTGCGCCAGATGGACATCTTCTAGCTCAACAATTGCCTTCAGCTCCACCATAACCTCATCTTCAACATAAAAATCAACCCGCCGGGTGCCTATTTGAGTTCCTCTGTAAAATATGGGCATTTCCATTTCTCTTGCAAAACCCAATTCTCCCAGGGCCATTTCAAGTTCTAACGCCCTTTGATAAATAACCTCCTGAAAACCGTTTCCTAAAGTTGAACGAACGCGCATCGCACAACCAATTATTTTACTTGTGGAATCATTAAATTCCTCTGCAGTTCTTTTACGGTTATCCATTCAATTCTAAAAATTCATTAATTCCATGAATTCGAGTTCAGACAATTTTACTATGCTTCAACTACCTGGTTCTCCGGCCGTAAGCTTCTTACGGTTTTACCTGCCTGCCACATTTCACTTTCGCGCAGTTCTTTCAGTTCGGCATCCAGTTTCTCACGGTAATCAGGTTTGCTGTTGCTGTCGATTGATTTTTGCGACTCTTTGCCGGTTGCTACGCTTTCGTATAATTCTTCAAATACCGGCTTGGTAGCATCGCGGAATTTTTTCCACCAATCCAGCGCACCACGTTGTGCGGTGGTTGAGCAGTTGGCATACATCCAGTCCATACCGTTTTCAGCTACCAGCGGCATTAATGATTGGGTCAGCTCCTCAACAGTTTCGTTAAATGCCTCAGATGGCGAGTGGCCATTTTTGCGCAACACTTCGTATTGTGCTGCGAATATACCCTGCACGCATCCCATCAGGGTACCGCGCTCACCGGTTAAGTCGCTATATACTTCTTTTTTAAAGTCAGTTTCGAACAGGTAGCCGCTGCCTACTGCTATACCCAAAGCAATAACGCGGTCGCGGGCTTTACCGGTAGCGTCCTGGAAAATGGCGAAGCTTGAGTTTAAGCCGCGGCCCTGTAAAAACATGCGGCGCAACGATGTACCAGAACCTTTTGGTGCTACCAGGAACACGTCGACATCAGCGGGAGGAATGATACCTGTTTGCTCTTTAAAGGTGATGCCAAAGCCGTGAGAGAAATACAGAGCTTTGCCGGGAGTTAAATGTTTTTTAACAGTTGGCCAAACAGCTATCTGGGCAGCGTCGCTCAGCAAGTAGCAGATGATGGTGCCACGCTCAAGGGCCTCTTCAATTTCAAAAAGTGTTTCGCCGGGTACAAAGCCATCGCTAACAGCTTTATCCCATGTTTTGGTGCCTTTACGCTGGCCAACAATAACGTTGATGCCATTGTCTTTTTGGTTAAGCGCCTGCCCAGGACCCTGAACACCATAGCCGATAACAGCCACAACTTCATTCTTTAATACTTCCTGTGCCTTTGATAAAGGGAATTCATCGCGGGTAACTACGTTTTCTTCAACACCGCCGAAATTTAATTTTGCCATTGTTTTTTTGTTTATGATTGCACCGATTTTTATTGATTTTACCGACGCCTGGTTTGTTTTTTATTTATTTATTGATTTCACAGATTTTGGGTCAGACTTTACGAAGTTTACTTGCGAGTTTGCTATTAAACTTCATAAGTCTCTCCAATATTAAAATTTTTCACTTTTCACCCTTCAGCTTTTACCTACTTTTTCGTTATAATAACTATCCCCGTAGCCCAGCCCATCTTGGTTAAAATGATGTCCTCACGGCTATCTAAATAGCTAATGAGGTCAGTTGCTTTTTCGGCATGGCCGGTGGGCCAGTTCGCCTGGGGCAGCATATCATCTATGATGTAGATGCCGCCTTTTTCAATCATATCCAGCACTTCATCCAGCAACAGGTATTTACCTGGCCAGGTATCGGCAAAAATGAAGCCGTACTTTTGCCCTGCGTTTTGTTTTATCCAGTCAGCGCCGTCAGTACAGATCAGCTTCAACCGCTTGTCAACGCCCAGGTTTTCCTTGGCGATGTTCAGCAGTGTTTCATCGTTATCTATAGATATCAATGTTGATGCTTCATCCATGCCGTCCAGTATCCATGTTGTGGATAAGCCTGTGCCTGTTCCCAATTCCAAAAATTTACCACCAGGCTTGGTTGCCGCAAGTGTTTTTAACAGCGAGCAGGTCAGCACTTCCGAAGGCATGGTAAAACCGCTTGCCTCGGTAGCAACCTTAATGGCGTTGTAAGCCGATGGATATTTTTGTCTGATCTCTTCAAGCATTTTTTTATTGTGATTTCATCGATTTGAGGATGATTTCACCGATTTTTTCCTTTTTGTCATTGCGAGGAACGAAGCAATCTCGTCATATGCTTTTTCGCTATTGCATGGCGATGAGGTTGCCGGGCTCGTTCCTCGCTCGCAATGACAAAAGGTTAACTACATTGTAAACACCTTTTCTCCTTTATTCAAATATTCATTTTCAACCACTTCTTCACCTGGTTCCAGTCGTTCAAATTCGCGTATCTTGGCGTTAAAGCCTTCGCTGTCTTTAATAATGGCTACGCGGGCGCTGCGGACAAATTCTATTAGTCCGTAGGGCTGCAAAATGCTGATCAGGTTATCGGTCTCCTCGCGGTGACCGGTGGTCTCAAATACCGTATAGTCCTTACGCAGTGTAACTACGCGGGCGCCATTTTCACGTAATAAACGCTCCACACTCACGCGTTCGGCAATCACATCTGTCGATACTTTATATAATGCCAGTTCCTGCCATATCACATCTTCGTTGGTATGGTAATACACTTTCAACACTTCTACCTGTTTCTCAATCTGTCGGCAAAGCTTGCGTACCACATCTTCAGATTCGTTTATTACAATATTGAACCTGTGAATGCTCTCGATTTCTGATGGAGAGGTATTAAGGCTGTCAATGTTTATCTTACGCCGTGTAAATATAATGGCAATCCGGTTCAGTAAACCAATCTGGTTTTCGGTATAAACCGTTATGTTATATTCCTGTTTGCCTATTTCTGTTTCCATTTTGTTTTTTGTTTGGGTTGCCCTTGTGTCCCGGGGCGTTATTTCAACCTAATTTCCGCTACGCTGCAGCCCTGAGGCACCATCGGGAATACGTTATTCTCTTTGGTTACTGCAACTTCCAGCAGGAACGAGCCTTTGCTGTCCATCATTTCTTTTAATGACGATTTCAGATCTTTCCGTTCTTTTACAGCTTTACCCGGTATGCCGTAGGCTGCCGCCAGGGCCACAAAATCGGGGCTTTGGATGTCAACGAACGAATATCTGCGCTCGTTGAACAACTCCTGCCATTGGCGAACCATGCCCAAAAAGCTGTTATTCAGAATAATGATTTTTATGTCGATGCCTGTCTGCATAATGGTGCCCAGTTCCTGCAAGGTCATCTGAAAGCCGCCATCACCTATTACGGCAATAACGTCACGATGCTGTGCGCCGAACTTTGCGCCGATGGCCGCGGGTAAGGCAAAACCCATGGTACCCAAACCGCCGCTGGTTACATTGCTGCGGGTTTTGTTGAGCGTAGCATAACGGCAGGCCACCATCTGGTGCTGGCCAACGTCAGTAACAATTACTGCATCGCCTTTGGTTAAAACGTTCAGCTCTTTAATTACCTCGCCCATAGTCATTTCGTCAGTTGCGGGGTTCAGCTCTTTTTCTATTACGGCCTCAACTTCCTGGCGGGTATGCTCTTTAAATTTCTCCAGCCACTCAGGGTAAGATTTTTGTTGAATAAGTTCCGTTAGCATTGGCAGGGTTTCTTTACAGTCGCCCCAAACCGGTACGGTGGCTTTCACGTTTTTGTCGATCTCGGCCGGGTCAATATCCAGGTGGATAACTTTGGCCTGTTTGGCATATTTGTCTAATCTGCCGGTAACACGGTCGTCAAAACGCATCCCGATAGCAATCAATACATCACATTCATTAGTGAGCACATTTGGGCCGTAGTTACCGTGCATGCCCAGCATACCAACGTTCAGGTTGTGGTCGGTCGGGATAGCGCCAGCGCCCAGTATCGTCCAGGCTGAGGGAATGCCGCCTTTTTCAATAAACGCCTTGAACTCCTCCTCGGCACCGCCAAGAATTACGCCCTGGCCCCAAATCACAAACGGCTTTTTAGCTGAATTGATCAGTTCAGCAGCCTGTTGTATGTATTGCGAGCGAACTATCGGTTTTGGCCTGTAGCTGCGGATGTGATCGCATTGCTTATAACCTTTATATTCGAATTTTTGTACCTGTGCATTTTTGGTTATATCAATTAATACCGGTCCCGGCCTCCCGCTTTTAGCAATGTAAAATGCTTTAGCTAAAACCTCAGGTATCTCCCTGGCATCGGTTACCTGGTAATTCCATTTGGTGATTGGCGTAGTGATGTTGATTACGTCCGTCTCCTGGAAAGCATCAGTGCCTAGCAGGTGGGCAAACACTTGCCCGGTGATGCATACAAGCGGTGTGCTGTCTATCTGCGCATCAGCCAAACCGGTCACTAAATTGGTAGCACCAGGACCGCTGGTAGCAAACACTACGCCTACCTTGCCCGAAGTACGCGCATAACCCTGGCCCGCATGAATGCCCCCCTGCTCGTGGCGCACCAGTATGTGGTTTAATTTATCATTATAGTCATAAAGCGCATCATAAATGGGCATAATTGCGCCGCCCGGATATCCAAAAATGGTATCAACGCCCTCATGTATCAAAGCATCCAAAACAGCCTGTGAACCAGTCATTTCTATGATCGCTGTTTGCTTCGGTGCTGTTAATGTTTCCTGTGCAACTTCCATATTTTCTATATTTTTTGTGATTTCATTGATCTAAATGATTTCACTGATTGCATTCTATTTGTTCATTCCTATTTAGCGTTTTGTCTTTGCGAGGAACGAAGCAACCTCGTCAATGTGCTTGTTCGCAATGCAAGGTGACGAGGTTGCCGCGCTCGTTCATCGCTCGCAATGACAAATGGGGTTAGTGCTGCCTTTCAACTTTCGCCTTTTAGCTTTCACCTCCTCCTTATGGCATTTCGTCCGTAACACATCCCTCTGCGGCGGTGCTTACGGTTTTGGCGTATTTGTACAGCAGGCCTTTTTTTACTTTCAGTTCCGGCTGTACCCATTTGACTCGGCGTGCCTCAATTTCTTCGTCGGACACCTTTAGCATCATGGTGTTTTTAACGGCATCCAGCTCAATGATGTCGTCGTCCTGCACCAATGCCAGCGTGCCGCCGTCAAAGGCTTCCGGGGTGATGTGCCCAACCACGAAGCCATGCGTGCCACCGCTGAAACGGCCGTCGGTGATCAAGGCCACTGAACTGCCTAAACCTGCGCCAAATATGGCGGACGTAGGCTTAAGCATCTCCGGCATGCCGGGCGCACCTTTCGGGCCAACATAGCGGATAACCACAACATCGCCGGGGCGAACGCGGCCGCTCAATATACCGTCTATAAGCTCAAACTCACCGTCGAATACGCGGGCTGGGCCCTCAAAGCGCTCACCCTCTTTACCGGTGATCTTCGCTACGGAGCCACCCTCGGCCAGGTTGCCATACAATATCTGTAAGTGGCCGGTAGCCTTTATAGGTTTATCTGCCGGGAAAATTATTTTTTGAGTTTCAAAATCCAGTTCGGGAATACCGGCCAGGTTTTCGGCTAATGTTTTGCCGGTTACCGTTAGGCAATCGCCGTGCAACCAGCCTAGCTTCAACAGGTATTTCATTACCGCCGGGATGCCGCCTACATTGTGCAGGTCTTCCATCATGTATTTACCGCTTGGCTTCATGTCGGCCAGTAAAGGGATGCGATTGCTGATCTCCTGGAAATCGTCCTGTGTTAATTTTACGTCAACGCTTTTTGCAATCGCGATGAGGTGCAGTACGGCATTGGTCGAGCCGCCCATCACCATGATAGTGGTAATAGCGTTCTCGAATGCCTGCCGGGTCATGATATCTTTTGGTTTGATGTCGCGCTCCAGCAACAGCTTTATGTATTTTCCAACTTCACGGCATTCTTTCTGTTTATCTTCGCTCAGGGCTGGGTTTGACGATGAATAAGGCAAGCTCATGCCCAAAGCCTCGATAGCCGCCGCCATGGTGTTGGCAGTATATATACCGCCGCAAGCCCCTGCGCTTGGGCAGGCATTTTTAACCACGCCCATAAAGTCCTCCGGACTAATGGTACCAGCAATTTTCTTACCCAGAGCCTCAAACGCCGAAACAATGTTCAAGTCTTCGCCTTTCCAGTGACCGGGTTTAATGGTGCCACCATAAACCATAATGGACGGGCGGTTTAAACGGCCCATAGCCATCAGCGATCCCGGCATGTTTTTATCGCAGCCAGGAAGGGTTATTAACCCATCATAATATTGTGCGCCGCAAACGGCTTCAATGGAATCCGCGATCACATCGCGGCTTACCAGTGAGTAACGCATACCCTCAGTACCGTTGCTCATGCCATCGCTTACGCCAATGGTGTTGAATATCAGGCCTACCAAATCCTCTTCCCATATACCCTGCTTAACCACTTTTGCCAGGTCGTTAAGGTGCATGTTACAGGTGTTGCCGTCATAACCCATACTGGCCACGCCAACCTGTGCTTTTTTCATGTCCTCGTCGGTGAGGCCAATACCGTAAAGCATGGCCTGTGCGGCCGGTTGGGTTGGATCCTGGGTCAGCGTTTTGCTGTATTTGTTCAGTTCGTTCGGTATGGCAGGTGCACTCATATTTTTGATGTTGCGACGGCGTATAAATGCTAAAAAATCAGGTTATAAATTATCAGCAGGCTAATTGGCCATTTTGATATTTGTAAGGTAGAAAGAGACAAAACGAATAGCAAGCGAATATCTGATTTTTTGAAATAAGTATATTATTTGTCATATATTCAATTATTTAATTTTTTATACTGCAATAATATTGTTTAAAGATATAAAATATTTTATAAAATATACCAAAGTTCAAAATGGTATTCGGTATGATTTTTATGCATGCATAATATGGGGGGTGATTTTCGGCGTGAAATGGGAATTTGCCTGCGTGGAGGTGCAAATTTTTTTTGCGAATTGTTAACGTTTAATTGTGAAGAGGTGGCCACTCGTTTTGGCTTCGGCGGCTACAGCACCCCCGGCAGTTATTGGAATACCGAATTGCAAGGTGGTCAAGGTGCCCCGGTTATAAATCTTACCCATAATTGTATAAGATACCAACCAATATTGAAAGGTAATTTTGCAGTTTAATTAAAGGGCCGGCATCTCAAGTTAGCTTGCAATCTACAAGGAAATTGTGCAGCCTTTAATTGCTTAGTTGTACGATCATCATGAAAAAATTAAAATCATTTTCCAGTACGCGTGTGTCAGATGCTTAATCCAGATAGCCCGGAGCTTTTTAAATACATTAATTAATCTACAGCCATATAAAAAAATCAATAAATCATGATCGCTATCATTACAGGCATTGCCACCGGGCTTTTGGCAATTATAATTATCAACCTGTTCAGGCAAATAAATAAACAATTAATGTACGGCCTTATACTGACCGGCATAGGGTACCTTTACGTTGGTTTTAATTGGACAAACACCAGCTCGTTAATAATATGCGCAATTCAGTCGGTAGTCTTTCTGTTCATCGCTTACTACGGGGTTCAAAAGAGCCTGCTGATTCTTGCTGCCGGCTATTTTTTGCATGGCATCTGGGATCTCCTTTTCGATTTATTCCCTTATTCGGGATTAATGCCGCCCCATTACGACTTTTTCTGCCTGTCGGTAGATTTTACAATGGGTATTTACCTGTTAATGCTTAGTTTTAAAAAAGGAAAAAAAGATTCGTTGCTATAGGTTAGTTATATGACGCTCTACATCAAAAATATGGTTTGTCCCCGTTGTGTGAAGGCTGTTGAACAGATTTTTAACGATATTGGGATAAAACCTATCTATGTTCGCCTCGGCGAAGTATTGACACAAGACCCATTGCAGGCCCAACAGTTGGAATCACTCAAGTCCCGGCTAAAACAGTTAGGCTTTGAACTATTGGATGATAGCCTGAAACAGCAGATCGACAAAATCAAATCTATCATCATCCAGCATATACATTATACAGAAGATGAAAAGTTCGTTTTTTCAGAAGTTCTGGCAGACGAACTGCACAAGGATTATTCCGTACTCAGCAAGTTGTTTTCGGAAACCGAAGGTATCACAATCGAACAATATGTGATACTCCAGCGCATTGAAAAAGTAAAGGAACTATTGGTGTATAATGAAATGAACCTGAATGAAATATCGTATAAGCTAAACTACAGCAGCGTAGCCCATTTGTCCGCCCAGTTCAAGAAAGTGACCGGGCTAACACCAACCCAGTTCAAAGCCCAGGGTATCCACCTGCGTAAATTTTTAAATGAGGTTTAACCATAGTGATATAAATGGTACCCATAATTGTGTAATATAACGGGCCCGGTCGCGTGGTATTTTTGTGTCAAAATAATAATATTATGACACATACCTATTATATCTCAGGCGTGACTTGCGGCGGTTGCCAAAAAAAGGTCGAAAGCCTGCTTTCAAAAGTTGAGGGCGTAGAAAAAATAAATATTGATCTGGCGAAGGGTACCGCTGATATCGGGATGTCCCGTCATATACCAACGGCAGAATTGAAACTTGCCTTAAAAGATTATCAGAAATATCAGCTTTCGCCGGCAATTGAATCTCCGCAGGTGCTTTCAGCAAACAATGACGACGAAAGCAAATCCTGGTTTGCAACTTACAAACCCATTCTCATTATTTTCGCTTATATTCTAATCATTTCCGTCATCGCGGGGTTGGCCGGCGGCGCATTTAACATCCCAACCGCTATGCGAGTCTTTATGGCGGGTTTCTTTCTTATCTTCTCATTTTTCAAAATGCTTGATTTAAACGCCTTTGCCGATAGCTACGCCATGTATGATATTGTTGCCAGGAAAGTCAGGGCCTGGGGATTTATATATGCCTTTACCGAACTGTTTCTTGGCATTGCCTACTCAGCTAACTTATTTCCCGGCGTAATCAATTTTGTCACGGTGGCAGTTATGTCTGTAAGTATCCTTGGTGTATTGCAAAGCGTTTTAAACAAGCGCAAAATGAGGTGCGCATGTCTTGGGGCTGTGTTCAATCTGCCAATGAGCACGGTAACAATTATCGAAGACGCTTTAATGATCGCGATGGGCGTTATCATGCAAATTATGTTGGGCTAAATTGGTCGTCTGTTTCCAGCGCATCATTGACCATCCACAGGTTGAGTTTATGCAACATTGAGACTTCGGGAATTCATGAGGAAAGAGATATCAGGCAGTAAATCTGTATTTATTATCCGAGTACTACTCAAAAGAAAAAGGGCCTTACGATGCATCGTAAGGCCCTTTTTACCAGGTGGAGAATATCGGATTTTGCAAGGCCAAAATTGCTGCACCCAATCTGCGTTTTTGGTGCTCTGAGAGCGGTTTTTGATTTTTCATTTTATGTATTTTAGGGTGTTTTTGGCAGAGTTTTGCCACAGTTTTTTGCCAAATAAATCAGTTAAAATCATGGTTTAAAGTATTAAAAATGCAGTTTTTTAGGCTACATCAAAAATGCCATTTGATAAAAATAGATACTTTTTTACAAGTTTCAGCTAAATTTTTGCTGTTGTTTGCCTATTCTTCACTATCATTTTAGCTTTTTTAATAGTTATTTTTTTAAGAGATTACAATAGATAATGAGTTATTTTAAATAAAATTTGGAAGTGTAAAGGGCGAAGAAAATAATAATCCTGAATTGACAAAGGTGCTGTAAGGTGCAAAAAAGGATGAAAAGAAATAACCTATCTCTTTACATTTTCATCCCAGCCATTGATTTATCACTTCCATTTTTAAATATCGCTTCGCTGTTCAGTAAATAAGCGCCATTGGTTACAACAATATCACCTGGATTCAAGCCGGAAAGGATAGGTACATAATTTGAGTTTCCAATGCCCGGTTTGATCATCTTGGGTGAAAAACTGCCGTCTGAGTTTTTCACCCAAACCATATTTCCATTACCGTCCATCAGAATAGCTGAAGCAGGCACGGCTAAGGATTGGTTATTACCGTTTGTTATCGAAATGTAAGCCAGCATACCTGGCCTTATGAGTCCCTGTGGATTGGGTATACTGATCCTGATTAAGTCCACTTTAGAAGCATCAGACAATTCAGGATTGATAAATGCAACTTTGCCCTTAATAAGTTGGCCACCCAAATCAGGAAATGCGACACTAACGGGGTCGTTTTCCTTGTAGTTGCCTGTTTCGCTGGCATAGATCTGGGCCTGTACCCATAGATTATTCAATGTTTGTGTTTTGAGTATAGACATGCCTTCGGTTACATAGTCCCCTTCATGCACCGTTACCTCGCTAACCGTCCCATTGATTTTACTTAAAACAGTTGTTGTTGCAGACACTTTTCCGCTGGCTGCTAAACTTTTGATCTGTGTGGCTGACAGACCCCACAATTGCAACTTGTTTTCCGCTGCGCTGATCAGTTGTAGGTAATCCACATCGGGGTTATGCAGTATTTTTTGCTGTTGTTTTGCCAATAAGTATTCCTTTTCGGCTTCCTGCAAATCTTCACTGTAAATGGAATAAACGGGCTGGCCCATGGATATTTTTTCGCCAATGGTCCTTATAAATAGTTGTTGTATTCTTCCAGTGATTCTGGCGCTCATTTCCTGCGCTGTATTTTCATCAGCGGTTACAGTCCCGGTCAGCATTTTCTCGCTGCCGATATTTTCTTTGCGGACAGTGTCCGTCTGTATACCGGCTAATTGAAGCTGCGTAGCGGTTAGGGTGATCCTGTCTGCTGCTTTATCAGACGAGCCGGTAAGTTCCACCTTGATTAGTTTCATTCCGCATATCGGGCAATTGCCATCATGTTCCTCATGTACCTGCGGATGCATGGAACAAGTGTAGTAAGCTTTGCTTTGCGTTTTGACTACTATTTGCTGCGGTTTTGGCTTACAGGCTGCAACCCCCAGGGTTAAAAGCAATGCCAATAGTTTTATCTTATTCATCATTTTTCGTTTTAATGAAGCTTTCGCTGTCTGTTAAATATTGGGCGTTTGCTGCCAGGCTATCGGCTGCCTGTAGCCCTTTAGTAATCCATATTTCATTACCCTTTATACCGCCCGTTTTTACCTGTTTAACATAGAATGCAGGTCCACTTTTTAACCAAACGATTTGCGTCTGGCCTAAATCAACCAAGGCTGTTCTTGGTATCCATAAGCGACTGGTTTTTGCGGTCTCTATTTCCGCCTTAACCAGGCTATTTACTTTCAGGGTATGGTCCATATTGTCAATGTAAACCCTAATGCTCGTGGTTTTATCGCCCTCTTGTAGCGTTGGTTCAATAAAGTTAACTTTCCCTTTGATTGTTTTGCCCGGTAGATCCGGCAACGTAATCTTAACTGGTTGGTTTAGTTTCAAGGCAGCGACCGCTGATGGATCGACCTTAATCACCGCCCACAGCTGATGCGGATTGACCACATTAAAAATAGCTTGCCCTTTTTCAACATACATGCCTTCTTTGATCGATAATGGGAGATTATTAGCAAAATCGGATGACGGTTTGGTATCGGCTGTACCGGTCATTTGACTATGTGGCATATCATGTACATGCCCTTCATAAGGGCTGTAAACCGGCAGGCTATAAAATGGCTTCCCGGTTTTAATTACCCGGTTTACCTGCACCGGTGTCATACCCAGCAATAATAATTTTTGCTGCGCTGTATTAATCAAAGTTGTTTCCTGCGGTGAATTTTTTGAAAGAAAAATCAGATCCTGCTGTGCTGTAACCAGTTCCGGGCTGTAAATATCAAATATCCGCTGGCCACGGTGTATTTCCTGGAATGCATATTTGATATACAGTTTTTCGATGCGGCCTGAAAAGCGCGATGCGATATTGTTAAAGGTCCGCGTATCAAAATCAAGATAACCGCTTGCTGAAATAGTGACGGGTAAGACTTTTTGCTCCGGTGTTATCGATGCGACCGATGATACGACAGATGCGTTAACCGGCTTCAAAACAGTATTCAAACTGATACCCGCATCTTTACTCGCCTGGCCTGCTTTTTTTACCAGCGTCATGCCACAAATCGGGCAGGTTCCCGGATGGTCTTCCAGCACTTGCGAATGCATTGGGCAGGTGTATTTCACTGCCGGCTTTACTTCCGATGCGGCTGGTTTCTTTTGCTGGTCCGAGCAGGCAAAAAACAGCATTACACCTGATAGCACTACTACGATCAGGCTAATATTTTTCAATCTCTTTTTCATAAGCTACCTGTAAGGTTAATAATTCCTGTAAGCGGTCAAGGGCCGTCATTCTCGCCATTTGCAGATCTTTAATTCCGTTAAGCACCGATGGCAGATCGCCGGTGTTCTGGTCATAAGCCTGCAAAGCCGTTTTATAGCTATTCTGCAAAGCAGGAATAATGTTTTGCTGATAATTATCAAGCTGCCTTTTCTTACTACCCATGTCGGCTTTAAGGCCCGCTAACTGCCCCGTGGTTTGGTTGAGAATATCCAGTTTCTTTTGCTGCAATTCTTCTGTCTCGTAGCGGATGCCCTTCAAATTGGCCTTGTATTCTTTGGACGACCAGGGCGCAATTGGGATTGTGATGGAAGCCATCAGGATATATTGGTTAGCATAACCCCCATAACTAAACATATGCGCTGCTTGTATGCCAAAATCCGGCTTGCGCTTGCTGTATTCCATTTGTGCGTTCAATTGCTGTAAATCGATATTCCGGTTAATGCCTTTAATGTCGCTACGGCTATTCGCTAATGCTGCCGTGTCGGTAATTGCTACTTCATATTCTTTGAGTGCAATAGTGGTATCGACTGCAAACGGTGCAGTTTTATCCCGGTTCATCAGGGTATTCAGCAGGATATTCCGCTGATTGATCCCATCCCGTAGTTCCTCGCGTGTATTGTCGAGTTCAAATAGCTCAGCTTTGGCTTTATAAATGTTCGGCAGTCTTTCTTTACCGTAAGTAAGCCGGATATTGGCGTCCTTTAACATGTATTCCAGCAAGCTTTGCGTTTGCTGTAATTGCGCAAGCTTTTTTTCCAGTACCACGCGCTGGTAATAATATTGCTTGGCCTGCGCGAATAGCTGGTTTTTCAAATAGTCCTTATCAGCCGAGGTAACTTTGGATTGGCCTTTCAGATAGTCTTCTTTTGCGCGCAGCTTTGCCGGGTTAGTAAACATTTGCTCTCCCTGTATCATGAACGAACCACCGTTAGGACTTAACTGGTAAGGCACCTGGTATTGTCCGGCACTTAGTTTTGGCGCATCGAGGTTTTTGGCACCCTCAGCATAAGCATTCTGCGCCTTAGCTTTCGCGTCATAAGCCTGCAGCGATGGGTTAGCAGCTACTTTTTCCAACACGCTGTCCAAAGGCAAAGTCTGCGCTTTGACAACACCTGCACTGCAAATGAGCATAGCAAGTATGATTTTTATTTTTATTTTCATTATTCCTTTACCTCCAATATGTCCAGCTTACCATGCTTTTTAAGTTCATATTCTTTCACCATTAAAAAGATCAATGGTGTAACTAATAAAATATGTGTTGAAGAAGTTAATACACCGCCGATCATTGGCAGCACAATTGGCCGCATCACATCGCTGCCGGTTCCGGTTGCCCACAGCACGGGTATCAGTCCGAAAAGGGCAACGCAAACGGTCATCAGCTTTGGCCGTAGCCTTTTTACCGCTCCGTTCATCACAAACTCCCGCAGGTCTTCCCTGGTGATCGTCTCTTTTGAATTGCCTTTAAGTTTTACCAACTGCTGCATGGCATCATTCAGGTAGATAACCATCACAATACCGGTTTCTACTGTTATACCAAACAGCGCAATAAATCCGACCGCTACGGCAACCGATAAATGCACGCCAAAGAAATACACCATATAGGCCCCGCCGATCAAGGCAAACGGGATACTGATCAGGCTGAAAAATGCTTCCCTGATAGAATGAAAGGCAAAATACAGACAGGCGAAAATGATAATAAGCACGATAGGCAGGATCAGCTTTAATGTTCTTTCAGCCCGGATAAGGTTTTCGTATTGCCCGCTCCATTCGATATAATAACCTTTCGGCAGCACCTTGACCAGATTATTGAGCTTATCCTGCGCTTCCTTAACCGTGCTACCCAGGTCGCGGTCACGCACGTTGAATAATACTGTGCCGCGCAATAAGGCGTTTTCCGATTGTATCATTGCCGGACCGTCGCTGATCTTGATATCCGCCACAGATGATAATGGAATAGGCCCGTAATTTTCTGTTTGTACCAATGTGCGTTTGATGGCTTCGAGGTTATTGCGGTAATCTTGCGCCAGCCGGGCATTGATGCTGAAGCGCTGCCTGCCTTCCACGGTAGTTGTCAGGTTCATGCCGCCCAACGCACTTTCCACTACCTCATTCACATCATCCACACTCAGGCCGTAACGACCAATGGCCTCTTTATTAACTTGTATGTCCAGATATTTACCGCCAGTGATTGGGTCAACATACAGGTCTTTAACACCATTTACACCTTGCAGTGCTTGTTTCATTTGCGTTGCCAGCACGTTGATCGTATCCAGGTTCTGGCCATATATTTTCAAACCAACGTCCGTGCGGATACCCGTGGAGAGCATATTGATACGGTTAATAATCGGCTGCGTCCAGCCATTCACCACACCGGGGATTTGTAACTTGGCGTTGAGTTCGTTGATGATGTCTTCCTTTTTTACGCCCGGCCGCCACTGATCCTTCGGCTTTAGCAGGATGATCGTTTCCGTCATACTGATTGGTGAATTGTCTGTAGCGGTATTGGCCCGGCCGGCTTTGCCCAGCACATTAGCTACTTCCGGCACACTTTTAATGATCTTATCCTGTACCTGCAAAAGCTGTTTGGCTTGTGCATTGGAAACGTCCGGTTGTGTAACCGGCATGAACAGTATCGTGCCTTCGTCCAACGGTGGCATAAACTCACTGCCTAATGAAAGAAGGAGTGGTATGCTGACGATCAGCGCGACGATATTGATGGCCAAAGTTGTTTTGCGCCATCTGATACACCAATCCAATACTGGCTTGTAAATCCTTTCAAGCCCACGGTTCAACGGGTTATGGTCGTCTGTTCGTAATTTCCCTTTCAGGAAGAATGATATGAGTACAGGCGCCAGCGTAACAGCCAGTATAGCATCGATACCGAGTATAAAGGTTTTCGTCCAGGCCAGCGGGCCGAACAATTTACCCTCTTGTCCGGATAAAAGGAACACCGGCAGAAATGAGGCTACAATAATAACAGTGGAGAAAAACACGCCACGGCCAACCTGTTTGCAGGATTGTTCTATGATCTTAATTCTTTCTATAGTGGTCATGATTTTTCTTTTTGTTGAGCTATGGATAAGTTGCGGTGCGCGTTCTCGACCATCACGATGCCATTATCTACAATCACACCGATAGCTAAGGCGATACCGGTTAAGGACATGATATTGGAGCTGATATCGAATGCATTGAGCAAGATAAAACTTGCTGCTATAGTAATGGGTATCTGGATAATGATGCTCAGAGCGCTTCGCCAGCTGAACAGGAAGAGAATGACAATAATCGACACTACGATCATTTCCTCGATCAGCGTATGTTTTACCGAGCCGATGGCATTCTCGATCAGTTCGCTGCGGTCATAGGCGATATTGAAGCTGATACCAGCGGGTAATCCTTTTTGAATGTCGGCCATTTTGGTTTTTACCGATTTGATCACCTGGTCGGCATTCTCACCATAGCGCATTACCACGATACCTCCAACGGCTTCACCGTCGCCATTACGGTCGAAAATACCCAGCCGTTCATCGCCGCCCATTTGCACCGTTGCAATATCTTTGATAGTCACCGGAATAGTTTTGATCACACCGACCGGGATGCTCTCCACGTCCTGTATTGTTTTGATATAGCCAAGCCCTCGCACGATGTAACCTGTGCCGTTCATTTCAAATTTGCGCCCGCCAACATCGTTGTTATTACTTTTAATGGCTTTGAGCACCTGTGAAAGCGGAATATTATAATAGTTCAGCTTATTGGGGTCGATACTAACCTGGTATTGTTTTTCAAAACCACCGAATGAGGCGACCTCGCTGACGCCGGGAACAGTTTGCAGGCCAAGCTTCACATACCAATCCTGCAAGGCGCGTTGCTCGCCAAGGTTCATCCCTTTGGCATTCAGTGTGTACCATAGGATATGCCCTACGCCTGTGCCATCCGGCCCTAATGTCGGCGTAGTGCCCTGCGGCAACAGGCGCTGTGCATAGTTCAGTCGTTCTAGCACCCGGCTTCGCGCCCAGTAGATATCGGCTTTATCCTCAAATACGATATAGACAAAACTCATCCCGAACATGGATGTAGCGCGGATGGCCTTCACTTTAGGAATGCCTTGCAGGTTACTCACCAGCGGGTAGGTAACTTGGTCTTCCATGATCTGCGGACTGCGGCCCTGCCATTCGGTGAACACGATCACCTGGTTATCCGACAGGTCGGGTATGGCGTCAATCGGGTTTTGATTGACCGAGTAAGCGCCCCAGGCAAATAAGCCCAGCGCGATCAGTAAAACGATGTACCTGTTTTTTAAGGACAGGGTAATAAGTTGATTGATCATCTCAAGGAGTTTAATCAGCCCCGCATGATGCAGGGCTGAAATGAATTACTCATTTTTAACTTTTCTTTTTAGCCGGTTCCTTTTTCACCAGTTCCATGCCGCATTTAGGGCATTTGCCGGGTTTATCGCTCAATACTTCCGGATGCATGCTACAGGTGTATTGTACTTTGGCTGGTTTTACCTTTTTAGTTTTGGTAGTGTCCGAAGTCATCGTGGATGAATTCGCAGCGAAAACACTCGCACCAGAAAACAGAATGGCTATGGCCATTAGGGTTACTTTTTTCATTTGTTTTAAAATTTAAAAATGGATGGATGGCACAGGTAATCCTATGCGTGAACTATAATTAAGATGATGAATTGCAAAGCAAACCAGGGCCTGTTAACGATTAAAGGCCAAGGGGAAGAAGTACAGATCAGATTCTGTAGATACAGTTAAGGATATAAACAGGAGCTTTAGCGTGGTCAGGCGGCGCATGGCTGTTAAAAGCAACATATTCAGGTTTGAAACGATAACCGCTGAAATCCGCTATTATATAAACAGGAATAATGGCGTGAAATACATTGGCGTTCAAACTCAAAGCCTGCGAACCAACATGCTGATCCTTAACTTTGAAGGACAACGTTTTGGTTTTGCAGCACCCCGGCAATCCCGCTGCCATTTTGCAATCCTGCTTTTTGGCAGTGCTAAAAGAAATGCTGGTGGATTCCAATTTACCGCAGCAATAAAAACTACTAACCGAGATACCTAATGCAGAAAGCAGGTAAATCACTGTTAATGATATGAGCGCGATACGTTTCACTGACCGAAAATACTATTTTTTCTTTAAAGAAGGATAACAGAGCCGCCCCCCTTGAAGAGGCGGCTTCCTTATTTACAATTTACATACAGTTTTGCATTCACCTGATGCCTTGCAGGTCTTGCTGCAATAATCCTTGCAGTTTGGCCCGCATCCTTTTGCGCATTTAGAACAGGTTATTTTGCTGTTGCAGCAAGGGGTATTAGCATAAGTAACAGATATAGCAGATAATAGCATCACCATAGTGATGAAAAGAAACTTTTTCATGATTTTGAAATTAAAGATTAATAATTAATGAAATACTACGGTCAAGGATTGACCTGTCAATGGGAGTTAATTATTAAGCTTTCGGAGGGGTCCAGTCATTGTCCTGGTAATCCGACAATTCACCTATGGCGAAAGGATGGGTAGTCTGATCGTTCAGATCAGTTATTGCCGGTGAAAGGGAAATAGATGGAACAATCGTAAATCCACAGGTACCACAAGACAGCATGGCATTGCAAGCACCTTTGGCACAATCGTTACCGGAGGTTTGTTTTTGCTGTTTGCAGCAATCTTTATTCACGCTTGCTTTGCAGCAAGATGCCGAATCCTTACGATGCAAGGTGTTTGCCATCCCCGATACTGAGGATAGAAACAAGATACATAATGTAAGGAAAACAGCGATAGACTTCATTATAATGTTAAACTTGAATTTTTTAAAAATATTGTAATGGACAGCGTTGTGCTTTAAACTATTATATCGCTAAGGTATGGATATACCCTTTGGATCATTTTATATAATTCCGATAAAAATTTATATCCTATTGTACTAAGCCTTTACTTTTAGCAAGCTGGCATTGATCGCGACAACCACCGTGCTGACGGTCATTAATACAGCCCCCGCTGCCGGGCTTAATACAATCCCCTGGTTGTACAGTACACCGGCAGCCAGCGGCAACGCGATGACATTATAACCAGTCGCCCAGGCGAGGTTCTGGACCATTTTACGATAGGTCGCCTTTCCAAACAGGATCAAACTAACAATATCCTTTGGATTACTGTTTACTAAAACAATGCCGGCGGTTTCTGCCGCAATATCACTTCCAGAACCTACCGCAATGCCAATATCCGCCTGGGCCAGTGCCGGGGCATCATTAACGCCATCTCCGGTCATGGCTACAAACTCACTTTTACTTTGTAGTTCTTTGATCTTTTCCAGCTTCTGATGCGGTAAGACTTCAGCCATAAAGCTGTCCATACCTAAAGCCTTACTGACACTTGCGGCCACTTTACTGTTATCGCCGGTCAACAGGATGGATTTGATATTTTCCTGTTGGAGCGTTTTGATCGAGTCTGCCGACTCGGGCCGTATCTCGTCCGATAAGGCAATATAGCCTGCCGGTTCTTTATCAATAATTAAAAACACGACCGTTTCTGTAACATTGGCGGTAAAACCATCGGGCAGCGCGATCTTATTTTCTTTCAAATAGCCCGGACTAACTACCAGTATCTTTTTGCCTGCCACCGTGGCTCCCACACCCTGGCCGGTAATGGCCTTAAAGTTTTCTGCCTTAGGGATAGTGACCTTTAAATCCTTAACTTTTTGCAGGATACCGGTAGCGATGGGATGTTCGGAGTTTTGTTCCAGCGCAGCTGCCAGGCGAATAAGCTCCTTTTCATCCAGGTCCTTATCTAGCGAAACGATCTTAGCTACTTCAAATTTGCCTACTGTAAGGGTGCCTGTTTTATCAAATACGATGGTGGTAATTTTCCGGGAGTTTTCAAACGCCGTCCGGTTCTTGATCAACAATCCGTGCTGTGCAGATAACGAGGTGGATTTAGCCACGACGAGCGGAACGGCGAGCCCTAAGGCATGCGGACAGCAGATCACGATTACGGTCACCATTCTTTCCATCGCAAAAGCCAGGTCTTTCCCATCGGCTGACCAAAAAATAAATGTACCTATTCCCGCAGCCAGCGCGATAATGGTCAGCCACTTTGCTGCCTTATCGGCCAGCAGCTGCGTATTGGATTTGGCATCCTGCGCGTTTTTAACCAGGCTAATGACTTTGGATAAATAAGAATCCTCGCCGCTATGGGTCACTTTTACCTTTATAGAGCCATTGCCATTGACCGAACCCGCAATCACATCCTGCCCTTTGGATTTTTGAACCGGCGTAGATTCCCCGGTAAGCATGGATTCATTGAGGTAACTTGCTCCTTCTTCAATAACGCCGTCAGCCGGGATTTTTTCACCAGGCTTAATTAATATCAAGTCATGCCTTTTTAAACTATCGGTCTTGACCTCGGTTATATTTCCCCCCTTAATCAGATGTGCTTCGGCTGGCATCAACTGTACCAACAACTCTAACTCCCTCGATGCACCGGCGACTGAACGCATTTCGATCCAATGGCCTAAAAGCATAATCAAAATCAATGTGGTTAGTTCCCAGAAGAAATCCATGCCTTTCAAGCCAAATACGGTCGCCGCGCTATAGCAATATGCTACCGTTATCGCAAACCCGATCAGGGTCATCATGCCGGGGGTTTTAGCCTTCATTTCGCTTAACCAGCCGGTTAAGAATGGCCAGCCTCCATAAACGAATACGGCAGAGGCCAAAGCAAAAAGCAGGTAGGACGATCCGGCAAAGCGTATATCCAGGTGCAGCCATTGCTGAATTTGCATCGACAATAACATGACCGGGACAGTCAGTACCAATACCACGAAAAAACGTTTTTTAAAATCAGCAATCATCATCGCATGATGGTCATGCCCTGCCATACCCATAGACGGGCTGGGTCCCTGCTGCATCTTGTCGTGATCCATCGTCCCATGATCTGCATTCGTTTTACCCATGTCCATAGAATGATGATCGTGTTCCATAAATAGAAAAGTTAAATTTTATCGATAGGTTTCCGCTGTTGCTCCGATGACCGGTACTGGCTGGGTGTTAGACCTGTAATACTTTTAAATTGCGCGGACAAATGGGCGCTGCTGCTATAACCCATCTGGTAAGCGATTTCATTCAGGTTCAACTCGCCATAATCCAGCAATTCTTTGATCTTTTCTACCTTCTGCTCAATAATAAAACGCTCAATGGTCATGTCCTGTGACATAGAGAACATACGGCTCAGATAAGTATAATCTTTTCCTAAACGGCTTGCGATCAGCTCAGAATAGGATGTTTTCAACTCCGAAAGATCAGAATGATGCACCAGTTCCACAACGATATTTTTGATCGCTTCGACCGTTTTGTCCGCTTCCTTATTGATCAGCTCAAAGCCTGGCACTTTTAAAGCGGAAGCAATTAGTTGCAATTGTTCTTCATCAGGCTCAGGTGCAATTTCCACATGGCCTAAAGCGATTTGCTTAACCGTAAAGCCCAGGTTTTCCAGCTGCTGACGAATGATCATCAGGCAGCGGTCGCAGACCATATTTTTAATATGCAGTACCATATGCTATTGATTATAATTCAAAGTTACGCGATAGCTATTGCATTATAACCCTTTTGTTTCAGCGCATCAATGACCTGAACGGCTGTTAAATTATTTTCAGCTTTTACCGTTAAGATTTTATCCGGGTTGGCGGTATCCACTTCCCATTGCTGAATATATTTCAGCGCATCTAAAGCAGGTGTTACGGTGGCGATACAGCCGCCGCAATTAATATTGGTTTTGAATTTTAAAGTTTCCATGTTTTTTTAAATTAATAAATCATTACAAATCAAGTTTTGAAAATTTAAGCCTTAAGCTGTTGCTCACTACCGACACGGAGCTTAAGGCCATTGCCGCTCCGGCGATCATTGGGTTGAGTAAAAATCCATTGATGGGATATAAAATACCGGCGGCAATAGGGATACCGATCAGGTTATAAATAAATGCCCAGAACAGATTTTGCCGGATGGCCCGGACAGTCAGCTTCGATAACCTTAATGCTTTAGGCACCTGCTGCAAATCAGAAGACACCAGGGTAACCTTGGCTACATCCATAGCTATATCAGAACCCTTGCCCATTGCAATGCTAACATCTGCCTGAGCCAGCGCCTGGCTGTCGTTGATACCATCCCCGATCATGGCCACGATTTTACCCTTTGTTTGTAAAGACTTTACAAAATCAGCTTTGCCGGATGGCAAAGTATCCGCCTGGAAATGGTCAATACCTGCTTGAGCGGCAATGGCTGCTGCGGTTTGCGCGTTGTCACCGGTCAACATATAGACTTCCATGCCTTGTTTTTTTAGCTGTCGAATAGCTTCGGCAGAGCCTGTTTTAATTTGATCCGCTATGGCGGCTATAGCTAAAACTTGTGTGCTATCAGCAAGGTAAATGACCGTTTTCGCCTGGTCTAAAAAGGAAGTTATCCGATTCTTTAAATCCTGCGGAATTGCGATCCCTTTTTCATCGATCAGTTTGTGGCTTCCGGCTAAATAAGTATCACCGTTAAACGTTGCTTCAACACCTCTCCCAGTAATACTATTAAAGGAAGAGACGTTTCCGGGTTTTACATTAGCTGATTTTAAATAAGCCACAATGGCTTCTGCCAGGGGGTGTTCTGATTGTTGTTCCATCACGGAAAAAATGCCTTGCAGTTGATCCTGGTTGACTTTGGCATCAGCAGACCATACGAGGTCAGTAACCACCGGTTTCCCCTCGGTGATAGTTCCTGTCTTATCCAGCACCACAGCGTTAACCCGGTGGCCCAATTCCAGAGCCTCCGCGTCTTTAATGAGGATGCCATTTTCCGCACCCCTGCCAATGCCAACCATAATAGCGGTCGGCGTGGCCAGGCCCAAAGCACAGGGGCAGGCAATCACCAGAACGGTAACCAGCGCCAGTAAGCCCTGTGTAAAAGCATGCTGTCCGCCAAAAACTATCCAGACGCCCAGACTCAATAAAGCGATGAGTATGACGATGGGTACAAAGATGCCGGCAATCTTATCAACCAGTTTTTGTACAGGCGCTTTCGAGCCCTGTGCATCCTGTACCAGCTGGATGATCTGTGCCAGTAAGGTGCGTCCACCAACCTTTTCAGCGGTAAATCGAAAACTTCCTTTTTGGTTCAAAGTTCCGGCGAAAACTTTTAGTCCTTGTTTTTTCTCAACGGCAATGGGTTCACCGCTGATCATACTTTCATCTACGTAGGAGTTGCCCTCATATATTTCACCATCCACCGGGATCTTTTCTCCAGGCCGAACCAGTAACTTGTCGCCAGTCTGTATATCCGCTATTGCCGTTTCTATTTCCCCTTGCGGAGTGATTAGCATGACTGTTTTAGGTTGCAATCCAATCAGTTTTTTAATCGCCGAAGAAGTGTTGGATTTTGCACGTTCTTCCAGCAGTTTACCTAATAGTATAAAAACCACAATCACAGAAGCGGCTTCAAAGTAAACATGCGGTTGTAATCCTTGTCTCAGCCAGAATTGAGGGTAAAAGGTATTAAAGGCACTAAACAAAAAGGCGATCCCGGTGCTCAGTGCCACCAGGGTATCCATGTTGGCCTTGCCATGTCTGCCTTGTTTAAGAGCACCGGAAAAAAAGCTTTCCCCGGTTATAAACAATACCGGGGCAGTTAGCGCCAGCATAATAAAATTGGCGTAGGGCATATAGCCAAAAACCATTCCTATAAGAACTACCGGGATTGTCAAAGCCATAGCCCAGGTAATATTCCTTTTCAGTTCATGATAATGATTTTGCTGTGCTTCTTCCTGTTTGGCTTTTCCGTTTGCGGTATCAATGATTAGATCATAACCGATGGACTGGACAGCTTGTTGCAGGTTATCCGGTCGAATTACCTCCGGGTGAAAAGCCACCTTTACCAATTGCGAGGCATAATTTATTTCTGCTTTCTCCACACCGTTTTGTGCGCCGAGTATAGATTCGACACTGACTGCACAGGAGGCACAGCTCATACCGGTTACAGGAAAGGTAAGTATCTCTAACTGTTGCGTTGTCATTTGCATTGATTTAACAATACAAATTTACCGATGCTATAAGCGCCGGACTTTACAGGATTCCGTTAATTTTTTACAGGATTTTGAAATCTGGACAATAAATTTAGGGTGAATATAAATGGGTAAAAATCAAACTACTTAAGGGAAAAAATGTTATATTTAAGTATGAAAACTACAGCGGTTTTCCTGGCAGCTTTGTTATTGTTTTTGTCCGCTTTTTCGGGGACAGTAAATATTTCCATGAGGGGAACCTGCTGTTGTAGCAAAACGACGCACCAGGGTGCCTGCGAACATAGTACCAAGGATTGCTGCAATAAAGGAATATGCAGCATGATGTTCTCCTGTAGTGGCTGCGGGTTTTTGGTCGTTCAGCGCGTTTCCATTTTGCCAGTTCTCAGTTATCATAAAGAAATGCTGGCTGCACCAAACGTATTAGGAACCCTATCTGGTTATTCTTATTCGGGCTGGCATCCGCCACAAGTTTTATAGTTGATAAGCATTTGTCTATTATTTATCAATTATTAAAACTTAGAAATCATGAGACGTTTTCTTTTCATCATTATAATGATGTTGTTTTCCATTCCATCCTTTACTTTCACACCGGCAAATACGCCATGTTGCAACAGTAAAATGAGCCATTGTACAAAATGTGCAAAGGGTTGCAGTAAACCGTGCATGGATTATTGCAGCAAAAGCTGCAAAGAGTCAGGCGGGTGTCAAAGCACCTGTAAATAAACCATTCCAGATAAAGAAGCTGCTTTTTAGGCAGCTTCTTTATTATGCTGTTTATTGAAAATGTGTTTTAAAACTGAAAATGTTGGTTTTTCGAAGATATTCAACTTGTTTTTCGGGCTTCCTGAAAGTATATAGCCACCACAAATTGTATTTGAGACAGAAGTTGTAAAAAATAATAGGTAGAAAAATGCCCGAAGACCAGACCAAGATAATTAATGCGGGAGTATAACTCACATGCAGTAAACTTTGAAAAAAAATCCGGGCAAAAGTCATGACAATGATTTGCATGCAATAAATAAATAAGGAATGAAAACCCACGATCCTTATCCATGTAAACAACTTATATTTTTGCAGTAAAAAAGAAAAGCTAACCGAAGTGGCGCAGCCGACAAGCGCCTCACCCAGGAAAAAGAACGGCATTTTCTGTTCAACAAACCGATCGCCGTAAGCACTGGGCCGTAAATTGATTTCGGTAAAAAAATACTGAATGATTACAAATGCCGCCAGCAGCGGAAAAAATATTTTCAGCGATGAAAATCTGCTAATGTTCTTTTCATCCAGCATGACATTTGAGATCAAGTCGCCTAGTGCGAAGAAGAAATAATATTCGAATATATCCGTCAGAAATCCTGCCTGGATGTCATAAATATGAATAAAAGCTGATTCTGCAAATAATGCTAAACCCAGAATTACCTGGAATAGAGCACCCAACCTTAATCTCGACTTGAGGCAAGCATAGATCACCCCAATACAAAACAATGCATTGAGATACCAGAAGTGACCTGTTTCCCGCGGGTTGGCTAACAATTTTAAATACTTCCAAAAACTGACATTTTCGTGAAAAGTAAAATGCGTGTAGCGAGCTGCAATAATTTGAAAAGTAATCTCGATAATTCCCCAAACCAGTAAAGGATAAAGTATATTATTTGTACGATCACCAATATAATTATTGAGCCCCTTTTTATTCAGGCTCCTGCCTACGAGTAGTCCTGAAACGATGAAAAATAGTGGCATTCGGAAGCCATAGAAAAATGTCCCGATATAGTTAAAAATCGTATAATCATGTAGGTTGGTCACATGTCCCTGCAGGGCCGAAAGACAATGTCCATACCCAACCAGCATAATACTGATTCCTTTATCATAGTCCACCCATAACCACCTTTTTTCGTTTAATATATATTTTGAGTTGAAAGGATCCATCTTAATTTGAAATGTTTAGAAATAACTCTAATGACACACCTGAACAATATCTTTTACAAGATTGATTTATAGGAGGGCACAAACCGCGTCAAAAACTGGAAGAGATTCTTGTTAAAACATTTCTTAGAAATTCACCAATTGAAATAAACTCAAATAGTATTTATGGTGATTTCATAAAATGATCTGCTGTTCCAGGCTTAAAAGACATAAACTGTCCTCGACGCTGTGGGAGCGCGTAAGACGCCTGAATCAGATTTGAAGGGAGTGAAAGATTATTGATATTAATTTGCCGGATTTTGCAGGAGGCCCGTGACAATCCGGCCATTGCATTTCGTCATTATCGCAGTTATTTAAAACAACATAGGTATGATGCTGTAGGGTCGGCAACGGTAAATCCACAATAAAGTGGATATAGTGGGCGGGCTTTGTATTTTCTTTGATAACGAAATTGTCATGCTTTTTACAGCAACTGCAGTCGTTACCATTACATTTATTCTTGCAGGGGTCTCCGTTATTATTGTTGGCTAAATGAGTTTTTGAATGACTGAATAAATGCATGCCTGCACAGTGTACAATGCAGACAAACATCCCTGTCGTCAACAGCAGGTAAAAAGAGGTTAATGATAAGACTAAAAATCTTTTCATTGCAATCAAATCTATCAAATAATATTTTATATAACAAGTTTTTTACCTATGCTAGTCGAAGGAATAAAAATTGCATTAACGCTATTTAAGCAATTGCTTAAATACTTATATTTGGACATTAATTTCAAAGGATGAATGCATGCAGCCGGATATTTGCTGATGAAGCACAGATAAATAATTGCAAAGAACTGCTTCAAGTAAAACAACCTGTTTTTACTGACCTTGCACAGCTCTTGTCCCTGACAGGCAACGAAGTTCGGTTAAAGATACTGTTTCTACTACAGCAAGAAGATGAGCTTTGCCCTTGCGATTTGAGTGATATATTAGGGATGACCATTCCCGCCATTTCCCAGCATCTTCGCAAACTTAAAGATGGTGGCATGATTAAGTTTCGTAAAAGCGGTCAGACTATTTTCTACTCGCTCTGCGATACTATCCTTTTGCTCCCTTTATTCAACTTATTACAAACACCTTTAACTACAGAATCTTTATGATGAGTACCAATATCAATAAAGGCTGGATGCCTGGGCTGATTGCCGCTTTCGCAGCTTCTTTATGTTGTATTACGCCGGTAATCGCCTTGTTAGGAGGCATAAGCGGTATCGCTTCGTCTTTTTCGTGGATCGAGCCGGCAAGACCTTACCTGATCGGTTTCACCGTCGTTATCTTCGCGTTTGCCTGGTATCAGCAGTTTAATAAAAAAACGCAAACTAATAATTGTGATTGCGAGGTAAAACCTGCTTCGTTCTGGCAATCGAAAAAGTTCCTGTTGATGGTTACTGCTCTATCTGCTGTACTGATAACTTTTCCTTACTATTCCTCCGCTCTTTATGGCGCTCCAGCGCAGTCATCAGTATCAATAAGCCAGGCAAGCAATATTAAATGGGTCCAGTTTACAGTTAAGGGAATGGGCTGCGCGGACTGCACTAAACATATTGATGGTGTGTTGTCGAATGTTCCCGGTGTTATAAAGACATCAACATCCTTTGAAAAGGCACAGACTACCGTTAGCTATGATCCCAAAAGAACATCAGCTGACAGTCTGAAAAACAAAATTAATCAGATCGGCTACCGGGCGACGATCACACCAATTAAATAAGATGGCTAAAGAAATTCAGTTACAATCGGTAATAACCTGTCCCCAATGTGGTCACCAAAAAGAAGAAACAATGCCAACGGATGCTTGCCAGTATTTTTATGACTGTGAAAACTGTCATCAAAACTTAAAGCCATTGGCAGGCGACTGCTGTGTATTTTGCAGCTACGGAACAGTTAAATGCCCGCCTATTCAACAAGGTTCATCCTGTTGCAGTTGACAATTAAAGTACTTGTAAATAATCAATGAATTTATTGTAGAATATAAAGCCGGTGTAGTGCCCGGCTTTACTTTTTATAGCTTTTATAAATAGAAATTACCATTCCAATAATGGCTATAATGATGACAATGTAAGCGATAACCAGTCCGATTACCCTTACTATCTTCATCCATCTGGGCCGGGCGTAATTTTTAGGCGGCCTGCCCTTCGGCAGGTTTGATTTTTGTCTTACCATTTTAAGTTTGTTGAACGCTGTATGAAAATATTTCAAGCGCTTTACTGAAATCCTTTCTCACGTCGGGGATTGACCTGCGTGTAATCAATGCAATATCCGAATAGCTGAATTGTTCCTGCTGCTTCAGCATAAAAATGATCTTTTGGCTTCCGCTTAGCTTTGATAGAGCCAATTGCATCGCCGGCTGTCCACGTCCGTCGGTAAACCCCCGACTGGCTTCAGGGGAAACATTAGCTTCGCTGTCAGGGTTTTTATCCCAGCGTTTCAGACAGCGATCGGCGACAAGCCGGTATAATAAAACCGGCAGCGAATCGGTTTTTTGCAACTGGGCAAGACTGCGCCAAAACTGAATGAATATCTCTTGTATTTCTTCATCTGCTTCCTCGTGCCCTAAGTTCAGGTTCCGGAGAAAATAATAAACTTTTTGCTGGTACTTTGCTAACAATAACGAAAAAGCCTCACGTCTTGTGGCCGTTTTTAATAAACTGGCTAACAGCTCTTCATCTTCCACTAAATCCTTTTTCATCTTTTTTCTGTTTAATCCATTATTACTTTCAGCTGCATTACTCCACCTTCATTTTTTGTATCCTGACCGCGTTAAGGATTGCCAGAAGTGCAACGCCCACATCGGCTATGACCGCTTCCCATAAATTAGCGAGACCTCCTGCTCCAAGTGCTAAAACAGTGACCTTGACAATCATTGCAATACTGATATTCTGCCAAACGATCCATTTAGTGATCTTCCCAATTCTAATAGCAGCAGTGATTTTCGAGGGCTGATCGTTCTGAATAACAATATCTGCGGTTTCTATGGTCGCATCGCTGCCTAAACCACCCATCGCAATACCGGCATCGGCCAGCGCCACCACTGGCGCATCGTTTACACCATCACCTACAAAGGCTATCCTACTTCCTTCATTTTTAAAGGTCTGCACTTTTTCTACTTTGCCATCTGGCAGTAGATCGCCAAAGGCTTTATCGACGCCTAATAATTTGGCCACTTTGTCGACTACGGCCTGCTTATCACCGGACAACATAATAGTTTGGATATTCAAAGCATGCATTTTGTCAATGGCCTGTTTGGCGTCATCCTTAATTTCATCTGCAATAGTTAAATAACCCGCATAAGTGTCGTTAACGGCGACAATGACCACTGTATCTACCAGCTTATCTATTTCTGATGGGTAGGCGATTTTAAACTTTTGAAGCAGCTTCGTATTTCCTGCTAAAACTGCTTTACCATCAACGGTTCCTTTTAGTCCATGCCCGGAGATCTCCTCTATATTATTCGATTTCAGATTACCTGACGCTTGCCTGGCATAAGCCACCACGGCTTTCGCAATGGGATGCGTAGAACTGCTTTCAATGGCAGCTGCGATCCGAATCAATTCTTTCTCGTCAAAATCCTGAGTGACCACTTTCTGTACCTTGAAAACCCCTTTGGTTAATGTGCCGGTCTTATCCATAATGACGGTATTGATCGTAGTCATCACATCTAGAAAATTCGAGCCCTTGAAAAGGATGCCGTTGCGGGAAGCCAAACCAATACCGCCAAAATAGCCCAGCGGTATAGAAACCACTAAGGCGCAGGGGCAGCTGATTACCAGGAACACCAAAGCCCGGTAAAACCATTGGTGGAAATTATAAGGATCGGTAAAGAAATAAGGCGCAAAACAAACCAGCAAGGCAAGCCCAAAAACAATAGGCGTATAAATTTTGGCAAACCGGCTGATAAAAAGCTGTGTTTGTGATTTCCTGGTGGTAGCATCCTGTACCATTTCCAGTATTTTACTCAATTTGCTATCCTTAAAAAGTGCTTTGACCTGTACTTCAGATACTTTATCGAGATTGATCATCCCCGCCAAGACCGTTTCTCCTTTTCTTTTGGTATCCGGCTGGCTTTCCCCGGTTAAAGCAGCTGTGTTAAAGGCGGCAGTATCCGAATACAATTCACCATCCAGCGCCACTTTTTCACCGGCTTTTACCTGTATGATCTCATTAAGTTTGATTTCTTTCGGGTCAGTTACCGATGTTTTACCGTCCCTTATAACGGTAACTTTATCAGGGCGTATATCCAGTAATGCCTTAATGCTTTTCTTGGCATTGTTAACCGCTGTGTCCTGAAACCATTCGCCAATTGAATAAAATACCATTACAGCCACGCCCTCGCTATAAGAGCCGATACTGAACGCACCCAACGTGGCGACGCTCATTAAAAAGAACTCATTGAAAAAGTCAAAGTGCCTGACTTTACGCCAGGCCATTCCCAATACATTATAACCAGCCAGCAGGAATGCAATGGAAAAAATCAGCAGGTTAACCGGGAAAGGCGGCTGATAGCTAAAGCCATATTCCAATATCAGCATCACCAGCAATACAGCCAAAGCGGTCAATAAAGGCCAATGGCTTTGCCAGCCTTCTTTTTTGCCAGGCTTGTTCAGATCGAGCGTTTCCTCGTCAGCTTTGAGTTCACGGTCTTCATCTTTCATCATATTGACATGAACCGGCTCACTATATTTAATATCTTCTTTCATCTGGTATGTAAATGTTATCCTTCTAAATCCAGGAACCAGGCCTCCGCTTCAGTAATTGCCCTTTTTAATGCGGGAGCAGCTTCAATACCATCCTTAAGGTAGCCGGAAGCTAATTTCAGGGCCTTTTCTTTTACTTCAGGTTTAAGATCTTTCAAGTCATCATCAAAACCCGCGAACTGTTCTTTACTCATAATCTATTCCTCCTCTGCGCTACCGGCAGCCTTAGATTCCAGGTAAAATGCACCTTTGACAGCAATCTGTACATCGGGTGGCAGGGCATCTAAAGGCTTGATCTCTGTATAGCCTAATTCAGATACCCCGGTTGTTACTTCTGTCTTTTTAAATCTCACATTGCCATCTTTGGCGTCAGTCGTCGCTACAAAAATGTATTGTTTGCCTTCTGAGCGGACAATGGCATCATTGGGTACAGCGGCGGTTAGCGTACTGCCTGTACTGATCAGCGCAGTAACATACATACCCGGTATCAAGTTCTTTTGTTCTTTGTTATTAATGACCGCATGAACAATAACCCCTTTGCTTTCATTTTCAAAAGATTTATTCACCCCATTAATGATGCCGGTTATGACCTGGTTATCCTGGTTGGTCAATTGGAAACTTACCTTTTGGCCGACTTTTACTTTCATCAAATCTTTCTCAAAAACAGTGAGGTCGCAATGTATCTTTGAATTATCTACTACTTCCATAATAGAGGTTCCCGGCTGAACAAAAGCACCGATATTAGCGGTGATCGTTCCTACTGTTCCGCTGATGGGTGATATAACCGGAAATTGCGTTACAATATTCCCGCCGGAAATCCTGCCAGGTGAAACACCTAACTGCTTTAACTGGCTTTCGAAAGCCGTTAACCGCGAATGCTCTGCATTATAGTTAGCTTCAGCCGATTGGAATGATTTGCCGGTTCCTGCACCTGCCGCTTTTAATTGGGTTTGACGGTCATATTCTGCCTGTACATAAGCGAAATTATTTTTAGCAGCCAGGTAATCCTGCTGCAGCTTGATCAGGTCCTGGTTTTTGATAGTGGCTAACACCTGACCGTGGTGCACTTGCTGGCCTTCCAGTACATTAATGTCACTGATAATGCCCCCGGATAAGATACTGACATCGGCTTTATTTTGCGGCGGTACGGCTAACTGACCGTTTGCTTTCACTACAGCATCCAAATTTTTTTGCTCAATCGGGCCGGTAACAATCCCCACAGATTGCATTTGTTCCCGGCTCAGTTCCAGGCCTTCGGTCTTTTCTTTTTTAGACGTTGCTGTGCTGTCCTTATCAGTAGTCTTTTCCGAACCGCCGACGCAAGAAGCCAAAAGGGTGCCCGCAATGAATAAGGCGGCAATAAATATCTTAAAGGTTTGGTATTTCATGTTATTCTCCTCGTAAAAATTGTAATTGAATAGCAGACTGATTTAAACGACTGACCGCTTCGATATAGGCCAGTTTGGTTTGTACGGCTGCCGATACGTTCTGAATATATTCGATATAGCCGATCTCGCCCAGGTTAAAGGAAACCTGTGCGATGCGCAATTGCTCGTCTGCCTGTTTTAAACCTCCCGAGGTGTAATAATCGACAGACTGGCGGAATTTACGGTATTGCTGTACTTCCTGTTCATATTGAAGGCGCACCTGACTTTGAGTATTTTGATAATTTGTCTGCGCGATCTGACCGGATAGTTTTTCCGCCTTGACCCTGGAACGGTTGGCCCCGTTAAAGATGGGCAGCGCCACACCAAGCTGTATCCCCGCGATACGGGTGCCGGGCGAATAATTTCGGTCAATGCCAGCCGGATTAAATCCCGAAATGATCAATTGCTGGTTATAACCTAAAGTAAAGTCGGGCATACCTTTTGATTTTTCCACTGCGACACGGGCTTTCGCCACCTCAATATTTTGAAGGTCGGCATTAACCTGCGGGTTACTCGTCGTGTTCAGGGTATCGGCTGGTATCGTCAACAGCAAGGCCAATTTACTTTCTGCTATGGATATTGGCTCAGTTGTATTCAATAATTGCTGTAAGGCCAATTCATTGCTTTTCAAATCGGCTTGTGCCCCGGTCTTTAAAGCCTGCACTTCCTGGTATTTATTTTTGGCACTGAACAGCTCAAGGTTAGACGTTTCCCCGGTCTTTAGCCGTGTTTCCGCACGTTTGACAAAACCGGTATAGATGCTATCCTGGTAATTCAGGATGCGCAGTGCTTCTCGGTTAAGCAGGTAAGCGTAATAAGCGCTACGCACATTACGGGTGATTTCTGCACGGGTGATGTTGCCGGTTCTTTCTGCCAGTAAAGTTTGCTGATTAAGCAGTTTCCGCTGGTTTTTGTATAATCCGGGCCAGGCGATATTCTGCGTGATGCCGACGGCATTATCCATATTGCCGCCGCTGGTCGGGTCCTGTGTCAGCATTACTTCCGTTTTGGGGATATCTGTCCCTGATTTTTGGAGGGCGCGGGATTGCTCAACGGATAGCCCCGCAGAAAGTACCTGAAGATTGTTTCGCAATGCTTTGGCAATAGCACTGTCCAGCGTTAATGGCACGATATTTTGGGCCTGTGACTTGGTGGGCTGCAACAGCAGGCTTCCGCCAACCAAAATAAAAACCAATAGAGCTTTCGGCACTTTAATTTTTACTGTTTCTTTCCGGTTGAACAATAAGTAAAGGCAGGGCAGTACGAAAAGTGTAAGGAATGTTGCAGTAATTAAACCGCCGATCACCACTGTAGCCAATGGCTTTTGAACTTCCGCACCTGCACTGACCGATAACGCCATTGGCAGGAAACCGAGCGAAGCCACCGAAGCGGTCATCAGTACCGGGCGCAGCCTCGTTTTTGTTCCTTCCAGCACCCGGTCATAGATATTATCCATACCCTCTTCCTTCAACTGGTTGAAATAGCCGATCAGCACGATGCCATTCAGTACGGCTACGCCAAACAGGGCAATAAAGCCAACACCGGCTGATATACTGAAAGGCATACCGCGCAATAGCAATGCCGCAACACCGCCCATAGATGCCAGCGGAACCGCTGTAAATATGAGCAGGCTTTCTTTGACAGACCGGAAAGTCACATACAGCAAGATCAGGATGAACAACAAAGCTGCCGGAACCGCGATAGATAATCGCGCTTTGGCCGCCTGCAAGTTCTGAAACTGACCGCCATAGGTCAGGTAATAGCCGGATGGCAGTTTGAATTGCTCATTGAGCTTTGCCTGTATTTCCTTTACTGTCGTTTCCACATCCCGGTCTTTCACATTAAAGCCGACATAGATACGCCGTTTGCCGTCCTCACGGGATACCTGTGCAGGCGCATCTTTGAATCCAATATCTGCTACCTGGCTTAGAGGCACCTTGTTACCCGATGGCAGGGGTATGAGCAGGTTTTCTACCCCGGATATGTTCTCACGCAAATCGCGGTTGAGGCGAACCACCATATCAAACCTTTTCTCGCCTTCAAATACTACTCCAGCCACATTTCCGGCAAATGCGGTTTTCAGGATCATGTTTACATCGCTGATATTTAAACCATATTGCGCCATTTTGTCCCGGTTATAAGCTACCTGTATCTGCGGCAATCCGCTGACCTTTTCTATATAAGGCTCGCTCACTCCTTTAACCGGTGCGATCAGTTTAGCGATCTTGTTCGCCTGCGTTGCCAGTATATCAAGGTCATCGCCGTATATCTTGATTGCGACATCCTGGCGTATACCGGTCATCAATTCGTTAAAGCGCATCTGCATGGGCTGTGTAATCTCTACGTTAATACCGGGAATGATAGCTAAAGCCTCTTCCATCTTTTCGGCCATTTCTTCACGCGTCCTTGCCGTTTTCCATTCCTCTTTGGGTTTCATGGCCAGCATCATGTCACCCTTTTCCATTGGCATAGGGTCTGTGGGTATCTCAGAACTCCCGATACGGGTTACCGCTTGTTTAATCTCCGGGAATTTATCCTTTAATATCTTTTCGGCTTTGCCAAAGGTCTTGACCACCTCGGTTAAAGATGTACCCTGCATCATGGATATTTCTACAGTCAGGTCGCCTTCTTCCAGTGTGGGAATAAATTCACCGCCCATTTTACTGAATGCCCATATTGAAATACCGAATATGATGAATACGATGCTCACTGTAATGATTTTTACTTTGAGCACTGCAATAAGTGCACGGTGATAAGCACGCTGCAGGAACCTTATAATACGATCGGATATATTCGGCTTATGCGAAGTTCGCTTGCTCAAGAGCAAAGCGCTTGCCATCGGCACATAAGTAAGTGACAATATAAATGCCCCTAAGATGGCAAAGGCCACAGTTTGCGCCATTGGCCGGAACATTTTGCCCTCAATACCAACTAAAGATAACAACGGCAGGTACACAACCAGGATAATGATCTGCCCGAATGCAGCAGACTTCATCAATTTACTGGCGCTGCTTTTTACCTCTGTATCCATTTGTCCGGAGGTAAGCTTATCAACGCCTTGTTGTTTATAGCTGCCCGTTGTAATATGGTGTACCACACTTTCCACGATGATCACGGCGCCATCAACGATAAGTCCGAAATCTATCGCACCCAAACTCATCAGGTTACCCGATACGTTAAAGAGCCGCATCATGGAAAAAGCAAACAACATGGCCAGGGGAATGACTGAAGCTACCACCAAACCGGCGCGCAGGTTGCCTAACAACAGAACCAATACGAAAACCACGATCAGCGCACCTTCTAACAGGTTACGCTCGACCGTCCCAATAGCACGGCCAACCAATTCAGTCCGGTCAATGAACGGCTCGATGATAACACCATCGGGAAGGGACTTTTTGATCTGTACCATTCGGTCTTTCACATTTTTGATTACCTGGCTGAAGTTCTCCCCTTTAAGCATCAGGGTCACTCCGGCTACGACCTCACCTTCACCGTTGCGCGTAACAGCGCCGTAACGGGTGGCGCTCCCGAATTGTACAGTGGCAATGTCGCGGATCAGGATAGGGGAACCCTTAATGTTTTTTACCACGATCTTACGGATGTCGTCCAGATTTTGCACCTGCCCCAATCCACGAATAAAATAAACGTTACGTTGCTGCTCGATGTAAGAACCTCCGGTATTTTCATTGTTCTTTTGCAAGGCTTCATAGATCTCGGGAATAGTCAGGCCCAATGAATTTAGCTTATCATTATCCAGGGCAATCTCGTATTGCTTGACATAGCCGCCCCAGCCGCTGACTTCAGCTACACCAACCGTGCCTGCCAATTGGGTGCGCACCAGCCAGTCCTGGATCGTGCGAAGATCAGTGGCGGTATATTTATCTTCATAACCCCTTTTGGTATGGATGACATATTGGTATATTTCACCAAGCCCGGTCGTAATAGGTGCCAGTGTGGGTTCACCTAATCCCGTAGGGATGCTATTTTCGGCTTCCTTCAATTGGGCGTTAACTTGCTGCCTTGCCCAATAAATGTCCACATCATCTTTAAATACGATGGTGATTACGGATATACCCGAACGGGATATGGAGCGTTTTTCAATGACCCCGGCGATATTGGCCATAGATAATTCAATAGGAGCGGTAATAAACTGCTCTACTTCCTGTGCCCCGAGGCTCGGAGCCTGTGTAATGATCTGTACCTGGTTATTCGTAATATCGGGCTGCGCATCAACCGGCAGGTTGTAAGCTGAATAAATGCCCACCAGTATTAAAACCAGTGTCATGATCCCGACAGTTACTTTGTTCCTGATAGAGAACGCGATAATCTTATCAAACATAAATGTAAATATTAATACGAATACAGAAGAGCCTTGCAAAGTTGATTGCAGGCGGAAACATCAAAATTTCGTATTAAGCTATTTGAGGGGGCTGCCAGATATTAACACTCTGCTTTTGGACAGCAGGGGTGAGATATTCCTGGTACGTACGAACAACCGCTTGTGTATCGAAAGTCAGAATGGGGCTTGATGTTAAAAGCCTTGCGGTAGAACAGCAGGAACAAGTGCAAAACGGAGGACAGGTTTCCTGGCCTCTCTCATCATGAGGAGAATGACTTTTCTGAAAAGTAACATGCATTACACTGGCAATCATATCTTCCCTGTCCTGGCATGGTAATATCGCCAAAACGGTAAAATATAGACTGAAGATGATAGCCAGGTATTTCATTCCGTACAAAGATATAAATAGAATTATTCTAAATAACATATCTGGAACGTAATTTATTGTGTGGTGTTGAATTTTGCATTAACTTATTTACTTGTTTAATTTGGTTTCAAGGCAGAGTTTTGCCAGAGTAGGCCATTGATAAATCGCCAAATGATTGAATAACAGCCCAAACAAATATCATCAGCGAGACTGTTGCATTCTCCACGGTGCCCAAATGTAGATTGTCGTATTGATTAAATTAGCGGTAATGCAATTAACCTATAATTTTAATACAAATATCATTCCTATACTGATTGCTCAAAGTATATTTGATTATAATTTTGCGTAATTAAAACATTTTTGTAGAGAAGAAAAGTATGCGCTTTGCACTAATTGATGACCAAAGGGTCGAGGCCAGATCCGGATTAAAAGGATTGTGTCCCGGATGTGCTCAGCCCGTTATCGCTAAATGTGGGACACAAAGAAGCCACCATTGGGCGCATCGCGACGATATGAAATGCGACTTTTGGCGGGAACCAGAAACAGAGTGGCATCGCTCGTGGAAAAATAATTTCCCAACCGAATGGCAGGAGGTCATTTTACCCGATCAGCAAACAGGTGAAAAGCACATCGCCGATATTTGTACCGATTACGGCCTGGTGATCGAGTTTCAACATTCCCACATCCATCCGCAGGAGCGTACCAGCCGTGAAAACTTTTACCGGAACATGGTTTGGGTTGTTGATGGAACACGCCTAAAGAATGATTATAAGCGTTTGCTGAAGGGAAAAGACAATGGTCGTGCATTAAAACCGGGGGTTTTTCTTATCGAATTTCCGGATGAGTGTTTCCCTTTAATGTGGCTTGGGAGTCCGGCTCCAATCATTTTTGATTTTCAGGATTCCGATTCAACAGCCGATCCAACAGACATGAGAAATTATTTGTACTGCTTATTTCCTGTTAGGGTTGGACCATCAGTGGTACTTACGGTATGGGTACGCAATGACTTTATAAATATGACTATCAATGGCGATTGGTTATTGTGGGTCAGCCGAAGTATGGATGAGTTAATACAATACAATAAAGATATCCAGTATCACAACGAAAGACAACGACAAGTTCAAACAAATATAGCTTTCGCGAAATTCACGAGAAGAGCTGCACCATACAGGAGAGGCAGACGTTTCTGACAATTACTGCCAATTCCCATAGAGCTCGATGGCAAGAGCGAACTTATCGGTTCGATATTTCCCAAAAAAAATCACATTCGAAAATTTACAACATCTATAGTTCCTTTGTAGGATTTGGTGCAACATTATGCAAACGGGCTATATACATATAAATACTTGGGCTTTGTTTTACCCGCGATATGTAACTTGATAAAAAGCTTGACTTTTCCTTGGTTTTTTGGGTGCCAATTGAAAGAATGTTCGTCTTTAAAATTCAAAGCTTTTCTTGTTCGTGGTTGAAGAACTGTATGCAAATCCTCTTCCCCGTGAAGATTAATTGCTTGGTTATCATTAAAAAATATGAAACGTTTTTTCCTCCAAACCAACTCCCAATAATCAACTAAAATAGGGATAGCAGAAAGGTTAGTTAAATAAATGCTGTCATGGCCGTGAGGATCACCGGTTATAGCATAGGAAACAGCTATCCCTTTTTTATCCCGTCTATATTCCACAATACGAATCCAAACCAATGTCCCTGAGAATACAAGACTAATTAATGCGAATGCTAAACTATAATAAGGAATATCCGTAGCTGTCATAAAAGGAAACTGGTTAAGTCGGCTAAATAAATATAGGGAAAAGCAAAGCTTTTTTAGCATTAAAATCACGAGGGTTAATTAATTTAAAAAGATTTTGTTGAGCAGTTGGTGCTGTTCCCAACGAGAATCGAACTCCCTCGGTCTAAGATAGTTTAAAGGCGGTTTACAAGCTGTTCAAATAAGCTAAAAAATTGATATACATCCGCAGTTCGAAAAAGGAGTATCTTCCTTTTGTGATAATTCGCAATTGAGAGACATCCTTGACTTCTGAGCCAAGGGACAACAGCGCCTCACATAATTCCGGTGCAAATATTTCTGAAAGCAAGATTTTTCCAACTGCGACCAGTTCGGCGTATTGTTTTTCAACTGCCGTATTAGTGGTTTTCTTTCTTTCGGCTATTTGTTCTAATGATAGTCCTTGTTTAAAGTAAGCAAGCGTTGCTTCTAAACTTTTCGTTAATGTAGCACCGGACGCTTTTTTAGCTGAAGGAAGTTCGGCTACCGGAGAATTCGGGGTGTGGGTATGACTATAATATCGCTCGATACATTGGTCTATCGGGATGGAGGCTTGGAGATCGGTAGCAAGTTCTGTCAAAACGCGAAGATGGGTTTGTTGTTGAGTCAATACTGCTGACAAACCACCCAACGATTTGATGAAGGTTTTTTGGCTTTTATCTTGCAGATGGGTATTTGTTATTCCTGCAATTTCTGCGATAATATCATCTAAAATATGCTGGTTGAAATAGTTCACGGCTAATTGTACCCTGTTTAACAAATGCGCAAAATCCCAAGTCGATTGCCCTGCTAATATTTTAAGCTCTTTACGGAATTTATTTGCCTGGTCGGCCTTTTGCTTAATTTTATTTAACCACCCATCAGCAATGGCAATTTGCTCATATTTGTTAGTAACGGGTGAATGTTGTAGCATCTGGCGGTGACGCTCAAATGCTGTACTTAAATCGAACCAGTTAAATCCTTCGCTGATCAGTTGTAGTATAAATTCCCACCTTCCCTGTTTAAATAGGCTGATCAGGTCCTGGTTACTAAATCCTTTTTCGAACGGGGCCAATGCCGAATGAGGGAATATTTTTTCTGGCCGAATCCTGGTAGTTAGTGTCAATCCGTCTAAACTTTTTAAACGACTGAAGGCGACGTAGACCTGCCCCGGGGTAAAGGCTTCACCGGCATCAATCGTCGCCCCATCGAGCGTCAACCCTTGGCTTTTATGGATCGTGATTGCCCAGGCTAGCTTTAAGGGAAACTGGGCAAACTCGCCTACAGTTTGGCTGCTGATGCCTGATCCTGTGACTATAGGGTTGATCGTCGGCCAGGTTTCCCGGTTTAACGCGATTTGCTGTTCTCCTGCACATTGTACCCAAACGGTATCGGCTTCAAGCTTAGTTATGACTCCGGTTTTTCCGTTGTAATATAGCCGTTCAGGGCGAAGATCGTTTTTAACAAAAATGACGCGCGCGCCGACTTTGAGTTTAAGCGAATGTTCGACTGGCATATCTTTGCTGGATACCTGGCCTTTTATCATGGCGTCATAACGCACTATGGGTGTGTTCAGCGCGTCAAGTTGCTGCTTGTTCATTTCTTCGGCAAGGGCTACATGAGATGTCAGCGTTAATAAGAACTCATCGGTGTCCGCCTTTTGCCGATCATTGAGTCGCTCGTTAAGTAACGCGACATCCTGTTGATTCAAGGTACCAGCCCTGATATTATTCAATATATTTTTGAATATATCGGAGTCCTGGCGATAGATATGTTGAAGCTCGATATAAACAGGCCGCTGTTCTTGCATTACTTTGGCTGAAAAAAAATAAGGTGTGGCATACCACGGACTATAAAATGGCTCGTCCTCATTGGTCAGTACAGGGGGTAATTGATAAAGGTCGCCGATCATCAGCACCTGTACGCCGCCAAAGGGAAGTTCGGGCTGGTTTCGCGCTTTGCGAAGCAACTGGTCAATGACGTCCAGCAGGTCTGCCCTTACCATAGAAATCTCGTCGATGATTAGCAATTCAAGTTGATGCAATAGATCAAGTTTCGCTTTTTCATACCTTCGTTGTGCAATCGTCGCCGGGATCGAATAGATATCTTTTGCTGTTCCTTCATAAGCGCCAGGAATATAAACACCGCCGGGGATCTGGAAAAGGGAATGCAAGGTTACGCCTCCCGCATTGACACCAGCTATACCAGTTGAAGCAGTGATGAGGTAATTCTTACGAATTTGACCAGGAAGATTCTTTAATAATGTTGTTTTTCCCGTTCCGGCTTTTCCCGTTAAAAAAACAGGCAAATTCGTATAATTAAGAAACCTGATCAATTGTTCTTCAGGGGTCTGGGGAAAACTGGTGTCATCTGCTGCCGTCATGGTCTGCTCAAAAATAAATATTATTAGTCAACCGAAAGGCCCCCATTTGCCGCGTCCTTTCATTTATCTTTACTTTTCTTGAAATTGTGTAACCTGTTTGCATATATATAAATAGAGGCATGAAGCAATATACCGAAATATTGGATCTTTTAAAAAGTCAGCAGCAAAATGGACTTGAACAACTGTATGAAAATTACGGTAAGAAATTCTATTCCTATTGCATCAGACAATGGAGCCTGGCCGAGGATGATGCTTGGGAAATCATTTATAAGACATTGGAGACCCTTGTGTTAAAATTGTCAAATTATGATTTCGAGTCACAGGCGCATTTTAATAATTTCCTGTACAAAGTGCTGATCAATTTTATCCGGCAGCATTTCCGTGCACGCCGAAACCAAGAGGATCATGAATTAATGTTGCTTGATTTTCAGGATGATGAGGACTCAGCGGCAATAGTCACCAAGCTGTTGAATGAGCAGGCCTTTAAAGATTACTATGCACTAGAAATCGTGGACAATCCTGCCATCCTTGCTTTAAAAGAAGCGCTGAATAAAATGGACGAACAGGAAAAAGACATCTTACTGCTCAGAGCCCAAAATTATTCTTACGAAGAAATAGCCAAGTTGCTGGCCATAGAAAACAATCAATTAAAGGTAAAGCATCATCGTGCTAAAAAGAAACTTGTACAAACACTAATAGACAACCAAAGTCATTAAAACCATGAAAAAGGAAAATATCGATCCCCTTGACGAAGCACTTCGCCTGCTTGTCCTGGAAAACGCAAGTGAACCGGATTTTAACCGGGCTGCGAAAGAAATGGTATTTATGAACATAACCGAAGACTATCAAATGTCTGCTGTCGGCAAGGAGAGACTTTTAACCGGCTTAAACCAATTACTGGCTGCTCCTTCCTTCGGTGATCTAATAAAAAGCCAAATGGCTAAGATTAATTTGAACACGGGACATTTAAGTGAAGAAACGCAGCTGCCTGAAGCTGTGATCACTGAACTAGCCGCAGATCAGTTTTATATCAATAACGTTCCCATCAAGTTTTTCAGAAAGCTTTTAGACACCTTAAAGATCACTTTTGATGCTGCGGAATCTGCCATTAGGAAGACTTTTGATATGCTGCAAAGCCAGCAAGATGAATTCTCGTCCGGGGCTTTACTGAAACCTGCTTTTCGCAAAAGTCTGATGGTATCTAATGATGATCTGTCTGAAATGATCACCAGTAACAAAGGAAAAGAGCTTTTTGAAAATAAGGAAGCCCTGGATAAATATCTACTACGGTTAAATGAATTAATGACTGATTAATATGAGCACTGTCAACTGGTCAAACTCAGCGGTAAATACCTGGAGCACTTGCAATCGGAAGTATTTCTTCGCCAACATCCTTTCCAGCCATGGCTGGAAAGACCTGTTGAAACGGAAGACTTATGAGCTGAAGAAAATGCAGAACCTGACCATGTGGCGGGGAACGGTCGTAGATAAGTTCCTTGAAAAGTTCCTGGTCCCATTGATCGTCCAGAAAAAGCTATTGAACTTTGAGGAATTGGCGGAGCAGGCAGTTGAATTAGGCAAGGCACAGTTTCTATTTTCACAAAAAAAAATGTACCGGGACAAAAACCTGGTCGTCGGAGATGCGGATAACGAATATTGTATTTTGGATGTACATGAACTGAATGTCCCTTACACGGAATTGCAACTACTTGAATGTTATGAAGATATTCGTTTAGGTATCCGAAATGTTCCTTTGACAAAAATGCCGGACGGCAGCTTGCTGATCGACTTTTTGAAAAATGCCAAGGTGATGACCCCGAATATGCAAAAGCTGCGTGCAAATATTCATGATGCGTCCATTAACCCGCAAATTGACTTAATGCTCTATGATGCGGATTGGCAGCCTGTTGTGATTGATTGGAAATTATCGAATAGTTACGTTTCCGACTATTCGAGGCAATTGCAGATCGCAGGCCTTACGGTCAAAATGGTGCGGGATAAAAACCCTGATAAACCACCATTTACTTATGGAGACATTAGATTGTTCGAAGTCAATCTCTATAAGGGTGAGGTAAAAGAACACCCCTTTGAAGAAGAAGAAATCAATGACCTGATCGATTATATCTATTTGACCAGCCAGGATATTAAACTACTAAATGACGGTAAAAAAGAAGTTAACATAGATGATTTTGATTATACGGAAAGCCCGGCGACGTGCGCCAACTGTACCTTTAAAACACTATGCTATTATATGTTCACCCATAATAATCAATACGATGAGAAGACATACGTTGAATTTATTCAAAATCAGGAATTTAGCAGAGCTTAATTTCTCTTACAAATTAGTATCCTTTGAATTGCCAGCTATCGCCGACAAGGAGGATCTGTTTAATAAGCAGCTCAAACAAATCGCCCTGGCCGTGTCTTCTTTATCAGAAGGACCGTCGGCGGTCATCAAACGTGACGGTCGCTTTTATGTGGCTATCCCGGCAGATAAAACAATGCTGGATGCCAAAGTTGATGTTACCGCATTTTCGGTGAATGTAACTCTGCTGCCCGAGGTCTATCTGATCAATGGTGCCGCCATTCCCGAGGACCAAAAAGATGTAGTTTATAAATTTCTTGAATTTGAGATTAAACGGCAGCTTTTAATGAATTTTCCACTATGGCGCTTGAACAACAGCCATTTTTACAACAAGACACCGGTTGAAGGAAGGGAAGATTCCAATATCCAAATATTTGAAGGGTTTAAATGGAAACTTAAACATCACCGCGACGGGAACATTTACATTGTATTGGATATTTCGACGAAATATGTGGACAGGCATACGCTATCCTATTACATCAATTCGCAAAACGTTCAGCAATTGACAAGGCAGTTCAAAAAACGCAGGGCGGTTTATAGTAATGGTGAAAATTGGTACATGGCTGAAATTGTCGGTTTCGGCCCCGCTATTGCTGATCATGAAGTTACACTGGACAACCAAACTTACAGCGTTTATGATTACATCATGCAAAAAGTCAGAAGCCGTGTGAATCTTAAGCAGTTTGTTAAAAAAAATGATCTGACCTTATTTTATCAATATCCTGGACGGAAAATGGAACCACACAGCGGGGCGACATCGCTGGCCCGAATGCTTTATAATACAAAAGATAAGGATGTAAAATCATTACATCGTCAATCCATCAAAATACCATCAGAGCGGTTCGAAAAAATTACTGATTTGGTGAGAAAATACTTTAGTAATTTAACTTTTCAGGGCAAGGATCTTCGGGTAGCCATGTACGCGGCAACACAGCAAGTGGCTAGCTTTCCAATGCCATCTTTTAAATTTAACGGCAACAAAATACTGGATGTCAATGAGAATCCGGAAACTAAAGAATCCGCATTGCGGAACTTGGGTAGGAACCGGAAGAAGATGATTATGGACAACGGTATCCTTAATCAAAAAGGATTTGATCCCCAATACCTGATCGTACCGGATTATCTTGAAAAAAATCTGGTGCAAGGGTTTCAAACCAATCTGGAATTTATGATCAAAAAACTAGCCCCCAATTTCGGGCAATTCAAGATCATTACTTACAAGGTGAACGATAGTCTTTCAGCGACCTATCAAATTGACAGTATTGCCGAGGAGTTGCACCGTAACCAAGCCAAGAAGGGTTTTGCACTTTTTGTCTTGCCAGACACCTCTTTTAACCAGCGAAAAAAGGCAAGTGATTTTCACGATATATTAAAGACAAAATTTTATCCGGACTTGAAAATACAATGCGCTTCAGCTTATAAAATGTCGTCCTTCTTCAGGGCTTACCCTAAAAAAGACGCCTTGCCCGCAGAAATGGAATACCGGGTTCCTGAAGGTGACAGGCAGAAATTTAGCAATTACCTGCTAAACTTAGTACTGGAATATTTTATTGTAAACCGTAAATGGCCATACGCGCTCGGAACAAATTTGAATTATGATATTTACGTGGGTATCGATGTAAAAGACCGCTTCGCAGGGTTTACCTTTTTTATCCGGAATGGCGAACATCTCTATTTCAAATCATACCAGGTTCCCAAGAAGATGAAGTCGATCCGGGCTGAAAAGATCAAAGAGGATCAACTGAACAAGATTCTTTACGAGAATTTAAAACTAATGATTCCCAATTTTGCACAAAATCCCAATGGGATCGTTATTGTCAGAGATGGTCAGAGTTCTGATGAAGGGAAGGCTTTAGCACAAGTTATCAAGCAACTAAAAGCAGAACAGATTATTAACGAAGAAATCCCTTATGCTGTAGTTGATATGCATAAACAGATCGCAACGCCTGTACGGATGGGATTATTGACCGATGGTTTTCACAAAATAGAAAATCCAGTTGCCGGCACCTATTGGATGAGCGACGACAATGAAGGATACTTATTCAATACAGGCAGCCCGTTTGAAAATCCGGGTACCGTCAAACCACTCAACCTGATCTTTAAAGAGGGGACACTGGACTTTACTAAAATCATGGAGGACATGTTCAGGCAAACGATGCTCGCATTTTCTGCGCCGGACAGGAACAATTCTTTACCAATTTGTATTAAACTAATAGACGTGCTTCTTGAACCTCTATCTGATGTTCATGAAAGTCAGGATGAGGAAGAAGAAGACGAATTTGAAGATATTTTGGATGATTAATCAATAAAGCCATGAGTGACGTAAGTGTAATATCAAACCAATACGATAAATTGGTTCAGACTTCTGACAGGATTATCAATTCCGTGATCACCTTTCAAAAAAGCAACATGCTGGAAGATCAACACAACCGCCAGCTTTATCCGAAACTTAAGGTTTCCGAAGGAGAAGTGACGGAGGCCAAGAAGACCATCAGGGCCTTTCTGAATAATTTGTTGGAATTACTGGATAAAGATTCAAACAATACAGAATTTATCCCTTTGCTTGTTTTGGATGATTACAAAAAAAAGCTCTCGCAGAATCCCTACCTGGAAGAAAATATTAAAAAGATGTTGCTTCAGGAAGATCTAAAACCAGATGACATTGAAACATTGGACAACATTATTGCTGTTATTGAAAATGAGCGAGGAATTCTTTTCCGTAAAATGAGAACTTCGCGGGGATGAATGGTTTTGTAAAAGGCGTTTATTATGATTTCTTAAACAGGATTACCAAACTGATTAAGACCTTGCACGGTCCTGAAATACACCAGGACGTTGATAAAAATTTCCTGCAAAAAACTGCTGAAATGCTTTCTGATTTACATGGCGAGGTCAAAGAAATTATTGACTCTGGGGATCTTGATGTTCCTAAACTTTCCAAATACTATGTAAGTCAGTTCAATACTTTCCATGAAAGGCTGCTCAACATTGAGTTATTCCGCTTTTTAGTCATCATCAATTTTGGTGAGCCAGAGATCTATTTTCGAAAAAAGATAAAAAGGATATACAAGGAAATTAATTGCTTTCAGGTGCCGCCTATCATTACCACCATCAGTAATTCTGAAAATTATTTTTGGGCGCTGCCTAATTACGACATTATTGCTGTACCAAGCGGAGAAGAAAAAAGTTTGCTAAACATGCCTGACTTGTTTCACGAGATTGGCCACCTTATCTACTTTCAGTATGAACTCTTTTTAAAAGGAAAGATCGAACAAACACTAAAAGGCTTTTATGATCAGCAGATCGTTAATGTAGATCTGGAAGACCGGAATCCGGAGCTCAAAGCATTTTACCGAGAAAAATATATCAGATGGATCAACGCATGGATTATGGAATTTTGCTGCGATATGATCGCGACCTACCTGGTAGGGCCAGCCTATGGCTGGAGCAATTTTAAATTAGCTACCGTTGGCCTTAATAAAAACAAAACTTATAAAGATACCCCAAGTCATCCCAGCGATGAAGCCAGAATGAGGGCGATATTAACCATGTTGCAAAAAACGGGATATCTAACTGAAGCCAGCCAGATCAAACGCTCCTGGGATGAGTTTCTTAACGCCGCCAATAAACCAGTACCTTCTAACTATGATGAGATTTTCCCTGACGATGTCATTGGAACTTTAGCTGATAGTATTATCAGTGGATGCGTTGCCATCGATCTAAGAAGCTATGCTGAGCAAATTACAGAACATGCCGAACCCATCTCACATATTCTGAATATGGCCTGGGACAACATTATGGCTAAACCATTCCAATTTGAAGCTTGGGAAAAAAATGTGATTGAGGGTATCAGGACGCGTGTCGAAAATGTCTAACTTTATCCAAACCAATTATTATTATGGCAACCGAGGATCAAATAGTAAATTATATAAAATCTCTCCCCGAACAACAATGGTACAGCCTGGAAGATATCGGAAAAGGGATGAATATTCCTTATAGCGAAATTCAAAGACTTGTTACAGAATCAGAAGCGTTCGTTACTTCCATCGGAGATAAAAATGAAACGGTAATCACTTTAAGGGCCACGTTTAGAAAAAACGAGCCTGTTTATAGAAAGATCATAGGCGCGTTTAAAAACAGAATTGATTAATATGGAACCAATAGTATTAGGTGCGGTTGGGGGCTTGTTAATTCAATTATTAAGCTTAGCTGAATTAGCTAAAGTCGCTAAAAGCAGAAGGCCGGACTTTAAAGATTTTATCTATTGGCTACCATATTTTATTAATCCATTCTTTGGGGCAGTTCTTGCCTATGCTTATTTTGACGGCCAAGACCATGTGAACAAACTATTAGCAATTCATGTTGGTGCTTCTGCACCTCTGATCATTCGAAGCATGATCAGTACTATTCCAACCGGCATCAAAAACCAATCTGATAAATAGCAATTGAATTTATCCTTTTTGATTTTATGTTATAGACCCTTTAGAGGCCGGGGACTTCGACGACTATAAAGGCATTTTTAAAGGATAAACAAATTTTAATTTCATCTGACATCACATTACTAGCACTTTAACAGGAAATTTTTTTCAAAAAAGCCCTGTGTTTATTGATACACAAGGCTATACCTGATAGGTCGGTGTTATAGTTCGACCACAACTCCGTCCTGGCAGTCGGCAGCTTCCGCCTCGGCCTCTTCCCGGCTATCAAAAACCAAATTATTACCGTCCTGATCTGTAACGATGATGGCGTATTCCGGGTCACCATGCGTTTCTATGATAATAAAACTCATGTTGTTTACTTTATGGATTAAATAATAGGTCAATGGCTAAGTTGATTTTCCGGTTCGGGTTTTCTTTCATAGTGGTATAGACACTAAGGCAGTCTATGACGTAAATAGCTAAGTAGCCGTCAAAAAGCTGGTTAGCGAACAGACTGCTGCTTTTATTTAGTTTATTGCCGTACTGTTCAATTTTTCGCTCCGTTTCATTAACGAAGGACAGCCAAAAATCAAACTCAAACAGGCTGCTCTCCCATGTTATACGATGTACATTTTCCCTTTCTTTGAATGACTGGCACATGGTTTTTACAAATTCCAGTAATGCGGGGACTTCGGATGGAAATAACTCGTGCAACAGTCGTGCACGTTGTATATTGTTTAGACTTGTTAGTGGTTTCATTGTGGTAATAATTTAAGGGCAACCCGCTTGGGGTTGCCCTGTGTGATTAATTTAATTGTAAGGCAGTGTTGCCGTGTTTTGCAAACTCGGCGCAAAGGTCAAAGGCGGTTTGGTTGCGCTGTAACCCTGTGCCTGCCATAATGGATTTAAATTTTGCCTCCTCGTTCTTATAATTGCGCACGTTTTGGTAATACCCCGTGATTGAATTATAAAAACCGTACAACGTGCCTTTGGTCGTGGTTTCCTGTTGGGTAGGTGAGCATAACGAGTACTCAAAAATATTGCTGACCACATTTGTAAACTGGCTTGACAATTCATCATCCTTACCCGCTTTCAGCAATTGGTAAGTTTCACGGTTCGGCACCATCGCCAGTTGTATGAGGCGTTTTAACTCCGGGTCGGTTATCCTTACCCTTGCCCAACGGTTAAAAATGGCTTCCAGTTCGGTCGATAGCTGGTTGGTCAGTCCTAACATTTTGTGCGCCGATTTCAGTTTTTCGGCTGCACTGGCGGTATGGCGTATCTTTATTGCGTTATTACAGTTGTTAAGGGCTGCATTGAGCGTATTGCGACATATTATCCTGACAGGAGTAAAGGCAATAGTAATACTGCCCGTACCGTCATGGCTTGAAGTCAAAAACAAGTATTGCTCCACGTAATCCGACTTGCCGACACGGATATGTTCCGGCAGTTTGGCGGTTACATAAACCACAGAACCATACCCGATGCTCCCGGCGGTTTCGTACCTGATATTTCCGTGTTCCTGTACGATGCCGTCAAAAAAACCGAAAGCATCGGTATTCTGCACCACCTCGTAATCGCTCCCGATTTTATCTCCTAAAATGGCTTCAGTATCCGTTCTGAAGGTAAAATAACTATTATCCGAAATGATATTAACCCCGCTTGGCAAGGGGTGTATATTCGGGCGTTTGAGTACCGTAAAATCTAAACCCGCTTCCTGTATAGCTTCTGCGCTGCTGCCACATTTAGTAATCGTCTTGCCTAAAACCTGCCAAACCTTGGGTTGGATGATTTGATTATTTATAGTTTCCATGATGTTTAATTTTTAGTGCATAAATCAAGATTAAAAACGCCCTGTGTGCACCTGCACACAAGGCGTTTCTGTTGTTAATTATTGAGGGATAACTATACTTGCTTCGATCTCCGCCAGTTTATCTACGCACATATTGTTGACCAGTTGCGCTACTGTCCAGATGATGGTCGGGTTTTTGGTTTCAAACTTCCTGCGGTTATCATCTTCAATGGTCAGCACGCAACCGTTATAATAGTTGGTGTCGGTGGTATCGGCTTCGTCCCGCAATTCCACTTCAAATTCATCCAAACTCTTGATGGTTTCCTGCAACTTGTTGCGCTGTTTCGCTTTGCGGTGCATTTCCTCGATGAACTTCAATGTCCCCTCTAAATTCAGCACAACTTTTTTGGGTTCATCTTTAACAGTAGTGCTATGTGCCGGTTCAGCTTTCGGGGCTTCTGCTTTTGGCTCAACTTTGGGCTGTTGAACCTGCGGAGTTGCGGCATCCTGTTTAGGCTGCTCGGCTTTCGGCGCTTCCGTTTTCGGTTGCTCCGTTTTGGCTGCGCCGGTTTCTTCCTTTGGCTTTTCGGCTTCGGGCTTTGTATTTTCCTTATTAACAGGGTTACCCGCTACAAACTGTTCTTTCTTATCGATTTTGACAATGCTGTTATTAACTGCTTTGCTGTTGTCTTTTACATTGGTATTCATGATTTTAATTTTTAAGTGATTAAATAAATGTTGCTTTTGCGACAGGTCGGCGGTCTACATTTGGCAGGTCGGCGGGGCTTTGTTTTTTGGCTCTTTCATACTAAGGTGCTTCGTTTTTTAAGTCAGCTCGCATAGCGCTCGCTGGCTTTTTATTAAGCACCGCACCTGAACAAGCCGGGCATAACGGCAAGGCTTTGCGGAAAAAAATACTACCCCGAGCGCAGCGAGGTGGGTGGAGATTTTTTTCCAGCAAACCCGCAGGGCCTGGCCTTGACGATATGTCCCGGCTTATCAGAAATTTGCTGTATATAAAAGGCCAGCACGCACTTAAAACGGGGAGATTAACGAGCGAAGCTGTAGAAGAAAAGTATGGGCGAGGAACGAGCCTGTACTAAAATGCAGTGAAGCGGCTGAGTGATAACGAAGCGGCTGGAACTGCTGGGTTAAATTATCGTGTAAATGAGGCGTATTACAGACCTGCGATACTCCATAATAAAATATCACAGTCTCATTTTAAGTACCTTTACCGATACCAAAAGAGCATTGATTATATGACTAAGACACAGATAAATCAGTACTATAAAAATCTTGAACATTTAGTGTCAAATGATTTTGAAAAGCACCTATTAAAGGCATGTTTGAATAACTTATTGGATGTGGACAATAAGCTTAGATTTAATAATTTTTCGAGCGGGATACGTGAACTATCAAGGCACATATTGTCAACCCTGGCACCAGATAATGAGGTGTTAAAGTGTGTGTGGTATAAAGATGAAACCAAAATATCAAGACAAGTAACACGAGGACAAAAGATAAAATATGCAATTCAGGGTGGGTTAAATGATAAATATATAATTAAGAGAGGCCTTGATATAGAAACATATAAAAAGTCCGTATTGGATGCTATCAATTTACTGAATAAATACACTCATGTCAACGAAGAATCTTTCGGAATTAGTGATGCAGAAGTATTAAAATTGTCCAATCTGGTGGTCAGCGCGTTCAGCAATTTTATTAATGGAATAAATGACTGCCGGAACTTAATTATCGTTGAATTAGAAGAGGATATAGATAATGTTTTAATTGAGCATACTATAAAGGAAAATATTGACGATATCGATATTTTATCCACCCACCATAATATCGAATACTTACAAATTGACACTATTAAAATTGTCGGTATAACCCACGATATAATAAATGCGAGTGCAGACGGAAATATTCATGTCCATCAGCAATTTGGCTCCGATGGTGACGTTTCAAGAGGAGATGGTGTAGAATGGGATACTTCGTTTCCATTTAATGGAGAAATAGCTATTTCCATAACCTATCCATTATCGAAAGCGGAAATATTAATTAAATCTTTTCATGTAGATACTGATGACTGGTATGAATAAACGGCCTATATCAGATATTATTAAATTAGAAGGGCTGGATATAATCCAGCCCTTCTGCAATCCTGTGTAAACGCTTAGTCAATCAGCTTTATTTTTTAGGTCGGTCACTTCCTTACGGATATCTGATGCGGCAACTTTCAGTTGCTGCATGACACCGCGCAAACGCGTGCCTGCTGCCTTATTGCCTTTTTCATAAAATGCGGCCGCGTCTTTTTCAACAGAAGCTACCAGGTCTTTTAATGCTTGGAATTTTTTCATCGTTTTTAGATTTAAAGGTTATAAATAAATATATTAATGTTTCCTGAATAATAGCGCGTCAATTTAACGGACGCTCATACTTTTGCTTTCTTCCTGTTCCTTTTCTTTGGTTTTGCCCTGGCCTTTACCTTGTGACAGGTCCATCGCCATTGCCGGTTTTTCAAACTGCTCACGCCTTTGCCTGATCCCGGCTTCATTATAGAAGTCCAGCTTGCCGTAACGGGGCACCGCTTCGGTTAATACTTTAACTTCCTTGTTTTCCTTGTCCAGCGCGGTAACCTGTACGCGGTCGCCGTGGCGCATGGCTTCCATAATTCCTTCCTTTTTTGCCGGGTCAGCCATCTCTTTGATGCGGTAATCACTGAGCGTTTTTCCGAGGTCAAAGCCGTAGGTTGGGTGATGGAACTGTTTTAGCTTATAATTGCCGTAATCATCCTTTTTCTGGTCGAAGTCCAGCCTGATCCAGGCTTTATAGGGTTCGCCGAGGCTTGAGAGCATATTGTCCCGGTAGACCGTCCTGCCCTGAACCATGTTGGCCGCCTGTCTTGCCGTAAAGCCATTGCCCTCTTTGAGATAAAAAGTCTGTTTAATAGCGGGGCTGAAATAAGCCGAACGGAAGTCTTTGTTGATATAGTTGACTTTGCCGTCTTCTTTGCTGGCCAGCATTTGTTTGCTTTCGGGGCTCTCTCCCAGGGCCAGTTCGCTGGTGCCTTTTTGCTTTTTGAAAAATTCGATGGCCTCGTTCGGACTGTCGAATGCTTTTACCAGCGGTTTCTCCTTATTCTCTTTGTTCTCGGTCAGTACCATGTAGTGCTGGTTATCTATGGTCGGTGGCACCTTACCTGCGGTAGCATCGAACTTATTGAAATTATAAAAGTCTGATTGTCCTGATTTGCGGAAATGGAGCGTCATGTCTACCAGTCCTTTATCACCGGGGAACTGGTCTTTCAACGTAAAGTACCCCGGCAATTGTCGCATGTTCTTCTCCAGCTCATCGGCTACTTTAGGATTAAAGCCTAAGTCTTTGACCTCTTTTTTAAGGTCTTCCAGATTGTTTAAATTCATTTCGTGTTTGTTTATAGTTAATAGATTTGCCTGTTTAATTTCTTCCAGTAGTTGATCAGTATGCCGGTAGTAAACCGGATATTCCTCGACACCGGGTAAATATCCAAAGCCGGCTTTGGCTTCCCAATGATCCAGCGCTGCGCCAAGCGTATCGAAAAAATCGAGCTGATGCGGCTGTAATGCCATTTCCTGCCGGATTTCAAATACGACATAGGAAAGCCCGACATCCTGCGCATCTTCGAGCAGGCTGATGATCGCTTGTGCGTGCCTTGTTTCCAGGTTCATATCAGTTCTTATTGATTCTCAATAGCACTCTTTCACCCTCATGCAGCTTTACTTTGACCCTTTTCACCTTTTTGCTGAAAAGCGTTTTGGCAGCAGAAATACCTGCGCCCGCCGCTTGAGTCGCCAGTGTCTGATCCATCGGCAGGAACTCCATGCTTTGTACCGCATTAGCTGCGCCACCGCCGGTGGCATCGGCCAGCTCCGCTTCAGGCGCATTGATACCAGGCATCCCGTCTAGTGAAAACACAGTCAGGTCAACCGGTATGATCGCATTGCCAACCCGGATATTTTTAATGTTGAGCAACAGCCGCTGATTGGTGATCGTACAATTACCGAACAGGGTAAAGCCTTTGGGTAGCTTTATTCCCTTCAGATCAACACTGTCGCTTAAGCGCAATTTGACTATACCGCCCTGCAATACTTTCTGATCGCCGTCGATAAGCGCCGGTATGGCTTTAAACAAACTGTCGGGTGCGGCCTTTTCCTGTTGCTTTAATTGCGCCGCCACCAGTTCAGGATGCTGTATCTGGATGATCTTATCCACCATACTTTCCAGCTGCTTCATTTCAGGGTCATCACCGTCGCGGGTGTTCATGCTTTTCATCAGCTTTTCGAGCCGGTCAACATCGGTGGTATTGACAGCAGGTGCCGTTTTTGTTGTGGCTGGCAGTGCAGTAACCAACGGCTCGGGTGCTTTACTGACTTCCTGTTTCAGTTGCTCCAGCTTTTGACTTAGTTTAATCTCACTCGCATCCGGGTTATTAGCCATGGAAGCATTTCCAGAATGGCCAAAGCTGCCGGCCAGGGGGTTAGCCGAACGGCTTTTTTCACTGGCCGAATCCCTTTGAGCCTGGTCATAAAGGCTTAGTTTATCCTGCGGCTGGTCGCTTTTAAATTTCGCTTCCGGCAATTGGGTATTGATGCCTTTGGATATATCGCTCTGTCTGCCATCAGTGCCCTTGCCGCCGCCCAATGCCCAAAAGGCCATTACCAGGAAGGGCAGAATCAGTAAAGGCAGCACGAGCAAAAACTTCTTCCGCTTTTCGCGCTGCTGTTGTTGTTCTGTTGTTTGTTCTTTCATTTGTTTTTAATTTATGCTGCCGTGGCAGCGGTGAATAAATTGCTTAGTTACAGGCCCGGAGGAGCAACCATAGGCTTACCCCGCCGAATACCAGGCAGATCAGCAAAAGCAGGATAAGTTTGGATGCCCTGTTCCAGTATTGCGTTTTCCGGTTGAGATATCCGGCGATCTCTGTTTGCCTGCGGATAATAACAGAAGCGATCCTGCCCGCTGCCTTTTCCTGCCGGGCGCTCAATGGCTTGTGTTTGCTGCGTTTCCAGAATAAGCCCATGATCATTTGCTTTGCGTGGTTAAATCCCTGTTCTCTGTCGTTTCCCATTTTTCGATCAGGAAGCCATGCGGGTTATTATCCGAGCGGGACACATTTCGCAAATAACCCTGCGTGACCAGGCTGCGGCTGAGTGTTGATGTGGAACGCACCAGCTTTTCAGTGGCGAAGCACTTGAAATAAAAAGGATATTGGTTGATATCAACCTGCACGCTGTCCACGCTGATCTGCTGGCTGATATTACCGCTGACGATATTGTTGTAATAACCGGCTTCCTTTAAGTTATCATAGGCCGTCTTTGCTGAGCCGTCGGCCAGGTAAAGTGCCTGCGTGATGCCTGCCTGTATCTGCTTGTCGTCCGGGTCAAGCGTAAAAAAATAATGGTGGAACATTTTCACGTGATCCCTGATCTCGACCGGGATATTATCCTTGCGGTCTGCGGCAAAAGCCTCCAGCGCCTTGCCGTTAGCCAGGATATAAATGTGGTTTTTGTAATTGTCCGAACTTTGATAGCTTTTATAGATTGCAAAGCAGGAAACCGTTATACAGGCAAGTATCAGCAGATAGCTGAACAGCCGGATATGCTTAAAAGCGGTGTCGATATTTTTGAGTTGCTGAAACATAAATTTCGATTTTATGATTTACCGGATAGTTTGTCTTTTTGATAGTTGCTGTTCCCGGCGCTGTGGTAGCCTTCCCAATAATTCCGGGGCGCATTCAGGATATTGCCAGCGCCGCGTGCTGCTCTTGATGCCAACCCCGGTGCTACCGAAGCGGCTGTTGAGCCGGCGCCTGTTGCGGTGTTGGTTGCCACGCTGATACCGCCAGCCGCAATGCTGGTTACCCTTTGCAGCATCCCGTTACCTCCGTGCGCATGAACGATAAAATTGGCGACAGTGGGCACCGAAAAATAACCCACAATGCCAATCAGCAAAAAAATGAGGTACGCCGTATCGGTGCTCGAAAAGAACGTATCGCCCGAACTCTGGATCTGCGAAATATCTAGCTTCAGCATATTTTCCTGTACTTTCCCGATGATGCTGCCGAAGATATTGGCGATGGGCAGCCACAAAAAGATATTGATGTACCGCGCCAGCCATTGGTGCAGGCTGTGCTGGAAACCGTCAAAGACGGACAGACCGAATACCAACGGGCCCAATATCGCCAGCACGATCAGGAAAAACGTCCGGATGGTATTGATACAAAGCGATGCTGCGGCATAAACCACTTCCAGCACTTCGCTCATCCACTGCTTGATACTGTTGCGGAAATTATAGGACTGCTTATCCAGCCAGAATTTCACGTCATTGCCGATGCCGTCAAACACACCCTGGTTATCTCCATTCGGGTCGTCAGGATGCGTGTACTTGTACCATTTGTCCTGGTCGCCGTTACCGTCTGTGCCGACATACATTTGGTAGGCCGATGAGTTTTTCACTGCATCTTCCTTTTGCTTCAGCAGCTTTGCAATAGCGGTATTGCTGTCCTGAACCATATTGGCGGTGGCGCCGACTACCGGCTGCAAAACTCCGTTCATCAAAGCAATGACCGCAGGGAAAAGCAGGATGGCCATTCCTAATGCAAAGGGTCGGAGCAGGGGATAAAATTCGAGCGGCTCGGCGTTGGCGATTTGCCGCCACACCCGCGGAGCGATATAGCTCAAGGACGCAAAGCCCGCTATGCCCCGCGCGGCGTCAATAAGCTTGCTGCAAAGGGGGAGCATCTGGCTGTACACGTTGTCGAGTACCGGCTGCATCCCCTGCAAGTCGCCCGCGAGCCCGTCCGCTTTGGACAGGTGCGGCAGCAGAAGCAGCAGGAGTAAGCCCGCCGCCCCCTTAAAGGGAGCGCTGTTGATGAGCTGTTTAATTTTCATGTCCGTAGAGATTTTGAAGTGTCTTTGTTTCGTTTCTTTGCTTTTGGCGCTGTAGCTGTAATAGGGATGCCTGGTTATTGAAATGCCTTAAAAAAGACAGTTTATCAGACGTGTCGGCATAAATGCGGTCGATCTCATGCAGGCGTTCATCATCCGACATGCGCAGGTTTGAAGCGGTAATCACCGTGATCAGGTCATTCAGATTCCGTAAGGCCTGGCTGGTGATGTTGCTGTACGCGCTGCCCATATAATCCAGTTCCTTTACACTGAAGCTGCCGCCGGACTTAAACCGTTTGTACGCCGATTTATATTCTGAAAGGATACTGCTTTCATCACTGATAATATCCGCAACCCGCTGATACTTCTTGATATTCGGGTTAACCGCCATCAGCCCGTCCAGGAAAACCTCATGCAAACTGAAATTGCCCTGCGCAATGTTTTTTACCGCCCCGTAACCCTGGCTTAAAATGGAGTAACCCTGCCGCATATCGGACAGAATGCTTTTGAATTGCGACAGTTTTTCCACGTCCAGTAATAATTGCTGAATTTCATAGGATTGCGCTTTTGCCTGTTGAGGCAGAAAGCTGAAAGCAGAAAGGCAAAAGCAAATGAGCCCTGCCAGTTTTACCTTAATTGATCTCATAATACCTCCTTAGTGTTTGTATATTTTGCAGTTCCCGGTTACGCTGTGCCAAAAGCATGCGCACCTGGTTGCGGAAATTCAGGGTAAAAGCATATTTGTCTTTTATCCGGGTGCTGACCTGGTGAAGCCTTTTCAGGCGCTCATCGTCCGTCATTTCGGTTTCGCCGGATGTCATCACCAGTTGCAGTTCGGCAATATCGTTACTGCATTCTTCCAGCACTTTACCGGCAACTGAGCCGATATACTTTTGGTCAGCCTCATCCAGGCCGTTAAAACCTTTCAGGTAGTCAAATTCCGCTGGGATAGCCGTAGCATACTGCGCAATCGCTGCCGCTTCCGGATTATCTTTGACCAGCGGGTTGACGGTTTTCAGGGATTTGTAATAGTCCGAATGCAGGCTGAATTCACTGCCGGTGAAGCCGGCGATATTACCCAGGCCTTTGCCGGCAATTTTATACCCTTGCTTTAAATAGCTGCCGTAAACTTCCAGCGCCGCAATTTGCCGCGCGAGGTATTTGATCTGCGTTTTCTTTTGCGACCACCATTCAGCGAATGTTTGCGCCTGCGATACACCTGCGGCCAACAACAGGCCGCAAGTCATCACTAATGCTTTCAGTTTACTGGATTCCATAATACTTTTTTAAAGTGCTGACCTCGTTTTCATCCTTTGCCCTTTGCAGGCTGAGCATGATATTCTGGTTATTAAACTGCTGCAAGTCGCTGTAATTGGTATCGATGCGGCTAGCCGACGTATTGATCATTTCCAGCCGTTTTTCATCGGTCATCTGCGTTTTGAAGGAACTGACGACCAGCAGCAACTCATCGACATTTTTCACGCTTTCTTCCAGTATGCCGGTATACACTTTGCCCATATAGCTGAGCTCATCGGCGCTGAAATGCTTGTCCTGCTGTAACAGCGACCAGGCATGATGATAGGAACTGACCAGCGCAGCCTGCTTTTCCGTCATTTCCCTGATGCGCTCGTAAAGCGCGATAGCGGATTTGATCTCCTGCAATTCCTGGTAGTATTTGCCAAACAGGTCTTTTTGCTGCTGTGTCCAGTCACTGATCTCGCCCAGCTTGGTTTGAGATAGCGTATTTTCCAAAGCCTTTTGAGCATTTTGAAGCCAGATCGTTTTGTTCTGCATCCGCTGTATTTGCAGGTCTATCGCTTTGATCACTTTGGTGATGGCCGCTTTGATGACCTCCGCAATAGCGATCTGCGCATTTGCTCCCTGCGGCAATGCCACAAAGAGTGTCATAGCCGATAATGGCAATATGACCATATACTTTTTCATAAAAAGCCCCCCTTACCCCCCGTAAGGGGAGTGATATTTTAATGGTTAAAAAATTGGTTGATTAATCCTGCCTACAGCTTCACATATTCGCTGCTGCCGTTGAGCAAAGCGTTTTTATCAGGCTGAAAGATCAGCGTATGCCCCGTTTGCATGACCTGCATGAGCTGTTTTTGGGTATCCCAAGTGCCTGTCCAGTGCTTGACGGCGTGCTGCAATGGCTGCAGCTTCCCTTCGCTGATCCGGCGGTAGCCGGTCCTGCGGGTGATAAGGTAAATATTGTCTGTGCTTTTGGCCTCGGTAATGACCAGTGTATCGTTGGCGATACTGAACTCGCTTTGTGCCTGACTGACGTAAGTGCCGGGGATAAAGCTTTGTATATTGCTGCTCTTACTGTTGCAGGCGGCCAGACCCGAAACAATTCCCATTAAGATTAAAATGTACTTTTTCATAGTTTATTTTTTTGAAGTGGAAAGTCTTTGATCTTCAACCATTGCAAGGATACCGGCGGCAATGCTGCCGTATTTTTCGGCATATTCCAGTACCCTGGCTTTTTCGGACGCTTCTGTTGTATAGGCATAATATTCTTCCGGTGATACTTCGGTGCGGTAAACTTTGGATGATTGCCCGCCCAGGCTGATAAAAACCTCCTTGTAGCGGTAACCGGGATCGTTTGCCTTGTTCATGGAAAGGATTAAAGCTTTCTCCTTTTCGGTGAGGCCCAGTAATGCCTGCACATCATCGAATTTGTTCTGGTACTTGCTTTGGTCTAAAAGGATCTTGCAATCACTGTTATTTACGATAGCCTGCTTGATGATCGGGCTGCTTAAAATATCCTCGACCTCCTGCGTTACGACGATGGCCTCGCCAAAAAATTTACGGACGGTTTTAAATAAATATTTAATGTATTCTGCCATGCCGTCTTTGGCGATTGCTTTCCAGGCTTCCTCGATCAAAATAACTTTCCGCACGTTTTTCGGCAGCTTGCGCATCTTGGAAATAAAGACTTCCATAATGATGATCGTTACCACAGGGAACAGGATCTCATGCGATTTGATATTGTCCAGTTCGAACACAATAAAGCGCTCGTTCAGCAGGTCAAGGTTCTCGGTGGCGTTCAGCAGGTAGTCAAACTCCCCGCCTTTATAATAAGGATTAAGGACATATAAAAAGTTCGCGATGTCAAAGTCCTTTTCCTTTACCTTGCCATTTTCCAATACCTGCAAGTATTCTTCCATTAAGAAATCGTAGAAAGAATTGAAACCGGGGAAAATAGCTGGGTGTTTGTTTAAGTACTGGTAATAAAGCGTAATAGCGCTGGAGATAGCTACGTATTCTGAACGGGCAAAATTCTCATTCTCTTTTTTCCATAAGGCCAGGAGCAATGTTTTCAGGCTTTCCTTTTTCTCAATATCCAGCACTTCGCCTTTGGCGATATAAAAAGGATTAAAACGGATCGGGTTGTTTTCTTCATAGGTGAAATAATAGCCATCCACGAGGTCGCAAAGGCCCTTATAGCTGTGGCCTACATCCACCAGTACGATATGTGAACCCTGTTCGAAATAGCTGTTGACCATGTGGTTCGTAAAGAAAGACTTACCGGAACCGCTTGGCCCTAAGATCATTTTGTTGCGGTTGGTGATAAACCCTTTCTTCATAGGTTCATCGGATATATCCGCCCGAACCGGCCTGCCGGACAGCCGGTCACCCAAACGGATACCAAAGCCGCTTTTCGATGTGCGGTAATTACTTTCGAGGTTTAAAAAACAGGTCGCCTGCTCCAGGAAAGTGTCGAAAGTATCATTCATCGGGAAGTCCGCTGCATTGCCAGGTAAGCCCGCCCACCATATTTGAGGCGCGCCGTCCGTTTCCTGTTTGGCCGCTGCATCCATTTGCGCCATGGCCGAACCCACCTTGTTCCTGATCTCCTGTAATTCCTGCCCATCATTTGTCCAGGCCATTACGTTAAAGTGCGCCTTAACCGGCAGTCGCTGCTCACCGATAGCCTCGTTCAGAAAATCCGAAGTGGCATCACGGGCAATGGCGTTTTCTCGGCTGTAAGCGGATAAGGATTGTAACCTAAGCCTTTTCTTCTCCAGGCCTTTGAGTGTTTGCTGCACATCGCCGATAAAGATGTACTGGTTATATATATGGTTGCAGTCCAGCAATAAGCCCAATGGCGAGGCAAAACCAATACTGAATTTAGTCTTGTCTGTGCTGTAACGGTCATAATTGACCCGGCTTCCACAAAGCGCGGGCAAATCCTCCACATCAGCTAAAGGGAACAACTGGCAATAATTGTCACCTATACGCAGCCCGTCTTTAAAGTGAACATCCTTGATTACCGGCCTTTCGTTTTCTCCTTGCAGAAAACAGTACCGCTCGATGATCCCGGCTTTGCTTTTTGTCCCGGCCAGGTCAGCATCGGTCAGCCTGTGCAGACCGGCAAAGCCGCTGTCGGAAAGGATACGTTCAAAAGCCCCCGCTTTTTCCATAAAATCCCGGAATAAAGCTTCACTTATTGCCTGCGCCGGAACCGGTGATTTGCGCATCAGACCGGAATAACCGCTGCTGGCCGCTTTTCGGTTGCCCGGCATCTTGGTCAGCAGGATATGGCAGCTATGATCGAGATACCGCCGTCCCTCAAAATAGTCTTCGCTCGCCGCAGCTAAAAAACTGGTGCCGTTTTCGGGAACCCCTTTATAGCGGGCTTTCATAAACATATCCTGTTTATGAATGAGGCTGTGTTTCGGCAATACCTTGATCGCTTTGATCCAGGCATGATGGAAAGCCTCATATTCCTGTCCGGATAAGGTAAAGATATCCGGCAGGTCCAGTTTGTAGGCGATGGTGATGTCACCCTGGCGGGACAGGATACAGTTGTTCTCCACCTTATAGACGGGTAATATATGCTCAATATTGACCATGAGTGCTTTTGATAAGATGAATAAATAGTTTTCGTGACCGGAATTTTATATATGCAGGAAGGCCTCGTTTAGCGCCCCGCTTTAACAACCCGTATTGGCCGTATTTATGGCTTAGCCGGAAGATGGTAGTGACTAATGCGGTACCTGAACCGCCGATCAAAAAGAGACATAGCCAGGCATTCATACCCGTGATATATAGGATGGCATAAAGGATCAGCAACGCGACCAAACTGCCTGCCAGATACCCGATGTATTGCGCTTTCAGGCCTCGAAATTCTATGGCTTTATTAATGCCTTTGTTGATCTGATATACACTGCTCATTACGGTTATGATTAGAGTCCGAAGAACGATTTGAGCACGGTGGCCACTACAACCAGAAAGATACAGGAGCCAAACCAGGCGGCAGCTACCTTATTGGTATCGGGTTCTCCCGCATTCCATTTATTAAATACTTTTACCGCGCCGATAATACCGACCACTGCCCCAATGGCATACATCAGGTTACAGCCTGCGTCGAAATAACCTTTGACCTGTGTGGTAGCCGAATTGATCCCGGCTGAACCGTCCTGGCCAAAGCAATAATTGATAGTCAACAGAGCCGCAGCAAACATTAAGATTTTTAGCAGGGCCTGTTGTTTTGGGGTATATGGAATATGGTTTTTCATGTTTTTGGGTTACACTGATTTAAAAAATTGATTACGTTGATTTATTATCTTGATTAGGATTAATCCCAAAGCCGGTATAGCTCTTCCTCACTTAATTCAAAAGGTACATTTTCCAATATCCAGGAATTGACCGCATCCAGGTGCCGGCTTACTTTCAATTGTGGATACTTGGACGATACCAGTTTGAACAGGCTTTTAAAGTCTTCGGCAGTCCCGTCTTCCATTCTGATCGTATGGATAACCGATTTGATTTCCTCCAGCACATCCGGTATCAGACCGTATAAAGTCTCATCATCAGGGAAAGGATGGGTTTCCTCATAACGGTCTTCTTCAAAATATCTTGACGGACCAAAAAACAGGTCTGAACTGTTTACCGTACTAACGCCGTATTCTTCGGCTGCCCCGCCTAACAGGTCTTCATCTTCCAAGTCCACGCCCGGTTCGGGCCATAACTTTGCACTTGGTCTACCGGGAAATAAGCCACTTGTTTTGCCCCGGTAAAAGATCAGCCAGAGGATGGCATAATAAAGCAGTAATACAATCGCTGTAAAAAGCAGAAATTGCTGCCAGGTGATTTGATGTAACATAGATCTTGCGATTTAAACCTGACGCCCCATTGCTACAGGTTTTGTAAAAGCAAAGTTGCCCGGACGACAGCCGCATTACCGGCAGTCCCGGAACGGGATGAAAGATTTTAATTAATTGCCTGTTTTTGAGTCTGTTCTCCTGGCACGGCGAAAGCCGTTCGGCTGTAAAGCGTTGCCCTCATCGATATGATTGCGGATCGCATCGCGTACCTGATCGGTGAACCGGGTCTGACTGACCAGCTTACGCGCCTTGATCTCGTCAAAGCGGCGGGTATGACGGCTCAAATCGATATCCAGGCTGGCGCTTAGCCAGTACATGATATCCGCTAAAGAAGCATTTCCGTCATTTAGTTGGCCGGACAGCCACAAACCGTAACCCATTTCAATGGCATTTACCTGTTCACCCGTCCATTTGAGCGGTTCGTTGTTCCTGCCGGGACGGATAAAGGGAGAGCGTTCCGGCTTGCCGATATTCGCCAGTTCATGCGCGATATATTCCTGCAGCATTTCATAAGCTTTGAACTTGGCAAAAAGGTAATCCCCGCTTGTAGAAAACGACCTGTCCAGCTCTGGCACCTCAGGCAGCAACACGCTTTGCACCTCGACATTCCGCACAAAATAGAGTTCGTCCAGTTCATCCGCACCGAGCCGATAGTATTCGTATAAAAAGGGGTGTTCCCGGAACGAACGGACGGCGAAGCGAAGTTCATCGAGATAATAAGCCCGTAGCTGCTCGTTATCGCCACATGGCCTCCCGCTGATCAGGTTATATAGTGCTACCTCGAAGATATAATGACAATAAAACCGTGGCTTAGTGACCTTAAAAAAATGGGACTCCTCTTTCCAGTCCGCAAAGGGATGCTTTGACAGATAGTTAGACAGCAGGTCAAGGTAACCACGGATACAACGCAGAGCCGCGCTCATCCGCTTCAAAGGTTCAGGATTGTTAATCGCAATTTGTCCCAATTCATCTTCCATCAGCACATATTGCTGCTTTGCATACACTTTTAACATAAATAAACGGCTTTTAAATAAGCCCTGTCCAGCCTGTTAACTGGCAACAACTTTTCACTAAGACAGGGAAAATGTAACTGTTTTGTTCATAAGCAATCTTTTATTATTTGGTTAATTATCCGAAATGGTGTGCAAATATGTATGCTAAATGAGAAGCATAAAATGAGCAAATTGCCCTAATTAGGCGTTTAGTGGAAAAACCCTATGAAGGTATAATGGAGGTATTACGCCCGGTTTGCCAGTTTGTAGATCAGTTCAACTTTGTTACTAGCCCCAATCTTTTCATATATATTCTGAATATGATTATTGACTGTCTTTTCCGAAATAAATAATCCTTCAGCGATGTTTTTATAGGAATGCCCCCTGCGCAATAATAGTACGATCTCTACCTGCCGTTTAGTAAGTTGGTATCGCTGGCAGTTAATCTCAAACGTTTCAGAATTGAGCCCCACCATGTTTAATTCCAATAATTCCTTATATTCTAAACGCGCACGTTTTACTGATTTGGTGATGAAAATGATGGTAATTACGGTAAATCCAGTATTAGTAAATAAGACTTCTATCAGTTGGCTTTCTTCGACTAAGCCAAAGAATGTCAATGAAATCCAGGGGATGACCGCACAATAAATAGCTATTTCCTCCAAATATTCATTTTTATTCCTATCTGTTTCGTATTTTTTGCGAATGGCTTTGAACATCACCCAAAGTAATACCAATGCATAAATCAACGGGACTATCATGCCAAACTTAATGTCAACATTCAGCTTGCCGTTGATTGCATAAACAATTACAAAAAATATGAAATATGGTAACATCAGAAACAGGGGAACGCCATATAAAGCATGCCATCGAAGTAACTTCAGCTCAAATGCTTTATAAAAATAAAAGGGGAAAAAAGATGCCATTAAAAACCCGCTTCCATAAGCAATCATTACTTGCGTAGATATAGGTATATCAATTTTAGGATCGGGAAAAAGGCCGCCGGTTATATTATAAAACTGAAACAGGAAAAGTAACAACAGGTACCATAAACGACTTTTATCTTGTGGACGAAACAAATAATAGAAGATTTGGAAAATGAACATGCAAAATTCCAGCACTATAAAAATAAAAGTGACGATATGAATTTGCGTTCCGAATACCAGCATGGTTGTAATTATTTATCTGGTTCGCGCTTTAAAAAGAATAAGGTATAGCCCAATTCTAATTTGTTATAAATTTCAAATCCAAAGTGTTCGTACCAGGGCAGGTTTTTCACTGTTGAAGTTTCCAGGCATATCGGGAGGCTTTTTTTATTCGCATCGGCTATGATTTCTTTTAACAAATTACCTCCAATGCCTCCCTTCTGATATACGGGCTCAACGCCAATAAACCATAGATAGATCATTTTTTCTTTGGATTGAAGTTTTTTGACCTCTGTTTCACGGTTCAGTGTTTTTTGGATACCGCTTAATCCAATTGCCTGAATGATAAGTCTGATATCCAGGCGAATTGATTTTAATGTTGTTCGCTTTTGGTGGGGGAATAAGGTCAACGCACAAGCTTTCCTGTCGTCAGATAACCAAACTTCACCAAAAAGATGGCATACTTCAAAGGAATAATCCATCAGCGAACGGATTCGGTTTAATTTAATGTCATCTTGGCGAACAATAAAATTTACGCTTTGATTTTCCTTAAAAGACTCTGATAATATGCTTACTACTAGTCCTTTATCTTCCTGTGTTGCTCTAATCATAGTAGGGGTGTTTTCGTGAAAGCTACTGTATTTGGTATTAATTCACGTCGGAAAGAACATTTTATTGATTTTGGCAACCATTTTTAATAATAATTCCCTGACCGCATAGCCAGTGAACTGGTCGCTGCTGTAATATAATTTATTCATACTTCCGTAGGAAATATGTTCCTGTTTCTTACTCATGAAATATTTTGAAAAGAACCTGAGTAAACCGGCAATATTTTTCATGGCAAAAACACCTTCTTCATACAACAGTCTTATTAGTAATGCTAGTTGTGCCACCGTAAGTTTCAACTCTATTTTATCAGAAATGTCCGTTTCCATTAAATTCTGCTGATTATTTTTCTCTTTAATATATTCATTGAGCCAATTTTCCAATAAATTATTAACAGGCATAAGTTCAGGGTCATAACTCACTGTCAATATAACAGGCATCGTTTTGAGGAGGAGCAATTCTCTTTTCAACAGGGATAATTGATCATTTTCCCCGAGAATTAAACTTTTCCGGATTAAATTCTCCTGATACCACAAACAAAAGCTATTATGATTAAAATTAAGGTAAAATAAGGCTTCTACAACACTATGGGTCAAATCCCGGCTGTCTTCAAAAGCTATAGTCACACTTAATGTTTCTGTAAATTGAAAAAAATATTCTGCCGACCTGTAGTTCATTACGGCAGATATATCCGTAGCCGAAATACCGTCTAAATAATCGCGAATACAAGCTTTTAATTGCCCATCCAATTCAACATATTGCATAGATGCGCTAAGCTTTTCTGCTGCCTCGGACATTCTTTTCCTAATTGACGGTATTACCGCATCGGGTATTTTGGTCTCCTGGTTTATATAGGAATTGAAGTACTGTATCTGAAAATCCTTAAGATCCAGTAATCGTTCAAGCAGAAATTCAGAAAAGGTATGGATAGGATAATTGCTGTGTGAGGCGGATTGTTTACTATGTTGAATCTGCTGGTAAACCTTGTCGGCTAAATCCAATAAAATTTGTTGTTGAAACCAGATATAACGTTTAATAACCTGGTCCTTCGCATCACTAAACAGCAACTCCGTCCAAACTTTCTTGATCCTTTGACATTCCGCTGTGATAAGTGCTTCTTGTCCATTTTCAGGGTCAATTGAAGCAACATCCTCATTATGTGCTTCGGAGGGAAATGCAATAACAACGTCCTCCAGGCGCCTTAGTTCATCCTTAAGCATGATAGCAAATTAACTTACAGGAATATTTCATTTAACTTACAAGAAATGTGGTTATATTCTTAATTTTAGCGGACTGTGTTTGTGCGAAAAATGTGTTTGGCCACTGACAGTGGTTAATACCGTGATCGTAGTGTTTGTTGGGTCAGTTTCTCCGACGGTGGTTTCTGATTGATTGATCCCTGACAAATGATTATAGCGATATAAGGTATTTGTCTTTTTTTTGAAATTTTTGAATGGTAAATTTTTCATAGCGATAACTTTTTACCCAAATTATCAGCATGAAAAGGCACATGACAACTTTGTTACACGCACGACAGTTTGCTGTAGAAAGATAACCGGTTATGACAATGACATTACAATCCAAAGTGAACTTTTCGAGGTTGAATGTTCGTGTGGTTCTGAAGCATATTTTAGGATGGTGCCTGTTTATTGCGTATGAAATCAGTTTCGTTCATTTTAACGCTGGGTCTTCTTATCCTTTGCAAGATTATATCTGTTATTATAGTTTGAACATCATCCTATTTTACTTTAATGCACATGTGCTCCTTGCCTACGCTATAAAATCTTCCAATTTTTATTTATTAATCCCGGCACTCATGGTGCTGGAATTGGCAGTCTATCTGTAACCCTCCCTTAATTAGGACTGGTGTTTTATAGACTTATTAATTCAAAAATATAATTATTGTTGTTGTAAC
>NZ_JAUMKC010000040.1 GCF_030519355.1 Mucilaginibacter sp. L3T2-6
GCTCGGCTAATGGTTCCCCTTAACGGGCCCATAGCGGACTTGCACCGCCAAGTAAATGCGCCCTGCCGGGCGCACCATAAGAAAGCCTGTGAAGTTTAATTTCACAGGCTTTCTCTCTTTCAGACTTTTACGTCCTTACTGACTTTCCGGACTTAATCATTTAATTACTCGAAGCTACCAGAACGATTTTTGCATTAATAACGTCGGTTGGTTTAACAGGCGTTACACCGTTCGGGTCCTGTGCATAGATGGCCAGGCTGCCCGGATTATAGGTAAAGCTGAACGAAGTACCTCCGTACACTTCCGGCAACTGCTCATAAACCTCGTCATTGGGGTTTGAGTTTGGATAATAAATTGAAACAATTACCCCGCCATAATGATTAAAATCAGCCCCTATTTCCTGTGCATCTAAACTTACATAATAGGAAGTACCATCAGACGACAACGTCCAGTCAGAAGGCTTTATGGTGCGATAGATGGTTAAATTGGGGTTCGGAGTGATATACTTTTTAGTACATGAAGACGCTGCCAATACTACTATACAGCCAATGATAGATAAGATTCTTTTCATACAAGTTGTGTTTATTTATATATAAGACGAACGTTTAAAAAAAAGGTTTAATATAATTTGGGATTTTTTTTAGTTATAGCTGTTCCACGGATTTACACAAAAACCTTGTTACAAACATTTATTTAACTAATTATTCAGTTAATTTTAAGGATGATTAGAACGTTAGTTTTTATATTATTTTTTTTACCTGTTGCTGCATTCGCGCAGTTCACCATCAAAGGCAGGGTTTTAAATAGTACAGACAAATCCCCCGTAGCTAATGCCAGTGTGTTTTTAAACAACTCTGTTGCCGGCAGTAAAACCGATGATAATGGGTTGTATAAAATTACCTTCGTGCGCCCGGGGCAATACGACCTTGTTGTTTCCTGCGTAGGCTACGAGACCGTGCACCAAAACATTATCGTTAATGGCGACCTGCAACTGGCTGACATCAATCTACCGCCTAAAATTATGATGCTGGACGAGGTGCACATCAAACCCCGAACCGGCTGGGCCCAAAACTATGCGCTGTTTAAGCAATATTTTTTTGGCACATCAAAATTTGCCCAGATGTGCAGGATTACCACCAAAGGCATGCCCGACATACTCGATCTGGACCGGGATAGCAAGACCGGCGTATTTACCGCAAAGTCGACAGATTATTTTGAAATTGAAAACAGGGCACTCGGTTACAAAATAAGGTATTTTTTGCAGGATATGACCAGCGAACCGTCGGGACATTTTTATTACGAAGGCACTGCAGCCTTTGAAGAGCTTAAGGGTTCCTCATCAGAAATACGTCGCTGGAAAAAGAACCGGAAGGAGGCTTATGAAGGTTCCAGCATGCATTTCCTGCGATGTGTTGTAGGCAATGAACTTACAAATGAAGGCTTTAAAGTATTGCGTTTAATAAGAAAAGTTGATACCGTCCATAAAAATAACAACGATAAGGCGTTCAGCACCCTGGTAAATACACCACTTAAAACTGCCGAATTTGCCAGCCGTACAACCGTTACCGGTGAATACGCTTTAAATTTCAAGGACTGTCTTTACGTAATGTATAATAAGCAAAAGGCGGCTAAGGGTAAGCCCGTCCCGGCGGATTGGGCTTCAACCGGCTGGGACGACGCGCAGATAACCACGCTGATATTTAGTGAACCCTATACCTACTTCGACAATAATGGCATCATTATTAATCCCGCGAGTGTTGCTTTTGACGGTAACTGGGGCCGCCGGCTTATGGGCGAACTACTGCCGGTTGACTATGTGGAATAGCTGTTATAAATCATGACCGGGGATTAGCCGCAGACTCTTCGGCGTAGCATGCGGCTCATCTCTGGTCTTAACCCAACAAGCCAATTATTCCACAACATACCTGTAAACCTGCCTGCCCGGATTTCCGTCTGCATCTATGCCTTCAATGACCATCCGGTAAGTGCCTTTGTTATCAGTGTTGAAATAGCTGAATGCAGCTTTTCCATCCTTACCGGTTATCACATCAGGATTCCAGTAAACCGTACTGCGGTAATCGTTTATTTTTTGATTGGTTTTGGGATCGTCATATTGTGGCGAATAAAATTCGCGCGCTTTGTAAAAGCCCTGGGGATGATAGGCGATTACTCCGGGTGTATAACGCTGGTACACATATTCCGATTGCCGTTTAGTGGTAATTTCTATAACACCTCCTCCCGCTTTGCTGCCGTATACCGTATAAAAATTGGGACTAACCATAACTTCCATACTCTGAATGCTTTCAGGATCAATATCATTAAAAAAATGACTGTCCACTTCAAATCCATCCACCATAATAAGCATCGGACCTTCTGGACGGATCCTTTTGTAAGGAATACCCCGCTTAAAATCGATGTGTGCCGCGGTTTTCATCATTAATGCAGATGACAGTGTCGCACCAAAAACATCTTTAAGATCATCGCTCGTTAAAACCATATCGGCGTTGCCTGCCCCATTCATATTTTTTGAATGCTTTGTAAAAAACTTTTTATCGCGCACTACAACTTCTTTCAGCATTATTGGGTGTGCGTTAATACCATATTTTTGCTGCTCATCCCTGAATCGTTTCTGATGCGCCAAATAAACCGGCATCTCCGCAATTTCGCTTGCAGTTTTACCTTTCCATGCATCCAAACGCGGTGATGAAAGCGTGTCCAGATCCAGCGTTACGGCATTTTGTCCTTTTGGGACCTTCGATTGTACTATAAATTTGGTACTATCGCCAAATATTAGACCTTTAAAAGCAAATTTGCCGTCTTTATCAGCAACCGTGTCCATCATGAAAAACCCGCCCTTGTTACTCATTATGGTAATTTTAGCCCCGTCGGCAGGTTTTTTATGCCTCGTTACGCGCCCTGATATCTGCAAGTATTTCTCCGGCTGATAAGAAGGCGCCGCTTGAGCGTCATTCAATATCTTTTTCCATTCAAAATACCGATAGCCTTGTGTAAGCATTAATAAGTCCAGATCTTCTTTTGTCTTTTGATTTTGGCTGATGAAATAATAATTGGGTTGTTCAATTATCCCCTTTAAATCAGATGTCAATAAAAGATGGGAAAGGATAGAATTTTCGTTGAGACTATCAACCGGTACAGCGGTTTCATCTGTTACCGCTACAGAAAAGCTGCCCGTTGCTGCTTTGCCAGCGTTATTTAATGCATTAAGGCCGATGGTCACTTTCTGCCGTGGTCTATAGCGCTTCAATGGCGCGGCAAGCTGAAGTTTAAGTGCGTCGTTATGATTAACAAAAACCAGGCGCTCATTCAATGGCTCACCGCTTTCAGAAAATAGCGTAAATTGCACTATACCTGCCGGGAATTTGCTTTTGGGAATTACCGCCGAAAAAATCTTGCTTTCTGAGTGCTTTTGCGCGGCATAATAAACCGCTCCGCCAGATTGCGCAACCAGGTTCAGTTTCTCGTTTCCGGTTGCATTGCCAGCCGTTATTCTTAACCGGATGGTATCAGCATCTGTGTTGTTAATAGCAAATGTATACCCCCGGTTAATGGCTTTGGGCAATGTAACCGAATTGGCAGAGCCATCGGGATAAGTCATGTTTGCTTTATATACCCGGCCCGGTTGTGGTACCAGCACAAAAGCTCCCATACCCAGATGACTCGTCGAAAAAGTGCAGATTTCTGCCCCGGTATCGTCCGTAAGAGTTCCTTTCACATCAACTCCCAAGCCGTTGATACCAACAGCTTTAAAAGCAATTTTTGAGTAATTGCCGGTTATTAAACTCCCGCCTTCCGGCAAAAATTGCACATCGGTAGTTTTCGCCAAATTTTCGCTGACAATTTTCGGTGTCGCATTTTCGGGTATCCGCCCGGCTTCCATGCTTCCTACGGCTATGGTTCGTTCAAAAAATGAGCCTTCTCCCTCATTGCGCATCCATTGTGTATAAGCCCGAAGGCGGTAGCTGCCACTTTTTAGTGAGTCGGGCAACACAAAATCGCCGTGGGTAGTGCCCGATATCACCGGTAATTTTATCGACCGGTATATCTTATTGTCGGGCTTAATTAAGTCTGCGTATAAAATGCCGCTCAGGGCAGATAGCTTATGCACCGGGCCAAGTGTCAGATAGGCCTTAAAATAAATAGTGTCGCCAACTGCGTAATAAGGTTTATCAAAATGCAGATAAACCTTCTCCACGCTGTGTATTGCAGAATAGCTGCTCAATTTAGCGGTAATTGTGTTTATAACGGCATTTTCATGCATGGCCTGGCCAAATACGCCTACAGGCAGCGCCATCAGCAAAAAGTTTAGGATTTTTTTCATATAGCTGGTGTTATAGTTGATAACAAAAGCAAACCAACCTGCATAATCCTGATGCACTCCACTATACAAAATATAACAGGTTATTATTCTTTTGAACTAAAAAATTAGTAAAGGTTTAATTGGGTAGGAAAAATTTTTATAGTCCATATAAAACGGGTTTACTTTGCCAACCGTGGACTATGATCTATCGTTCATGGACTAAACCTAAAACACATTCTTCCACATCATACTTTCTACAGGGCGGGTAGTTTGCGTGTTGTATTTGGCGTTGTCTTTGGTATTGTAGAACGTTTCAATTTCACCTTCAACTACAAAGTATATTAGCTGACCAATCGGCATCCCGGCATATATCTTTACGGGCTGGGTGCATGATATTTCAAGTGTCCAGGTATTGCAGAAGCCCACATCGCCCTTACCGGCGGTGGCATGTATATCGATTCCCAAACGCCCGGTGCTTGATTTACCTTCAAGAAAAGGTATATGCCTGTGAGTTTCAGTATACTCCATGGTCACCCCAAGGTATAATGTATTGGGCTGCAAAACAAAGCCCTCTCGCGGTATCTCAAAGTAAGTAATTTCGTTATGCACTTTGGCGTCGAGCACACGATCGCGATAGGTGGCCAGGTGTTTGCCAAGGTGTACGTCGTATGAATTTGTGCCCAGGCATTCGCGTTTAAAGGGTTCTATAATGATGTGGCCTTGCTCAATTTCTTCTAAAATGCGTTTATCTGAAAGTATCATAACGTCCCTGCTGCGAAGGGGTAAAATTATAACTAATTGCCGGGCGCGGCAATGTTATGTTACCAACAAATGTTTTAGGTAGATGTGGAAATTTTGACTATGAATTTTTGCTTTGGAAGATTACGGATTTTCCGCTTCTTTTTCTTCCCGCTTCCGTTTCCTTTCCTCGCGCCTTTGTTTGCGTTGCTCTTTTTTTAGCTTGCGCTCCTGTTTCCTTATAGTCTGCTGGTCCTTCATGCGAGCCACCGATTGTTCGGTTTTCTTATCAAGGCCTACCGATGGCTTAATGCCGCTAAGCAAAGTACGCCACATGGTTTTAAAAAAGGCGTCTTCAGGCCTGCGAATGTAGGTTACGTAAGCAATCCGCGGTTGTTCACCTTCCTTATCCGGGTTATTGTGTTTAATGATGAAGATATTGGCAAAAAGTGTGGCAATAAACTTCTTTTTTAGCTTGTCGGCATTGGTATCAGCTTGCAGCAAGCCTACCTTTACGTTATCATATAAAAGCTCAACCCGGCCTTTACCGCCCGCCCTGCTGGCCTTGATATCAAAGTCGAATTTGCTGAGCGTCCCGGAGTTAACCTTAAACATACCCAGCGGCATAGCTGCCGGATTAATCGCCTGTAAGTCCATATGGCCAATACTGCCTTTAAAATCAAACAGCGCATCCTTATCGGTAAGGTTGAAATGATAAGTAGCATTAAGCTTACCGCGGTTCATGAAGTTGCTGTTTATGATAACTGTGATGATATTGTTCTTTTTTAACGCCGCAGCATTATTGGTAACATTTAAGGCTTGCGCCGAGGTACGGTTAAAGGTAAGCGTCCCTGTTTTTTTTGATTTAACATTGAACTCATGATAAGTAACATCTAACCGATTGACATTCACCGTATCTATCTTTAAATCTATTTTCAGCCGGTTCATTGCCACATTTGGAAAGCTCTTTATTTTGTCTTCCTTCGTTTTTGCGTGGTTTGGATTAGCAAATACCTGGAATGCCCCATCGTTTAAGAAAAGACTCGAAGCGGTAAGCGTTCGGTATTTATGGTAGCTTAAAAAATCAAAATTATTCAGCTGTGCTGAATCAAGGCTCAGTGTAAAACGGTCCTTGTGGCTTTTGGTGAAAAACTTTTCGGTACTGGCGGGTTTAAGTGAGATACCTGTTAAATCGAGCTGCGATTTTGATGTGGACAGTTTAATGGATTTAACCGAATAGGTGTAGAGCCCGTTTGGTGTTTCGCCTTTATAATTATTTATCTCACCGGTAATGTCCTTACAATACAGCAGCCGCGATTTATCAGTTTGTGTAGCCGAATCGATAAGCAGGTCGTGCGCGCTCAGGTTCATCTCCTGGAATTGTGATGTACTTAGCTTATTGCCCGAATAATCGTTATAAGTGAACTTTACATCCCCCATCAAAATATCGCCGATATGAATATAGTGCAGGCTTTTAGATATTTTTTGCCAGGCGGTGCGATGATCTTTTGAAACAGTATCGCGTGTATGATTCAATTGATAACTGACTTTAAGCTCCGGGTTGTACAACAATATCCTGCCGATATTCAGCTCTTTTTTGAAATATAATTTAAATGGGTGGATATGCGATAGTACCAGCTTTTTTATATGCAGCTCAACCAGGTTGTTCGGCGCCAATCCGCGTTTTTTGCGGGCGTTGTAAACAGCAGTATCAGGTTTTAATGTGATATTGAAAATTGCGATAGTGCCCCGCAGAATATGAAGTTCTGCAGCAGAAAAGTCGGCTTTATAAAGTCCGTCGCTGCTGGTGGTAACAATATCCTTTACTTTGCTTTCCAATATGGGCGACCAGTAGCTGTTCAGAACTAAAGCCGCAATGAGTATAAGCAGGACAAGACCGGAAAAAACAGCCAGGGTGATTTTTTGCCACCTCTGCTTCAGAAAATTTAACACCATCAGTTACCGTTGTTGAGCTTTGCCTTTTCCAATGAATCTTTTTTTGCTTGTTTTGCCGCTTTTCGCGCTTCGCGGCGTGCTTTTCTGTCCTCTTTAAATTTACGAAACTTATCCAATAAACCATTAACCTTCGTTACCACGCTGTCAACTTTGGCCACCGCCCTGTTCACTTTGCCTTCAGTCTTGCTATCAAAGCCAACGCTCGGCTTCAGCCCGTCGAGTATCCCTTTATATAAAAAGCTAAAGAATGATACCGTAGGTTCCCGCTTCAGATCAACAGGCCCCGGGCGAAAAACACCTTTGCTGTCCGGGTTGCTGCTGTCCAATATTAACTTATTAGCAAGCGTCGAAATCAATCCCTGCCTTTGTAATTCAGCCTGGCCGTCAACCTTCTTCAACAGGTCAATTTTAAGATTTTTATAGTAAAATTCAACCTTGCCCTTCCCGCTGTAATTGCTCGCGTTGATGTTAAACGCCAGCTTATCAATATCCGCCGACTCCACGTGTACCATTGCCAGCGGTTTTACCAACTTATCCAATTTGCGTCCGTCAAACCTGCCCAATGCCCCTGAATAATTGAACGCGCCATCCCTTGCCCGGAGATTGAACCTGAAATTTACGTTGAGCGGCGCTTCGCCCATGAAGCTGGTGTTGATGACCGCCCGCATGTAAGGATTTATCTTTTTTTGGTCGTCATCATTAGTCACGTTCAGAAAATAGCCGTTGGTGTGTTTAAAGGTAATTTCGCCCGTTTGCTGCGTAGCGGCATCTGTTTCCGAATAGCTGATATTGCCGTTTTTAATATTCAGCCGCTTCAACTTCATGTCCAGCGCTACATTTTGCAGCGCCTGGTGGGGGTCCTTGCCTATTTTGCTTGTTTTTTTGCCCTTAAAGGCATTATTGCTGTAAATTTTAACATCCGGGCTGCTTACATTCATAGTACCGGCCCATAAAACCTGGTCGCGCAAAAAAGTCTGCAGGTCAATATCGTTAATGTCAATCTGTTTAAATTTTAAATTAAAGATATCTCCGGCCTTTCCGGTTTTTTTGTAGAAATCGTCATGATTATAGCGTGGCGTAAAAGCGACCTTATCTAAAATTATTTTACGTTGCGCTGTAGAGAAGAATATTTTTTTCAGGCTGGCTTTATACATTCCGTCCGGCGTAAAAACATCGTAATCATGCACCGTAACATCAATTCCTTTGGTGTAATAAAAACGGTCGGGCGACTTGTCTGACAGCGAATCAATAACCACATCCGAAATATGTATATCCAAATGCTTAAGCGCGATATGTTTGTCCACCGGTTTATTTTTGTTGATATAGTTAAGGCTGATGTCATTCAGCGATACCGAATCGATATGCAGTTGCTTAAATACCTTACTGATAACCTCGTACGGCGTTTTTGATTTCCCCACCTTCACCGTATCATTAAACTTAAACCTTTTGTTAATGATGGTAAGATTGGGCTTATCTATAGTAATATCGTCTATATTGAGTATCTTCTCCTGGTAGGCTTTCCGCGCCCCTACATTTTTTATCGATAGCTTTTTTACATTTAGAATAAAGAGATTGTCGGGCGCTTTCTTTAAGGCGACAAGCTTGTTATAAATATCTGTATCGGGCATCAGCTTAAAATTCATGACGGCGGCATTGCCTGATGTAATATTTAAGTCAAAGTCCGAATATTCAATATGATAAAGGCTATCGGTAGACTTAAGAACAAGTTCTTTCAGTTGTGCCTGCAAAATCGGCTTCCAGCGGTTTGAAGCAAGGTATTTATTATAAAAATAATAAGCCGTCCCTGCCAGCAGCACAACAATTCCGAGCAAATAAAACGGCCACTTCCTTATTCTTTTTGGTTCGATATATTGCTGCTCCACAGGCAAGTGTAAATTAAAATGTGAAGGTAGAACAACGAGTTTGACGTTTTGTTAGGCCATCCGAACATCATTTAGGAATAGCGTAAGTGTTTTAGGGAAGCGAAAAAAATATGACCGTGTTCCCGCAACAGCAACAGTAACTTATCTTTAAATTATTTGATAGCATTTAATGTGCCCGGTCAGCTGCTAACTGGCAAACCTGATGTAAACTATTTAATCCTATTTATTTACCGCAGCCCGAATCAATTTAGGGTCAAAATAACTGCCAATCTGTCATCTACTATTCAAATTTTATGTATTTTTGCGGACTAATATATTTTATAGATGATGGATTTGCTCATTCCTAATAAGGCACATGACGAAAGCAGGCAGGGTGAGGCTTTAATGTTGGAGCCAAACGAAACCAACAGCAATGGCCGCAAATTGTATATCGAGAGTTATGGCTGCGCCATGAACTTTAGTGATAGTGAAATTGTAGCGTCAATTTTATCTGAAAAGGGATTTGAGACCACCAGTAATTACGATAACGCCGATGTTATTTTTATCAACACCTGCTCGATACGCGAAAATGCGGAGCAGCGTGTACGCAACCGTTTGAGGGAATTTACCATAGCCAAGGTTAAAAATCCGGGGCTTGTGGTGGGTGTGCTGGGCTGCATGGCCGAGCGCCTGAAATCAAAATTCCTGGAGGAAGAAAAACTGGTAGACGTAGTTGTAGGTCCTGATGCCTACCGCGATCTGCCCAATCTGATCGAGCAGGTGGGCGGCGGTCAGAAAGCGGTAAACGTATTGCTGTCGCGGGAGGAAACTTATGCTGATATCAGCCCCGTGCGCCTGAACAGCAACGGCATCAATGCATTCGTTTCTATCATGCGTGGGTGCGATAATATGTGCTCTTTCTGCGTAGTGCCATTTACCCGTGGCCGCGAGCGCAGCCGCGACCCACAGTCAATAGTTGCTGAATGTACCGACCTGTTTAACCAGGGTTATCGAGAGGTTACTTTGCTGGGTCAAAATGTGGACTCTTATAAATGGACACCGGGCGGTAATGACACCCGAAAAGCAGGAGACGAAAAACCGGTTTTGGCGGGCATGGACCTCTTGGATAAAGTGCTGGCTACCGGCGAAGACCTTACCGGGACTTATACCCACACCATTGAAGCAGGCGACGTTTCCTTCGCAAATTTGCTGGAGATGGTGGCGCTCATTAATCCTGATTTAAGGGTTAGGTTTTCGACCTCGCATCCAAAAGATATTACAGACGATGTGCTGTACACCATGGCGAAGTACGATAATATCTGCAATTATATTCACTTACCGATACAGTCGGGCAACAGCCGTATATTGAAGCTAATGAACCGCACCTATGACCGTGAATGGTATATGGACAGGGTGGCTGCTATCAAGCGCATCATTCCCGGTTGCGCCATATCTACAGATGTGATTACCGGCTTTTGCAGTGAGACCGAGGAAGAGCACCAGGATACGTTAAGTATGATGGATCATGTGGAGTTCAACTTTGCTTACATGTTTATGTATTCAGAGCGCCCGGGGACCTTGGCCGCCAAACGTTATGCGGATGATGTGCCGGAAAATGTAAAAAAACGCCGCCTGAACGAAGTGGTTTCCAAACAGCAGTACTACTCGCACGAACAGCTGAAAAGATTGGTTGGCACTACGCAACGTGTTTTAATTGAAGGTTTCTCTAAAAAATCAGACAAAGATTACTCGGGCCGCTGCGACCAGAATTCGGTTGTGGTGTTCCCTGTCCCTGAGAATTACAAGCCGGGCGATTATGTAAACGTGCTGATTGACCGTTGCACGACGGCGACGTTAATAGGAAAAGTGGTTAGCCCCCAAAAACCCTAAACGGGAGTTACGCCATGGCGAATATCGCCTTAGGTTGCGAGGGCTATCTGTAAAAACAATATTAATAACGTCCTCCGGTTTCTTTACGGGCTGGGGACTTAAATTCCCCCTTTAGGGGGCCAGTGGGCATGGAAATACAAGACATTAAACAACGCTTTGGTATTATCGGCAATTCGCCGTTGCTGAACCGGGCTATCGACATAGCCAACCAGGTTGCGCCTACGGATATATCGGTTTTAATAACCGGCGAGAGCGGCAGCGGTAAAGAGGTGTTCTCGCACATTATACACCAAATGAGCCCACGCAAGCATGGGCCGTTTATTGCGGTAAACTGCGGCGCAATACCTGAGGGAACGATTGATTCTGAACTTTTCGGCCACGAAAAGGGCGCTTATACAGGCGCAGTTGGCGAGCGTAAAGGGTACTTCGAAACGGTGAACGGCGGCACCATATTTTTAGATGAGATTGCCGAAATGCCATTAGGCACACAGGCGCGGTTACTTCGCGTATTAGAATCCGGTCAATATATCAAGGTGGGTTCATCAAAGGTTGAAAAAACCAACGTTCGCGTAATCGCTGCGACTAACGTGGATGTTTACGATGCGGTAAAAAATGGCAAGTTTCGCGAAGATTTGTACTACCGCTTAAATACTGTGCCGCTGCGCATACCTCCGCTACGAGACCGAAAGGAAGATATTTACCTGCTTTTCCGGAAATTTACGTCAGACTTCACTGCCAAATACCGCACTCCGCCTATCCAGCTGGACGAGGATGCCCAACAGATATTGGTTAATTACTCCTGGCCGGGCAACGTGCGCCAACTGAAGAACATGGCCGAGCAACTTGCCGTTCTTGAGCGCGACCGCATTATTACTGCTCAAACCCTGCTCAATTATATACCCGCTGAAGCCAGCCGGAGTAACCTTCCCATGCGTCTGGAAAACCAACCAAAGGAAGATTTTTCAGAACGCGATATTTTATATAAAGTGCTTTTTGACATGAAGCGCGACATGGTGGAATTGAAGAAACTGGTTGCCGATATCATTGAGCAGGGCGGCGTTTCTATCAACCATGCCAGCCACTCGCAGGCTATAAACAAACTTTACCGTGATATTGAGCTGCCAAACGTACCCGATACGCAATTTACCTTGCAGCAGCCCGTTATTAGCAGCAGCAATACCGTTGGTCCTTATAATATAACACAAACACAGGATGCCGAGGAGGTAGAAGAATCGTTATCCTTAGTTGATAAGGAGTCGGACCTGATACGCAAGGCGCTTAAAAAGCACAAAGGCAAGCGCAAACTGGCCGCAAGCGAGTTAGGCATATCGGAAAGGACCTTGTACAGGAAGATAAAAGAATTAAACTTATAATATAAAATGGGAAGACTTAAGGGACTGGCGTTGGTGCTTGTCGGTTTGATTTGGGTTTTACAAGGCTGCACGTACAAGCTGAGCTTAAATGGGGCATCCATTCCCGCTGCATTAAAAACTATAAGAGTTGAGTTTTTTGAAAACACTGCCCCCTTGGTTGTAAATACGCTTAGCCAGCAATTTACCGAAGCTTTAAAAGAACGCATCCGAAACCAAACCAGCCTGAGTGTTGTTAATGGTGAGGCTGATGCAGTGATGTCTGGCACCATTACAGATTATAATATAGCGCCGGTATCGGTACAGGCAACCAACAATACAACCGCCCCGATAGCCGACCAAACACGCTTAACTATAACGGTTAACGTAAAATATACCTATGATGCCGATAAAAAGCTTAGTTTTGAGCAACCGTTTACAAAATATAAGGACTTTAAAGGCGAACTTGCTACCGTTGAACAGTCGCTGATTGCAGACATTAACAAGCAGCTAACCGAAGATATTTTTAACCGGGCATTTGCCAACTGGGATTAATTTGTAGCTTTATCATATAGTGGATCAAAATTATAATAGCAGCCAGAACGACTTTTTATGGACATTATTGGCCAATCCCGCTGATGATGTTTTTCGGTATAATTATAATTTACAGCGGCTGGTTAACGACTTTCCGCAAAGCGGTATTTTGCAGGCATTGCTTGCCCACTCAAGCGAAGAAAAAAACCTTCGTCAAGCTTCAGTTTATTTTAATCCAAGATCGCTCTATAAGTTAGTTAATACACCTTCATCGTTAACCGGCGTGCCCAACGAGAAAATTATTTTTCAGAACGGTAACGGCTACAATAGTTATGTTCATCAGGATGCGCCTGCACAGGTTGCTGAAAACTACTTTAGCTATGGTGAGCCTGCAGAACAAGGAAGTATCGCAGAAGAACAACCGGAAAATCCCGTATATGACACTTACCGGCATGATACAGTTGATACCGGAGAAAGCAGCGCCAGTGATAGTTACGAAGAAAATATAACTATTGAACAACCACCAGTTGAAATACCAGCACATGAGCAGCTAAACGATATACCCGCTGGCGCAGATGATGCGAATGCCATCGAGGAAATGCCATCGGACATCCTGCCTCATGTTATTGAAACCCAGCCGGAGACTGTCACTGAACCAAACGAAGCTCCCGCTGCCGAAATACACGAAGCGCCTGCGAATGAAAGTTTGCCAGAACCGATAATTAACTACGCAGCCGGCCTGGGCCATCGCATGCCGCCAGACGATGAGAATGCTGAAGTTCCTTTGGCCCCACCAGAACATGGAGAAGGACTGGCAGAACAACATCCCGGTGAGCACGGCACAGACCCGGATATATCATATTCACATTCCGTAGAAGAAAATACTGCCGAAACTCATCTGCCGCCTCCAGCGCCTGTAGAAGCGTTGGCAGAGATTCATCCAGGCGAGGCAGATTTACCGCCAACGGTTTATGAACCGGTAGATGAACAAACTGCCGCAGAGCACGCGGCCGATGCTCCGCGTGACGATGATGAGCCGGTACAACAGTACAGGCCCTGGAATGAAACGCAAGCGGAATTTCGCTCCGCCGAGACAGAAGTTAACGAGGATCATCTCGCCCATCAGCCTGCTGAGGAATTCAAATCATGGGAGCATGCTGAATCGGACACTGTTTATGCAGAACCTGCTCCGGAAAGCCACAATATTGAAGAAGAAACTTTTGATGAAATAGGCGCTATTGAAAGTTTTTCAATTGAAAATGACATCCTTGGTAATGCTGTCGCTGCTGATTACTTTGGCTTCGACCGTACTTTTGGGGAACATAAGACACCCGTACCAGAAAAGCCAGCCGAAGCGCCTGCTCCGGAACCGGCAAACGAGCACACCGATGATCAGCAGGATCTGTCAAAATATCACGACGAAAAAATGCCGTACAGCTTTTTGTGGTGGCTTGACAAAACACGTAAAGAGCATTCAGGTGTTTACCAGCCCTATGCTGCTCCTGCAAAAGAAAACATCGCCGAGCCGCTTTCAAAAGTAAAATCGGGCGCAGATGAATTACAGCAGCAGTATTACGAAAACATCTTCCATATAACTTCTGTAGAGGAATTAGATAAAAGCGTCCCGCCACCCCCATTGGCAGCTAATCCTGCTTTTATCGAGAAAAAGAAAGAACAGATCATCATCGACCGCTTTATCGCGGAAGAGCCGCAGATTAGACCACAAAGCAGCGATAAGCTGGATAACGAGAATAAAGCTAAGAAAAGCTCGGAAGACCGCGATGAACTGGTTTCAGAAACGCTGGCTGCTATTTACACCGACCAGATGCTGTATCATAAAGCAATTGCATCCTACAAAAAATTGATGTTGAGATTCCCGGAAAAAAGCCGTTACTTTGCCGGTAAAATTGAACAATTAGAAAAGAAAACCAATTAATTATATAAGAAATGTACCAATTAATGTTGATCATAGCGATCATTGTGTGTGTGCTGTTAGTGTTAATCGTGCTGATACAAAACCCTAAAGGCGGCGGTTTATCATCAAATTTCTCTGCATCTTCGCAAATGCTGGGTGTTCAAAAAACTGGCGACTTCCTGGAAAAAGGCACTTGGTTCCTGGCAATTTTCCTTATGGTTTTGTCTATGGCTATCAATGTTTCTGTTAAAGGAGGCGTTGATAAGAGTGATAATTCTGCAGTTAAACAACAGGCAGACAAGGCTGCCAGACCTACTGCACAGCCAACAAATTCGGCCCCGCTTAACCTGCCTGCAAAACCGGCTCCTGCACCGGCTAATACTCCTAAAAAGTAATAAAATCGTATAAAGCATATGAAGAGGCTGTATCATAAATCGTGATACGGCCTTTTTATTTGGTGCGCCCGGCAAGGCGCATTTACTTGGCGGTGCAAGTCCGCTATGGGCCCGTTAAGGGGAACCATTAGCCGAGCGGCAAGGGTGTCCAT
>NZ_JAUMKC010000041.1 GCF_030519355.1 Mucilaginibacter sp. L3T2-6
CATGCCTTTAATTTACAAAATCTCTCCCGCTTATACAAAAAAACCGCCTCATAATTTTACTTATGAGACGGCCTCTTATCTCTCTTTTTACAGATTTTGTGATCCAGCTGGGATAACTTTTTATGTTAGAAAGTGCATTTACTGCACGTATCATCAATTCTTACGATCAAAAGGGCACCACTGAGGGCACCAGTTATTTTGATGCATTTAAAGACGATTTAAAGAACAATTTTTCGTGTACTTCAACGATACGACTGGTGCCCCATTTTTCCAAAAAAGGGATCACTTTTTTATGTTGTCCGCTATGCATGTTCATGGTGAGGATTTCTTCTTGTCTGGCTATAAAAAATCAAACTTTCGGCAGTATTTTCGGCTTATTGCCGTAAGTTTGTGAACTAAAGAGCTGGTATTATAAAAGAGTCGAATAACTTAGCGGGCCTTAATGATTCCTACGTGGTTATAGGGTATCTGCAAAACGTCAAAAGAAAACTGGGTTCACCTATTGTCAAAGTTCCAGATATACTTCAGCCATCATACTTCCCTGCTCTTGACGGCTTGAGAGGAATTGCAATCTTACTTGTAATTCTTACACACTTTGGCATCAATAAGGTTCTGCGATTTACGCCATTTTTTGGGGACAGCCGGATGGGTGTAGATATTTTTTTTGTCCTTAGCGGCTTTTTGATTACCACATTGCTCATCAAAGAACAGATCAAAAATGGGAGGGTCCGTTTAAAGCGATTTTATTTGCGACGTGTCCTGCGTATTATCCCGCTAGCGTACTTGTTTTTGACAGGACTATTAATTTTAAACATCAACCACCATTTAGCAATTTCTGCACTGGATTTTGCCGCGTCATTTTTATTTTTCAAAAACCTGCCGCTTCGCAATGAGCCATATACCGCGCACTTTTGGACCCTGGCCGTCGAAGAACAGTTTTACCTCGTATTTCCTTTTTTATTGTCTTTCAGCATTAACAGGTATTTTTTTGCGGTTCTATTTGTTTCGATAACAATAGTTGCGATATGTTTTGTAAATGGAAGTCATCCCATCGATGATGTATATATCTACTGCAGGTGGATTATAAAAGTATCCCGTTATTTTTTCTGGAAAGGTCCTATGTTCATCCTCATCGGTTCCTTGCTTTCCATTCTCCTATTTAAACAGTTAATCGTACTCAATTCGATCCACCCGCCATACTTTTTAAGCTTTATTCTCTTGACATCAGCCATTGTTATACACAATAAATATTTCGTAGGTTATATGCCTTACATTTCAGAATATTTTTCGGCGATACTAATTGCATGGGTAATTTTGATCTCGTTAAGAGGGAATGATTTTTTAGCGAGGATTTTGTGCAACAGCGCGATTTTGAAAATCGGACTATGGTCTTATAGCCTGTACATCTGGCAAGAATTGTTCATAGGTGCCAATGCCTGGCAACCCTGGATGCGTTTTTTGAAAAATTGCCCATTTTACCTGCTTTTATTCAGCAAACTGACTCTTACCTTCCTTATTTCCTACGTTTCCTACACCTTCTTTGAAAGCAAATTTTTAAGTATGAAAAAAAGTCTTCGCGGTGATCGGCCAACCCGCAGTTAGAAATATGACCTAAACAAACTGTTGCGGCATTTTATAACGCTTTTCTATATCTAAATCCGACATATATCCGGTCATACGGTAATCAGATGCGGAAGGCGCGGACCAGATGGAATTGGCTCCCCTGAATACCCGCCCAAGTAGTGTATTACATTGTTCAATTCGCGTAGAGGCGGCCGCCCTTGATTACCAGGAAGACTTTTTTGATGTTGGCTATACTTTCAAGGGGATTGACGCTGAGGATCAGCAGGTCGGCATCCATGCCGCTTTTGACCAGGCCTTTGCGGCTGTCAAGACCGGCAGCGCAGGCGCTGTTGCGGGTTGCGGCAATGATGGCGTCCAGGGTGCTGAGGCCGGCATCCCTGACCAGGACCTCCATTTCTGCCTGTACAAATGCTTTCTGGTCGACATCTGTGCCTGCGCAGATCGTGACGCCTGCCCGGTAAGCGCGGGCTAATAGCCGACGCCCCGTTTCGTAGGCCCAGCGAGCCGTTGAATCGGAACCGGCCCAGTCTTTATAGGTAAGCAGCGTAGCGTCCAGGATCGTATGGTGTGCTTTCATTAAAACAAACAGGCTGTCCAGGTCCGGCGTCGCCTCGTCCCAGAAGGCAGGGGAATGGGTTCCTTTTTTCCAGTCTGCCGGTATCTGTGGGATTTTTTCACGGATCAGGAGCGGGACATGTGACAGGGACAGGAGCCCGGCTTTCACCAGGTCTGAAGGTTTTGCCTCCTGTAACCAGGCGTGCCCCCAAACGGGGATATGCTGCCGGCGGGCTTCTGCCATGATTTCGTTGACCTGTCCGGCGGAAAGGTTGGCATAGAGCTTGATTCCGGCGGCCCCGCTGCCTTTTGCCTGCGCTACGGCGAGTTTAAAATCGGTGCCGCCGGTGATGGCCTGCATATAAGGCATGTTCCCGTTGCTGCCTCCTTGCGTTGAACTGGCGGTGCGCGGGTCACTAAAGAATACGGACCCGGCCATTAAGGCGGAATAACAGATGTCGGGAGCAGGTATTTCACCGAGCTGAGCGTCACGTGAAAGCCCTGCCAGCACACGTGCGTCTCCGGCCATGTCCCTGACGGCGGTCACGCCGCTGCAGAGCATTTGTTTCAGAACGTTAAGCGTATGTTCCCGGTTGTCCGTGCCGCTGGGATCGGTCGCCAGGTGTACGTGGGCGTCGATCAGGCCGGGCAGGACGTATTTACCAGAGAGATTAATAATTGTCGCTGTATCGGGCAATTTTTTTGTCCCCTCCGGGAAGACTTCGGTGATCCTGCCTTTGCAGATCAGGATGGTCTGGTGCCGAAGGGGCGCCCGATGGTCTGCGTCAATGATCGTGGCATCGGTGAGGGCCAGCGCACGCGGGGCATATTGCGCCTGGGAATGGCTATAAAAAAAGACTAGCAGAGGTAGTAACCAGGGTTTCATACGGCGGATAAACAGGTGGCTTAAATATACGGTTAATTATTTTAAAAGCAGCTTGTGGACGCGGCAGCGCAGGTCGTCCGGTTCTGAATGAACCGCGTACAATGGCTTATTCACCACACTCAGTAATGCATGATTTGTTTGGTTTTCACTTTTATCAGAAGAAGCGCCCGCCCCAATAAAATTGAAGGAACGATCCGCATAAGGACAGAGCGCCGCCTTATTTGTCTCTTTTAATCGCCCATTAATAAAATAAACTTTTAATTTATCAATGACGTATAAGTAAAAATAGTTCATTTATGGTTCTGTCCAAAAGATTCTTCCTGCTTTTTTTTATCCAGGCTTTATGCCTATCCGCGATATCTGTCCCGGCACAAGACATCGGCCTGAAAATCCGCAGATTGAACAGCAGCAACGGTATTTCGCAGAATTCCATCCAATGCATATTGAAAGACAGCTATGGCTTGATGTGGTTCGGTACCCAGGACGGCTTAAATGCCTACGACGGGTACAAATTCACAACTTACAAACATCTTGCAAAGGATGCCAAAAGTTTGCCTGCGAACAACGTACAGGCCATATGCGAGGACAAAGACGGTAACATTTGGATCGGAACCAGGCTGGGCGGGTTAAGCGTATACAACCGGACCTCTGAAAATTTTACAAACTATCGCCATGACGCCAAAAACACCGGGTCAGTTTGCAGTAATACCATCACTTATTTATATACTGACCGCAGCGGTGATTTATGGATCGGAACCGATAACGGCCTGGATTTCCGGGCCGCCAACACCACGGTATTTAAACATTTTAGCAGTACTTCCACCGATCCGCAGGGCTTAAGCAGTCCCGGAATTTACTGCATATTTGAAGACAGCTTTGATAAAATATGGATCGGCACCGCAAAAGGACTCAACGTCCTTAGCAAAACGAAAAAGAAATTCACCCATTACCTGCATGATCCTGCATCCCCCGCAAGTATCAGCAACAACAGCATCAACGCTATAACGGAGGACCAGTATAAAAATCTCTGGATCGCCACGAGCAATGGCCTGAATATTTTTAACCGTTCCAAAAATACCTTTACAACGTACGCAAACGAAACTGATAAGTTTACTGCCGGGGGGAGAAACCCGATCTATGCGCTTTCTGCTGATGCTTCCGGCCGCCTTTGGGTCGGCACCAATACCACGCTGCAGTTATTCGACATCAGCAAGCGGACGTTTGTCGGGATCAACGACAATCCGAATAACAAAAACATGCCCAATGACGGCATTTATACGGTTTTGGCTGATCAACAAAACAACGTCTGGATCGGAACGTCCAGCGAGGGTGTCTTAATGTTCAATGAAGACTATAATATCTTTCCGGCATATAAAGCAGAACCGTATAACCCGCCCTCCGCTAAAAACATTATCCGCGGCATAACGGCTGACCGTAACGGGAATCTTTATCTCGCCACCGATGCCGGGGTGGACTTCTATGACCGGCAAACCGGTGTGACCAGATCTTACGTCCACAGCGCGCTGAACAAATCCGGCATCGCTACAAATTACACTTCCTGTATCCTGATTAATAAAAAAAATACGGCAGTGTGGATCGGTACCTACAGTAACGGCGTGGAGCGTTTTGATATAAAAACCGGTTTGTTTAAACATTTCCCTTATGGTAAAGGCCCGGGCCATGTCAGCAGCCCTTCGGTTTATGCCCTGATGGAAGACCAGAGCGGTAACATCTGGATAGGTACGGACAGCGGCGGGGTGGATGTTTATCACCCCAATACGGATACATTTACCCATATCAAACCGGACCGGAAGGACCCGGGTTCCATCAGTGATAATTCCGTTGAAGCTTTATATGAAGACAAAAATGGCCATATTTGGATGGGCGGCTATACCAACGGCATTTCCGTTTACAATCCGCGGACAAAAAAAGCTTCGCATATCAACACCTCGAACAGCAAACTCACCAGCGATGTCATCAGCTTCTTCCATGAAGACGAGCACGGCCGGATGTGGATAGGCACCATGGAGGGCGGATTGAACTGCCTTGACCTGAAGACCGGACAGATAACGGCATTTACCGAAGAAAACGGGCTGGTCAACAACACCATCAATTATATTGCCGAAGACCAGTCCGGCCGGTTGTGGCTAAGTACCCTGAAGGGGCTGACCCTGTTCGAACCGGCAAAGCCATCGTACCGCAACTTCGGCGAACAAAATGGAATCAAAAACCTTGAATTTAATTTTGGAAGCGGGGCCGTGCTGCCAGACGGAAAAATTGCCTTTGGCTGTATCAACGGCTTTAATGTCGTTGATCCGTCAGGCCTACGCTATAACACCCACAAGCCCGTCGTACGCATAACGGGCTTTGAGCTGTTTAACAGACCGTCCCAGGGCAAGGTATATGACGGCGTTTTGAACCAAAATATTTTAACCAGCCGCCGGATTCAATTAAGGTACGATCAGTCCGTTTTTACACTCGAATATGCAGCACTGGACTATACGGCGCCTCGGGAAAATACTTACGCCTACAAGTTAGCAGGCTTTGACCGCGAATGGCGGTTTGCAGGAAACAAAAGAACCGCGACCTATACTAACCTGGACCCGGGCACCTACACATTTTTTGTGAAAGCCGCCAATAACGATGGCGTATGGAGCGAACATCCCGCGTCTGTCCGGATCATTATTGTGCCCCCTTACTGGATGACCTGGTGGTTCCGGACAATCATGATGCTCCTGGTCGTCAGCAGCATTTACACGGCTTACCGGTTTAAAATACGATTCTTCAGGCGGCAGGAAAAGGAACTGGCCCGGCAGGTCGCAGAACGGACTTATGAAATAAGCGTGCAGGCAGAGGAATACCAGGCGCAGTCGGAAGAACTCTATCATCAAAAAATCCAGGAGGAAAAAGCTAAAGAAGAAGCGGAAAAAGCCCGGGCGGAAGCAGAAAAGGCCAATCTGGCTAAAAGCACCTTCCTGGCAACCATGAGTCACGAGATCAGGACCCCGATGAATGGCGTATTGGGTATGGCGTCATTGCTTTCAGAAACCAGCCTGGATGCAGAGCAGCGGGAATATACAGACGCCATCCTGAACAGCGGCGAATCTCTCCTGACCGTTATCAATGATATCCTTGACTTTTCAAAAATCGAGTCAGGAAGCCTGGAACTTGACCAGCAGGATTTTGAACTGCGGAAATGTATCGAAGATGTGTTTGACCTGTTCAGCCCGAAAACAGCACGAACTAACATAGACCTGATCTACCGTATAGATGATGCGGTTCCGCCGTTTTTGCATGCGGATGGCTCAAGACTCCGGCAAATACTCGTGAACCTCATAGGAAATGCCGTAAAGTTTACGCACAAGGGCGAAGTTTTTGCAGAAATAACAGCCCAATCCCTGTCCGCCACTGACCTGCGGCTGGACTTCCTGGTGCGCGATACAGGAATTGGAATACCAGAAGAACAAAAAAGTAATCTATTCAAAGCCTTCAACCAGATAGATTCCTCGATTACCCGTAAATACGGCGGCAGCGGACTGGGGCTGGTCATCAGTGAACGCCTGATAAAATTAATGGGCGGCGCAATAACGGTAGACAGTCAGCCAGGCATCGGCAGCACTTTTCGTTTCCATATCCGGTGCAGAAAGGCGGACACAGCCGCGGCTCCGGAAAATATGCCGGTTTTCAATTGCTTTGACGGCAAGAAAGTTTTGGTGGTGGATGATAATATCACCAGTTTAAGCATATTGAAGATCCAGCTGGAGCGATGGAAAATGAACGTAACTGCAGCATCCTCCGGCAGTGAGGCTTTGGAAATACTTTTGAAAGATGCGGACGTCAACCTGATCATCACAGATATGCAGCTGCCGGACATGGACGGTGTCGCTTTAATTACCCGGGTAAAATCGATGCAGGTCGTTTGCCCCATCGTGCTTTTGAGCACCTTCGGCAACGACAGCAAAAAAATGTACCCGCACCTGTTTGATGCGATGCTGACTAAACCCGTCAAACAGCTCAGCTTATATAACGTCATAGAATCCCAGCTGAAAAAAGAGGAACTCCCGGGCGCTGGGAAAAAAAGAAATTTGCTTTCAGAAGATTTTGCATTAACGTATCCATTTACCATACTGATCGCTGAAGACAATATAATGAACCAAAAACTGATCATCCGCGTGTTGAACAAGCTCGGCTACCGGCCCGACCTGGCCAATGACGGCCGGGAGGCGTTGGATATGGCAGGGCGAAAAAAATATGACCTGATTTTAATGGATGTTCAAATGCCCCATATGGACGGCCTCGAGGCGACCCGGCTGATCCGGAAAACCCGGATCGCCCAGCCCCTGATCTTAGCCATGACCGCAAATGCACTGACGGAAGACAAAGAAACCTGCATGAATGCCGGAATGGATGCTTATCTTTCAAAACCCATCAACCTGGACCAGATCACCTCGACTTTGGCCGCACTGCACAAAAGGTACATTGCTAACCGCGTTTGATTCAGCCATTACCGTACGATTCAACGGAGTCCGGGTGAAACAATTCCAGCTTTGGTTGTAGCAGCGCTTGACGAACGTCATACCTTCCGGTGAAATCCGACTGTTTGCTTTTTGTTGCCGCGCAGGGTACATCTTTCTAAATTTGGTTCCCCTGTGGCCGCCGATCAGAACATTTCTCTGGCAGTTATCCATGTTTTCAGCGCGTTCTTTTTATCTTGTGCGCTTTAATTCAATCATAGATGAATAAATTTAACGCAGGAGCCGGCTTGCTGCTGTTGCTTATTTTTTCCGGGTGCGCGGCCCGCCTTCATCAAGCTTCCCTGGTGCCCGGAAAGCCTTCCGCTGCGCCGGACTATTTCTGCACCTGGAATGTGCAGGGCTATGTGAGCAGTTATGCTGCTACCCGGGAACAGCGGAATGCCATGACCGAACAAAATCTTTTTGGCACCGGCCGGTATGAGAACTGGACCGGGATGTTCCGGAAATTACATGCGGATCTTTATTTTGTTTTGGATGATGCGTGGGATGTGCCTTTAAGCGGCGATGCGGGGTATTATGGCTCCCTGGTTCCTGACGCGGGGCGTTTTCCTTCCTTAACCGGGATGTCGCCGGAACAGCGGTTAGCTTCCTTGTCGGGCAGGATGAAACAAATTGGATGGAAAGGGCTGGGTTTATGGGTTTGCGCACAGGAGTCGCCCAAATATCCGATCCGGGACAGCGTGTCATACTGGAAGAACGGTTGGAATGGATGAACAAAGCAGGAGTCGCTTACTGGAAGGTGGACTGGGGCAAAAAGGATGCCGATCCGCAATGGCGCTCGTTTTTGACCCGCCTGGGTAAAAAGATCGCACCGAACCTGCAGATCGAACATGCGCTGACACCTGCTGCACTTGCATTCGCTGAAATCTACCGTACCTATGATGTAGAAAACATTATCGCGGTCCCGCAAACGATCTCCAGGGTCGGAGCGCTGTTAACCGGTGTAGCAGGCGGGCGGAAAACCAGCATCATCAATTGCGAGGATGAACCGTATATCGCTGCCGGTACGGGCAGCAGCATAGGGATCATGCGTCATGAATTTAACGGGAAACTGCCGGACGGGGTACAGGATTTTGTTTTTCCGCCCCTGGGGCGTGATCTGAAAGACCGGCTGGACGAAGTGACCCGGGCGGTGCGCTGGCATAGAATAGCTGCGCCTTTTCCCATAGATCAAGGTTCCATCTACGTAGATACCGTTAAGCTGCGTGATTACTGGGTTATGGGGGAAAAGGAGACATATGTGAACAGGAAAGCCGGCGCTGTTGTTGAGCAATCAGCACCGGCGGTTATAGCACGGGGACTGGAAAAACCGGTGGTTACCCTGGTAAACGGCGATACGCTAAAGCCCTACATCCTGGCGTCGAAATATCCCGGCGGCGCGATCGCAGTGTCAGCAATCGGGCGCACCATCCAGCGGGCATATCTTACTCCGCGCGCGGATGTGCTGCTCAAAGCAGATGCGCTTGATAAACCCATTGGTATTTTCGGGCGCTATCACCAGTTAACGATCCGCTTCACTGCCCCCGGGGCGGATAAGGAAAGTAATGGGCCAGGACCTGGCCGGAGATACGCCTGTGGAGATTACCAAAAATGTAACGATAAGACCTCATGAGCTGATTATACCGGGTGACCTGATCGAAAAAGTCGGTTTAATGCATGCCACGAAAGGGGACGTGTCAGAACCGGGGATGGTGCTCGTCGTCAGGTAATTCCGTTTCCGGGTCCGATGAAGCGCCCAGCCTGGCAGAGGGGGAGCAAACCAGAACGCTGCCGGCGCCATTCAGGAAAGTGCCTTGACATCCTTCCGTTCCTTGGGTCAGCGCCTTGAAGTGGTTAGTCCTTTTTCAAACAGGATGAGCCCACCACATATTCTGGCAGGCGCCGCATGGGTCAAAGCCGGATCCGGAATGACAATCCTCAATCTGCAAATCGTATATTTGAGGATGATATCAATGAACCGTATTGCCATAATTTTGTTCCTGCTCTATGTTCCGGCTTTTGTTGCCTTTGGCCAGCCGCCTGCGCAGGTGACCACCGTTGCTCCGGGGGTGATGAAAGTAGCCTCCGGGCGGGCGGAGCGATTTTCGCCTTACAGCTTTTGCAGTGAAAAACCCGTAACCGCGGCGATGAGCAGGTTGCCGGAAGGTAAATTGCCCTTCAATATCAATGATATTAAGATAACCACTTCAGAACGCGGGGTCCTGGTGGAGATACCGCTGGACAACCGGGAACAGCTGTACGGGTTCGGCCTGCAAATGGGATCTTTCAATCAAAAAGGACTTAGAAAAAAGCCCATCGTCAATGACAACCCTTCCCGCGACCTGGGCTACAGCCATGCCCCGATGCCGTTCTATGTATCCAACAAGGGTTACGGCATCCTGGTTAACACCTCGCATTATACAACGTTTTATTGCGGCACCACAGCAAAAAATACCGGCGCTGTCACACGGAATAACGGCAGGGGTGGTAATTCAGCCGAGGAACTCTATCGGAATGACGGTCCGGCTTCGGGTTATGTTGCGGTAGACATACCGGGCGTGCGGGGCATCGAGGTTTACGTGTTCGAAGGCCCTGAACTGGTGCATGTGTTACAGCGTTATAACCTGTTTTCGGGCGGCGGAGCTTTACCGGCGATGTGGGGATTGGGGGTGAAGTACCGGGTAAAGGCGGATTTTACACAGCAGCAGGTGGGCAAAATGGCGGCCTATTTCCGGGCCAATGCCATGCCCTGCGATGTCCTGGGGCTGGAACCGAAATGGCAAACTGCTGCTTATTCCTGTTCCTACGTCTGGAACGAGGATTTTTTTCCCTCCCATGACAAGTTCATCGATACGATGAGGTCCAAAGGATTCCATATCAATTTATGGGAACATGCCTTCGTCAACCCCAGGTCACCGCTTTATGCGCCGCTTAAAAAAAAGTCGGGCGACTACCTGGTCTGGAACGGCCTGGTACCGGATTTTGCCGATTCCTCAGCCCGTCAGCTCTTTGCAGCTTATCATAAGGCGACGTTCGTGAGTAAAGGGATCTCCGGGTTTAAAATGGACGAGTGTGATAATTCCAACCTGGCTACTGGCAGTGCGACCTGGAGTTTCCCGGAACACAGCCGTTTTCCCTCCGGCATCGATGGAGAGCAAATGCACCAGGTGTTTGGCGTCCTATACCAAAAGACCGTCTTCCAGATTTACAAAGCACTCAATACAAGAACCTTCCTGGACGTGCGGGCTTCCAATGCGTTTGCATCTTCCTATCCGGCATCGCTTTACAGTGATACCTACGACCACCACGAATATATCCAGATGATCAGCAATGCCGGTTTTTCCGGTCTGCTCTGGTCGCCGGAGGTCAGGGAGTCCAAGAGTATCGCAGACCTGATGCGCCGCAGCCAGACGGCGGTGCTTTCTGCGCAGACCCTCTACAATTCGTGGTATTTGCAGCATCCGCCCTGGCTGCAGATCAATATCGGCAAGAACAACAAGAACGAGCTGATGGACAACGCGAAAGCAGTGGAGGCCGATGTCCGCAAACTCCTGGATTTCCGGATGAGCCTTGTTCCATACCTTTACAGCGCTTTTGCGGTCTATCATACCCAGGGGATCCCGCCGTTCAGGGCGCTGGTGGTCGATTACCCGGATGATGAGAAAATTTTCAATATCGACGATGAATATATGATCGGGGAGGGGATCCTGGCCGCGCCGCTTACCGCGGACAGCGATGCGCGCAAGGTCTATTTGCCGGCCGGCAACTGGTACGAGTTCAACACCCGTAAGAAATATGCGGGCGGGCGGGAATATATCATTAAAACCGGCTACACAGACCTGCCGGTATTCATTAAAGAGGGTACGATACTGCCCCTGGCTGAACCTGTGCAGTATATCGGCCCGGACACCCGCTTCGAACTGACCTGCTATGTTTACGGGGACCAGGCGAAGCCGGCCTACCTGTTCGAAGATGACGGCGTCACCTTCGCCTTTGAAAAAGGCAAATACAATAACGTGATTTTGAGCTACGGGAACGGGAAAGGGGCGGTCACGAGAAAGGGTAATTATGCCGGGGAAAGGTTCCGGGTTAAAAAATGGGAAGTGGTCAGGTAAGTCGCTGGGGTCCGGTGCCGGCCGTTAGATCAGCTAAACCTGTAAAAGCACCTGTTTATTTTGTGCAAATGACAAACCGACGGCTTTGGTCTTACGTATCTTTGGCAGGCATGGAACAACACCCTAAGATCAGCGAATTATTGTCGGCGACCAAGGTGACGCGCGATAAATTGGTTAACCACCCCATATACCGGCACCTGCATACCCTGGAACAATTACAGGTATTTATGGAACATCACTGTTTTGCCGTCTGGGATTTTATGTCGCTGCTCAAATCCCTGCAGCAACAACTGACCTGTACCGCCGTGCCCTGGATCCCGGTTGGCGATGCCGATACCCGTTACCTGATCAACGAGATCATTAGCGGAGAGGAAAGTGACCTGGACGAATCCGGCAACCGCTCGAGCCATTTTGAACTTTACCTCCGGGCGATGGAACAGGCAGGGGCGGATACCTTCGCCATCCGCACCTTCATCCGGCAGCTGAGCGCCGGGATCGCCCTGGCAGAAGCCCTCAAAAGTCCCGCTGTTCCCGGACCGGCGCAACGCTTTGTGGAGGAAACCTTCCATTTCATCGCTACAGGACAACCGCATATCATCGCCGCCGTGTTTACCTTCGGCCGGGAAGACCTGATCCCTTCCCTCTTTATCGAAATGGTGCGCAGCATCCCGAACGCGGAAATTCTCAAATATTACCTGGAACGCCATATTGCCGTCGATGGCGATCATCATTCCCGGCTGGCTTACCGGATGACGGCTCGGCTTTGTGGCAACGATGAAGCAAAATGGCAGGAAGCCACCCGGGCGGCTCACAATGCTTTAACTGCACGGCTGTCTTTGTGGGACGGCATTGCCGGGAAGATCTTTAAAGCTGAGATGACCGCGTAGCCTTAATCCTGCCTGATTTTTACGCGGTGTTCGCGCTCCCATTCGATCATGGCCAGGATGATCCTGCCGAAAGTGCGGCAATAGTCTGTCGGCGTATATTCCACGACCACCGGCGTATCGGGGATCACGGTGCGGGTGAGGAGTTTGTTCATTTCCATGTCCTTCAGTTCGCGACAGCATCCGGGTGGTGATCCCGGGAATACTGCGCTCAATCTCCCGGAAGCGGCGGTGCCTGTTGCACAGGGCGTTGATGACGGGGGATGCGCCATTTCCATATGACAATGTAACCCACCCTTAGTTCGGACTGGTCTTTTATAGACTTATTAATTTCAAAAATAGTTTTATTGTTGTTGTAACTG
>NZ_JAUMKC010000042.1 GCF_030519355.1 Mucilaginibacter sp. L3T2-6
GAGTTCTTCATCCTTTGACTGTTTAAAGTTAAGACTTTTCGTCCTTTACACAGTCCGGTTTTTAGGAGGGGTTACAACAAAAGTATACGGGACGGTAGGCCACATTATACCGTGCATTTTTTCTGAGCAAATGTTTTACTCTTTCTGTACATCATCTTTACCCTCATACATGCCATCAATCTGTGCCCCGCTGGCTCCCGCTGCTAGTGCGCCCCGGTAGTAGTTGAAAGATCAAAGGAGTTCCCCACCGTCTGAACAACCTATGAGGAGGTTATCCTGCGCCGCATGTGGCGTCCGGCGTTATTACGGAATTGCAGCGTGGCGTCAGCTATTGTCTTTTTGTAAAAATAAAGTCGCCGCCAATATGGCCTGCCAGCTCCAGGGTGCCATAACGCGGTTCAGTCTTTGTTTCAGTCATCACCGGTTCAATGATCTGGTTAATGAACAGCTTTTGGGCGGTCAGGTATTTTTCCTTGTTCTCCGAAAGTGCCTTCACCAGGTATTTCATAAAGACGCTCTGGTCGGGTACTTCTGTATCATTACCCGAGGTAATGGCGACACGGCTAATTTTCTCGTCCATGTCGCGTAATGTCGGCGCCGCATCGTTTCCAAGTCCGCGGCTTTTAAACACCGAACCTGAAAAGCAGGCATCCGTGATAAGCAGCGTGTGTCGGGCCGGGATCGTAGCGATCATATCCAGCACCAGTTTGTTCGGTAACCAGGTGTTCAGGTCGTTGCGAAGCGCGTCTGTCAGCAGCCAATAGCCTTTCTTTTCTTTGTCTGCCCAGATCCCGTGGCCGGCATAAAATATGATGAGATTATCTTCAGGCTGAATGGCATCGTTAAGTTCGGCAAATTGCTTTTTAAGGTCGGCGACAGTAGGGTTAAACAGCGTGGTAATATGGTCGTCGGCGAAGTTATAGCCGCTTCTGAGAACGAGTTTGAGTTTGATGGCGTCTGCGATAGGATTTTCGAGCGAGGGAATGTTGCTGTCATTATAGTTTTGAGCAGCGATAATCAGCGCGTAGTTCTTACTCTCCGTTTTGACCACGGGCAATATATCAGTTGCCTGAGCTAAGGCCTTCTTTTCCACCTCAATTACTGCATCTGAACTGTTTCCGGCAGCATCGGTAGCGCTTACCGTAATTTTACTGTTTCCTTCGGCCAGCTTAATACTTCCCCAAAAAGTACCGTTAGGTTGCACATACATGGACTCGCCGTTCGCCTTCACCTCCTTGATACCCGAGGGATCGTTAGCGATACCCCGAATGGTCAGGTCATTGCCGGCAGCAACCACCTTGAGGCCGCGTGCTGAAGCCGGTTCTGTAATGGTAATTTGCGGACCTTGTTTGTCGGCCTGCCTTTCTTTGACCAACAGGCTTTCTAAGTTGGCCAGGCCACTGACAGCCGGTTCATAGCCTTCGCTATATAACAGTGCCTTTTCAAAATCGGCGCGGGCATTTTCATATTGTTTCAGTCCAGTATAGGCCTGAGCACGCAACGTATAATAAAAGAAACGGCCCGGTTGCAAAATGTCTCTGCCATTGGACCGATAGGCCGGTTTCATAGCGTCGGCAGCATACCCAATCGCTTTATCAAACTCTTTCTGATTTAGGGCGTTGACGGCCCTGACCCGGCTTACGTAACTATCCCCGACAAAAATATTTTTCTTGGCTTTTAACACATATTCCTCTGACCGTGCCGGATCGTTTTTCAATGCGTATATCCAAGCCATTATCACACGTGAATTTATACGGCCGAGCGTACCACCGGATTTTTCCAGATCTTCGGCCAACGTTAAGGCCTTGTCATAGTTCTTACCCAGGACAAGATCATAAATCTCGCCCGTGGCAAAAACGTCCTTGTCTCCGGTCTTTTCAAAAACAGGCTGGAGCTTTTTTATGAACTGCACATCTTCATATAAAAAGGCTATATACTGCGCATTTTGAAGGACGGGTGCAATAGAACCAGGCATGCCTGTCCAAAAGCCCCAATGCAGCTTCTTATAGTTCTTTTCGTCAATACCAATAGCGATCATCTTTTCTATATCAGCGCGGGCAACACCAAAGTCGCCATAGGTCATATTGGCATCCGCCCGATACAGCAGCACCTGCATTTTAATTTCTTCAGAAGGTACCAGCCTGTGCGAAAGCCCTTTAAAACCATATACCTGCGTCATTTTGCCGAGACGATCTAACACTGTTTGGGCAGCTTGGTTAGCCCCTCGCAGGTCGCCTCTTTCAAAACGTAATTGCGGAAGCAGGTCCCTTCTGTCCATCAACGTACCATCCTGATCACCGGGATAGATTTCATTAGCTTCTATATACGATTTTTCGGCAAGCGCCTGATTTTTTTTGTAATTTTTATAAGCCACACTGCGTATCGCAGCAGCCTTCTCAAAGTTCGCTTTTGCGGCCGCTTCTTCCTGCGCAAGCGTCGGTACTATAGTGGCACACCATACGATGAACCATACACAAAAATGTTTCATATCAATTATTTATCAGACTCATGAATTCTGCTTGTCGCTGATTTAACCACCAGGGGTAAGATGGTTCCACCCGCTCTGAGACCTTAAGACAATTCGTTATAAAATTGCTGTTCTTAGGATCGGTGGATGGGTTATGCAAGATCAACTGAGACAAGTCTACTAAAAAATAATTTTAAATGCATCTGACTAAGAACTTTTCCAAATTGAACCCAGGTTTTTCTGATATTTTTCGGCTCTTACCTGTTGTTATTGAACCCGCCGGCTAGGGAATGGCTGCATGCTGGCGGGCCGTATGGATTCACGCCGGTGTTTAACCATGTGTTTGCACGCAGCAGGGCGGTAAACTATTTCGTTGCGTCATCGCTTCCAAACAGGTTCGGTAACAGTGATCCTTATTCTATCGGTTTAAATCTACAGCTTGGCTTTACGTTCAATTACTTGGTTAAAGATGGCTTTTCAACCCTATATGCAAACCGGGAGGATAATTAATTTACTATGCTCCATATACTGCCTGTTCCCAGCCAGTAACCGCGATAGGTTGTGGTGTTGTTCCGGTACGAATAGGTAACCGGTTATGCGGAAATGCGTCCGGGTATCCGTGCGAAGGCATGCTACATTATTAAACGGAGAGTGTTGTCATAATAAGTGAATCCCGGCGTAATTATAACTTATAAGTTTTATCGCCGGCTACCTGAAATTGGATCCAGGCCGTTTTTTATCAACTGCCCTTTTTTGTTAGACCTGAGGCGCCAAATATGCGGGTAAGCCCCCGTTGAAAAGTAACTTTAGCGGAACCCGGTAAATCATATTGCTTTTTATAATGGTTGCCGGATATTAACAGTGAGGGATGTGATTGAAGGGGACGTATGTCTGGTATCCATACGGCCGCCGAGTTCCGTCACCAAGCTTTCAATAAGCTTCAGCGGATTGTTCTGTGTTTTATTTAGTACTTGTTTTCCATCGGGATAACAAACTTCCAACACAAGCAGGTGGCTGTCAGCCTGAACTTTAAGCGCCAGGGCAACATCTATGGCATTTGGCGCGGAAGTTTGCCCTATCGCATAAGCTACGAGGTTGCCCGCCACCAGCAGCACCTTGTTTTTGGGGAAAGAGACCCTTTCCGTACGGGCGGACGTGCTTATATGGAAAGCGATATTACTTTCGCGGCATATTGGCCCATAAAGCCGCTCTAGTGCCGCTTTCAGCCAAACCAGGTCGCCATCACCTTCAAGATCCGGTCTTCCTTCCTCATTATCAAGTACTTTCTTCGTTAGTGAGAGGATGGCATCGCTGCTGCCCTTCATCAACCGGACATATTCAATTACCTCTTCCAACCTTATTTCCCCTGCAGTATCCAGTATTACGTCTAAAATACCGGCAATTCCTGAAAGGGGGTCGTTAATATCAGCCGCAAGGGCCCGATGTTCTGTTTGCAGTGCAGTTAAACTATTGGATAGTTCATGCATTTCACGAAGATATTCCAGCCGGTTAACAATCTCGCCGGCAATTAACTTTAACTGTTCTATTTCTTCGGCAGACAACTCCTTTTTTTCAGTATTAAGAATACACAGGGCGCCTATGTTCAGGCCGTTGGCATCGCGCAGCGGAACCCCAAAGTAATACCTGAACCCATCGGGCCGGGTAACATAAAATTTATCTTTAAAGCGGTCATCGGCAGAAAGGTCTTTTACCTCAAAATGATCATTTCCCTCCATGATGGTATACTGGCATACCGAATCTTTCCTGGGCATAGAATGCAGGGGCATGCCATGTTTGGCGATGCTCCACTGGGTATACGAATCGATTAAATTGATCAGCGAAACCGGTGCGCCGGTTATCCGGGCAGCCAATCCAGTAAGGTCCCTGAAGTAACTTTCAATGGCCGAGTAATCGAGATCAAGGCCATAGAGCGCCATTAACCTGTCCGTTTCATTAGCCGGAACCGTTGCATTGTTGTTTAACATCTGCTTTATATTAAGTTACTAAACTATCGAATAAAATTAAGCCCGGCAATAATTTGTTTATTGAAATAGGCGCGGTGCAAAGAATGTTTATATTTGATTTTAACTAAACCTTACGCAATGTTGTTCGTATAAAAGATTGTTATGAGAATTTTGATAGCCGAGGACGATGATCTGATGCGGAAAACCCTTGAGTTCCGCCTTAAACGGGACGGGCATGAGGTTATTGTTACGCAGGATGGCCGTGAAGCTTTAGCAAAGATTGCAGACCATTTACCCGATCTTGTAATTACCGATATCATGATGCCTTATTCGTCGGGCCTTGAAGTTATTAGCGCCGTACGTCAGAAATACACCCAAAAGATCCCGATCATTATACTTTCGGGAATGGGGCAGGAAGAAGTTGTGCTGGAAGCATTTACCCTTGGCGCCGATGACTACATTACCAAGCCGTTCAGTCCTAACGAGTTGTCGGTTCGTGTCAGAAGATTTGCATTTATGGGGGCCGCGTAAGTGTATCCCCGCGCTATTTATCAATATCATCAATGAATATCAGGCCACATTATTTTAACCTGGCAATTCTTTTTTTTACAGGTCTTATCCTGGCGCTTATCGTTTTTATACTTATTACCATGTACATCCGTAACAGGCGTGGCGGCAAACTAAAAAAATGGAAGCTGATGGCCAACCTGCTGATACGTAAAGCGATATTTTTTGAAGACGATGGGGACAATAACAAAACAATACAGTTAACCCAACGTACCCATCAACTGCTTAATGCCGATCCTCACTTCAGGGAACTGTTAACCGGCGAACTGCTCAACGCCAGAAAAAACATCAGCGGTACGTCAGCCGGTAATCTTAAGCAATTGTACCTGCAGCTCAGCCTGCAAAACTTTGCTGTTGAACGGCTCAAAAGCCTGAAATGGTATATAAAAGCACAAGCCATACAGGAACTGGCGGTGATGGGTATAAAAGAACAAATTACCCATATATACCGTTTTACCAACCATGCCAAAGAACTGGTGCGTATGGAAGCACAGATGGCCGTGGTGAAGTTGTATGGTTTTGAAGGCCTGCGGTTTTTAGATGTGGTCAGCTACCCCATTACCGAGTGGCAGCAAATACGCCTGCTGCATGAACTATCGCATACGCCAGCCGAAAACTTTAGCGGGATCGAAAAATGGTTAAAGTCTGAAAACAAAACGGTCATTGTTTTTGCCTTAAAGCTGGCCCGGGATTACCACCGGTTTGAACTGTATCACGCCATCACCGCGTGTCTGCCGGATCACGATCCGGATGTCCGGCTGCAAGCGATTATTACACTGGGTGAGCTTTATCGCGACGATACGGCCGCCTTACTCATCAGCAGGTTATTAAAAGAAGATATTAAGCATCAGCTGGCTATTGTAAAAGTGCTGAAAAATATAGCTGCTGAACAGGACATGCCGGTACTCCTCGATCTATTGAATACCGGTAATCCCCAATTACAGCTAGGGGTAGCAAAGTCGCTGGCCGGCCTGGGGCCGGAAGGCATGAAAGCCTTACAGCACCACCCGCTGGCGGATAAACATCCGCTTGACCAAATCATTAACCAGATTAAAAGCGAGGTGGCCGTATGAGCTGGCAGACTATCATCACCGATATTTTTACCTATTGCATATTAGGCTATTCGGTACTGTTGCTCATGTGCTATGTATTTATAGGCATTTATTCCATCGGCGAAACCAATAATTACCTGCATAAGAACAGCTTTACCGATTACCGGATACTGGCCGGCTCGACCCAGGCCCCCAGCATCAGTATTCTGGCGCCGGCGTACAACGAGGGTGCCAATATAATCGAAAACGTCCGCTCCCTGCTATCCATCCATTATAATAATATGGAAGTGATCATTATCAACGATGGCAGCAGGGACGACTCTTTAGACAAGCTGATCGCAGCCTATGACCTGTATAAAGCCGATTTTTTTGTCAACCAGCAAATAGCCACCAAAAATGTGCGCGGGGTGTACAAAAGCCGCAATAATGTTTACCGTAAATTATGGGTAGTTGATAAAGACAACGGCGGCAAGGCTGATGCCCTGAATGTTGGCGTAAACATTGCCCGTAATGATTATATCGTATGTATTGATGTGGATTGCATACTGGAGCAGGATGCGTTGCTTAAGTTGGCCAAGCCATTCCTGGAAAACCCCGGCCAGCGCGTGATAGCTACGGGCGGGGTGATCCGTATTGCCAATGGCTGCGAAATTGAAGGCGGCCGGCTTACCCGTATCAACCTGCCCAAAGAATTCCTGCCGCGCGTGCAAACGCTGGAGTACATCCGCGCGTTTTTACTTGGCCGCATGGCCTGGAGCCGCCTGAACGGCTTGCTGCTGATCTCGGGCGCTTTCGGGGCTTTTGACAAGGAAATAGTGATCAAATGCGGCGGCTACGACCACCGCACGGTAGGCGAGGACATGGAACTGGTCGTGCGCATGCGCCGTTATATGGAAGAACGCAATGAGCCTTATAAAGTGGCGTTCATCCCTGATCCTTTATGCTGGACGGAAGCCCCCGCCACATTTAAGATCTTAGGCCGCCAGCGCAACCGCTGGACGCGTGGTACGATCGAAACGCTAAAATTTCACCGGGTTATGTTCTTTAACCCCGATTACGGCCTGCTGGGCATGGTGAGTTATCCTTATTGGTTCTTTTTTGAGTTCCTGGCGCCTATTGTAGAATTTACGGGCTTTGTCAGTTTCCTGGTATTCAGTTTGTTCGGATGGATCAACTGGAGCTTCTTTTTGACGTTACTGGCCTTTATATTTAGCTTCGGTTTCCTTTACTCAGTTTTTGCCATTTTGATGGAGGTATTAACATACAACCAGTACAAACGGCAAAAAGATATCGTGAACCTGGTGATAACAGCATTTTTAGAGCCCCTTATATTTCACCCTTTTGTGGTATGGGCGGCTATCAAAGGCAATATAGACCTGTTACGGAAAAAGAACTCCTGGGGCGAAATGACGCGCCAGGGCCTTTCGCAAAAAAAATCAAGTAACTGATATCCCTATGGCGGCAAACAAACAACTTACCGGGAAGTTTAAAGCGGCAAGCCAGTCATTTATAGCCATTTCCTTGCTATGGCTTTTAATGCTGTTTGTACTTAGTTTTTGTGAGATAGGTTATACCGGGGCCGTGCACCAGTTGCCCGGCGCGCCGCTTAAAGTGATACTTTGGGCCTTGCTTGGCGATATCGCTTTCCTGTTGACTTTACTTTTTAAGGCATTTGTTATTTACCTGATTATTTATTTCTTATATGCCACAGCGGCTAAAACTTTGTATAAAGTAGTTATAACCCTATCGCTGATCATCCATTTAGCGCTTATTAAATATTTTGTAACTACGCTGGTACCTTTGGGCGCCGATATTTATGGTTATTCCTGGGCCGATATTAAACAAACTGTGGGCGCATCGGGCGGAGCAGGCGTTGGGGCAATCCTAATGTTCCTGGCTTTTTTGGTGCTTATCGTTTTTGCCTTTAAGCTTTTGCCTGTCAAGCTGCGGATCAACTTTAACGTGGCGGCGGTGATATTGACATTATCGTTCCTGCTGCTGTTTGCTGATACTACTTCGTTAATAAAACCGGTTAATTTGCGGTCAGAATTTGCCAATAACCTGGCTGCCAACAAATCCGGTTTTTTTTATGCGGCTTCGCTGAGTCATTTTTATCCTCCGGACGATGATGTGGACATTTATGCCGATAGTTATATCGGCGATTACGAAGGTGTGAAAAGCCAGCCTGCCGCCTTCGATTATACCGACCCGGCTAATTACCCATTTTTACATGCCGATCGTACCGGGGATGTGTTGTCGCCCTTTTTTAAACCGGCGGCTCAGCCGCCCAATGTGGTGATTATGCTGGTAGAGGGTTTGGGCCGCGCTTTCACCAATGACGGGGCTTACCTGGGTAATTTCACCCCTTTTATCGATTCGCTTGCGGGGAAAAGCCTTTACTGGCGAAACTTTTTAAGCGAAGGCGGGCGCACTTTCGCGGTGCTGCCCTCGTTGTTAGGATCGTTACCTTTTACTAAGAATGGCTTTTCGGAAATGGGCGCCCAAATGCCCGGTCACCTGTCGTTACCGCGCTTATTAAAAGATAATGGTTACCATACCAGCTTTTACTACGGCGGCGATTCGCACTTTGACAACATGGATATGTTTATGCGGATGAACAACGTGGATGAAGTGAACGACCAGCGGTCGTTCCCCGCAGGATATGTAAAACTGCCGGCAATCAATGGCTTTACCTGGGGGTATAGCGATAAAGAACTGTTCAGGCATTATTTTGCCACCCGCTTACCTGCGCAGCACGGCCCGCAATTAAGCGTCATACTCACCGTATCTACCCACGATCCTTTCCTGTTAAACGAAGAGGGTGCGTACGTGCAGCGTTTTGAACAAAGGATGACGCAGCTGGGTTTTGACGAGGCCAAAAAGAAGCAGTACCGCAATTACAAAAACCAGTATGCCAGCATTCTGTATCTTGACGATGCCTTGAGGAGCTTTTTTAATACCTACAGCAAACGTGCGGATTATGCCAATACCATCTTTTTGATTACCGGCGACCACCGTATGCCCGAGCTGCCTATGAGCGATAAGATAGACCGGTTCCATGTGCCGCTCATCATTTATTCGCCTATGCTAAAACGTACGGCGCAAATGTCGTCCGTATCTACCCATTTTGATATCAGCCCCAGCCTCATCGAATTTTTAAAGCATAATTACAAAATAAAAAGTCCGCAGCTGGTGGCCTGGATGGGGCAGGGGCTTGATACGGCCGCGGGCTTCCGTAATATCCACAGCTACCCGCTGATGCAAACCAAAACCGATTTGCTGGATTTTATACAGGGCGAATACCATCTTAACGGCAATACGCTGTTTAAGCTAGCTGCCGATATGAGCGAAGAACCTGTGCAGGATGAGGCCAAACTTAACCAATTGAAAGATGCGTTCGATCAGTTCAAGCGGCGCAACAACCGGGTGATCAATGGCGCGCGGCTGATCCCCGATTCGACCAAAACACGATATTGAACGGTGCTAAAGGCGGTTTTTCCGCTGCACTTCTTCATCTAAAATATGGTTCATCAGGGGTTGATAGAACGTCCAGAAGAAACTGCCGCGTTCGGCAGGGTCGCCGGTGTTATAAAAAAGGAATTTAAAAAAACCGATGCCTTTGAAATATGATGTGGTAAAATTGATGGGGTTATCACAAAAATCGCCCGAGAAATAATAAAACCGGTAATCATCGCCCCGGTGCATCAGTACGGCGGGAAAAGTAGCCGGGATGCCATATTTAGCCAGTTCAGCGCGCCCGTTTTTGTTGGCAGCAATATCAAATCGCGATATCACATGGTTAACCGCCAGGTCAGGAGCCAGCACGTCAAACCAAAAAGGATATTTAATACGGGGCGGAAGGCCAAGCTGCTTTTGTCCGTAAGCCAGGCTCATGATATGCGGCATCGGGTCGGTAAGGTGGGTGCTGTCCTCTAAAATTGCCACGCGGCCGCCATCATTTACAAAAGCAACGCCCGGGCGGTGAAAAGGCCATTTACCGCCATGCTCCCGTTTGTAGCCGGCCGTAAGCCAATGCGGCAGTTCTTTATTAAGGAGGGTATCGAAACTATCAAAATACCGGGCTGTCCAGCCTGTCCAGTGCATGCCAAACAACTGTTCAAACCGTGACCTGACACCTGCCGGAGTCGGCGATGCGATGCTGTTAAACTCGGCCACGACCAGCTTGTGTTTAGCTTTCATATTGGCCAGCAGCTTAACATCGTTATCACTCATGCCCCCATACAGCATGCCTGAGCGTTCGGTATTTGCTTTGCCGCTGAACCATTCGTTTTTATAAATACCGTAGGTATCTGTCACATAAACCAGGTCGGCATCGGCGCTTAGTTGCTGTAATTGCGCGGTTGAAAAACGTTCCAAACCCTTCAGCCTGAATTTTTCATCACGCAGGGGGAAGAAGCCAAAATAGTCGCTGGCTGCGTTATAGCTTTTCCGGCGGGTTTTAGTGAGCCGCTTATGGTTTAATATCCAGGTGAATGACAGGTGTTCCTGTCCTTGTTGTGTTAATACCGTTTTATCTACAATGGCAGCTACCAGCTTGGTTTTAGGGGAAAAAAGCCAGGCCAGCCACATCCATAGCGGTAATAACAGGATCAGGGCAAGTGCCATTAACAGCCATCGTTTTTTTTTCATGTACCTAGGGTTTAGAAACGCCGGATGTAACCAATGCCTGCATCAAACTGGTTGCCGCGCGTATGTTGCCGGTATTCCTGGTTGACCAGGCTCAGGTTGATGAAAATCAAATTGAATGTTTTAAATGCGTGCCGGTAACCCGCCGATACATTGTCTGAACGCAATTTATAAGGGTTGCCGTTATTAAGCAATACGTTATTCCGCGGGTCGTCCGGCGAAATACCTGTACCCAGACCCAAACTCAGGTAATCATCGGCCCCGCCGTAATAATAACGCATATTAAGGCCGAATGATTGTGAGATGGCGCTGTTGGAGGGGGTAAGGAAGGTGCGGAAATTGAACCAGTAACGCTTATAATATTTACCTATAGAAGCGGTGTAGATCCAGGTAGGGTCGCCAAAAGTTAGGTACCTGAAACCGGCTTCGGCTTCAAAAGCGGCGGGCAAATTGGCATACAGCGAAAATCCGGCCCGGTATTTTGGGAACACCCCCACATTGCCCGAATAGCCGCCGCTTACATAAGCATAGAACGTTTGCGAGATATGCGGGTAGGCCTCCAGTTCAGCCTGGGTGCCATTGGTGCTAAAGCGATTGGCGTAATTTAAGCGTGCCGTAACCGGTCCGATACCGGTTTGGCGGGTGTAATCAACGCTGGCCAGGTGCCAGGCTGCATCAAATTGTTTATCAAAATAAATATAGTCGTAACTAATGCCTATTTTGTTTTTGGAGGTATAATCCCTGATACGCGATGCTAAGGCCCTTGCTTCGGTATTGCCTTTATCTGTGGCCCGTAGTGAATCCAGTGCCGTCTCTGCCTCGTTGTAGCGCTTCATACCGGCCAGTACTTTGGCCTTTAAAAGCAGCAGGTCTTTCGATGCCGGGTGATAGTGCAGGCCGTGCTGTAACAGATCTAAAGCGTTAGCCGGATTGTCATTCCAGTATGCTAAGCTGGCAGCAGCCAGTGTGGCATCTTCGTTATCAGGTTTTTTTTGCAGCACCCGGTTAAATTCCGCACGTGCGCTGTCCGGTTGTTTGGACCAGGTATACAGCCTGCCCAAAAAAATGCGGATATCGGCATAATCGGGGCTTTGATGCAAGGCTTGTTTACTTAAGGCGATCGCCTTCAGATAATCTTTCTGATCGAAGGCCGCAGTGCGGGCCTGCTTAAAAAGCTCGTCAGTTGATGTTGTCTCCTGTGCATGGACAACTTTGAACGAAAGAACGATCAGCAGGAACAGCAGCGGCCGGAATTTCATATCCGTTATATTATCAGACATCATGATTTCGTTTTACGAAGCAAACAAATATAGGTTACAATGTGCTTGACTGTACTTGTGCATTTCCGGCCATTTCAAAGCTGTTGCAAAAGACCGCGCTTTTAACACCGGACCTGTTTGATGCCCTGGCTGCTATAGTGGCAGCGGGAAATTATCCTGGGATGTGTTCAACAAAAGCGTTTAAACCGTCAAGGGCGGCGAATGATGTCTAGGTTCCGGAAATTCCTGGAAGGCGTAGGGCAGATTCTTTGTCATGAGCTGCTGGTATTTTTCAATTTAGGCTGTAATCATTTTCTGATACCTGATAATTGCAGTCGCGCGGCCGACGTTCAAGCGCAGCTCCGCGGGTTCCCACTTAAAGACAAGGCAGCCGTGCGGGTAATGCGCAAAAAGTAATGCACCAGGTATTTTCCACGCTAAAAAACGGCCAAAAACAAAAGAAGAGGCCGTCTCATAACTAGTTTATGAGGCGGTTTTTATATTAATGGTTTTTTATTTTAGGTGTTTGAATTTTGC
>NZ_JAUMKC010000004.1 GCF_030519355.1 Mucilaginibacter sp. L3T2-6
TGTGAGGTTGCGGCCCTACGGGGCGAGAATATATTATACTATTTTTTCTACCAATATTGGGCTCCTAACGGAGCCGCATGTATGGCAACCAATGCATGGCCGCATGTGATTACATTTCCCTGCCCCATCGGGGCCGATATTGGTAGAAAACAAACAAAATAGGACGAGCGTGCCGTAGGTACGCCACTTATACGTCATGTAACCAGGCAAATGATTGATTGGGGTAGGGCATACTCTCAAATTGCCGGAATAGCACATTGCAGCGGGCATCATTTGTGAGGTTGCGGCCCTACGGGGCGAGAATATATTATACTATTTTTTCTACCAATATTGGGCTCCTAACGGAGCCGCCCGTATGGCAACCGATGCTTGGCCGCATGTGATTACATTTCCCGGGCCCCCATCGGAGCCAAATATTGGTAGAAAAAAACAAAAGAGGACGAGCGTGCCGTAGGTACGCAACCTATTCGCCACGTATTCGGCAATACATCATAGGATGCTATTCCTTCACCAACTTCACCAAAAATCCGCCGCCCGGCGCAAGGTGTATTTTAATAACGTCCCCCTTTTTTACCGTAGCATCACTTAAAATATAATCGGCTGCATAGCGGTCCGCATTTACACCGTCTTTACAAATGGTGGCTTTATAGGCGCCAGATGCATCCAGAAAATCAAAATTAACGGTTATATCCCTTGGTGTCCAGTTGCTCATGCCGGCAATAAACCAGTTGCTGCCATTTTGCCGGGCGGTTACTATATATTCTCCTACCTTGCCGTCTAATATATTTGTCTCGTCCCAGGTGGTGGGGATGCTGCCCAACAACTCTGTGAATTTTGGCTCCAGCCAGGCCTGCGACGGGTTACCTGAAAATATTTGCATGGGGTTATCATACACCACAAACATGGCCAGCTGGTGGCAGCGTGTGCCCTGGCTCATTACCATGCCTTCTATCTGCCTGAATCCTTTTTGAGTGGCGTTGTTTAAGATGCCAGGTTCGTAATCGAAAGAACCCGCCAGCATGCGCGTAAAGGGCAGCGTCACGTCGTGCTGTGGCGTTACTTTATCGGTCCATATATTGTACTCTGAGCCCAGTACACCTTCCCTGGTAATATTGTTGGGAAAGGTGCGGTTGAATCCTTTTGGCGGATATGCCCCATGATACATGATCATGATATGATGCTCAGCACAGGCTTTAGCGATCCTGTAATAAAAGTTCACCGTTTTCTGATCGTCGCGGTCTATAAAATCCGTCATAATAAAATCAACGCCCCATTTGTTGAAACGGTTTAAGGCGCTGTCAAGCTGCCTGTTCAACGTATGCGCCAGTGTCCACATGCTTATTTTAATGTTCTTCGCTTTGGCATAGGCCACTATCGTATCCATGTTGATAGCGGGATTAATTTTAAAAAGGTCCGTGTTATCGCTCCATCCAGCATCCATCATTATCCTGTCGAACCCAAACCTTTTGGCAAAATCGATATAATATTTATACGATGCCGTATTGACGCCAGACTTGAAAGGAACATTAAACAAATTGACGTTTATGATCCACTCGTCAGTGGCTTTGCCCGGATGCACCCAGGAGGCATCGCCAATACGGGTTGGAGAGGCCAGTCTGTAAACTATGTCGTTACCAGGTAATTGCTTGTCTTCACCGGCAATCATAAGCACACGCCAGGGAAAGGTTCTTGTACCTCTTGTTTTGGCTATATAATTTGCCCGCTCTGTAACCCCCATTTGCGGATAATCACCTGCAGTTAATTTTTCCTGTAACGGGTAACGGGCGAATTTCGCTTCTAAAACGCCGGCTGCGGTTCCGCTTAAAAACATCCCCGGGTAATCCTCCAGGTCAGATTCAATAATTGCAATCTTAGGACTAACCGGCGGCGCTACCAGGACGGGTGTATAACCCACCTCTGTGTCTTTTATCGAGTCAAGCCGCCTTAATGGGTATAATTCTTCAAAGCTTGTATGAAAAACATCAGCGTCGTCCCTTTTATGTATGGCAGGGAAATAAGCGGCCGAAGATGCCGGGAAATGGAACGAAGCGATTTCGTTTTGTACAGTAATAGAATCTTTAAATGATGTAGAAAACCGGTAAGCAACGCCGTCATCATATACCCTGAATTCCGCTTTATAAGGTTTCCTGAATGTTATCGAGAGTAAATTATAATCGTCCTTAATTCTCCTTCTTTTTTCCGGGACAGGAGAGACGATTTCATTAGTGACTGATTTTGCCGTATGTGATTTGATGCTGTTATCTGATGAGAAGCTTTGACGATTGGATAATAGCATGTCGGCCACCGAGGGCTTCAATACTATTTTGTTGTCTTCATAAACGCAATAGTTCAACGCTTTATCCATCCATATCTTTACGCAGATTTTTCCCGAAGGAGAACAAACAGACAAGGTATCAGTACACCTGGCATAGAAGGTAAAGTACAGAAGGAACGCAGTTAATAGGTATCTTTTCATCATCAGGGAGTAGATTTATAAGTTGGCAGTAGTAAATATAGCAAATGCCACCCGGGTTACAGATGGCATTGCGTTTATTCAAAATCAGATTCCTACCAAACCTTCACTCTGTCCTTATCCTCCCTGTACATTTTGGCGCCTGGTTTTATACCGAATGCATCGTAAAACTGCTGCATATTTGATACCGGGCCGTTAACACGGTACATGGGCGGCGAATGCGGATCGATACTAACCAGGCGGCGGGTTAATTGGTCGCTGCGTTTGGCGCGCCATACCTGGGCGCACGAAAGGAAGAAGCGTTGATCGGGCGTCAGGCCGTCAATCTTGGTATTGCTCTTCCCTTCCGGAGTGTTTTTAAAGGCCTGGTAAGCAATAGCGAGCCCGCCAATATCAGCAAGGTTTTCGCCTTGCGTTAAATTGCCATTTAGGTGTAAGGTGTCTAAAACGGTGTACTTGTTATATTCATCAATTACCACCTTTACACGAGCATTAAACTTGGCAGCATCTTCTTTGGTCCACCAGTCTTTCAGATTCCCGTCCTTGTCATACTGGCGGCCCTGATCATCAAAACCATGGGTCATCTCGTGGCCTATAACCAGGCCGATTGCGCCGTAATTAATGGCATCATCAGCGTTGTTGTCAAAAAATGGCCATTGCAGTATGCCTGCCGGGAAAGTTATGTCGTTAAAGGCCGGGTTATAAGATGCATTGATAGTGGGCGACGTCATTCCCCATTCTGTTTTATCAACAGGCTTGTTAATTTTCTTTACGGATTCGTTATAGTTATGCCTGGCAATAGCCTGCAGGTTTTTGTAATAAGTGTCTTTCGTTATTACCACGTCATCATAATTCTTCCATTTATCCGGATAGCCGATCTTTTTGGTGATGGCGTTCAGCTTGTCAAGCGCGCGTTGTTTTGTTTCAGGACCCATCCAGTCCAGTTTTTGTATACGGTCGCGGTACACGTTCAGCAGGTTATTTACCAGGCTGAGCATTCGTTTTTTGGCATCCGCAGGAAAATATTTCTCTACGTAAAGCTGACCCAACAAGTCGCCCAGCGAATCATCCACCTTATCAACCATCTTTTTCCAGCGTTCCTTCTGCACTTTCTGGCCATTCAGTACTTTGCCGTAAAAGTCAAAGTGGGCGTTCACAAAGCGTTTGCTGAGTGCAGTCGCTGCGTCATTGAGCACTCCAAAGGCAGCCTTGTCTTTCCATACGGCTATTGGCTGGCTTTTTAATAAACCGTCCAAAGCTTTATAATAGCCGGGCTGACCAACCAGCACCGTATCGGTTTTTAATCCCATCAGGTTGAATACGCCCCCAAGGTCAATATCAGGTACCTGTTTTTGAAAATCAGCTGAAGTAAACTTGTTATAATTCCGCACAGGGTCGCGCAGCTCTTCCGGACTTAAGTGCGACCTGGCAATTTCGGTTTCCAGCTTTAAAATGCCATTGGCTTTAGCGGTTGCGGTTGCAGCATCCACACCGGTAAGGGTAAACAGCTTCGCAATATATTTTACATATTCTTTCCTGATGTTCACAGAAGCGGAGTCGGTTTTTAAGTAGGACCCTTTCTCGTCAAGGGTTAAGCCGGTTTGGTCGAAATGCACCACATTTTTATTGGCTATCCTGTCGTCAGGTGCTACGTAAAAGCCAAATAAAAAACCCCCGCCATCCTTGAAACCGGCGGCAGCTAAGGTTACCAGTTCTTTATAATCCGCAACGGCGTCAATCTTTGCCAGTAGAGGTTTAACAGGCTCGTAGCCTAATTTTTCAATAGTGACGGTATCCATCCCGCTCTTATAAAAGTCCGCAACTTTTTGTTCCTTGCTGCCCTGCGGGTTATCATTCACGCCAACGTCCTCCAGTATCTGGTGGAGGTGTTTCTGGTTATCATTAAAAAGCATATTAGCCAGGCCCCAACTGTTCTCGCTTGGCGGAATTTTAGTATCCTTTATCCATTTGCCGTTGGCATATAAAAAGAAATTGTCGCCGGGGTTTACGGTAGTGTCCATTCCCGATTTATCAAAAAAAACAGTGCGCTTCGCCGGTTCTGTCGAAGATGTTTTCGGTTGGCTGCATCCGGCAACCGTAATTACAGGTATGGTTAATAAAAGGTACTTGGTTAATCTCATAGTTACAGGGTTTGTACGTTAAAGATAGTGTTTTTTAATAGTCCATAAACGAGAGCATAGTCCTTTGAAAAAGAAAAAATCTTTAAATGATAACTTCTAACTATGGTTTATGGTGTATTGCTTATGGACTCCAATAATATAATCTGTTAATATTCAGTTAAATGTTAACAAATAAATCATATTATATTGACGTTTATATGGAACGTTATCGCTTATTTTTATAGACCCAAAGCGGGTCAGGTAAAATTTAACTTCAAAAATTGAATTTATGACCTGGAGAAAATTTAGCGGCGAGGTCATCAGCTCGCCAATCATGGAGGAGGTTGAACGCACAATTGAACGGGAAACCGCCCTCGGCAACAAGCTCAAAGTTTGTATCGGCACCGATTCGCAGGTAAAAGGTAACATCACTGATTTTGCTACAGTAATTGTTTTTCTGCGTGAGCAGCGCGGCGGATTTATGTTTATCCACCAGGAGCGTACCTCGCAAAAAATGGGCATTAAAGAAAGGATGCTTACCGAGGTACAAAAGTCAATAGATATTGCCTATAAGCTTTGTGACCTGCTGGACTTGTATGATGTTGATCTGGAGGTACATGCCGATATTAACACCAACCCGATGTTTAAAAGCAACCAGGCCCTGCACGAGGCCATGGGTTATATTCTGAGCATGGGCTTTGTGTTTAAAGCTAAACCCGAGGCCTTTGCCAGCTCGGCCTGCGCCAACAAAATCGTTCAGTAAAATTACTGAAAACAATTCCGGCATAGTTATATTTGATTTTTATACATCAGATACAAACTTATGTCGCCTCTAATTGAAATTAATGACCCTGCTTTTAACGACCCGGACATCGTCCTTATCGATGCGCGGGGTGGGCAGGATTCCCGCCAACGCTACCTTGGCGGTCATCTTGAAAACGCCATACACGCCGACCTGGATAAACACCTGGCGGCAAAAGTTACCGATGCTTCACAAGGCGGCCGTCACCCGCTGCCGGATGTAAGTGAATTTTCGGCCCTGCTCGGCAGTTGGGGTATTACTCCCCAGAGTCATGTAATAATTTACGACGATAAAAGCGCTGCCTTTGCCGCAGCCCGTTTGTGGTGGATGCTGCGTGCGCTGGGGCATGAAAAAGTGCAGGTGCTAAACGGAGGATTACAGGCTGCCAACAGGGCCGGCATAACTTTAAACACCGAAGAATACACGCCAGTACCCGTTAAACCTTACCATACCCACGGCGATTATGCAGGCACGGTTGATATTGATGAAGCAGGTGAAGCCGCGCAGGATGACAGCAGGTTGGTGATCGACGTTCGTGAGAAGCCGCGCTATCTCGGTCAGACAGAACCCATAGATTTAATAGCAGGTCATATCCCCGGTGCTGTCAATCTGCCTTATATATTGAATCTTGATGCCGATGGTAAATTTTTGCCCGCTGATGTTTTGCGCAGTCTCTATAATGATACTATTGGCAATGTAGCGCCGGAAGATGTGATTGTACATTGCGGATCGGGCGTGACTGCTTGTCATACCTTACTGGGGATGGCTTATGCAGGTATAACGGAACCGAAATTGTACGTGGGCTCGTGGAGTGAATGGTCGAGAAGGGATTTACCGATGGCGGGAGCGCAAAGGTATTAAAGATAATAAATTGTTCACCGCAGGGACGCGATGCATCGCGTCTCCCACAGGACAGGTCTGAAAATGTCAAGCCGGCTGCTCTCGTAAGACACAATGCATTGCGTTTCTATAAGCGAAACATACCTATGAATGAAATTATCACCCGCAAGGCCCAGCCCTCCGACCTTGAAACACTACTATTCTTCGAACAAGGCATCGTCGCCGCCGAACGCCCTTTTGATCCAACCCTAAAAGAAGGCGAAATTCATTACTACGATTTGGCGAAACTGATTGACGACCCCGACTTTGCGGTAATAGTGGCCGAACTGAATGGCGAGGTAATCGGGTCCGGTTATGCCCGGGTAACGCAATCAAAGAACTATCTTAAGCACGACCGGCATTGCTACCTGGGTTTCATGTACGTAAAACCCGAATATCGGGGCAGAGGGGTAAATAGCAAGGTTTTGGATGCCCTTAAGCAATGGACTAAAAGCCAGGGCATAAATGAATTGCGGCTGGAAGTTTATAACGACAATCAGCCGGCCGTCAGGGCCTATGAAAAAGCCGGCTTTACGCCAAATTTACTCGAGATGCGGCTGGGATTATAAACTATAACTTTTTAACAAACTGCCAACTGCACACTGCCGACTGCCAACTTTTCCCTACCTTCGCTGCACATGGGCAACAACATCATCGTAGCTATAGATGGTTATTCATCTTGCGGAAAAAGCACCCTGGCAAAGGCTTTAGCCAAAAAGCTTCATTTTATTTATGTTGACAGCGGCGCAATGTACAGGGCGGTAGCCCTTTATTTTCTTCGTAATAATATCGATATCAACAACCACGAGCAGGTTGTCGAAGCGCTTAAAGATATTCACCTTAATTTTCATTCGCGCGATTACCAAACGCATATCACCTTAAATGATGAGGAAGTTTCTGATGAAATAAGGCAGATGCCTGTATCAGAAGCGGTGAGCGCTGTATCAGCTATCCGCGAGGTGCGGCATGAGATGGTAAAACAGCAGCAGCGCATGGGCAGATCAAAAAATATAGTGATGGACGGCCGTGATATCGGTACCGCTGTATTCCCCGATGCCCCGATTAAAATTTTCATGACTGCCGATCCGCTTGTCCGCGCCGAAAGGCGCTTTAAAGAGCTGCAGCCAAAGAACCCCGATATTACCCTGGAAGATGTTTTCGAAAACCTGGCACACCGCGACTACCAGGACACCACACGGGCAGAAAGTCCGCTTGTACGTGCCGAAGACGCCATCATCTTGGATAATACCGATTTAACGCCAGATGAGCAGTTGCTGTTTGCGCTGAGCAAGGTTGAGCCATTACTATGATTTCACAGATTAGAGGATGATTTTTCGTCCTCTGCCTGTTTTTCGGCGGCACTCAAGAAGGCTGCCCCGTTTCACCGATTCATTAATCGCAAAAAAGGGAAGGACAAATCGATAATCAAACTTCTAAATCGGTGTTGTCCTTCGTTAATCGGTGTAGTCTTCATCAATAAATCTTTCGGCAGGCACTCCAAACTTATTTAGAAAGTCAACTCCTTCGTCGCTACCAATGCCTTTATAGGCAGCATACGATTTATCGTACAAAACCTTTTTAATCCCCGCTGAAAAAATTAGTCTTGCACATGGCAGGCAAGGGGAGAGGGTGCAATATAAAGTAGCTCCTTCAAGATTTGCGCCGTTTTTTACGGCATAAAGTATGGCATTTTGTTCAGCATGAAGGGCAAGTGAGCAACTTCCTTTTGAGTCGCGGGCGCAGCCCGTTTCAGGCCATTCCTCATCGCAATTGTGGGTGCCCGCAGGCGGGCCGTTATAGCCTATAGAAATAATACGTGTATCCTTTACCAAGACAGCACCTACCTGTGCTTTTACGCAATGCGAGCGCATGGCCAGGTCGGTAGCCAGGTTCATATATATACGGTCGAAGCTTGGTTTTGCCATGGGATATAGATTAGTTATTGGAAATCAGACGTAGAAGAAATATAGTGGGGCTGATGTCCAGGCTTTATAAAAAAAAGAGGTTAGAAACCAACTAATCTCTGGTCTCCAACCTCTGGATTCTAAAATATTAATGTCCGCCTGAAGCATCAAGATTATCCACGTCGATACCTTGTTTTTTCAATACGGCGCCTGCTTTCCATGCAAAGAACGCCAGGTAAGCGAAACACAATACCGGAACCACATAAGATAAATGAATGCCGCTTGTATCAGCTAAAATTCCTTGAACCGGCGGAATAATAGAGCCGCCCAAAATCATCATGATCAGGAACGCCGAGCCCTGGCTGGTATATTTTCCAAGCCCAGCAATTGACAATGCGAATATAGACGGCCACATAATGGAGCAGCATAAACCACCACTGATGAAAGCAAACAAACCTACGCGGCCGGTCGACATTAAACCAACCACCATAGCCAAAACGCCCAGTATGCCGAATAATGTAAGCGTACGCACAGGCTTTTGCTGACCGATCAAAAAACCAGCAATTACTATAGCGACACATACTACATAAATAAACAAGTTCGAAACATTCACACCTGTAAGGTAATTAACCAGCAATACCACACCAAATGCAAATAGCGGAACAATAACGGTTAATATGTTTTTGGCTGATTTGGATAGATTAAACACTGCAATGGCGCCCGTCCAGCGGCCTATCATTAAACTTCCCCAATAGAGCGAAATGTATGGGGCAATTTCCGATTCCTTGAATCCGCCAAAGTCGGCTGTTTTTAACAGGGCGCCCATATTGCTTTGTATAGTTACTTCCACACCCACATAGGTGAAAATTGCAATCATACCATAGATAAGCTGTGGGTAATGCATTGCGCCCCAACCTTCGGTGCTTTTACTCGAGGCGGACAGTGACATCATCAGCGTAACCAATATAATTGCAAGCGACGCATAAACAAAATAAGCCCGGGACAAACCTGTAAGCTCTGTTAAAGGGCCAGCCGCTAAAATCAGGCAGAACGCGATAAAAATGATAAATAGGGGCATATTGGTTTTATGACTTGCCTCAATTTTCTCGTCGCTGGTAACCTTTGGTAAATTTGAGATCCAGAAAAATATCGCTACTGCTATGTATAGTCCTGCAAGAATAAAATAGAGCGTGTTTACTGCCGTTATTTTCACCTCGGCAGCTGGTATCAGCTTACTGGCACTGCCAAATAAAACAATACTGACGATAACCGGCCCGAGTAATGTACCGAAGTTATTTACACCACCGGCAAGATTTAGACGGTTGGAGCCTGTTTCGGGTGTTCCCAGGGCTATAACGAATGGATTAGCGGCAGTTTGCTGCAACGAGAAACCAAGTGCGATAATAAAAAACGCGCCAAGTATAAACCCAAATGAGCCTGAATTTATAGCCGGAACCATTATCAGCGCGCCAGCCGCCGACAGAACAAGGCCATAAATGATACCGTTTTTATAACCTAACTTATTCAGGATATCAACCTTGGTTAACTGCGATGCAAAGTATAACACCAATGAACCTATAAAGTAACCGCCGTAAAAAGTAAAGTCGATTAATTGTGATTCAAATTGTGTCAGGTTAAAATGTGCTTTGCAAAAAGGTATGAATATGCCATTCGAGGCCGCGAGAAACCCCCAAAAGAAAAATACGGTAATAATGGTATACAGCGCTGTGCCGTAACTTTTTGTGTTTTTTTGTTCCATCGTTTAGTCAGGTTTATAAAAGCAGTGTAATTGAAACACTAAACATAGCTAATTTTTGTAATTCCGGTATATTTTTTAATTAATAAATCACAATTTTAAGTTTGGTTGTTTACCATATAAAATTGCATATTCGTGCTCCCTTTTTTAAAATTAACCGGCGAGGAAGCCTAAATTAATGATAGAAGCTATAATATCAGGTATCGGATTTGGGTTAGTGCTTACGTTTTTAACCGGCCCGGTTTTCTTTGCCCTGATAAAAACCAGTATCGAAAAAGGCTTTCATGCTGGCGTCGCGCTTGCATTGGGCGTCGTCTGCAGCGACATGGTTTTTGTTGGCGCTATCCTGTTCGGCTCTCAATATTTTGACGTTACTGCCCATGATAAAACCTACGCCGGAATCATTGGCAGCGCTGTGTTATTTGCCATCGGCATATACTACATGTTCAAAAAGTCCGAGATCAATTATAACAACACCATCCCCACCAAACTGCACCGCGCGGGCTACTTTTTAAAGGGCTTTGTAATGTGCATTTTCAATCCCACTATACTTTTTCACTGGACAATCGTCATCGGCGCTGCAAGTACCGTTTACCATGAAGGCGTACCAAACCGGTCGCTTAAAATAGCCATCATGTTTTTAACGATACTGATCGTTCAGTTCGGGCTTGATACCACTAAAGCCTTTTACGCCAACAAGCTGCGCGACCGTATATCGGTAAAGTTTGTACACCGCCTCAACGAGGTTGCAGGCGTTGCACTTATCATTGCTTCATTTGTACTCCTTGATAAATTGGTGACTCATTTTGTTTTCTCAGCACCGGCAATGAAATAAAATAGGGATTGATTTGGCTACAAATCGAAGCTTTAGCTCCGTCAGGAGCGAAATATTGGTAGAAAATACATCCAACAATACCAGCGGAAAATTTTTTGGTTTTTTTCTACCAATATCAGACCCCTATCGGGGCCAGCGATATTGGACGACTTTTAACTAAAGCCATTTATGCCAATAAGCTGCGCAACCGTATATTGGTAAAATTTCTACACCGTCTTAATGAGGTTGCTGGCATTGCACTTATTATTGCCTCATTTGTGTTGCTGATAGACTGGTTACACATTTTGTTTTCTCAGCACCGGCAATGAAGTAGTCTTCAATTAATATTGATTTAATACCTGTTGCGTTTTAAATACATGATTTTCTGGCAGCTCCGTTAGGAGCAAAATATTGGTAGAAAAACGATTACCCATGTCAGCGCTCCGTTAGGTGCGCCAAATAGCACGCAGGTCACGCACCTACGGAGCGGAAAATTCTTTTGTTTTTTTCTACCAATATCATAGCCCTATCGGGGCCAGCGATATTGAACGACTTTTAACGCCAACAAGCTATTCGACCATATATCGGTAAGATTTGTGCACTGCATTAACAAGGTTGCCGGTATCCCGCTCATTATAGCTTTTTCGTACTCCTTGATAAATTGGTGGCTCATTTTGTTTTCTCAGCACCGGCAATGAAATAAAATAGGGATTGATTTGGCCACAAATCGAAGGGGCAGCTCCGTCAGGAGCGAAATATTGGTAGAAAACACAAACAACAATACCAGCGCTCCGTAGGTGCGTAACCTTACCTTAACCCGGAAGGTCTTTATAATAAGGTTGACCCGTTCACGTCGGTACTCAGCACCTCACTCATATAATCAAAAAACGGTCGCATGTGCTTAAATCCGTCGCTTGCCTTTTGCACTAAGTCGGGCCCTAATACCTCGTCGTCGGTAAAGCGGCGTATCAGCAAAAATTGTTTGTGGCGTAATAATTCAATAGCTTCATGGTCGGCAGGGAAGCCTTTGGGTGCTGTTTTTATTTTTTCGCCCTGTAGGGTTTGAAAGGATGAAATGAAATTGGTATCGCTCAAAATAGCCCTTAGCGGACGGGAATCAAACGCAATATCATCACGGATCGATTTCAGGTCGGCAGGGTTGGGGTTCCAGAAACCGCCCCCGATAAAGTTGTTGCCCGGCTCGATATGAAAATAATAACCACCGCGGCGAAATTTGGTAGCCCGCCTGAAGCTGCCGCTCCAATGAGTTTTGTAAGGTGTTTTGTCGGCAGAGAAACGGATGTCACGATAAACCCGGTATAGGCTTTTCTTACCGGATGCCGTTTCAATCACATCGTGCCGGTTAAGCTCCCGCAGCAGGGCTTCGGCAAATTCTTCAATAACTGCTTGCTCTTTCAAAAACAGTTCCTTGTTTTTAGCAAACCACTCGCGGTTGTTGTTTTTCTTTAAGGTTTCCAAAAAATAAAAGCTGGACGGGGTTATTTGTGCTGGATGCTGCTTTGACATAGTCCAAAAGTAATCTTTGTTAACCAATCTTTTCACGGCTAGCTTTTATTGTATTTCGTTTAACTTTGCCACTCTTACCGTCAACTGGCAGTTCTTTTGCAGGTAATTACCCGTAACTTTGAACAACAACGCGCGCTATGGAAGACCTGAAAGACTTAGACTCGATAAAGATTTTGGTGGATAGCTTTTATGATAAGGTACGCCGTGACGACAGGCTTGGCCCGGTATTTTTTGCGGTAATTAAGGACAACTGGGAGCCCCACCTTCAGAAGATGTACGCTTTCTGGAATGCCGCGCTGTTCAGTGTTCCCGGTTATAAGGGCAACCCATTTGCCAGGCATGCGCCGCTGCCTGTTGAAGCGGTACATTTTGACAGGTGGATCAGTCTCTTCAATCAAACCGTGGATGAGCACTTTGAAGGGCCAAATGCCACAGAAATAAAAAATAAAGCCGTACTGATGTCGGTGATGTTTCAGAGTAAGCTGGCAGCGATGAAAGATAGCTCAAAAGTTATCATCTAAACAGATTAATAAAATCACTGCTACGAAATTTCTTATATTCGTGTTAATTCCCTTAAGCTTAGTACCTTAATACAGGTTGAACGTGAAATATTTAAACTATACTGCGTTTTTCATACTGCCAGTTATGTTAGCCTGCGGCGATGGAGACCGGCATAAGAACAAAACAACCAAAACTTCCACGGAATTAGTCCTGGCTGCTTGGCAGGCTAAAGACGACAAAACAGAAATTCGGGACCTTATCAGGAAGATGCTGAATTGGGCTGAATCACAGAAGACATTAAAGCTTGTTCCGGAGCTAACTGACAGCAAGGATAGTCTTTGTATTGGCTTTGACCTTAAAAAGCTTGAGACAAATTTACAGGTGCTAAAAGCTACTGAATTTTTCACCCCTGAGTTTATCTATAATTACAAACAAATCATTTTAACACTCGATAGAAAAGTTAAAAATAACGAATTCAAATGGGTGACAGACGAATTGCCTCCATTTAATTTTGCCAACGATGTTGATCCGTGGTGCGATTCCCAGGATGAGCCATACGACAAACCAAACCCGTGGGACTTAGTTGAAGTAAAGGTTGTCAGTTTGAATAAACAAAAGGGCGAATTTTCCTGGACGTGGGGACAACTGAAAGCTGATATGTCGCCCGACTGGAAAGAGTTTAATTATAGATTTAAAGTTCAAAAAGAGCAAGGTAAGTGGAAGATAGCTTATCTGGACGGATTTGATTTTAAACAGGGAACAACAACAATGTAGCTTACCCCGGGGAGTTAGTCAAGCACAGAAAGTGCCATCTGGATAACGTCATCAAAAACCGCCTTGTCAGTTGTTGATTTTGCGGTAACGCGCAGTCCCTTTACTGTGTTAAAGATAAACCGGGCTATAGCACGGGCATCTTTTTCCTCACTGATCTCGCCGCTATCCTGGCCTTTTTTAATGGCTTTATAAAAAGCATCTTCAACCTGTCGTTCATTTTGGCAGATAATTTGGCTGACTTCCTCGTCGTGCGGAGCTACTTCAACCTCGGTATTTACCATAAAGCAGCCTTTATGCTGGCTGTCATCCAATAAAGTACGCGTTGTATATTCAAACAGCTTTTTTACGGCTTCTTTCGCGGGTATATTGTCGCTGATGATGCTGCACAGCGCTTTTGAGCCCGACTCCATGTAGCTCTCCAGGGCTTTGATAAACAGCGAGTGCTTATCGCCGTAGGTATCATACAAGCTTGAGCGGCTGATTCCCAGGCCGTCTACCAAATCCTGCATCGAAGTGCCGTTATATCCCTTGTGCCAAAAAATACAAACCGCTTTGGCCAGCACTTCGTCCTCATTAAAATCTTTAGTTCTTGCCATAGCAAAAAAGCCTTGCCTATAAAAGGCAAAGCTATCTATTTTGCGACAATTTACCCACTGATGCGGGCAAATCAAATTATCTTACGCCGCCGCCTGCAAACAACGTTTCGCCGGTAAGCCATCCTGATGCGTCAGAAGCCAGGAACACAGCTATGGGCGCAATGTCGTCCGGCTGACCTATGCGGCCAAGAGGTGCAGTTTGTTCGGTTTGTGTTTGAAAGTCGCTGCCGATAATACCGGCTGCATGAGTGCCTTCAGTTTCAACCATTCCGGGGTTAATCGAATTAACGCGGATCTTTTTTGGCCCCAGCTCCTTTGATAATACTTGTGTTATCGAATCAACAGCACCCTTGGTGGCTGTATATATCGAACTGCCGGGGGGCGTAATACGGCTTACTACCGAGCCAATATTGATAACGCTGCCGCCTTTCTCACCAAAGCTTTTTACAGCACCTTGTGTTGCCAAAAGCAAACCAAGTACGTTAGTATTAAACTGGCGGTGAAATTCTTCTTCGCTCACTTCCTCAATTGTGTTAAACTTATAAATACCGGCGTTATTTACCAGGATATCTACCCCTCCGTAAACTTTTTCGCTTTCGGCAAATAAGCGGGTTACATCGGCCTTTTTTGATACATCGCCCTGTATGGCAACAGCCCTGCCGCCATTGGCTACAATCTCGGCTACAACTTTATCTGCTCCTTCTTTTGATGAAGCATAATTTACTACTACCGCTGCACCCTCTGCTGCCAGGCTTTTTGCTATGCCTGCCCCAATTCCTTTTGATGCACCGGTTATTACAGCTACTTTGTTTTCTAACTTTTTCATTCTTGACGTGATTTTAATTATATATTCGGAACAATCGTTCCGCAAATATAGATTCAAATCCGGAACAATCGTTCCGGTTAAAATTAAATATTAGCCAGAGATGACAATATGCTGCAGCCTTTAATTTATCCGATGGAGAATTATGGGAACAATCAGATATCAGAAACTGATTCTGCCGTCATGAAGTGCTTTGGTTTAGTTGGCTCAATACTTATTTGTAAATAAAATTCTTTATAATTAAATATTAAAATATCTGGTTAATATCTTAATGAAAGGGCAATTTATTTTTCTTTTTTCTTGCATTTTATATATTCTGCGATTATTTTTACTACACCTAATTATAAAACACCACCATTTTCACTTTATTTTTCTCGGCGTTATGATATATGATTCACTCGGCTTTTTGGCTGAGCAGGTGAATAATTATCTCAAAACTACCGACGGGAACAGCAGCATAAGCGCGGATTTTACGCAGCTCAAAAACATTGCTCATATTCCCGAGGATAAGTTGATAGGTCTTGACCATGTTTTTTTAACACTGGTCAATGTCTCTGAGGAGTTCACGCTCAAAAACCAACCGAACTTCGCCCGCGATGGTGAGGCTATCAACTATCGTAATGCGCCGCTTTATTTAAACTTATATGTGCTGTTCACCTGTTTTAATGATTCGTACCCTAAAGCGCTCCAGTACCTCTCGCACATCGTAACATTTTTTCAGGGAAAAAACACATTTACTAAACAAAACAGCCCGACCTTAAAGGATGGGCTTGGCGACTTTCGCCTGATGCTGGATATCTACTCGCCCACATTTGAACAGGCCAACTACCTGTGGAGTACATTGGGCGGCAAACAGCACCCTTATATTTTATATAGGGTACGGCTTGTGGAAATATTCAGGAATAATGTGACAGAAAGCCGTGGTGTAATAAAACAGATCGATCTGAACGAAAAATTAAGCTAATAAATGTTAGATAAACTTTTGTGAAAGCTGATATGTGAGGGTGATGTTAAAACAAAACCCTATGAGCCTGAAATTGTATTACGAGACTTTATTCGAGCTGGCTATCAAACACCATTACCATTTGGATGATGGCGACAGTATTTTTGATACGCTTAGTGCCGCCAGGCAGCTGGCCCTGCAACTACGCTACAACGTAGGTGATTTCTTATCCATACAACCCAGCGCAGCCACACATTCTCTTTTAGCAGGTTGCCATGCGGTTTTCAAAACAACCCCCGGCGGATTTATTACCGGCATACGCTATAGCAGCGAAACCGGGATTAACTTGCCTGAAGTTGCCCCGGAAGATGATTCTGTATTTTCCTTTTATCTGAACGTAGTAGACGGCTTATTTGTGAACTATACCATGCTTCCGCTGCAGCCGGCGCCTGACAGGATATTTTATTTCACCAACGATGCTGCATACGCGCAGCGTATTGCTCCTTTTATAACTGCAACTCCCCGGGTGTACCAGGGCGGTACCACCTATTATCCGGGCGATATGCTGGTGGATAATCACACTGCACCAACCAAATTATATATAGCCCGGAAAAAAAATAGCAGCAATCCTTCGGGCGGCCCTGCAGGTAATTGGGACACCGATCCGCTGGTGAGCGGAAAACCGCTTTTATACGCCAGTGCGGCAGATAGCATACGTTGTAGCGGAAATATATTTATCTATACGCCCACTGTAGCGAATAAAATGCCGCTGCTTACCATTACAGACCGTAAAGGCAATGCTTTGCCGGTTATAAGCAACATTGAAACCGGCGACTTTAACACCATTAAGGCTGATATAAGCGCACTACCGCATGGGCTATATTACGCGCATATTACTACCGCCGACGCAAGCTATACCGACGATTTTGCTTTTTACTACACTACTAATACCACGGCATGGGGCATAATTGATGTGGTGGTAAAAACCAGCAATGCATCCTATAACCTGCTTAAAACAGATGGATCGCTTAAATCGCCGGTGTTTAATCTGCATTTTAAAAACAGGGCTACTTTCTGGCGTTACGTTGGCGCGGCCTTTGGCCCAGCCTCCGTCACGGGCGATACTTTACCGCTCACCAGGCAGGGCTTTATACAAGTAAAGGTGAAAGATAAAAATAACAACCTAACTGCGGATGACCTGCCCAACGCAACGGCAGCCATGATAAAACCAGAGACCAATCAGATCTATTCGGAAATATTTATTTAAAAACTGTAATATGGCAACATACCATCACCCGGGCGTTTATGTGGAAGAAGTATCGCTGCTTCCACCCTCAGTAGCCGAAGTGGAAACGGCTATTCCGGCCTTTATAGGCTACACGCAAAAAACCACATATAACGGTCAATCGCTTATTAACAAACCTGTGCGCATTAAGTCGCTCAAAGAGTATGAGCAGATTTTTGGTGATACGGACAACGTGAGTTTTAATACTACCGGAACAGCCGGGGGAATAAAGATTAACAAGGACGCGAACGGCGTTTATTCGCTTGATGCAGCCCTGGCCGACCCTTCCGCAACTATTAAATTCAGGATGTATTATTGCCTGCAACTGTATTTTGCTAACGGCGGCGGCCCATGTTATATTGCTTCGGCAGGCGCCACCAGCGGGGGGGCGGTTTCAGACGTTGAGCTGGGGGCGGCAATGGATGCCGTACAGAAAGAAGATGAACCAACGGTGTTGATCTACACCGATGCCATTGCGCTTACCGACATTGATAAGTATTACGGATTATACACTGCAAAGGCAATGGCGCAGGCAGCTTTGCTTAAAGACCGGGTGGTGCTTGTAGATCTTTATAATACAGATGTGGCTACTTTCCGTACTAAAATAGGAAATAATAACCTCAGTTATGCGGCAGCCTACTATCCAAACCTGCGCACTACCATCCCTTACAAAGTTGACGAGGCCAGCATAAATATTATAGCAGGTACCAATGTCGGCGCCTCAGAAGTGCCGGCCAATGCCGTATTACGATTACCTGAAGGCACCGTAAACGTAAGTAAATCAATCTATCATAATAACGGCGAACTGTACAACTACATTAAGCAACAGATAGGCGCGCTTTCGGTTACGCTGCCTCCGGCATCGGCAATTGCGGGAGTGTATGCTACGGTGGACAGCACCCGGGGGGTGTGGAAGGCGCCTGCCAATGTGAGCCTGAATATGGTGATAGAACCGGCCGTAAAAATTACCGATGCCGATCAGGACGACCTGAACGTTACCGGAACGGGCAAATCTATAAACGCTATCAGAACATTTACCGGCAAAGGCGTTTTGGTTTGGGGTGCCCGTACACTGGCCGGTAACGATAATGAATGGCGGTACATATCAGTGCGGCGTTTCTTCAATATGGTAGAAGAATCAGTTAAAAAAGCAACTGAACCCTTTGTTTTTGAACCTAATGACGGTACTACCTGGTCGAAAATACGCGGCATGATTGCCAACTTCCTTACGCTGCAATGGCGGGCGGGCGCTTTACAGGGAGCTAAACCTGAAGACGCTTTCTTTGTACACGTGGGACTAGGCGAAACCATGACAGCGCTTGACATACTGGAAGGCCGTCTCATTGTAGAGGTTGGAATGGCGGTGGTCCGTCCGGCTGAGTTCATTATACTTCGTTTCAGTCATAAACTCGTTCAATCATAACAGCATATGGCGTACAAAACCCCGGGAGTATACGTGCAGGAGATTGCACTGCTTCCGCCCTCGGTAGCCGAGGTAGCAACAGCCATACCGGCATTTATTGGTTATACACAACTTATCACATCCGTATCCGGTCGCGACTTAACCAACGTGCCTGTACGAATCAGCTCGCTTATAGAATATCAAAGTATTTTTGGCGGCGCTTACCAGCAAAAAACATATACCGTAACGGTAAAAGGCAAACAGATAAGCAATATTGAGCCCGATAAACGGTATATGCTGTATACCTCTATGATGCAATACTTTGATAATGGGGGCGGGCCATGCTATATTGTTTCGGTAGGCGCTTACGGCGATGCAATAGCTTTTGATGATATTAAGGGCGGTATTGATGCAGTAAAGGCATATGATGAACCTACGTTAATACTGTTTCCTGATGCAGTTTTACTGCTGAATGCCTCTAACGAACCCGACAAGGTAAATTTTGGCCAGCTGCAGAACTATGCGTTGGACGTTTGCGCCAAACTGCAGGACCGGTTCAGCATTTTTGATGTATTGCAGGGCGACAAACCGAAGGATCCGGCGGCAAGCTTTGACCCGATAGCCGATTTTCGCGACCAAACAGGTATAAATAATCTTAACTACGGGGCGGTTTATTACCCATGGATAATAACCAGCTACGGGATAGATGTCGATTTCAGACAGCTGGTGTTTTTAGACGGAAATAATGCAAATGCAGTCATTTCACCTGCTAATTATAACACGGGTTTCTCAGTTAACGATGCCGAAAAAACACTGGTTAACGACCTGGCCGCAAAAATAGCTGATACTGATACCGTACTGGGTGAGGTTTTTTCTTCACAGGCTGACAAAGACTCACTACGACTGAATGGCACTGCTGAAATAACCGGACAATTGGGCGCTTTTTCGGCAGATGCAGCTAAAAATCTGCCTGCCCCTAATAAACCTGATACAAAGCTGGCCGCGTATATGGATCTGCTGGCTTCAGTAGCGACCGCTTTTCCGAAAGCCGAAAACGACATTTCAGCTTCCTCTCCGCTGGCCAAAGACATTGAAAAATTAAAAGCTGATACCAAATTGCAGCAGGCGCTTATTGCGCTCATTGCCATAGAGAAAAATACCAAAGTTGGCAATATTCTAACCGGGCGTACAGCGTCAACGCATTACACCCAATTTTCGGCAGTGTCAGACTGGCTGGGTGGCGAGTCGTTTGGCTCGGTTGCCAAAACCAATACGGCTTACAATAATGCCAGCCTGGTGGTGAATGTGGCCAGTATTATCAATGATCTGGCCGGGCCGGTCACTACCCTGTTGGCGTCCTTTAGCGCTTTGTTAAATGCTGCCCTCTTTTACGAAAGCCAGGCAGAACAGGCCCTGTTTACCGGCCACAGCTTTTTTGGTGGTGTTAGCCAGGCTGTAACGGCCAGCATGCGCACCATCCCGCCATCAGGAGCAGTAGCCGGCGTTTATGCTGCTGTAGATGCTGCCCGCGGCGTGTGGAAAGCGCCTGCAAATGTTAGTCTGAACAACGTAATAGGCCCCGCTGTAAAGATTGACAATATTGACCAGGATGATATGAATGTTACTTCCACCGGCAAATCGGTTAATGCTATAAGGGCATTTGCCGGAAAAGGCACGCTGGTTTGGGGCGCCCGTACGTTGGCCGGTAACGATAACGAATGGCGTTACGTGCCCGTGAGGCGCTTCTTTATCATGGTCGAAGAATCAGTGAGGAATGCAACCTATCCTTTCGTTTTTGAAAATAACGACGCCAATACCTGGACTAAACTTCGCATGATGGTGCAAAACTTCCTTACGCTGCAATGGCGCGCGGGAGCATTGCAGGGCGCCAAACCCGAAGACGCGTTTTATGTACATGTTGGGCTGAATGAAACTATGACGGCCGACGATATATTGAACGGGCTATTGATAGTTGAAATTGGCATGGCTGTGGTACGCCCGGCAGAATTTATCATTCTGCGCTTTAGCCACAAAATGCAGGAAAATTAATTGACTTATAACATAAAGCAAAGTCCGGGTAAACGCCTGGAGTAAATGAACAAAAAATAATAAATAATTAACCATTCCGGGCTTTGGGCTTTCAGCTTTTTGCTTTGGACTTAAAACACACACAATGGCAAATTATCCTCTACCCAAATTCCATTTCCAGGTTGACTGGGGTGGCACGCACATCGGTTTTACTGAAGTAACCGGTTTGCAAATTGAAACTGAAGTGATAGAGTACCGTGAAGGCAGCAGCAAGGAATACAATAAAGTAAAGATGCCGGGGATGCGCAAGTTTGGAAACATCACCTTAAAGCGCGGCACCTTTGCCAACGACAACGAATTTTATGACTGGATGAACACCGTTAAACTGAACACTATTGAACGGCGCGACCTTACTATTAACCTGCTGAATGAGGAGCATCAGCCGGTTGTTACCTGGTCGGTTAAGAACGCCTTCCCGGTAAAGATACAGTCGGCGGATCTTAAGGCCGATGCCAACGAGGCTGCAATTGAAACGCTGGAGGTGGCACACGAAGGTTTAACCATTAAAAACGGTTAAGTAAATGGCTGATGCAAGCTATCCACCTGTAGGCTTTCATTTTAAAGTTACGTTTTCCGGCATTGGCGATGAGAATATCGACAGCCGCTTTCAAAACGTTTCGGGCCTGTCTATGGAAATGGAAACCGAAGCCAAAAAGGAAGGCGGCGAAAACAGGTTCGAGTATGCCTTACCGGTCAGGGCTAAGTTCCCCGCGTTGGTGCTTAAACGCGGCCTCATAACCAAATCGCAGCTGCTGGTTAACTGGTGTAATAATGTGTTCAATAATTTTATTATCGAACCTAAAGACCTTACTGTTAGTCTGCTGAATGCCGACCATGAGCCGTTGCTGACCTGGAACGTGGTGCAGGCCTGGCCAAAAAAATGGAGCCTGAGCGATCTGAATGCCGAACAGAACAGCATAGCTATTGAAACCTTTGAACTTCAATACCAATACTATACCCTGCAAACCTGATACTTATGCCTATAGAGATCAAAGAACTAGTTATTCGTGTAAGCGTTGGTGAAAGCGCTTCAGGCCAGAACCGGCCGCAAGGCGCGGCAGGGCAGCAAACCAGCGGTGGAGGGGGGGGCGCTTCTAAAGAGGAGATAGTGGCTGAATGTGTGGAGCAGATCCTGGAAATATTAAAAAATAAAAACGAACGGTAATGCCTGATAATGTATCAAAAATGAAGATAGTAGCTTATTCCGATCCGCAGAACAAGACGGAAGAAGGCTCTATGATGGTACAGATCAACCCGGAAAGCTACAGTCAGAAGATCGAAATTAAGTATGACGATCAGCAGGCGCAGGGTACTTCGGGCAAGTTGCCCAAATTTACCAGGATTGACCCGCAGAAGATGGATTTTGAGCTGATGTTTGATCGGACGGGGGTAGTGAATGGCGCAACCGCCGGCGAAATGGGGGTGGATGAGGATATCGATAACCTGCAAAAGCTCATTATTGAGTACAAGGGCGAAAGCCATCGCCCGCGCATGGTAAGTATATATTGGGGCACGCTGAAGTTTGACGGAGTGCTAACAGGTATGGAGATCAGCTACAAACTGTTTAACAGCCAGGGTGCTCCCTTACGGGCGGTGGTGAAAGCCGCTTTTATGGGTTCGGTGGAAGACAAAAAAAGAGTAGCACAGGAGAATGCCCAGTCGCCGGACCTTACCCGTGTACGCATTGTTAATGAAGGCGATACTTTGCCCTTGCTCTGTTATAAAATATATGGCGATTCAAAATATTACATCGAGGTGGCGCGTGCCAACAATCTGAACGATTTCCGCTACCTCAAAACCGGCTCAAAAATTAATTTCCCACCTATTGCCAAATAAACATGCCCGACAGCAGAACCATAGAAACCACCCGCCCGGCTACCGTGGTTACCCCAGTGATTAAAATTGAGGGCACGGAGATTCCGCGTACTTTGCAGGTGGAAGGGTTGGTGATTGATAAGGGAGTTAACCGCATAGCTTCTGCCAAATTTATAATTATTGACGGCGACGCCGCCGGACAGCAGTTTGCAGCAAGTAATGATGCGCTTTTTATCCCCGGGAAAAATATTGAAATATTGTGTGGCTATCAATCGGATGTATACACCCTGTTTAAGGGGGTCATTATCAAGCACAATTTAAAACTGCGCGGCAGCGGCTCGCAACTGGTGGTTGAATGCCGCGACAAAGCAATAGCCATGACCCTGGCCCGCCGCAACAAATACTTTGGCGAGAATATAAAAGACAGCGATGCCATAACCCAGATAGCCGGACAATACAGCGGCCTGCAAACCGACATTGCCGATATGACTATCACATCCAGCGACCTGGTACAATACGAAGCCACCGACTGGGACTTTATAGTAGCCCGGGCTGAATTAAATGGTATGTTGGTTTTTACCGACGATGGCACGCTGAGTATTAGCGCTCCTGATGCATCATCAGAGCCTGTTGTCGAACTGTCTTTTGGGGCTACTATATTGGAATTGGATGCAGAGATAGATTCGCGCCTGCAATATCCATCGATAACCGGCCGTACCTGGAATGCCTCATCGCAGGAAATTGATAGTGTGGATGCTGCTCCGCCTTCTGGCACGCTCAACGGCAACCTGTCCGCCGATGACCTGGCGGGGGTATTTAACGAAAGCAGCCTGTATTTGAATCACGGCGGCGGCTTGCTGCAAACCGAACTGCAGGCCTGGACCGATGCGCTAAAATTGAAACAGGTATTCTCCAAAGTAAAGGGACGCGTGCGTTTTCAGGGTATACATAATGTAAAGCCTGGCAACATTATAAAGCTGAATAACCTTAGCGACCGCATTAATGGGAATGCTTTTGTTGCGCATATACAGCACCACATAGCCCATGGCGACTGGCAACTGGACGTACAATTCGGTCTTGACCCCAACTGGTTTACTGAAAAATATGAAACCAGTGTTAAACCGGCGTCAGCGTTGATACAGGCAGTTCCCGGCTTGCAGATCGGCATTGTTACCCAGTTGGAGAATGACCCCGACGGTGAATGCCGCATATTGGTGCGCATGCCGGTTATTGATCCGGACGAGCAGGGCACCTGGGCGCGTGTGGCCACCCTTGACGCGGGCGACCAGCGGGGCAGTTTTTTCCTGCCTGAAATAGGCGATGAGGTTGTGGTTGGTTTTTTAAATGCTGACCCCCGTAAGGCAGTTGTTTTAGGTATGCTTAACAGCAGCGCAAAATCAGCCCCTTTAACCGCGGCCGACGATAACAATCAGAAAGGTTTTGTTACCCGAAGCAAAATGAAGCTGATTTTTGATGACGACAAAAAATCAGTAACGCTTGAAACGCCCGCAGGTAAAAAGTTTGCTGTTGATGAAAACGCTGGAGTAATAAAGATGCAGGATGAAAACAATAATTCCATCACCATGGATAGCAGCGGGATCACCATCGAAACAAAAGGAACACTCACTTTAAAGGCTCAGCAGGATTTTAGCGTGGAGGGCATGAACGTCAGCCTGAAAGCTAATGCATCAGCATCGGTAGAGGGCACGGGCAGCCTCGAAGTAAAGTCAAGTGGTTCGGCAACTTTAAGGGGGGCGATAGTACAGATAAATTAACAAAATTATGGGAGCAGCAGCCCGGCTTACAGACATGCATATCTGCCCGATGGTTAACGGCACAGTGCCTCACGTTGGCGGTCCGGTAATCGGGCCGGGAGTACCAACGGTGCTTATTGGCGGTATGCCGGCCGTTTGTGTGGGCGATATGTGCACCTGTACCGGCCCGCCCGACAGTATTGTGGCGGGGTCGGCAACGGTAATGATTGGCGGTAAACCCGCAGCCCGTATGGGCGATAGCACGGCGCACGGCGGCAGTATTGTAGCCGGGTGTGCTACGGTAATTATTGGAGGTTAAGAGTATGGAACAAAAAATACCATTTGTGGGCAGTGGCTGGAGTTTCCCGCCGCGTTTTGATAAATCGGCAAAAAAGGTAGAAATGCTTACCGGCGAGGCCGATATTGAAAGCAGCCTGGAGATTTTGTTCACCACCCGGCTGGGCGAGCGTATTATGCAGCCCACATACGGCTGCGACATGCAGAACATGGTTTTTGAGGCAATGAATCTCACCCTTAAAACTTACCTGAAGGATATGATAGAAACTGCTGTGTTATATTTTGAACCGCGGATAACCCTTAACAGTACTGAAATTGATAGCAGCATGGAATACGAAGGTGTTTTGATGATAAAGCTGGATTATACCATCCGTACCACCAATTCGCGCTATAACTATGTATTCCCTTTTTATATTAACGAGGCAAATAATATCATGACCGCTAAATAATGGCCTGTAACGAAAAAAATCCGCTACAACGTGATGGCGCAAGCCAGTCGCAGCGCTTTTTAAAGGCGCTGGATCCCGCCAGCGCGCCCATTGAAGAGCTTGGGTTGCGCGATTGGCTGCAGTTTGCCGCGGCTTATGCCAAAAAGGTCAATTATTTTTCAGTAGCCGATAGCAACCATCCCCAGGGCGACTGGTCGTCGTTTTTTATTGAAGACGCCGGTGAACTGGACACATTCGTAAAACAGGCGGAAGACAAAATAAAGAATGCCCGGCAGGGATTTGCCGACGCGGGTATAAAATCTGACATTGAGCCGCACCTGGCCCTGTTTATGTGTTTTGTGCTGCTGTTGCAACATTCTGCCGACTCGTTAAACGAGCTTACCGGGCGCCACCTGGACTTTTATTATAAGCAGGTGTTGCAATTGCGTAACAGGCCCGAGGTACCAGATAAAGTGCATGTAATTTTTGAACTGGCCAAAAACCTGAGCGGCTATCTGCTGGAGGGAGGCAGTTTGCTGGACGCGGGGAAAGACAAAAGTGCCAAACCCAGGCCGCTTGCCTTTGCTACCGAAAGTGAATTGGCCATAAATAAAGCCAGCATAGCAGCCCTGAAAAGCTTTTATCGTTCGGCATCTGCCAATAAGCTTGCTTATGCCGATGTTACAAACTCGCTGGATGGACTGGGTACGCCTATAAAGGACGATCCGCCAAAATGGAATGCCTTTGGCAATGATGGTTGGCCGGCGGCTACCATGGGTTTTGCCGTGGCTTCCAAAGTGCTGTTGCTGAGCGAAGGGGAACGCGCCATCACACTTACGCTTACCTTTGATACCTCGCCCGGAACCTTGCCGGTAGCCGATATGCCCGGAATGTTTAAGGTGTTCCTGACTTCTGAAAAAGACTGGTTGCAGGCAAGTTTTGCCGGCGCCGATGCCTTTCAGCAAACTGCCGCAGCACCCTATCAGTTAACAATTAAGGTAGTGATCCCACCTAAAGAGAAGGCGATAGTACCCTATAACAAAGCTATCCATAAGGAAAATTATAACACGGGTCTGCCTGTAATGCGCTTATTGGTTAAAGCTCAGGGTGCCGCATACGACTTATATGTTCAAATGGCATCGGCAGGTTTATCAAAAATCGGTATTGATGTAGCCGTTACCGGGATGAAAAATCTGGTGGTTGAAAATGACAACGGCCCGGTTGACCCTTCTAAACCATTCGCAGCATTTGGGGCGCAGCCGCGCAACGGTTCAAACCTGTACATCGGCAGTACCGAGATATTCCAGAAACACTGGACCAAAATTACTCCCAATATCTCATGGAAGAACGTTCCGGACGATCTGACTGACTATTACACCGCTTATCGTAAAGATTATCTCGAAAAAGCATTTAGCGCTGCCAAATATGATATTACCGCAGACAATGAAAGCAACGCGAGTACAGGGGGCGGACAGGTTATTACATCGTCTGACGATTTTACGGCTGATGTGACTTATCTGCGCGATGGTAAATGGTATCCCGATGACAGCGCAGATAAAGAAATTAAATTATTTAGCGGCGCCATTACCATTGAGCCTGACGGCGTGAGCCAGGCCAGTAATGATCCCTTACTGTTTGCTAACTTAATAACTTACTTCACCACAACATCTTATAATTACACGGGTGGTAATTCGGGCTCCTACCAGCAGGGCCAGAACGAAAAGGCCATGATGACGCAATACAGTGAAGGCACGGCGTACCAGGTGCTTGGCTTCCCTGGTTTTATCAGTTTCGGCTCGGGCCTGCAAACACAAACAGGCACATTTTCGGCAGGCGCCAAAGATAATTTTATACGCATCACGCTTACCCGCGATTTTTTGCACAGCGCTTATCCGAAACTGTACGCAGCGGCGCTGTCAAAAAGCGGCGACGCTGCTTTGTTACCTAATGAACCTTATACACCGCAGATATCAGCACTCACAGTTGACTATACAGCCTCGGCAGGTAATGATGTGAACAACCTTTCAACAGCCCCAGATGTATTGTTGGGGGATTATTTACAGCGTGAAGTGCAGTTTTTCCATGAAACCCCTTTCGGGCAAAAAGAACAGCACCCGTTCCTGAAAAGCCAGCTGGATGGGCTTATCGGCAAAAGCATATCAGTAATGCCCCAGTCGCCTGCATTGGCAGCGCTATATATCGGTATAGCCGGTATAGTCAATGGCTCGATAGTAAGTATATTGTTCCAGGTAGCTGAAGGAAGTGAAGATCCAACGGCCCCTTCATTCTCATCTGCTATAAAACCGGCGTGGTACTTCCTGTCGGGCAATGAATGGCTGACGATGGATAAAACGGACATAGTAAGCGATGATACCAATAATTTTTTGCGTCCCGGTATTATTCAGATTATGATACCGCAGGGCGCTTCAACGGCCAACACTTTCCTCGACAATAATTTAACATGGCTGGCAGTAGAATTACCGGCATCGGTAAATATTAATTCTACCTGCAAATTCATCAGCATAAATACCCAGGCTGCGCTGGCGCAGTTTGCCGATAATGACAACGAGCTTTCGCACCTTGCGGATGGCATTGCTCCGGGTACCATCGCCAAACTGGTTAGCCGGCTACCCCAGATAAAATCGGTTTCGCAGCCCTACGCATCCTTTGGAGGTGCATTGCCCGAAGAAGATAATGCTTTCCGCATCCGCGTAAGCGAGCGCCTGCGCCATAAACACAGACCGGTTAATATTTGGGATTACGAGCACCTGGTGCTATCATACTTTCCCCAGGTTTACCGCGTAAAATGCCTTAATCACACATATTCCGACCAGACTAATTATTGCGAGGTTTCTCCCGGCAGCGTGCGCGTGGTAGTGATACCAGACATTCATAATAAGAATATTTTCGACCCTTTTAAACCCATGGTAAGCACCAATACCCTAAGCGAGATTGAAAAATACCTTTCGGCGTTGGCAAACCTGCATGTAGACTTAAAGGTGATTAACCCGGAATATCAGGAAATAACCCTTGATTTCGGCGTGAAATTTTATGGTGGCCTGGATAAAAACCTTTACGCAAAAAAACTGAACGAAGATGTGATAAGCTACCTCTCGCCCTGGGCCTTTAACCAGGACGCAGAAATAGATTTTGGCGGAACGCTTTATAAAAGCGTAGTGATACGCTTTATTGAAGAATTGCCTTATGTTGATTATATAGCCAACTTTAGGATGTATTTCACCGGTTCGCCTGCCGACCCCGACGTTTTGCAGGCTACCAATTCAAAGGCCATCCTGGTTTCGGCCAAACAACACATTATTGATACGACAGCCATACCCGTTTGCCCATGATTAACGAGTTAACCCTACCGAAACAGATTGACGCGGGCCTTGGGCCGGAGTACAGCTTGCTACGGGCGGAAGGCATGCAGCACATCCGCAACCTGGCCAGCGCCATCTGGACTGATTACAACGTGCACGATCCGGGCGTTACCATCCTGGAAATGCTGTGTTATGCCCTTACCGATCTGAACTACCGCGTTACCCTGCCCATTGAAAACATACTGGCGGCAGAGGAAAATAACGATCAGAATATGCACCGGCAGTTTCTGTCGGCATTAAAGATATTGCCGTCTTATCCGGTTACGGCCGATGATTACCGCCAGTTATTTGTGCGCATAGACGGTGTACGCAACGCCTGGATAACCAAATCGGCACACAGCGTTGTTGCCAACTACAAGCAACCCGACGGTACGCCGCTGCTGCATTACAAGCAACCGGCTGAGGTAATTGAAAGCGACAAGGAAATTGAATTTGCCCTGCAGGGTATAAATAATATTCTGATTGATTTTGAAGAATTTCCGGAACTGAACGGCGATGCCGGTGCGATACTGGCCAAACAGAACGGCATTATTAAACAGGTGAGGTCCGTTTATCATTACTTCCGTAACCTTTGCGAAGATCTTGATCAAATAAAGGCGGTTGACAAACAAGAGATTGTAATATGCGCCGAAATTGAGCTAAAGGCAGAGGCCAATCCTGAGCAGGTTTGGGCGGAGATAATGTTTAAAATAGAGCAATATCTTAACCCGGAAATTCATTTTTACTCGCTAAAGGAAATGCTGGAAAAGGGTATCCCCGCCGATGAGATTTTTGAAGGGCCGGTTTTTGATTTCGCCGGACTACAGGGTATTGACCTGCCTGTTCCGTTTGCTAAACAGGGTTTTGTGGTTGCCGATGAGCTGGCCGCGTCACAATTGCGTACCGAGGTACGGTTATCCGACCTGTACCGTATTGTGATGAACATTGATGGCGTTAAACTGGTAAAGAAAATAGCATTCGCCTTTTGCGGCTGTACTGCTACTCCGGCTGATGTGGCATCGCAGGTTTACAATTCCAACGCGTGGCTGCTTTGCGTTGCACCGGGCTGTAAGCCGGTGCTGTGCGAAGACAATTCGTCATTTACTTTTTATAAGGATGTGATACCCATGCCGCTAAAGCAGGACCTGGCCGACGGTTATTTGCAGCAATTGCGTGATGAGCAAAAAAGCGGTATCGAAAACAAACTGATTGAAGATCTCCCAATTCCTGAAGGCGATTTTCGCGACATAGCGCATTACGAAACGCTGCAAAACCAGTTCCCCGAAAATTATGGCATATCGCCCGCAGGGCTACCGGAAACAGCAGGCGAAGAACGCCAGGCGCTGGCCCTGCAGCTAAAAGGATATCTTTTGTTTTTTGACCAGGTACTGGCCAATTATTTTTCGCAGCTGGCCAACGTAAAGGTGTTATTGAGTGCTGATGACACCGTCCGAAAAACTTATTTTAACAATGTTGTGAACGGCATCCGCGATGCCGGCAAGCTGGTTGACCAGGCGCCGCAATGGCAGCAAATGGTTGATGAGGTTATGGCACAGACGGGGCTCGACAATTATATTGAACGTAAAAATAAGTTTATTGATCACCTGCTGGCCCGCTTTGCCGAACAGTTTAATGAGTATGTGTTCCTGATGTACCGGGTATATGGCGAGGATTACCAGCGCAGCATCATCAGGCATAAGGTAAACTTTTTAAAAGAATACGATCAGATGAGCGCCTGTCGCGGCAGCGCGATGGATCTGTACAATCAAAAAACTGCAGATCAGGATGCCACAAATGTATCGGGCATGGAAAAGCGGGTATCACGGCTGCTGGGTTTTACAAATTACAAACGGCAGGCACTGAGTCAGGAAAGCTACGCCGTTTTTAAGCCTGATGCTACGCACTATAACTGGACGATACTAAAGGGCGCTGATATTATATTTAAAGGCAACGGTACTTTTACAAAGGAAATTGATGCCTATGAAGATCTTGGCAGCGTTGCCGTGCTGGCCTGCGACCGTGAGAACTATTACCTAAAACCAGGCCCTACTGCCGGCAAGGTTATTTACGATATAGCCAATGCCGAAGGCACACTGCTGACGCTGAACGATATGGAGATTGACGGCTCCCAGGTTGAACAGTATATCAGCGATCTGATCGGCTACCTGTGCAATGATTTTAAAATGGAAGGCCTGTATGTAATAGAGAATATATTGCTGCGCCCGCCATTTGATTATACCGGCGACGACGCTACCCACCACCAGTTTATGCCGGTTTGCATTGACGCTAACGGTGAGTATTGCAAGCCGCTCGACCCCTATTCATTCCGTATATCAGTGATATTGCCCGGCTATAGTATCCGCCTGCGTGATACCGCTTTTCGTATTTATGCCGAAAAGCTGATACGAATGGAAACCCCGGCCCACGTGCTGCCCCGGATATGTTTTATAGGGCATGACCAGATGGTTGATTTTGAAAAGCAATACCAAAAATGGCTGGATGCCAAACATACATCTGTACGCAACAACACAGCTATGGATGCCACCATCAATACCGATTTTATCAATCTGCTTGAAAAGCTGTACACTGTATATCAGGCAGGCCATTTAAGTACTTGCGACGAGACTGACGTAAACCCGATCATATTAAATAAAAGCAGTTTAGGCTCGCTGCAAAATGATGCTACCAACAACATTTAAAACATTAATGCTATGCCACCAGTAAACAACATAAAGCTCAACGATATTACACTGGAGTATAATTCGTTTGTGGACAGCCAGGTGCTTACAGCCAAGCAGCTTAATGACATTGTGGAGTTTTTTGAGGACCAGCAGCGCCTTACGCGAACCTGCTTAATAGGTGTCGGGCTGGTTTGCGGCCTTGGGTTTAAAGGCGATGCCAATGGCATTACGGTTGATAAAGGCTGCGGTGTTACTACCGATGGCGACCTGTTGTACCTGGAGCAAACCACCTACCAAAATTTTAGAAAGTACGATAACAGCAAGATACAATACCCGCCGTTTTATCCGCTGGGAACCAGCAGCCAGCAAATGAATCTGTGGGAACTGGTTGTACCTGATGGCGACGGGAACCTGCCGGCAGACAGCTTGCCGTTAAGCAGCTTTGCCGCGCAGGCCGGTAATACCGTGGACCAGATGGTGGGCCTGCTGTACCTGGAATATTACACCAAAGACCCTGATGCCTGTACCGCCATTGATTGCGATAACCAGGGAAAGAAACAGGTGGCCAAACCTAAAATACTGTTGCTAACCCCAACCAACATGACCGAGGTGATAAACCGCACCAATGCCGAGGTTATTGCCGATGACATTTATAAAAATTATTACAACGCCTATACTCAATATATTGACTTTGCAGTACTGGGCGCTAAAAGGGTGTTTTTAACCAGTACTAATATAGCCACGGCCGATAAGTTAACAAACGCCTACATCAATACGGCCAAAACCGGCACAACGGCTTTGGTGAATGCCATAAAGAGTTTGTATGACACGTTTAAGTTCGCGCTCGACAAAAATTCAAACCAGAATATTACCACCATTGTTAATACTTTCAACGCTACGTTTGCGCAAAGCATATCACCCTATAAAGCGCAGTATTTCTATGATTTTTATAAAGATCTGATTGCGGCTTATAACGAGTTGCGTGCCATTCTGGTTGATATCATTTACCAGTGCTGCCCCGACATTTATGCTTTTCCGAAACATATTATGCTGGGCTACCTTAATGCTGCAGCTACTGCCAAACCTGCTAATTACCGCCATAGTTTTTATCCTTCGCCTGTTATAGGCGATGATAAACTGCAATTAAAAAACGCAGTTAGTTTAATGGAGCGCCTGTTTTTGCTTGTGCAGAATTTTTCTGCGCCAAATAACGGCGGCAGCGACATCAAAATTACTCCGTCGTACGATTATGACCGGTTGCTGGAAGACCGCGCTATCCCTTTTTATTACAGCAATGCGGCAACCATCGCCGCCAAATGGAGCTTTGGGCGCTGGCAGCGCGGTACTGATAGGCAGGTGCCGGGTTACAATGCTTTCGCTTATGCTAATGGTAACGATATGGTATTAAATCCACTGAATTACTCGATTGACAGTAACAATTTTTTTAGGATAGAAGGGCACATCGGTAAAAAGTATGCCGACGCCCTGGAAGAGATCAACAACCAGCGCGATAATTTTAACCTGCCCTTTGATGTTGTGGCAATACGACTTGGCGAAGCGGACCTGTCAGATATTAACATAGACGATTACGCTTGCCAGTTTGACGACCTGGAAGCTGTGCTGAAAGCATTTAAAGCAGAACAAAACTGCCTTTATGCGGCCATGAGCAGGTTCTTTTCCAATTTCGATATTAAAACAGGCGCCGTTTTCAAAACCGAAGAAATGAACCAGGTGATAGGGCGCGAGTTCAAAGCAAAAGCTGCTGCACCTGCGCCAAAGACGGAAAAAGCCGGAACCCGTCCGGCCGCAGCATCTGCAAAAGAAGGTCAGCAGAATATAATAATGCCGGCTGAGATAAAGATGATGTATTCAGGCCCTAAAGTAGTAGATCAAAACTTGATGATGGGGGAGGGGGCTTTGGGTGCGGCCTTTGATTATATCCGCAAAGAGTATAACGTATCCAGTATAGCCGACTACGCTGATGAAGCGGCCAGGCGCATTGATACCGGCGGCCTGACCGACGATGAAAAAACCATAGCTGTCGATATTCCTATTCGTATCCTGGCCGGCACACGCGATATCAGCCAGTGGCTGCCTGACAGGCTGGTTGACATAGATCAGGATACGATCAATAACTACACTTCCCGTATGGATGAGCTATGCGCAATGGTAAAAAAGGCGCAAGCACAGAGCCGGGCCATATTTGCAAAAAGCAACTATACCCGCAAGGGCTTTGAGGAGGATTACGAGCTTACCTTATGGCAGCTTTCAGAAAACTGTTGCTCGGGCGAGGCACTGCAGGTATTGCTGGAAGAAATAGGACAGCGCAAACAAAAGATACTGCAGCAGCTTACGTTTTCTGCGTATGCCGCTAAACACCCCGGTTTAGAACATAAGGCAGGTGTAAACCGCGGAGGTACCTTTGTACTGGTATATGCAGGAGCTTCCGCCAAGACGCCGCCAAAAGATACGTCAACCTTAAAAAGCAGGTTAGATGAGCTTTTTGCAAAATTAAGGGAGAGCGGAAGGTTGGATATCATGACAGATACAGGCATACTCAGGGCGCTGGCCGAGGTAATTTCGCCAGAGGAAGCCGAAGATGCGCTTCGTTACTACTCGGAAGTAAGCGGGCGATCCTACACCCCGGCTAAGCTGGAAAAAATAGCGAAGCAATTGGCTGACATCGCAACTGGCAGCAAAGAAAAAAGAGGCCCCTCATTTGGACATGGCATTGGAAACTCAGGGAGCGCAATATCGCCTGACACCATTATTGCTGATTTTTGCCTGCCATATTTGTGCTGTTCCGACTGTCCGCCTATCGCCTTTATTACACCAAAAGCTAAACTTTCATTAAAGTTGCCGCAAACCATGGCGAGTTCTGACGATCCGGCATTGCCGTTTACCGCTGATCCGGCAGACGGGACGGTAAAACCTGCCGCCGGTTTTGAGGGTACCGTGGTTAAAAAGACCGATGGCTATTACTTCGATCCATCGAAAGTAAAGGACGGCTCATTTGGCAAGGTGATTAATTTTACACTGAATGATCAGCCTACCGACTGTACCATAACTGTGATAAAATACCCTGAGATTACGCCCAAAGCTGGGTTGCTCAGTCATACCGACCAGCAATTTACGGTAACACTCACGGCGACCACCAACCAAAAGCCAGGCGATAATTTTATTTATAGCTGGGATCTGGGCGACGGGCGGATTTTGACTAACCTTGCTCAGCCGGCCCCTGCAACTGCGCCGTCGTTTGTTTATGCTGATGTAAAGAATACGCATCCGGATGGCCTGCTGACCTTTAGGTTGACTGCCACAAACCAGGGGATAAGCAACACCCAGAGCTGTACCTTGCAAATAGAGTTCCCGGTTGAAAAGGCGGTTTTGAAACTGGCTGCGGATGAGGTATGCTCTGATGGCGGCTATGTGCCGTTCACCACGGTTCAGCCCACAGGGGGCAACATAACGTCGGCTACGGCAACGGTATTAAAGCAAAGCGGGCAATGGGTAATAGATCCCTCAAAAGGCCCTTTTGAAAAGGCAATTAAAGACTTCAAAGTAAATGGTTTGGCAGATGCGACATGCCAGATAACAATACACGAGCATCCTGCACCAGCCATGGATGCCCCAAGGTTTAAACCCGACGCAAAGAACCGCATCGTGGTAATGCAGATAGCGAACAAAACGGCGCATGCGGAAAACTTCGCCTTCGTGTGGGACCTGGGCGATGGAAAGCCAATAAAAACCGTGAACCTGGAGCAGCAGTTCAACATGGCAGATTATCCGCGCGGCCGTGCTATCAATGTTGTATTGAGCGCTATAAATAAAAACGATAAAAAGTGCACAGCAAGAATAACGAAGCAAATTTTAATACCCGGTTTTGAGCAAAACATAAAAGGGTTTGACAATATCATTAAAAACGCGGGCGATATGCTAACCAACCTGCGCAAAACAGCCGGCGATGCCATTGATAATCTGGAGCAAAACATTGAAAGCAGCGCCGGGAGCCTGGCCCAAAAAGCAAGAGGGGCAATTACCGAACTGACCAGGGATAACGGCACGACTGCCAAGCCTGTTGCTAAGTCTGCCAGTGACAAAGCAAAGCCAAAGAAGCCGGTTAAAAAAAGTAATCCGCCTAAATAATGCCGATACAAGGCGCACATATCATCCATCGCGTGGTGCTTCAAATTGAAGTACCGGCGCGCGGTATGGCTAAATCCATACAGGATGAGGTAATGCGCTGCTGGGATAGCGATATATTACCTCAGCTACAACAATTGCTGGATAACCTTGATAACGACAGCCATATATTGATTGAGCGGCTGGAGTTAGAATTGGGGACATTAGACAGGGAACTATTATCCTGCCAACTGCCCGGAGAAACCTTGCAGCGATTTGGTGAGACTATCGTCGATGCGATCAGCAATAATCCAGAGGAAGAAACTCAACGTTCGCTCAGTTTAGGTAGCGACGAATTGGCGTTGGAAGCATTACTCTACTTTCTGCAAAAAGGCAGTTTGCCCTGGTATATCGGCACGCAGGCGGAATGGCTGCGCCATGAACAACAATGGCTGCATAAGTTGCTGCCCGCCATTACTGCCGGGACAGGTAAAAGCCGCCAATTGTTAAACCTTTTGGCGTCATCACCCCAGTCGCTTATGCGGTTGTTTGCGCAATTTAGCGTGGAGTTCATCCGGCAGATCACCCAGACAATTTTAAACATCGATGCCGGATTTTTAAGACGGAAGAGCCTGTCATTAAAAAAAATGATCAATGCAGGTTTCAGCAACAGCGAAAAAAGCCCTTTAGAGGCGTTGCTTAACAGGGTCGATATTGATGCCATTGCGCTGTTTATGCTGCTTTGCGCAATTGACTTTAAGGTTATTAGCGATATTCAGCTTAACCATATTTTAAAACGCTTTACTGCTTTACTGCGACAGCAGTATGAAACCGGAACAACAATAAACAGGCAAAATATATTGCCCTTACTAGCAGACGCTATTGAAGAACATGCAACAAACACTTTGCCAACTAAAACGGAAGAGCCGCAGGTGGAAGCGCCTGGTAAAGGAGATGCGCTTAAAGACGTTGACGGTCTGTTTGTAAAACAGGCAGGTGTAATCATCCTGCATCCCTTCCTCGAATATTTTTTTAGAGACTTCGCGCTGGTGCATGAAGATGATTTTGCGGATGAACCTGCCCGGCAATTGGCGGTGCATCTGTTGCATTACATGGCCACCGGTAAAACTGAGGCTTTTGAGCACGACCTGCAAATGGAGAAATTTTTATGCGGATGGCCTGACGAAAAGCCTATAGAACGCCGCGTAAAACTGCCAAAAGGAATGCAAACAGAAGCCGACAACCTGTTGCGTGCAGTCATAAAGCATTGGAAGGCGCTGAAAAACACGTCGCCGGACGGTTTGCGTGAAGGCTTTTTAAGCCGGAACGGCAAACTGATAACCAACGGGGAGATGCCACGGCTGATAGTTGAGAACACCAGCCTGGATATACTATTGGCATCACTGCCATGGGGCATAGGGGTGGTAAAGCTACCCTGGATGCCAAAAATACTTTATGTTGAATGGTCATGACAAACACGCAAAAAGCAGCACCGGCAAATACCCGGCAGGCAAAAAATGCCGGCGGGGTGAACGAAAAGGCCAGTTTCTTTTCGGCCGGGCATGACTTAGATCAGCAACAGGAGCAACCATTTTTTGAGTCACAGCAGGTAAGGCGTAAAATGACAGTGAATGAGCCGGGCGATCATTTTGAAAAGCAGGCCGACCAGGTGGCGGATCGCGTGGTTAAACGTCTTAATCAGCCGAAGCCCGCTCAGCCGGCAGTTGTTGCAGCGTCGGCCACGCCGGCAGTGCAGAAAAAGGAGGAGGCTAAAGACGAGAAAAAGGAACAGGAACAGCAAAAAGGCGACAAAGACATTCAGCGCAGGCCTATATTTGAAAGCGATGCCGACCCGAACGAGGGTGATACGTTAAAACGCAAGAGTAATTCGGCTGTTCCCGACGTGCCTGTACAGACGCAGCAGCGCATTGCAAGCCGTAGAGGCGGCGGCGAACCGTTGCCTGCCAATATCCGCCGCGATATGGAAGGGGCTATGGGCGCCGACTTAAACGAGGTACGAATACACCGCGACGCCGAAGCCGTCAGCCTGAGCAACCAGTTGCAGGCCCAGGCCTTTACTCATGGAAACGATGTTTATTTTGGTGCAGGCAAATATGATACGCAAAGCCAGAGCGGTCAGCACCTGCTGGCGCATGAGTTAGCGCATACTGTACAACAGGGCGGCGGGATCAGGAAAAGAGAAAGTATTCAGCGGGTGCCGGCTATTCAGCGCACTACACCCCCGGCGCCGGCCGCTACGCCGCCGCCCGGTCCGCCATACATAGTAAATAATTACGAGTTTGACCCCACAGAGCGAACTTTCAAGATCCCTAAAATTTCTCTGCCAAGTTTTAAACAACGTAATTCAGGCAAGTTTACCTGGCCGCTGCACAGCCTGGAAGGGCGGCCTCCAACTAACCAGGTTACTAACTGGCAAAACGCAGTGCGAGGCGCTGTTAATGCGCGCGTCGCTGCTTTTCTTCAAAATGTTCAGCGTACGCCGCAGGGAACCTATTTTCTCAAATCCCGGCAAAGCCGCTTTACCGTATTTGGAACAACCGAGCAGATACAGGAAGAATCGTATATCCCGCGGTGGAACCGTTTGGGCGCGCCCAACAGCCACCAGGTTGACCATATACTGGAGATGCAGCTGGGTGGCGCAGATGGCGTGGATAACTATGAACTAACTGATGCTTTAGCCAACAATACCTCGGGCACCGGCATACAGAATGAGCGGTATGCCCGGATGCGGGCAGGGATAACCGAATTGACCACAGCTGCTGTACCCGGCGTGCCTGCATTTAACCAGCTGAGGTCCGGCTATATCATCATGTTCAAGGAGATTGATAACTGGAACCTGGCGTTTTCCGGGAACGGCGCCGTGTACTGGAATAAAACAGAGATTGAGGCAGGTACCCACTTACAGCAACTACGGGGGATGACCGCGCAGGAAGTTGCCGACGCACAGGGCAGCGCGCAGGAACTGGCCATTTACGTTACGGAACACGCGGGTACGCCCCGCAAAATACCCATCGGTTTTAGCGGGGTAGTTAATAACTGGATACCCGGACTTGACCTGACAGGTATGACTAATATTCCAAATGCAGCTGATGGAGCAAATTTTGGTACGATAACCCTGCAGCTAAATCAAGCCTATTCCAATAGCTTAAGGGCCGGGCGCTCGCTTACTATTCCCTATAACAAAACTGCAGGCTTGCTTAATACCGGAAATCTGGTTTTCAACCGGGCGCTCTCGGCAGCACGGAACATGCTCAATTTTGTAGGACTGAGCCCTATTGAAATTGATATGATGGAACTGAACGATACAAAAGGAATGGTAATAAGAGGGCGTATTATTACCGATATACCCATTTTGCAGGGTGCAAATGTCGATCTTTTGGTTGAAGGACAGGATATCTCCATATCAAAAACCTTTGATTTAGGCGAAGTAAGAAATTTCCCGGCGCCATTTACAGTTAAGGATATAAGCGTAAGTGTTTTTGCAAGTACACAGCGGGGCCTGGGTGTTGAGGGTAAGATTATGTTCGAGATACAAAACCTTGGCACAGGCGAGCTGACGGGTATTGGCGCAACGGGTACGGGCTTTGGTCTCAGGGGAAAATTCGATTTCGATCCGAACGTATTCGATTCAAACATTACCGCGCGGTATATGAACCAGCAGTTTTCGGTTGAGGGCGAAGCCCGCATCGGCGCCGGTAAAATACGCGGACTCAAAAGCGCAACCATCAATATTGGTTATGCCGAAGGTACCCTGACCGCCTCCGGCTCGGCCGAGCCGGATATGAAGGGTATCAAGGAAGCCTCAATAAACGTAACATATGGTAACGATCAGCTTACTATCGGCGGGGCATTCCAGTTAGACGAAAACATACCCGGCATACAAAGCGGTAATGGTAATGTACAGGTTACCCGCACGGCTGACGGAACTTACCGTGTACAGGCTAATGGCACAGCAGTGCCCAAAATACCCAACATCAACACTTCGCTATCCATCAGCTATGACGACGGGGCCATTACTGTTGAAGGCAGCGCTTCTTACACCGCCGACAGGGTGTCGGGCAACGTTACCGTTGGCGCCACCAACCGGGCTATCGGGGCCGATGGCACACCATCAGGCCCTGCGGGCGATAATTTTACTGCCTATGGTTCGGGCACGCTTACGCTGCGCGTAACAGAATGGCTGCAAGCCAGTGCCACAGTGCGCGTAACTCCAATCGGCGAAATTGAGGTGGTAGGGCGGCTGGAACTGCCTTCGGCGGTGGATGTGTTCCCGCGCAAGTCTATTCATAAAAACCTGTTCACTGCGCCCACCATACAAATTCCGTTGTTTGCCATACCACTGGGTCCGCGCAGTATCGGTTTGGTGGCTACCATTAACGGCGGCCTCGATTTTGAGGCAGGTATAGGCCCTGGCCAGCTGCGCAATGTATTTGGCGAGATACAGTTTAACCCCTCACATCCGGACCAGACACGCATCAGTGGCGGGGCACAGTTTGTTATACCGGCCAACGCTGGGCTGCAACTGCATGCCGATCTGGGTATCGGCCTTAGTATCGCCGCAGCGAGTGTTACCGGCGGTATTGAAATCAGGGGCGGTTTAGGTTTGGAAGGCGAAGCAAGTGCTTCGGTGGATCTGTCGTGGTCGCCCACGGCAGGTTTTGAATTTACCGCTACAGGCGAAGTAGAAGTTCATCCAAAGTTTACGTTTGATGTAAATGCGCTGCTGCGTGCGTCGCTTGATCTGGGTATCACCAGTCTGAGCAAAGAGTGGCGGCATAACCTGGTATCCTTCAGCTATGGTCCGGACCTGCAGCTGAGGGTTACATTCCCGGTGCATTACAAAGACGGCGAAGCCTTCGATATATCAACAGATGACATACAGGTAACTTATCCGGATATAAACATTCCTGAGATAGCCGGCGGGCTGGCTGATCAGGTTAAAAATGCGATACTATGACTACCGACGAGTTAACAGAACTGATAAACCAGGGAGCCATGCAGCAATTGCGTGGGGACGTTGCCGGCGCACATCAAACCTACTTAAAAGCGCTGGAAGTGAATAGCCGGAATGTTACCCTGTTAAATAATATCGGCATGCTCCATTATCAGCAGCAACAGTTTGCGGACGCTTTGCCTTATTTTGAGCAGGCGACAACGGTTGATTCCGGTAATGCTTCGGCCTGGCTGAATATGGGCAATACGCTGGTACTGCTTGGCCGGTACGAAGAAGCGCTGCATGCGTATAAACAGAGCTTAAATAAACATGCCGGCAATTTTGAAGCGTGGGAAGGATTGGCCAAGCTGTACATGCTGGCCGGCGACATGGAAAGCGCCGCCAATTGCTGGCAGCAGGCACTTGAGCTGCAGCCGGCCAATGCCGCTCTGCAATTGGGGTTAGCCCAGGTGTATCTGTCGGCCGGTAAGGTAAATGATGCCATGCTGATTGCGCAACAGGTGCTTTCGGCAGAACCACAACATGCCCGGGCACTGCAAACGGCAGGGCTGGCCAGCCTTGTTAATAAAAACTATGGTATGGCCATTGGCTATTTCAGGCAGTTTTTAGGATTACAGCCGGATGATACTTCGGTGCGCAATCACCTGGCTGTTGCATTGATACAAACCGGAGATATAACCGGCGGCTTGAAGGAATATGAGATGATCATCAGGCTTGACCCGGACAACGAGGAAGTGCGGCTTAATGCCGGTGTGCTTTACCTGAGCTTTAACCGCTGGAACGATGCTTTGCAACAATTTGAGCATATCCTGGGCACAAAAACTGAAAATGCAAAAGCCAAGCTATATAAAGGCATTGCGCTGGGCCATTTGCAACGACGCGGTGATGCCACAGAAGTATTTGAAGAACTGATAAAAAACGGGGGTACAGAGTGGGCGGCGCATGCCAAACGGCAACTGGACCTATTGAAAAACTTAAATTGATTTTAACATGAAATCGACCCAAACACGCCGCCCGCTTCAACAGCACGCGGCCGAAAAAACCGATCAGCCATTCCTGGGAAAAAGTCAACAGAAGAGAGACAGCCGCGATGCTTTTTTTCAGGCAAAGAAAATTGACGGCAACCAGGATAGTGCGCTTGAAAATGAAGCGGACGCTGTAGCGCATCAGGTAGTAAGCCAGCAGCAACAAACTACACGGTCGGCACAAACCATGGGCAAAATGGGGGTGCAGAAAAAAGGCGACGACAAAGAAAAAGACCCCAAAGCCACTCAAAAGAAAGAACAAAAAGACGATAAGGACAAAGACGTGCAAAAAAAAGGCGAAGAAGATAAAAAGGATAAAGATACGCAGAAAAAGGAGGCGAAGGACGACAAGGATAAGGACGTGCAAAAGAAGAGCGCCGACGAGGAAAAAGATGCGAAAGCAGTGCAGCAAAAAGAAGCTAAAGACGACAAAGATAAGGACGTGCAGAAAAAAAACGACGAGGACAAAAAGGATAAAGATGTACAAAAGAAGGAGGCTAAGGATGAAAAAGAGGATACGGCTCCGCAGAAAAAAGAGGAAAAGCCTGGCGGCGGTGTAGAAAAAACCGAGGGCAGGCCTGAAAGTAGTGACGCCAAATTTGAACGCCTGCTAAACGAAAGCAAAGGTGGCGGTTCACCGCTGCCGGCCAGGGTGCGAAGCCAGCTGGAGCACCAGATGAATGCCAATTTTGAAAAAGTGCGCATACACTCGGGCCAGGATGCAGTAGAGCTATGCAACCTGTCAAAAGCACAGGCGTTTACCCACGGCGCCGACATTTATTTCAATTCGGCTAAGTTCGACCCCGGGAGCACATCAGGCATGACACTGCTTGTTCATGAGCTTACCCACGTAATACAGCAGAACGGCCCCGGAAAATAATGTTTTATGGTAGATGTTGTACAATTAAAAACCTATCTGCAATATGCAGCAGGGTGCCTGAAAGCCAGGCTGGATCTTGCCTTTGGTAAACAGTCTGCCTATTTGCCTGACCTGCCGCCACGGATAACAAAACCGGCAGAAGGCATTGATGCGCTGATTGAAAAATACAACCTGGGTATTAATGAACTTATTGTGCTGATGCTGGCACTTGCTCCGCATTTACAAGTTGATTTTTTTGATGAGATAATACAGCCTTACATGACCGAATCGGGCGATTTTCAGAAGATCGGGGGCGTTCGCAGCAATACCGGGCGCAATTTTTTACCTACCGGGCAAACCGCCGCTTTCATCATAGCCGGCAACGATCTGGAAAAAGCGCTTGAAGTTGCGGCCCTGTTTCATCATGAACATGTTTTCAGCAGGCATCATATTTTGAGCCTCGGCGATGTTACAGAAGGCGAGCCAATGTTATCGGGCCGCATTATTTTGCACGACGAGTATATAGAATTGCTCACAACAGGAAGGCAGGCAATTCCCCGGTTAAGCATGCATTTTCCGGCGCAACATCTGGAAACCCCACTGCTTTGGGACGACCTGGTGCTAAACCAGTCTACCCGCCGGCAAATTGCCGAGCTGGAGCACTGGGTAAGCTATAACAAGGTGTTGATGGACGATTGGGGTATGCAACGGCAGCTTAAGCCCGGCTACCGGGCGCTGTTTCATGGTCCGCCGGGCACAGGCAAAACGCTTACAGCTACATTGCTCGGCAAGTATACCAATAAGCCCGTTTTCCGGATCGACCTCTCAATGATCGTTTCAAAATTCATTGGCGAGACAGAAAAGAACCTGTCGCAGCTCTTCGCCCGCGCCGAAAATAAGGACTGGATCTTATTTTTTGACGAAGCAGATGCCCTGTTTGGTAAGCGCACCAACGTAAAGGACTCGCATGACAAATATGCCAACCAGGAAGCTTCTTACCTTCTGCAACGCGTTGAGCAACACGATGGGTTGGTTATACTGGCCACTAATTTTAAAAACAATATCGACGAAGCCTTTATGCGCCGCTTTCAATCGGTAGTTCATTTCCCAATGCCCAATGCCGACGAACGCTATCGCATGTGGAAAAATCTATTCCCGCAAAAAGCCAGGCTTAATGGTGATGTTAACCTTGAACATATCGCCCGAAGGTATGAATTAAGCGGCTCAGGTATATTAAACGTAGTTCAATATGTCTGCCTGCAGGCTTTGGCCGGAAAGGCCGATCACGTAACCGGTGAGTTAATTATATCCGGCATTGAACGCGAGTACACCAAAGAAAACCGGGTATGGTAAATTATACTGATATGTAAAATATTGCGCAGTATATGTGCAATTAAATAGCTTATTATACATTTTGCTATACAATTCCCAATTATCGCTTTTTACCGGAAAATAAATACCTAGATTTACTTACAGGCCATAAAAGTCAACTAAGTCGCTGCTTATTTTAATTATTTACACAGCTGATCAGATGCATTATTAATTATTCAATAATTTAATCTCATGGATTATGATTGATAAAAATAAACCAATGGACGCTGATGTAAGCCAGGCTGCTTCAGGCCCGGAAGATGCCGAAGCCGCTGCCGATGAAAACGCCCCGATAGATACAACTATAGAGGAACAACAAAAGACGGACTTGACGCCCGATAAAAACACCCCGATAGACATAACTATAGAGGAACAAACAAAAACCGGCCTGACGCGCGATAAAAACACTCCGATAGATTAATTACCGGGCGTATTTTGGTCTGACAATTATTGAACGATCTTGTCTTTGATTTTTCAGTAAAACATAACATGTATTCTAATAAAAATAATTGTGTAAGTAGCTATGCGACAATTCAGTTATGCACAATTGATCTTTATCCTTATTTTTTCAATTCAACACGCGAAGGGCTGCTCTAACAAAGCGATTGTCACGATTTTAACGCCTGATGTTAAGAGTGTCGGCGACTCGTCCCGGATTGCATTCCTGATTAACAAAAGCATGAAATTACAGCAGTCGCATCCCGACAGCTCGTTCATTTTTGCGCAGGAAGCACTAACGATAGCAAGAAATGCCCATAACGAAGCCGCCGAAGCCATTAGCCTCAACAGGCTGGGTGTTGTTTTATGGAAAAACGGCAAATATGACCGTGCTTTGCAGTGTTTGCTTGCCTCATTAAAAATAAGAGAGGCCCGGAAAGATTTGAGAGGGCAATTGGCCTGTTTAAATAATATCGGGATCCTCTATTCAGATCAAAATGAAAATATAAAAGCCTTAACTTACCACTTCAAGGCTAAGGCAATCGCCGAATCGCTGCGTGACAAAAAACGGTTGAGCATAGTTTTATCTAATATCGGCAACTGCTACAGCAAGCTTAACAAAATCGTTCTGGCGCTCACTTATGAAATGAATGCCTACACACTGCAGCAAAATTTACCCGACCATACGATGCTGCCCAGTACTTTGTCCATATTAGGAGATATTTATTACAAAATGAACCATAGGGCATTGGCTCTTGATTATTACCGGTTAAGCGCGATTTATGCAATTTCCAATAATAATTGGAGCGATTTAGCCGATACCTATAACAGCATCGCTTTATTATATAAAAATAGTTCTCAAGTGGACTCAAGTACCTTTTATGCCAAAAAAGCGCTGTCGGCAGCACAGCAATCAGCATACCCGATTGGCATATATAACGCCAGTAATACCCTTGCCCAGTTATATAGCGGCAAGAATGATCATCTTGAACTATTTTACTTTAAAACAGCTACTGCTGCAAAAGACAGCATGTTCAATGCGGAAAAGATCAAACAAATTCAAATTATGAGTTTTAATGAAGCCACCCGCCAGGCAGAAATCGCCGAAGAAAAACAGCGGGAAGCTGATGAAAGGATAAATAACCTGCAATTGATAGGGATAGCTATTTTTATTCCTTCACTGTTTTTTGCTGTGCTATTGTTAAGCAAAAGCAAAATACACCGAAGGGTGATCGAATTCCTGAGTGTGCTTTCGCTATTACTTACGTTCGAATTTATCACGCTGTTTATTCATCCCTTTGTACAACTTATCAGCAACCACTTACCCATTATTGAATTGGCTATCCTGGTGGTGCTTGCTTCTGTATTGGTACCGCTCCATCACCGGTTGACACATTGGATGCATGAAAAGCTTGTTCAGGCGCACCGTCATCTGCCGCCTGTCCCGGGAGCAAACGAGCCGAGCGCTCCGGTATCCGGTCCTGAAATTGATAGTCAAAAATAAAGGTTGAACTGTGGCCGGTTATATGGTTAGCGCCCCTTTACATCAACAATAACAAAACTTCAGGCCGGTAAAACAAAAGTCCTCAGGAATTAATCTGAAAGCCTTTTGTGGTGCAGACTACACAAATAACAAACCACTCCCTCTCTGATTTCCGTCGAATAGCGAATTTGGACTTGTAAGATATTTGGTTCAATATTGTGCGTATATTTATATATATGTCAGAACAACTTACAGATCTTACTCCCGAAGATAAACTAATAAAAGGCAACTGGCTATTTGATGGCAAAGAAATGTCAAGCGACCACAATTGTAAAAGAATCGATTGGCTAATTAATAATAGATTGATAAAGGTTAATTCTAAAGATAACGGATGGACAACTGTTTATATTGATCCGAATGACTCTCGTTATTGGGAATTGACCTATCCGCAAGGCGAATTTCAAGGCGGTGGGCCACCAATTCTTCAAAATATTGGAGTTGTCGAATCAGCTCCTCCTAACTTCACCCAATTTTTATTACGGGATTTTAAAATTCTATCGACCGGAAATGATGGCGGACATAGATATGTTGAGACGCTTGTTACATATAATGGTAACCCAAGGCGCTTGACCGTATTCTTCGAAAACAAGTCGAATGAAAATTTATTGAGTGTTAATAAGCCGTTCATAGCGCAAGGAATTATTCAAGATGACGGTGAACAATATGGTTTGCTCTTAAGAGAAAGTTTATTTATTAATTTATCGTAGAAACATCGCTATAATCATTATAAAATAAAAACTTTCGCAAGTGTTTAGCTACTTGCAAAAGTTTGTGGTGCAGACTTTAATTAGAACACAATATTTCTTTCATGATTTGAAAAGATCGGCAGATTTAGACTTAAATTGAAAACGGTTCAAATTGTTTGCCGACTTAATAAACTCAATTGTCTTTCTTGGTAATTTTCTACAATTAGATATGTAAATTTACCAATAGACAATTATCAAATTATTATCACACTTACTAACATGAGATGTAACCACTTTTTTTTATTGACATTAGCCAGCCTACTTTTATTTAGTTGTGAGCCTCCCACTAATCAATCGAATGCGACTACGGAAAGTAAACCTGCCGTATCGGCTATTTCTGAACAAGGGTATACGGTGATTACAACTACTAAGCTTACCACGGCTAAGGCAACTAAACAATTTAAAGCTAAAGACCGGAATAATACTCAATTTGCGTTAGATCGAAATTCGATGCAAGAAAAGGAGGAAAATTTCAAAATAAAATTATCAGACTCGCGAGTTTTAGTTTGCGACATGAACGATCGTATAATGAAAGATTTATCCGTAATAAAAAAATGGGTAGACAAATCTGGACCTTCCACAGTATATGATCTAAAGGATAAAAACGACGTTGAGTACTCATTAGATCACTACATTGATATTGAAAAAAAGGACTTTCTTGCGTTTAGATTTTCTAAATCATTAGAAACATATACCAACGAATAAAATATCATGCAATACAGCTGGTACGAGTTTGTACCTCAAAATAAAAAAGCCTTCAGAAAATCTGAAGGCTTAATAAACTTTTTTGAATAAATTGACCACGTGGTCTTTATGTGGTGCAGACTTTAATTATAACAAACCATTTCTTCTATGATCTAAAGAGATTGGCAGATTTAGACTTAAAATGAAACTGGTTCAAATGACTACTAATTACTCGGTTTATTTGGCCGATTTACATGATTCAGAATGCTAAATTTGTTATTGGCAATTAAGTCTTATCATGAATTACAATTTTTCAACTTTAAACGATAAAGAATTTGAACAGATATGTAGGGATTTATTAAATGCAGAATTCAAACTCGGTTTGCAAGCATTTAAAGTCGGAAAAGATGGCGGCATTGATCTGCGACGATCAACAGCCAATTTTAAAAACGACATTGTTGTGCAGGCTAAACACTATATCGGTTCTGGATTTGCCCAGCTCAAACACGTACTCCTAAAACCAGAAACAAAAGACAACATTACGCAATTATCGCCTCAACGATATATCGTATGCACGTCGCTCGCTCTTTCCGTCAAAGAAAAAGATATTCTGAAAGCTGGTTTAGAGCCATACATTCAAACGGCAAACGATGTATTTTCCCAGGATGATTTGAACGAGTTGCTCATTAAACATCCGGAAATTGAAAGAAAATATTTTAAGCTATGGTTTTCAAGTATAGAAGTATTAAATGCCGTATTATATAATGCGATAGAGGGTAGAACCAAATACCATCTTCAACAAATTGAAAAAAAAATTAAGTTTTATGTGATCACGAAAAAGCTGGATCAGGCACTTTCTACTTTACAAAAAAAGAAATTACTACTGATCACCGGTCAGCCCGGAATAGGAAAAACAACGCTTGCCGATATCATTCTTTTCGAACGGGCAAAGCGTGGGATGAATATCTACAAAATCGAAAATATCCGTGAGGCAGAAGATGTTATTTCAGTCAATGATGAGGAGAAACAAGTGTTCTATTTTGACGATTTCTTAGGCGCGAATTACTTTGAAATCGTCAATGCACAAAAAACCGAAACACAACTGACCTCTTTTGTCGAACGTATCAAAAATACACCTAACAAATATTTGATCCTTACTACGCGAACAATCATATTAAATCAGGCCAGCGAACGGTATGAAAAAATTGGCCAATCCAGACTATCCAATCAGCAATTTGAGATTAAACTTACAGATTACAGTAAATTGGAGAAGGCGCAAATACTTTACAATCACTTGTATTTTAGAAAGATCGATCAGTCTCTATACGAAAGCATCTTGAACGAAAAGTTTTATAAAAAGATTATCAGCCATAAAAACTATACGCCCCGGATTATTGAATTTATAACAGATCATTCAAGAATTGCAGGTTTAAGCCCAAGTTCGTATCAACAATATATTTTGAACAACTTGAATAACCCCAAAGAAATCTGGCGTTATTCCTTCAATAACCAAATCGAATACCTGGATCGATGTTTATTGACGACACTATTTACCTTTGACGGCAATGGCTATCAAACTTCCTTACGCGCTGCGTTTGAAAAGCGATTGGCCTATGAAAAGAGCGAACACAATCAAATCATCGAAAGCAATCAATTTGAAAATTCAATTAAGATATTGCTGAATGGCTTTATTACATCGGTTTTACACGATACCACTCCGCCCATTCGTCACTATCAATTTATCAACCCCTCGCTCGCCGATTTTCTCATCGGTTATCTAGCCGAGTCTTACACAGAACGGAAAAGCGTCGTTACCAGTTTAAAATACATTGAACAGTTAGATCGTTTTAACTCGGAAAAATCTCCAATTCCATTTGAAAAAGAGCTTCAGTTGATGATTCGGAACATGATCGCCAAAAATCAACTTTCTATCCTTTATACTACCAAAGATTTCACCGAAAATAAAAGAAATGCCATCATATTGGAAACACTGTGTAGATATTGTTCAGATGTAAATTTTGATAATATTGCAATAAAGCACTTCCAACTGATCGGTTATGAAAGTCCATGGCTCAGCATCGTTGAAAGGATCATCTATTTCCTCGTCCACTTGAATGACGCGCCAGAAACACAAGCTTATATCACCGCAAATTTCAAACGAATCATCGACCAGGTCATTAAAAGCATCGATGACGAAAATCAAGCGAAAAAGATTCCCGAAATATTTGCACATTACGAGATCGATTTTGAGGAGTATTCAGAAGAAAAAAGCGGAAATAAAAATTTGATGCACTTAGTGGGGTCTGTGTTACGTACAAAAGAAAACGACCTAAAAGTTCAAAATCGTAAGGAAGTGAAAGACTTTGATGATGTCAATTACATGATTTATGATGAATTAGACAGTATAAAGTCAAGCTTGCTGAACACGCTTTTCCCCTATACCCACATTGATTATGACTTTGGAATAGCTATTGACGAAAATTATTGGACGGAGCAAATTGATTATAACCTTGCAAGTGAGGAAGAAGCTGCAGGGGATGAATATGATTATTACAGTGACGCTATGGCCGAAAGGGCAAGTGAGGATAAGATGATCGATGATTTATTTGAACAAGAATAATTTGCCAATGACCTTATAGCGCCGGCAGACGGCCCATCTGGCCATTCGAGCTATATTTAATGATGCCGCTTGTCAAAGCCACCAAATAATAAATAAAAAGCCTCCTGAAATAATCAGGAGGCCTATAAAAAACTTTTTTAAATTAAATCCCATGTGGGATATTTTGTGGTATCAGCTGGAATCGAACCAGCGACACAAGGATTTTCAGTCCTTTGCTCTACCAACTGAGCTATGATACCGTCCCGATTGGGATTGCAAATGTAGCGTTTTTTTTATTTCAGACTATATTTTTTTCAAAAAAGATGTAAGTGCCTGAAATAAAGCGTAATTATTTGTTGTGCAATACAAAATGTTTCTAAATGGTCAAACAACTTCGGGCCTTTTCGACTTTACTGACTTTCGGACTCAAATCATTTTATCTTTACAACAATAACTATAACTTTGGCAAAATTACTATGCACGCATAATGATTGCACAACTACTGTTTATCGTCATCCTGGCTGCAGCCATTTATTTATTCAGTAAAAATGTTGCCAAGGTAAGGCGCAATATTCTGCTTGGCCGTCCTGCCGACCGCTCCGACAATCCGGCCCTGCGCTGGAAAACGATGGCAAAAATAGCATTGGGCCAAACTAAAATGGTAAAACGCCCGCTGGCGGCAGTAATGCACTTCTTCATTTATGTGGGCTTTATCATTATTAACCTGGAAGTGCTGGAGATAATGATTGACGGTATTTTTGGCTCGCACCGCATTTTCTCGAAACCCCTGGGCGGCTTATACAACCTGCTTATCGGTGGCTTTGAGGGGCTTGCTGTGCTGGTGCTAATCGCCTGTATCGTATTCCTTTGCCGGCGAAATATCATCCGGTTGAAACGCTTTAGCGGCACGGAGATGACGGAATGGCCAAAATCCGACGCAAACTATATCCTCATCATAGAGATATTGCTGATGACCGCATTTCTCACCATGAACGCCGCGGACTATAAATTGCAGGCTTTAAATTTCGGTCACTATATAAAAGCGGGCAGTTTCCCGGTGAGTTCTCTGATTGCGCCCTTGCTGCCGGATCACGCTCACAGCCTCGAAATAATCGAGCGGGGATGCTGGTGGTTCCATATCATCGGCATACTGGCGTTTTTAAATTACCTGCCGTATTCAAAGCATTTTCATATCCTGCTGGCTTTTCCAAACACTTATTATTCAAACCTTCACCCTAAGGGAGAATTCACCAATATGGCTTCGGTGACCGGCGAGGTCAAAGCCATGCTCGATCCATCTTTTGTTCCTGAAACTTCCGGCGAGCCCCAGCGTTTCGGCGTAAAGGACGCTACCGACCTGACGTGGAAAAATCTGATGGAAGCATACACTTGTACCGAGTGCGGCAGGTGTACTTCTGTTTGCCCGGCAAATATTACCGGCAAGCTTTTGTCGCCGCGCAAGATCATGATGGATACCCGCGACAGGATAACAGAGATAGGTAAAAATATCGACAGGAATGGCAAAGATTTTACTGACGGAAAATCTCTTCTTGATAATTATATTACCCGTGAGGAGCTTTGGGCCTGCACCAGCTGCAATGCCTGCGTGGAAGCCTGTCCCGTAAATATTAACCCGCTGGAGATTATAACCGAAATGCGACGCTATATTGTAATGGAAGAATCGCAGGCCCCGGCCAGCCTGAACAATATGTTTGGCAACGTGGAGAATAACGGCGCGCCATGGAAATATAGCCCGGCAGACAGATTTAATTGGGCGGGAAACGAGTAGGCGGTTAACAGTAACCGGCTGGCAGTTTTAAAAGACAAACAAGGAATGGAAACTTTAAATAATTCCGGAATAGAAAATCCGGCACCCAAAATCAGAACCATGGCCGAAATGGCTGCCGAAGGTAAAAAGCCCGAAATATTGTTCTGGGTTGGTTGTGCCGGTAGTTTTGATGAACGTGCACAGCGGATAACCCGCGATATCTGCAAAATATTGAACCACGTTGGGATAAGTTTTGCTGTTTTAGGTACCGAGGAAAGCTGCACCGGCGACCCTGCCAAACGCGCCGGCAACGAATTCCTGTTCCAGATGCAGGCAATGACCAACATACAAGTGCTGGACGCCTATGAAGTTAAAAAGATAGTGACCGGCTGTCCGCATTGTTTTAATACGATTAAGAACGAATATCCCGGCCTTGGCGGCAATTACGAGGTAATACACCACTCGCAGCTGATACAGCAGCTAATTGATGAAGGTAAACTGAAAGCCGAAGGGGGCGAAAGCTTTAAAGGGAAGAAAATTACCTATCACGACCCTTGCTATCTTGGTCGCGGTAATAACGTTTACGAAGCCCCACGCAAAGCCCTTGAGGTTTTAGATGCCGATTTGGTTGAGCTGAAACGCTGCAAAAGCAACGGACTATGCTGTGGCGCCGGTGGTGCACAAATGTTTAAAGAGCCCGAGAAGGGTAATAAGGACATCAACATCGAACGGATGAGTGATATTCTGGAAAGTAAAGCTACCGTGGTGGCTGCCGCTTGTCCGTTTTGCATGACCATGCTTCGAGATGGTGTTAAACATTCGGAAAAGGAGCAGGAGATTCAGGTATTGGATATTGCAGAGATTACTGTAAGGGCTAACAGGCTGTAAATGAGTGTTAAGAACTTTGTCATTGCGAGCGCAGCGTGGCAACCTCGTCGCTATGCATAGTCCGTTTGATGTGGCGACGAGGTTGCTTCGTCATTCCTCTTAGCAATAACAAAATAGTGGAAATTTAATTACAATCCCTTTCCCTTCAAATAATTAAAAGCTTCCCTCAGACTGTCCAGCCGCTCCGGCTCCATGTTTTTTACGGGTACATTAAGCACTGTGGACATCGAGTCTATATCTCCTTTGCGATCGTTACGTGTTTGTACGATAATATCGTCGGCAAGGGTTTTTAAGAGAAGAGTGCCGCTTGCAGTATTGCCGTAATAATCCATATCGCCAAGCTGGTGCAGGTTGAATGAATAATACTCTTCTTTGCCTTTGGCATAGGTTTTCCGCAGGCGCACAAAGGCATCTGCAGTTACAGAAAATTCAAATTTCCTTAGTTTGGCGTCTGCCTCTGTGTTGTATGATTGCATCAGGCATTTATTGGTCCACAGCAGCCAATCTTGTTCGGTCATGCTGCGTTTAAAACAAAAGCTGATAACGGCACAGAACAGAATAACGAAAAGTATGCTATTTTTCTTCATCCCTGGAAAGAACTGATGTTAACGTGACAACAAAATAAACCCGAAGTTAAGAAATTAACTAATTTTGTGTATGCAATTTTCTGAAAATTCAAGGGTCTGGGTTTACCAGGCCGACCGTGAGCTTACCAATGACGAAGTATTGCAGGCGAAAATCCTGCTGGATAACTTTACTACCGGCTGGACCGCCCACAGCAGCCAGCTGAAGGCCAAAGGCGAGATACGATACAACCGTTTTTTTATCCTGTTTGTAGATGAGAGCCAGGCAGGGGCCAGCGGGTGCTCTATTGATAAGTCGGTACACTTTATGCACCAGTTGGAAGCAAAGTTTAACATCAACCTGTTCGACCGCTTTAATCTTGCCTATCGTAAAAATGATGAAGTGCTTTCAGCCCCGCGTCACACATTTGAAGAATTGCTGAAACAAGGCGCTATCGGCTCAAATACCATCGTGTTTAATAACCTGGTGCAAAACCTGACCGAGCTAAACAGCAAGTGGGAGGTGCCTTTTAAGGATAGCTGGCACAACCAATTGTTTGGTAATTTGATAACTGCATAGAATTAGCTAAATTTGATTATGACAACGTTCACCGTACAAGTAAATGACAGTGATGCCGAGATGGTGCTAACCATCTTAAAGAAATTTAAGGCAAAGGTTATTAAATTGCCCCAAAAAGGTGATTTGACGTCTGAGATAATTGAAGCTTTGGAAGAAGTAAAGTTAATGAGAGAGGGCAAAATCAAGCCACTGACTCTTAACGATATATAATGGCTAACCGCGTCATCTATTCTTCCCATTTTATTCGCAAAGCTAAAGACCTTAATAAAAAACACCTCTCATTTAAAGTCGATTTGGAGGCGCTCGAGCAAAGCCTGATCGCCAATCCTAAGCAAGGAGACAATTTAGGCGCAGGGTTATATAAAGTGAGACTTGCTGTAAAAAGCAAAGGAAAGGGAAAAAGGGGAGGTTATAGGGTGATAACCTATTTAGTTTCCGAAGCAAACAACGACATCGTCATAAATATGCTGACGGTTTATGACAAAAGTGAAGAGAGTAGTATCGACAAACCCCGCTTATTAAAATCAATGCAGGATATACTTTAATCCAAAATGTTCATTATCAATCTTACTTATATAGTTCCCCTCGAAGAACTCGACCAGCATATGGCCGATCATGTAAAATATCTGCATAAGTATTACGATAAGAATATTTTTATAGCATCGGGGCGTAAAGTCCCGCGTACAGGTGGAATCATTTTGGCTTTGGCAGATAGTAAAGAAACCATTGAGCAAATTATTAAAGAAGACCCCTTTTACACCAACCGGCTCGCCCAATTCGACATCACAGAGTTTTTAACGTCCCAATATCATCCTGACCTGAAAGATTTGCTGAGTTAATTTTTGTGGCTATCTTTAGCTATGCAACAATATGACGATAGGGTAGATGCTTATATAGATAAAGCCGCCCCCTTTGCACAGCCAATCTTAAAACACATCAGACAGGTAATTCATGGCGCCTCTCCGCTGATCACGGAAACCATGAAATGGAGCATGCCTTTTTTTGAATACAAGGGCCCTGTTGCTATGATGGCATCCTTTAAGCAGCATTTAGGTTTTGGCTTTTGGAAATCGTCCCGGTTAAACGACCCAAACTCTTATTTGAAGGGCGGCGATGATGAAGCGGCCGCGGGAAGCTTTGGCCGGATCGAAAAGATGGAAGATCTTCCGCCGGATGAAGCTATTGTTGATTTCATACACCAGCTGATAGCCTTGAATGAAAGTGGAGTAAAAGAGCCTAAAAAGCCTGCCACAGCTTCAAAACCTGAACTGCCAATGCCGGATGATTTTAAAGGATTACTGAGCGCCAATGCCACCGCTGTGGGGCATTTTGAAAATTTCGCACCCTCAAAAAAACGGGAGTACCTGGAATGGTTTGCTGATGCCAAGAGTGAAGCCACCCGGCAAAAGCGTATGGAGCAGGCGCTGGAGTGGATTAGCGAGGGCAAATCCAGAAACTGGAAGTATCAAAAATAGTGTCGGGCCTAAAATTCCAGTGGTCCCAGCCGCCGCATATTCTTCATGATTAAGTACTGCCGGTGTCTTAAATATCTTGTCGGTTTTGTTGCCGACCATTTCAGCGGGCTGGGGAATATCACCGCAATTGCCGCAGCTTCGTGATTAGTGAGCCGGGATGCCGGTTTATGAAAATAAGCCTGAGATGCTGCCTCGATACCGTAAATGCCGTCGCCCATCTCTATAACGTTCAGATAGACTTCCATAATTCGCTTTTTGCTCCAGAATATCTCCATTAGCAGCGTAAACCAGGCTTCAAAACCTTTCCTGATAATCGACCTGCCCGGCCACAGGAAGACATTTTTTGCGGTCTGCTGCGAGATGGTACTGCCGCCGATCAGCTTTTTGCTGCTTGCATTTTTTTTGATAGCCTTTTCGATAGCTGCAAAATCAAAGCCGTGGTTTTCTAAGAAGGTTTGGTCTTCGGCAGCTACCGCAGCACGCATCATCGATGGTGATATCTCATCAAAGCTTTTCCACTCTTTATCTATTTTCCATTCTTTCCCGGCGGCTTTACGCTCAAAACCCCGCTGAATCATCAACCAGGTTATTGGCGGGTTAACAAAACGGAAAAGGATGACAAAGAAAAGACTGCCTGCAACAAAAGCGATGAACAACAGTTTTATAATTCGCAAAACCAATTTAATCCAGCCGCTCCGGAAAATGCCCTTGTGTTTGCCGCTCGCAGTTTTATTAGCATGTACAGGCTTTTTGCCGCCGGTTACTTTCATGTTTTAAAAATAATGAGGATTTTACAGATTTGAGAGTGACTACACCAAATGTTTCGCAACAAAAAAGGCGTCGAGCTTTCACCCAACACCTTGTTTATTTTGCCTTCCGAAATCAAAATTCCGAAATCCGGAATTAATTTACTCTGCTACTACTTCAAACGGAACCTGAACTTTAACTTCTTTGTGCAAGTTGATGTTAGCAACATACTCGCCCAAAAATTTTGGTTCAGTTTCAAAAGTAATGCGGCGGCGGTCAACTTCAAAGCCTTCTTTCTTCAATGCATCAGCAACCTGGATGGTGTTGATGGCGCCGAAAATTTTACCTGTTTCGCCGGCTTTAGCACCGATAGTAAGCTTAACGCCTTCAAGTTTAGCGGCAATAGCATCAGCATCCTTGCGGATTTTTTCCTGCTTAAACTGCGCTTGCTTAAGGTTTTCGGCCAACACTTTACGTGCGCTTTCAGTAGCCTGTATGGCATAACCTTTAGGGATAAGGTAGTTACGGCCATAGCCTGGCTTTACCTTTACGATATCGTCTTTATCACCGAGGTGTTTAACGTCTTGTTTTAAAATAACTTCCATTTCTATTTACCTCCTGATTATTTTAACGAATCTGTAACATAAGGCAGTAAACCGATGTGGCGAGCACGCTTAACAGCCTGGGCCACTTTGCGCTGAAATTTTAATGAAGTTCCGGTTAAGCGGCGGGGTAATACTTTACCCTGGTCGTTAACAAACTTTAATAAAAAGTTAGCGTCTTTGTAGTCGATGTACTTAATGCCATTCTTTTTAAAACGGCAGTATTTTTTACGTGTGTCCTCTACTTTAGGGGCGGTAACGTATTTAATTTGTTCGTTTGCCATTACTGTGCTGCCTCCTCTGCTTTAGCTGGTTTTTTGTTGAAAGCACCACTGCGTTTTTTCTCATTGTAAGCAACAGCGTGCTTATCTAAGGCAATGGTAAGGAAACGTAGTACGCGCTCGTCGCGGCGCAGCTCAATCTCCAATTTATTAATTAATTCACCCGGAGCCTTAAATTCAGTTAAGTGATAGTACCCTGTAGTTTTTTTCTGAATAGGGTACGCTAATTTCTTCAAACCCCAATTATCTTCCTGGATAATTTCGGCTCCGTTATCAGTTAAAATTTTGCTGAACTTGGCGTTAGCCTCATTAGCAGCATCTACTGATAACAACGGGGTTAGAACGATCACAATTTCGTACTGTTGCATTGTTATACTTTGATTTTAAATATATTACCCGCTAATACGGGGCTGCAAATGTAGATATATTTTTTGTATTTTCAAACCATTTGCATCGCTATTTTTATTCCGCCGGCAGACTGAAGTTGTTGGATATCTGCCGACTTCGATTACAAAAAGGCACGCCGTTTGCATAGGAGAAATTGTTAATAAACTAAAACCATATTTTTATGTTATACACTGAAAATGAGAAAGAAAGAATAATAACTATTAGCGGAGATGATACCTACGCCGGATATTCAACCGAAGACGATGGCGCGGAAGGCGACTGGGAAGATGAGGAGGATGAGTCGTTTGATGATATGGCCGCTGACAGGGATGACCTGCATGATATTATAGTTGAGGAAGATATTTATGATGAAGACAATGATGACCATCTGCCTGAAGAAGACATCTGAGTTTTTATTAATTAATTTAGTGAAAAAGATATTATTATAATTTATTTTTAATTTTTGAAATCTGCCGGAAACTCTACTTCGTTTATATAAGATTAGAAATCCAGAACAATTGTATATGAAGTCGACTAGCGATTCAAAAACTAAAGAAATTGTCACGAATATTCGTAAAATCAGGGAATATAGAAACTACACACAAGACTATCTGGCGGCCAAACTCAAAATTTCACAAAACGCTTACAGCAAAATAGAATTAGGCTACAGCAGCATAACACTGAACCGGTTGGTAGAGATTGCCGAAATACTGGAGATTGACCTGGTTGATTTAGTATGCCATGACAGCGAAAATGTCATCCAGTTAAAACTTACCGGCAGCGACCGGAAATAACGCGCCGTTTCAATTACAGCTTATTCAGTTCCTCTGACAGTATTTTACACATCTCGTTAAAATACCGTCTTACGCCAAACCCGATAACGCTTTGGATACCGCGTGCGGCATTGGATAGAAAAACTTCGTCGGCCTCATATAATATGTCGGGACTAATTTGTGCCTCGGTTAGCGATATGTCATTACGTTTGGCTATATCGATGATTACCTGCCGCATAACGCCTTCAACACAGCCTTCGCTCAAGGCTGGTGTATATAAATGTTTTTTGTAGGATATAAATATATTGGAACTGCTTGCCTCGCACAAATTGCCGTGCTGGTTCAGCAGGAAAACGTCATCAAGCTTGTTCTGCGTTTTGTAAATACCTGCCATTATATAAATTAATGAGTTGCAGGTTTTGATATTCGAGAGGTAATTTGTGGGCTTGGGTATTTCGGTATACAGATCCATGATCAGGCCTTTTTCGTTCAGGAAGTAGCGCGGCTCATCCATCGGGTGCAACTCCAGGCACCAGCCCATTTTATTTTGGGCAGGCGTGTACAACCCTCCCGAATCGCGGTATATGGTTAGCCGCAGCCGGCCGTGTTTTACTTTATTCCTGCGCGCAAGGTCGGCGGTCTTTTCCTTCAAAAACCAGGCGTCCATCTGCGAATAGCCTTCAATTTTCAGCGCTTTCATTCCTTTCTGCAAACGCCCGGCATGCAGTTCGGGGAATTTAAGCTGTCCCTTCATCAGGCGCATTGTCTCAAACAAACCATCTCCATATTTAAATGCACGGTTATTCAATGCAACCAGTTTGGTGTCAGCAGGAAGGATTTCGCCGTTAAAATTGATGAAGACCATGGTTAGATGCTAGTTGATCGGTGATTAGAGATTTGTTAAATGCTTTATTAAAATATTCATATTTCCGGTTTTTAATTAACCGTTAATCGCTGGTCTCTAATCGCTGTCCGTACTTTCTCCATTTCTCTAATGCAGCCTCGAAATCCGGAGGGAGCGGGGCTTCAAAGTATAATCGCTTTTTCAGGGTAGGATGTAAAAATCCCAATGACTGTGCATGCAGGGCCTGCCTTGGCAGCAGTTCAAAGCAGTTCTCTACAAATTGCTTGTATTTGCTGAACACCGTTCCTTTTACAATTTTATCACCGCCGTACATGGCATCGTTAAATAGCGGATGGCCAATGTGTTTCATGTGTGCGCGTATCTGGTGTGTGCGGCCCGTTTCCAGCTGACACTCAATCAGCGTAACGTAGTCCATCCGCTCTAAAACCTTGTAGTGTGTTACTGACCACTTGCCTTTTTCAGGATCGTCATAAACCGACATTACGCGCCTGTCGGCAATGCTGCGGCCAATGTACCCTGTTACTGTGCCGTCTTCGGGTAAATCACCCCAAACCAGGGCTATATATTTACGGGCGATGGTATGTTCAAAAAACTGCCGTGCCAGCCAGGTCATGGCTCTCTCGTTTTTGCTGATGAGGAGCAGTCCAGAGGTGTCCTTGTCTATGCGGTGTACTAACCCGGGGCGGCCATCGTTACCGGGCAAAGTTGGCAGCTGCTGAAAGTGGTAAACGAGCGCATTTACCAACGTGCCGGTATAATTGTTATAGCCCGGATGTACCACCATACCTGCTGCCTTATTTACAATCAGCACATCATCATCTTCATAAACAATATCCAGCGGTAAATTTTCGGGATAAACTTCGGTATCACGCGGCGGATGCGGCAATACGATCGAAATAACATCCTGGGGCTTTACCTTATAGCTCGGTTTAATCGCTTTTTCGTTAACCAGCACATTCCCAAGTTCAATGGCGTTTTGAATGCGGTTGCGCGACGCATTTTCAATCCGGTGCATCAGAAACTTATCAATGCGCAGCAGCGATTGGCCCTTATCTACCACCACACGCAGGTGCTCGTAAAGGTCCTGTTCTTCCTGCTCAATTAAACCGGTTTCTTCAATCATCGCGGCAAAAATACTCGTTTTTATATAATGTTTAGTGTTCGGTTTTTTTGCACACGGAACACCCCGAACACTGTGAAACACGCTGACTATCAATTTATTTCATTTTTGATATTTTGTAAATATTTAATAATCAGAGTGTTTTGTTTTGACTAATATTTCAAATAACAAGAAGACGTTACATCTGTTCTTTGCAGGGTTTACACTTTGCAAATTGGTTTTCAAATAATTAATTGATAGTCAATGTTTTATAATACACGAGGGGTTTACACCTGTAAACCCCTGCGGTTTGACATGCCGAAATGCCTGGACCGGTGTGCTAAAACCTGCAAAATGCGTTGCATTTTACACGGAAACGCCCGGAACACTATGAAACATACTCATTGTCAGTCTGTTTTCGTTCTTAATGATTGTAAGATATTCACCATGAGTATGTTTTTATATTTTTGTTTTTCTGAATCGAAAATAATGGGGTTGCCGAAAGACAATCCTGCGGCGATAATAAAAACATGTTGCCGCTGACAACGTTACTGTATCATTATGAAGAAATCTTATCTTTTTACATTTTTCATTGCTTTGCTTCTCGCCGCTTTACGTGCGGGTGCACAGGACTCTTTTTCCGGCCTTATTAAATCCAGTCCGGAGGATGCCACAAAATTGCTGAATGCGTATGCTATGCCCATGTTCCGTGGCCTGGGCATCGACCAAAACAGCGGTTGGACAAATACCGCGAAAACCAAGGGACTCCTTAAATTTGATCTGAGGATAACCGCATCAGCGACTTTTATATCCTCTGCCGATAAAACATTTGATGTTACCAAAATTGGCTTATCAAACCATGTGCGTCCGGCAAACCCCAATGAAATCATTGCCCCGACTTTCGGCGGAAAGAAAAACGATGGCCCGCTGATGAATATATATGACGATAATGGCCAGAAAGTCGGCGAATTCAATACGCCTGCCGGGGTACTCTCTGTTATACCGGCGCCGCAGGTACAGGTAACCGTTGGCATAATTCAAAATACGGATGTTACACTGCGCGCTATTCCAAAGGTTAGCGCAGGCAGCGATGTCGGCAGTATATCGATGATCGGGTTTGGTATAAAGCACGATATAATGCAGGACATTGCCGGTAAAAGAGCGGACGCCTTGATTCCTTTCGACTTGTCGATAGCGCTGGGCTACAGCCATCTTAATCTGAATAAAAGTTTACAAGTGGATCCGGATGAAGGGGCACAGCCAAAAGACAGCCACCAAAGCACCGATTTCAGCAACCAGCATATTGAAGGGAACTTTAACAGCTTTATGGGCGAGGTCATTATATCCAAAAAACTGCTGGCCTTTACTCCGTTTTTGGCGGTAGGGTACAATACCACCCATGCAGCTGTGGCTGCCATCGGCAACTACCCCGTAACCACAGGCGGCACCCTATTTAACAGTACATACACTACGTTTACTAACCCGGTATCTATCAGCGAAAATGTAGTTAGCGGCGTTCGTGCCGACCTGGGTTTTCAATTGACGCTGGGTTTCTTCCGGTTTTATGCCTCAGGCAGTATAGCGCAATATAAATCGGTAAACGCCGGGATTGGGTTCGGAATATAACCTAAGAAACTGTCTAAAAACGATTGCCAATAATTATTACAGTGCATTAGCCCCTTCTAAATCTCCCCCGGGTTAGTGAGACTTTAGCTTAGGGATATTTTAAGCCCTCTTCCGGGGAGGGCTTGGGTGGGGCTAAAACCGGTATATTTTTATTTTTAGACAGCTTCTAAGATATTTTTATAGCAATGGGTTTTAAATCCATTGCTATGACTAATTTTATCCCATGCTCATCGACCTCGAGATCTACAGCCCAATTCATCAAATAAATAACTATTTGTTCCATGAAAAAGGCATCGAGGTTTACCTTAAACGCGATGACCTGATCCATTCCATCATTTCCGGCAATAAATGGCGAAAGCTGAAATACTTATTGCAAAAAGCGTCTGATGAAAATAAAACCCGCCTGGTGACCTTCGGAGGCGCCTATTCCAATCATTTACTGGCTACCGCTGCGGCCGCTGCAAAATTTGGATTTAAATCGACAGGTATCGTAAGGGGAGAAGAAGTTAACAATGATACCCTGTTTTTATGCCGCTTGCATGGCATGGAGCTGATTTTTGTTGACAGGAAAAGCTACCGGGATAAAGCCGCGCTGTTTGATAAATATTTCGGCGACGATGATAACGCTTTTTTTATAGATGAAGGCGGGGCATCAATTGAGGGTGCAAAAGGATGCAGCGAGTTGGTTAATGAGCTGACCGAAGATTATAATCATATATTCTGCGCTTGCGGAACCGGTACCACCGCGGCTGGCATAATCAGCGGTATTCGCCAAAACAACTCCGGTATTCAATTCAATGGTATTCCAGTCTTTAAAAACGGGGACTTTATCAGAGATGAAATCGATCGGTTTTTAATAGAAAATGCTGTATATCAATTACATACAGGCTATCACTTCGGCGGCTATGGCAAAACAGATGGCCGCTTAATTCAATTTATAAAACGATTTGTTGCTGAAACCGGTATTTTGATCGAGCCCGTTTATACTGGTAAGATGCTTTATGCAATTTTTGACCTTGCTGCAAAAGACTACTTTAAAAAGGGCGACCGTATCCTGGCCATTCACACCGGCGGTATTTGGGGCTTGCTGGGTATGAAGGATAAGTTTATTGATGAATGATTTTGCAGATTGACGAATGATTTGACCGGTTACTAATGGTCAATTTGAGGTTGATATGCTTAATGGCAAAGTTTACTGGCGATTTGTAATCCAAAAAGTCTCAATGGAGGATATATTCTCCAGCGCAGCGGTTGCCTGCGATATCACGGAAATAGTTATCTTTAACCATCCTGAATTCCAATCAATATCATGAAAAAATATTTTCTGTTAGTCTTGTCGTGCGCTTTGGCTTATAATGCTTGCGCCCAAAACGACAGCGTTACTTTCTTCCTGCATAAGTTTGAACAGCACATCGGCAAAGAAACCTATGCGGTTACCAAAACAGGAAGCGACATCACCTATTCCATCAACTTTAAATTTACTGACCGCGGCTCGCCGGTGCCCTTAAAAGCAGAGTTAAAGCTTACCAATGCTTATGAGCCGCTTTCTCTGAAAATAAAAGGAAACACCTCGCGTTCATCAACCATCAACGATACCATCGCTATCTCGGGCACGCTGGCACGCATTAAGGTTAACGACTCATCTTACCAGCAACAGCTTACCACTTTGGCTTTCCCGGTCGCCAGTTACGCGCCGGGCACGGTACAGCAAGTGTTGCTGCAATACTGGAAAAATCATTATGAGCCGGCTACCCTTAATACTTTACCCTTTGGTTCTGTGCAAATTACCCGTAGCGGGCAGGATAACATCAATTTTAACGGTAAAACTTTAAAACTGGACAGGTATACCATTGGCGGCCTGATATGGGGTAATGAAATTTTATGGACAGATAAAAGCGGGCAGTTGATCTGCCTGATCACTAACGATGCTGAGGCTGATAAGCTGGAAATGATGCTGAAACCATACGAAACCCTGCTGCCGCAGTTTATAGATAAAGCTGCGGTATATGGCATGGACTTGTTTACCAAATCGATGCCGAAAAGTACTGCAGCCGGCAAAATCATAGCTATTACCGGCGGTACCTTAATCGATGTGGTAAGCGGTAAGCCAATGCCGAACACCACCGTGATTATCGAAAACGGAATGATCAAGAAAATAGGGGAGACCGGCAAAGTAAAAATTCCTTCAGTCGCAAACGTAATCGATGCCAAAGGCAAGGCTTTGCTGCCCGGTCTTTGGGATATGCACGCACACTTTGAGCAGGTGGATTGGGGCCCGGCTTACCTGGCTGCAGGCGTAACTACCGTTCGTGATTGCGGGAACGAGTTCAGCTTTATAAACGCTGTACAAAGCGCCATCGACAATGGAAAAGGACTCGGGCCAAAAATATTGAAGGCTGGAATAATCGATGGCAAAGGCCCGATGGCGCTTGGCATCATCCAGGCCGATACTAAAGAAGAAGCGATAAAAGCCGTCGACCGTTATAAAGATAACGGCTTCGACCAGATAAAAATTTACAGTTCGGTAAAGCCCGCCATCGTGAAATTCATTTGTGATGAGGCCCACAAAAAAGGGTTAACCGTTACCGGCCACATACCCAACGGCATGACGCTGCAGGCTGGTGTAGATTCGGGCATGGACATGGTAAACCACATACAATATGTGTACAGTGTGATGAAACGGAATAAGGACCGCTCTGTAAATTTTGAAGATTCGGCAAGTGTGGCGGTAGTTAAGTTTATTAAAGATCACCATACCGTAATTGACCCCACACTTGGTGTTTTCGAAATGCTGTTCCGCTCAAATAAGGACGACATCACCAATGTTGAACCTGCATTTTATACCTTGCCGGCGCCTTACCAGGTTATATTTAAGAACACCGGAATGGAACCGGCAAATGCTACGCGACTGGCGCCGGTATGGCAAAGCTTTATAAAATGCGTTAAGGTATTGTATGACGCAGGTGTGCCCATCATTGCCGGTACGGACCAGGATTTCCCCGGCTACAGCCTCGACCGTGAGCTGGAGTTATATGTGCAGGCAGGTTTAACGCCCATACAGGCCATCCAAACCGCAACCATCACCCCGGCTACTGTAATGAAATTGGATAAACAAACAGGCTCGTTACAGGAAGGCAAGAATGCAGACATTATAATTGTGGACGGCAATCCGCTGACAAACATCAGGGATATAAGGAAAGTAACTACGGTAATAAAATCAGGAAAGGTTTATGATCCCGTGGCGATGCATAAACTGGTTGGATTTAGCAAATAGGAGATAATATTAATTATGTCATTGCGAGTGAGGAACGAGCGAAGCAACCCCTTCGCTATGCATCACGAACCATACATAGTGGATTAAAATGGCGACGAGGTTGCTTCGTTCCTCGCAATGACAAAGCTTAAATTGTCACGGAGATGTTCATCACTATTTTTCATCTGGATAACTTAGTCAACTCAATCCAATCTTATCAACCTATTCAACCCAAACATTAATGCAATTTAATGACATTGTTAATTAAAAGTTTTAACATTAAAATTTTAACTTTGCCGCTCAATACCGAGCATGAGCGATCAGATAAAACATGAGTGTGGTGTGGCGTTTATCCGCCTGTTAAAACCACTTTCATACTACCAGCAAAAGTACGGCACGGCGCTGTACGGTCTAAACAAGCTATATCTCTTAATGGAAAAACAGCATAACCGCGGGCAGGACGGCGCAGGGGTTGCTACCATTAAGCTGGATATCGAACCGGGAAAGCGCTACATCAGCCGCCACCGCTCGATGGCCTCCAACGCAGTCGCCGATATTTTTGAATATATCCAGAAGAAATTTGCTGACATTCAGAAGGAGACGCCTGAAAAAATGCAGGACGCCCAATGGCTCAAAGAACATGTAAGCTTTACCGGCGAAGTTCTTCTGGGCCATTTGCGTTATGGTACACATGGCAAAAACAGCATCGAAAACTGCCATCCGTTTTTGCGTCAGAACAACTGGATGACCCGTAACCTGGTGATTGCCGGTAACTTCAACATGACGAATGTTGACGAACTTTTGCAGCAATTGTATGATCTTGGTCAGCACCCAAAAGAAAAAGCAGATACCGTAACGGTACTCGAAAAAATAGGCCACTTCCTGGACACTGAAAACCAGGGCTTGTTTGACCAGTATAAACGTGAAGGACTGGACGATAACATCAAGATCAGTAAGCTGATCGCAAATGATATGGACGTTGCCAAGATACTTCGCAAATCAGCCAAGAACTGGGACGGCGGCTATACCATTGCCGGTATAATTGGTCATGGCGACGCCTTTGTAATGCGCGACCCTGCGGGTATCCGCCCTGCTTATTATTTCCAAAATGACGAGATTGTTGTAGCCGCCTCCGAAAGGCCTGCTCTCCAAACTGCATTCAATATCCCTATCGAAGAGATTAAGGAAATTAAGCCCGGCCACGCCCTTATCGTTAAAAAGAACGGCCGCGTTACCGAGGATATGTTCAGCGATCCGGTTGAAAAGAAATCATGCTCGTTCGAGCGTATTTATTTCTCGCGCGGCAGTGATTCTGCTATTTACCGCGAGCGCAAGCAACTGGGCCGCCTGCTCTGCGACCAGATTTTGGATTACGTTGACCACGATATAAAAAATACGGTTTTCTCTTACATACCTAATACGGCAGAAGTAGCTTTCTACGGCATGGTGGAAGGTATGCACAAATACACCAAGCAGTATCAGCGTGAGCAATTGGTTGGCCGGGCTGCCGAAATGAGCCCGGAACAGATAACTGAAATACTTTCTTTGGCGCCGCGGGTGGAGAAGATAGCTATTAAGGATGTTAAGCTGCGTACGTTCATCACCCAGGATGCCGACCGGAGCGAGATGGTGGCACACGTATATGACACTACGTACGGCCTGATTAAAAAGGATGTGGACACTTTGGTTGTATTGGACGACTCCATTGTTCGCGGTACAACGCTGAAGCAAAGCATCCTGAAGATACTAGATCGTCTTGGCCCGAAACGTATCGTGGTAGTGTCATCTGCCCCGCAAATACGTTTCCCGGATTGTTATGGTATCGATATGTCCCGGATGGGTGAGTTTGTGGCGTTTGAGGCGGCTATAAGCCTGCTGAAAGATGCCGGTAAGGACGATGTTATCCTGCGGGTTTATCAAAACTGTAAAGACAGCGCCAATCTGCCGAAAGAAGAAGTTGAAAACTATGTAAAGGCGATTTACGAACCTTTTACCGACCAGGAAATATCCGACAGGATAGCTCAGATCATCACACCAAAAGACATCAAAGCGGAAGTGAAGGTGATTTATCAAACGCTGGATAACCTGCACAAAGCTTGTCCCGACCACCAGGGCGACTGGTACTTTAGCGGCAATTACCCAACGCCGGGCGGCAATAAGGTGGTGAACAAAGCCTTTGCCAACTGGATGGAAGGAAAGAATACAAGGGGGTATAATTAAATCTTAAGTCAAAAAAGCTTCTTAATATGCAAGCCGGACATTTTGATGCCCGGCTTTTTTATGATTGCTAACCGCAAATTCAATCTGATAAACCACCTCCGGGGCTGTGTCTTCACAGGCCGCACTTGTAATCCAGGACCTTAATTCTTGCAATAAAATTTTACCGGGATAGCAATTTTTTGTTTTCCTCTTATCAGGTAATAAGTCAGGCTGCCTTTTTGCTTTATGATGGTATCGTTAACTCTGATTTCCTTCCACACTACCGAATCTTCGTGTTCGGTTATGTAAATTTTGTTTTCAAAGAAACTATGCCCCAAAACTATAGCCTGGAAGTTATGGTCGTCGCTATCGATAAATTTCTTTGTGACGAGTCCATGAAACTCAATACGTCTTTCTATTGCTTCGTGGTAACAATTAGTGGGCAATGTATAATACCAATAGGTTTCACGCGCGTTGATGATAATTATAAACAGTAAAAAAATTATAGCAATATATTTCGAAATCTTTTTAGCGCCTTCTGTCAGCATAATTTAAAAACAATAAGCGTAAGATATGAATCAATTATCGACTTTTAAATTCTTTTTAATTACCTTTAATAGGTACGGAATATTTCCGTACTTTTGATTGCATAATTAGAATATCAAATGGAAAACCAAGTGATTCAACAGGAAAAGGCAAGATTTGATGCTAAGATACCCCGGGCGCAAAAAGAACTTTTTGAATATGCGGCGAGTATAGGCGGCTATCGTACGTTAACTGATTTTATCATCAATGCTGTGCAGGAGAAGGCCAATGTTATTATTCGTGAACACGATACTATAATCGCTTCGGAACGTGATCGAGCGACTTTTTTTGAAGCATTTACCAATCCACCGGAGCCCAATGAGAAACTGAAAGAAGCTGCCGTTTTTTATAAAAAATTCATCGAAGAAAACAGATGAGTTTAAAAATTCAGATCCTAAATTCGGATCTTAACAAAAAGACGTTTAGTTGCGGTAAAGAGATGTTGGATAATTATTTGCATTTTCAAGCTGGACAGGATGTAAGAAAAAAACTATGCGTGGTATTTGCTATGACCGACGGCGCGCAGATACTTGGTTATTACAGTTTGTCAAATGCATCTGTTCCGGCTGAAGCCTTACCAGATGATATCCGAAAAAAAATGCCCAAATCATATAGTCAATTGCCTGTTACTTTACTTGGCCGGCTTGCGGTTGATAACGCTCAAAAGGGAAAAGGTTTCGGTAAAGTTTTGCTTATTGATGCACTCAATCGTAGTTACAAAGCTGCCGATAGCGCAATTGGGTCTATTGGCGTGGTAGTGGATCCATTGGATGTTGAGGCGCATTCATTTTATAAAAGTTTTGGCTTCATCGCTTTGGAAGATAGCGAAAAGATGTTTTTGCCGATGAAGACGATATCGCTGCTGATCGACAGATTGGACTAAGAGCTTTTTTCAAGCACCCCTTCAGCCCAAATCCGCATACTATCAATTGCGGGTATTAATCCTTTCCCTGTATCTGTAATGGTATATTCCACCCGGGGAGGTACCTCGGTGTATACTTTTCGGCTGATAAGGCCGTCATCCTCCAGCTCCTTTAATGCCTGGGTAAGCATTTTCGGCGATATACCTTCCACCGTTCGTTTCAGCTCGCCGTAACGCAGAACGCTATCCCTTAAAAACCACAAAATACGGCCTTTATATTTACCGCTAACGCGCTGAAACGCAAAATCAACCGGGCAATAAGCTTTGCGTGATGCTTTGATATACATGAATGTGAAATTTAATTTTACTGATTTACAGCATTAATAACTTTTTGGTATGTAGGGTACAGGTTGGTATGTACTTGCTATAAATATACTGCATATTTAGGTTTGCATCAACTTTAACTGCAAGATTATGAAACCCTATAAGATCATCCCGGGAATTGTTGCTTTAACGATAATGATACATACTATGCCCGCTAACGCCCAAACCGGCAATGATAATCCGGACATCAATACGCTGGAACTGCGTAACTATGTTATTAAACCGGGTCAGGGTGATAATTTCATTAAATACTTTGCTGCACATTTTGTACAGTCGCAGATTGACCAGGGCGGATACCCGATGAAATGGAGCAGGGTTAAAAATAGTCCCAACAGTTTTTTCTGGATGCGGGGTTTCAAGGATATGGCCTCTCGCAGCAAATTCCTGCCGGCATTCTATTATGGCCCGGTTTGGAAGCAGTTTGGCAAAGGCGCAAATGATATGCTGGCCAATAATGATAACGTGTATTTGCTGAAGCCGCTTACGCTCAATAATGGCTTACTGACAACAGGCAGGCCAATCAACAGCGGTTTGCTGAAAAGTGCCCGTGGTATTGCGGTGGTTGATTTTTATATAGCGAACACTAAACTGGATAAACTGATAGCAGCGTTTGCTAAATACTATTTACCTGCATTTAAAACATCCGGAATAACAAACTATACACTTTGGGTAAGCGAGATGCAAACTAACGACTTTCCCCGGCTGCCTGTTTTCCAGGACCCTAATTTACTGGTTGCGATTACTTTTTATAACGACGAGCAGGAATATCGACGTAAACAAACAAAATTTGAAGCCGGATTAAGCAACGAAGTTAAAGCTGAATTGCAGGATATTATCACGATCAAAAACACCATTATCATCTATCCTGCGCAACAATAGCGGGCTTAATCTGCCTTAACAAAAACCAGGTTTTAATAAATAATTGCGTGGTGAATTATTCTAAAATCAACTTTTTTCTTTCAGTGGCATTTATCTGATGGCATTTTTTATGGAACTTCAGCATATACACGCCCGGAAGCGGCTGCGTGGCTATATTCTACAACCTGGCATCCATACTAAAATTAACAAGAATTAGCTCTGTATTAAACAGTTGCTTTTATCATTTCTTCAGTCCGTTCGGCGTTAAGCCCGAGGCCATTGGCGATGATACTTGCCCGCTTATAAAATGGCTCGCGCTCTTCTAACTTTTCTGCGATGAATTTTACCAGTGCGTCACCCTGCTTGTCTCGAAGTAACGGACGTTGATTTTTTTCGTTCGAAAGCCGTTGTGCAAGGGTTTTAGGCGGCAATTGGATATAAATTGAACGGCCACGACCATTTATCCATTGCATATTGTCAAAAAAGCAGGGAAGGCCCCCACCGGTCGAGATGATCGCATTTTCAGGGTAATCGGTTTCTTTCAATATTTCAGATTCCAGCTTTCGGAAGGCGTCTTCGCCATGTGCGCTGAAGTATTCGGCTATAGTCATGCCCGCCTTCGCTTCCAGAACATGGTCCAGGTCGATAAATGGATAACCCATCCGCGACGCTAGTTTGCGACCGAGTGTAGTCTTTCCGCAACCCATAAAACCAATGAGAAATATTAAACCTGCTTCTTTATTTTTATTTTTCTGTAAATCATTCATGTTTCTGCTACGATCTATAGTCTATTGGCTATCTACTCCGCATCAAATTATCCCAGCTTTACTCTCGGGTCAATCCAAACATAAACTATATCAACCAAAATACTTATTACCACAAAAATAAAGGCAATGAACAAAATACTGCCCATCACCACGGGAAAATCCGACATTTCCAGCGCATCCACAGTCGTTTTACCCAAGCCATTATAGCCGAACACATATTCCACAAAAAATGACCCTGCCAGCAGCGATGCAAACCAGTTGGCTATTGCCGTAATCACAGGGTTCAGCGCATTTTTTAAAGCGTGGCGATATACAATGGCATTGTTGCTCAATCCTTTTGCTTTAGCGGTACGGATATAATCCTGTCCCAAAACATCAAGCATTGCGTTACGTGTCAGTTGCACGATGATGGCCAGCGGCCTTAAACCAAGCGTAACCATCGGCAATATTAAATTACGCCAGTTAATAACCTCGCCTTTAAAAGGGTCGTAGCTATACAAACTGCCTGACATATTGAGCCCGGTATATTTTGTTAATACAAACCCGAATAACCAGGCAATAATAATCCCTGCGAAAAATGATGGCGCAGATACGCCAAGTGTTGAAAAGCCGATGGCCAGCTTATCAATCCAGGTGTCCTTATTGACTGCACTTGCCACCCCCAGAAACACGCCGATGATAATGGCAAATATCATTGCGGTAGCTGCCAGCACCAGGGTGTTTGGGATAACTTCGATCAGCAGCCGGGCCACTTCTTTATGTGTTTGATAGGAGCGGCGCAGATACGGCCATTTCAGTGCGATAAGCTTATCCTTTGATACGGCAAACAGCTTTACGTAATGATACCGCTCCCTTTCTTCGTCGTTATTAGCGTGAATGCCGATAGGGGATAGATCGTTAAGGTAATAGGCAAACTGTACCGGGACCGGCTTATCGAGCCCAAATTCCTTACGGATGGCTTGCAATGATTGTACGTCCGCGCGTTGTCCCTGTGTCATCCTGGCCGGGTCGACAGGCAGGATGTTGAACAGAAAAAATACCACAACCACAATGCCCAGCATTACTGCCAGCCCATAAAATATTTTGCGGATGAGGTAGCTGATCATTTATTGCTGCTGAAAATATTTCTTTACCAGGTCGTCGTATTTTGGCATGGAATGGTAATGCCATTTGCCGAGTATCGTTCCATTCTTTAGCAGTAATATCCCCGGGTTTGCCCTTACCATTGTTTTCAGCGGCACGCCATCGGCATAAAATATCTCGAAAGCCAGTTTATGCTGTTTTGCATAAGCCTCGGCATATTGATGCGAATTTGAGGTAAGCATAACCGTGCGGGTATTAAAATTCTGCGCCAGGTTAATGGCGGTTGCATTCAGCCGTTCCAGCGCCTGGTCGTCCGTTTCGGCAAGATTATAAGCCACAATCACCACGTTATTAAACGGATTGCCAATAAGTTCTTTAGTATAGTCATTCCCTTGGGCATCCTGTATCACCAAATCGCGGATCTTTGGTGTAAAGCCCAGTTTAACCAATCGCCTTTCCGGAGTACCTTCAATCACCCAGTTATTGTCTTTCCATATATTGGTTTTCATATACTCGGTGTTAGTCATGATTTTTTTTTCGCCGGTCTTCTTGTTTTTCAGGTTGTAGGTCAGTTCATACTCATCTGGCTTGGCGCCGGGAGGCGTTTTCATTTCGTCCAGGATGTTAGCGCCGACTTTATACGGAAGAAAATCGATAACGGGTGAAAGGTTGTAAGTGTATAAACCAAATCCCACCGACACAATAATGGAAGCAACTAACAGTCTATCCCCGGTTTTAGCTGAAAACAGGGGACTGATTTCTTTCCGTTTAATGAAAATTACGAGAATTAAAAGCAGGAGCACAACGTCCTTGCTGAAAGACTGCCATGGCGTAAGCGGAATGGCGTCGCCGAAACAGCCGCAGGTTTGCACCACCTCGAAGTAAGCCGAGTAAAAAGTTAAGAACGCGAAGAAGATGATCAGCAGCAACAATCCCCAGGCTACCGATATAGCTCGTACGCCGATCAACAAAGCAAAGCCGAGAATGATCTCGAGTGAACAAAGTATAATGGACGCGCTGAGCGCAAAGCCGTTCAGAAAGGTAATATGAAAAACTTCGAAATATTCTTCCAGCTTGTACGAGAACCCAAGCGGGTCGTTTATTTTTATCAGTCCCGAAAATATAAAAAGCAGCCCAACCAATATGCGGGCAGTCCAAAGCAAAGGCGAAGCGGATTTTTTTGTCATTTGTTGTCTAAAAGTTGTAATGTTGTAAGGTTGTCAGGTTGAGAAACTGCGGAATAACTTTCAACTTTACAACTTTCAAACAGTACAACATCACGTGGCTAAAGATACATCTTTTCATAAAAAGACAACGCTGAATGCAGGCGGTAAACTGATCGATTTAAACAGGCCGAAGGTAATGGGCATTATCAACCTTACACCCGACTCGTTTTATGCCGGAAGCCGGAAGCAGGGTATAGACGATGCCTTACAGCAAGCCCGCAGAATGCTGGATGACGGCGCCGACCTCCTGGACCTTGGCGCTTATTCATCCCGCCCCGGAGCGGAGGATATTTCAATACAGGAGGAAACTGACCGCCTGCTGCCGGTGGTTGAAACCATCATAAAGCAATTGCCGGAAGCAGTGCTCTCAATCGATACTTTTCGCTCGCAGGTTGCGGAGGCAGCGATAAAAGCGGGTGCGCATATCATTAATGATATCAGTGGCGGACAATTGGACGAGGACATGTTTGCAACAGTCGCCCGTTTGCAGGCGCCTTATATTCTGATGCACATGAAAGGCACCCCAAAAACTATGAACCAGCTGGCTGTCTACGACGATGTATTTGCCGAGGTTTACGATTATTTCGCCGAAAGATATTACCTGCTTAAACAGCTTGGGATTCATGATGTTATCCTGGACCCAGGCTTTGGCTTCGCTAAGAAGCCGGAGCATGGGTATGCCCTCATGAACCGCTTGCAGGATTTTGCTATGCTTGGTTTGCCTGTGCTTGCGGGCGTATCCCGAAAAAAAATGATATATGGCAGCCTTGGTATCACAGCCAATGAAGCACTTAATGGCACGACAGCGTTAAACACCATCGCCTTAACCAAAGGGGCTGATATTTTACGTGTACACGATGTTAAAGAAGCTGTGCAAGCCATAAAGATATGGGAATTATGCCGGTGATTTGGTTTGGCTTCTTTTAAACGGGAGTGTTGTTCCGTAGCTTAATCTTCGCCATAGCCATTCCACTGGTCCGAAATAATAATTAGAGAGCCACCATCGGTTTAAATGCAGCTGCATAACAAAAATTACGATGGCAATGGCATAACAATATAGCTGCGGTATAGTACCGGTAATAAACGTCCCCAGGCCGAAGCCTGAGAACAACAAAAGACTGATTATATTTTGAGCCATGTAGCTGCTTAAGGTCATTTTGCCGGTGGGTTGTAATAGTACGAGCAGCGGCATAATTTTTTTGTTGAAATATAGCCGGCAAATCGACGTGGCAATAAATACCATTGTAATTAATACCAGGCAGTAATCTGTATCGAAATAATGCTTCATAAATACCGGCTTAGAAAATATCAGCGACAATGTAGTGCCGGCAATGGTGATTGTAAAGCTTATCAGCCAGATTCTCTTCAATAATGCAGGTTTGTTTTCTATCGATGTAAAAAAGTCTGACTTCTGCGCCGCTTGTCCTAATAAAAAGCAGCAAAACATGATGCTGTGGACGGTAACAGCTAAATTGGGGTCGGTAACCTGGCCCTTCCACGTGCCGATCAGGCCAAACTTGAGGACATCGAATAAAGTACTGCTATTAAAGAGCGGCAGGTATGGCGAGAGAGTTTTCAGGTCAACACTTCCAAAAATGGCCGGAACAAGCGCCGTAAGCACCGGTATCAGCAGGAACAGCAAAGCGCTGATATATGCCGATGTTTTTGCGCTGCATTTATTAAACAGGAGCAGCAAAACGCCCAGCACCGCGTAATTCTTAAGGATGTCCCCGAAAAAGAACATGCTGTTGAACAATGCGAACAATAAAAGAAGCGCCATACGTTTCAAAAAGAAAACATTCCCATTAGCCGATGTTTCCCTGGCATGTTGCATAGTTACCGCAAAACCATAGCCAAACAAAAAGCTTAGCAAGGTCCATGATTTTGATGAAAAAAGCACGGAAGTAGTACCTGTGATGATTTTTTCAGCTAATACCTGGTGAGATTCATGCGGATAAACCAGCTGCGAAATGTCGAAATAATTCATTACAACCACACCCAGCAGGGCCCAGCCGCGTAACACATCTACCACCGGTACGTGCTTTGATTGCTGTAAAGGCTTAAAGGTGTTTGCAGACATAGCGGGATTACCTCTCCGAATGTAGTAACTTAAACGGAGATATAAAGATTCCCGCTATTTTATTCGTACATATATAGAAGTCAATCCATCGGCTGAACTGTCACCAATCAATAAGGTGTCTGTTTTACGGATGATCGGGTCGCCATGAGTGGCCTGGTCAAAATAGATAAGATTTAATGCCATTGGGGTCATTGAATGAATATCGGGAGCGATATGATAAGTACCCTGCGTGCCTGTTCCCGATTTATTAAAATACTGGTAGGTGCTGTCAATATTTAACTGGATACCTTCGCCGTTACCGGCCGGATAGTTTCTATCCGGTTGAAGTCCGCCGCGTTCAATTCTCAGCTCCCACTTGCCAAAAACATTGTTGGTATTGGCAAGGTTAATGGGCATCACTTTAGTGCCTTTTTTGCAGCCTGCGGTAATTGCGGCGGCGATTGCTATAAAGCAGAGTATCTTAAAAATTCTCATCATATTCACGTAGAATTCGGGTTGAGCAGCTAACAAAAGTTGCTTGTCATTTTCATCAAAGATATTATTAAGTGAGGATTTTTTAGGGAAGAAATGATACGCGCAAAGTACTCCGTTGCATTCATTAAAAAGTTATTTATCGCGGGCAGGCTGAACAATATTTTGAAACTTCTTCCATATTATTACATCACTAAATTTCCACCTGACCAATCCGAATTGGAAAACCCGGATTCCGAATAAAATTTTTATTTGCAAATCCCAATTTCTTTCTTTTACTTTGAACAACAAAGTACTTTACGTGGAAGAAAAAGAAATTCAGAACGAACTGGCCTCCATCCGAAACCTGATGGAGCGTTCATCCAAGTTTATATCCCTTAGCGGACTCTCGGGAATACTGGCCGGAATTTATGCACTGGCAGGTGCAGCACTGGCTTATAATATTATTTATAACCACATACCGGTTGCAGACAGCGAAAGTACAAATAATGATTTGTCAGCTACGGGATTGCTTTCCGGCCATAGCTTCAGCATGCTGGAATTGAAGCTGATGGCTATCGCATTTGTTGTTTTAGTACTTTCAATAATTACCGGCATTGTTTTTTCCCTTCGCAAGGCAAAACGTAAAGGTCAGCCAATATGGGGCAAAACCAGCCGGTCGATGCTGTTTTATATGGCGACGCCGTTGTTTACGGGCGGCTTATTAATTTTGATATTTATCTATCGCGGCCATTACAGCATTATTGCACCGGCTTCGCTTATTTTTTACGGATTATCATTGGTAGGCGCCAGCAATTTCACTTTCAACGAGATAAAGTACCTGGGCCTTTGCGATGTTTTATTGGGTTTGGTTACGGCTTGTGTACCCGGCTATGGTTTGCTATTTTGGGCGATTGGTTTTGGTGTGCTGCATATTGTGTATGGCAGCGTAATGTACTTTAAATACGACAGGTGAAGATCCCCTTTGAAAAACTTGATAAAGCATTTGAGAACCGCCTGAGGTTGCAGATTATGAGTGTACTGGTGGTAAACGACCGGTATGACTTTAATTCGCTTAAAGAACTGCTGGAAACCACCGACGGTAACCTGGCTTCGCACCTTAAAGGGTTGGAGAAAGAGGGATATATTGTGGTTCATAAAGCTTTCCTTGGCCGCAAACCGAACACCACGTACGAATCGACAGAAAAAGGGAAGAAAGCGTTTAAAGACCACCTTGATGCACTGGAGCAGTTGATAAAACAACAGAAGACCACTTAATTTTTAACTAAAACCGGTATTATGCAAAAAAAATCCGTCCTTTTGATGTACGCCGCGGCCGTTTTCGGTAACCTGCTGTTTGTGCTTTGGATATTTTACAACGCCATTTACGCCGGCGTAAGCGGCTCATGGCCCGAAATTATTTCGTGCGTCGTACTAATATGTCTGCTTGCGCTTAACTCATACCTTATACTGACAAGTTTGGACAGGGAAAATATGATTACGGATAAATCAAACTAAATTTTTTTACCCATTTACTTTGAAACACAAAGTAATTTGAAAAAAGAAATATGATTAATATGGCAAAAGGAAGACGACAGTGGTGGTGGTCAAAAAGATTAAAATATAACATAGGGCTTATTATTTCAGGCTTTGTAGCTTTTATGCTCTATTGTTTATTGGGCGAAGCGATTATAGCCCCCAAAGAAGAATTCGAAGTAACCTTATTTACCATATTTTTTCAGGGACGCGCCTATGATAATGATCTTCATCGCTAATATACTTTATACTTTGGGCTGGCTGGCCGATATTCTCTTTAATCCAGCTAACAGTCAGCGCTTCAGAGAAAACCTATTCAGGTTAGGTTATTGGTTTTCAGTTGCTTTACCAATTCTTTTTATCCTGGCGATCATGATCAGTTTCACTATCCGTACTCCCTCAAACCCGTAAAAGAAATTACACAGTTAAATCAAAACACTCACACCATGACATCAAACACATTTTTATACAGCTTAAGGGTTTGGCTAACCAGCGTAGTTACCGCACCAATCCTTTTTATTCTTATCGAGATCTGCCGCGGCAGGCTAAGCTGGCAAACTCCGGAAGTTACTATCGGTTCGGTAATAAATATATGGTTATTTTATGCCGCATTTGAGTTATTCTTTTCCCTGGCCACCTGGTTTTTATTCTACATCGTCATCACAATACTTGCCAGGCATATTCTAAGGCCGCATCTGCGAATGACTATCATTTTTATCACCGGCGTTTTATTTACCATCGTTACTTTCCGGGTTACGCTATTGCAGGATGGCTTTTTTAATGATAATAACAATTACCTCGGCCTGATGATATGCAATTGCTTCTGCATCGGTGCAGGCAGCCTGCTCTATAAGTTAAGGGTTGAGTGGTTTATGGAACCGGGCATAAATTAAATCGGAATTCACCCAAAGTCTGCGTTGAGGCGGACTATGGGTTTGGGTTAAGTGGGTGCGTTCTGTCCCAACCCAGCCGGCTGTGTCCCGCAGCCGGTTTTTCTTTTTGCAGGTAAGTCCAGATAACCTTCCAACTTTACAACCTTGCAACTTTACAACAACTAAAACTCTTACCTTTGCACCCTGATGAATCAAGTTGCTAAAAAGAAGTTTTTTGAAGATGTTGCGATAATCGATATCGCCGAAGAAGGCAAGGGTGTAGGCAAAGCCGGTGACTTTGTGCTTTTTGTTGAAAAGGCCGTGCCGGGCGATGTTGCTGACATTGAAGTTTACCGCAGTAAGAAAAACTTTGGCGAGGGGAAGATCGCACAGCTGAAAAAACCTTCTGAATATCGCACACAACCTTTTTGTGAGCATTTCGGTATTTGCGGCGGCTGCAAATGGCAGCACATGACTTATGAGGCGCAGTTAAAATTTAAGCAAAAATCTGTAGCCGATGCCTTAACCAGGTTAGCAAAGATCGACATTGAAGAGATGGATGAAATTGTGGCCTCCCCTGTCGATAAATACTACCGCAACAAGCTGGAATACACCTTCAGCAATAAGCGTTGGCTATTTGATGGCGAGAACCGAAGCGACGAGGCGTTGAATATGAATGCCCTGGGATTCCATATTCCGGGCCGCTTTGATAAGATACTCGATATTAATCATTGCTGGCTGCAGGATGAGCCTTCCAACACTTTACGAAATGCCATCCGAAATTTTGCTTTGCAAAACAATTATAGCTTTTATGATTTAAAAGCTCATTCAGGCGCTTTGCGTAATTTGATCGTACGTACCTCATCAACCGGCGAGGTTATGGCGATTGTTGTGTTTGCTTATGTTGAGCAAACGCAGATAGACCAGCTAATGCAGTTTGTGGAAGATAACTTTCCGGAAATTACCTCGCTGCTGTACATCGTCAACCAAAAAAAGAACGATACCATTTTCGACCAGGAAGTAATTGCCTGGAAGGGGCCTGAATTTATCTACGAAGAGATGAATGGCATCAAGTTCAGAATCGGCCCGAAATCGTTCTATCAAACCAACTCGGTACAGGCTTTAAGATTATACGAGATAACCCGTGATTTTGCGGGCTTCACCGGCAACGAGCTGGTGTACGACCTCTATACCGGCGCGGGAACCATTGCAAACTTTATAGCCGGCCACGTGCGCGAGGTTGTAGGCGTGGAATATGTACCGGCAGCCATAGAAGACGCTAAAATAAATTCAGCCATCAACAACATCACCAATACCAAATTTTATGCGGGTGATATGAAGGATGTGCTGGTTGCAGATTTTGTAAAAGTACATGGCAAACCAGACGTAATTATCACCGACCCACCCCGCGCAGGTATGCATCCTGATGTGGTAGCCCGCCTGATGGAAATTGAATCGCCTAAAATTGTTTATGTAAGTTGCAATGCCGCCACCCAGGCCCGGGATTTGCTGGTACTAAAAGAGAAATACGATGTTATAAAAATTCAACCGGTAGACATGTTTCCGCACACGCAGCATGTGGAGAATGTGGTGTTGCTGGTTTTGAGGAACAGTTAGGCCATGGACCATAGCCGATAGACCATAGCAAAGCTGCAGAAGTCATCAAAAATTAAAACAATTAATGAAATCATCCTCAAATCGGTGAAATTATAAATTAGTGATCGGTGAAATCACAAAAAACAATAAAATGGAACCCGAAGAACTTTTAAACGAAGACCGTAATGACGGACAACCTAAGGGGCAAAGTCCGCTGATAAGTTTGGAAAAAGATCTAAAGTTTTTTAACGAATCCATCCGCGAGGTTGCCCTGGAGATCATCATGGAAGGGTTTTCTGAATATCCGATTTTCGTTGCCCATCAGCATCAAATAAACCTCGGCGAGCTGATACTTGACCGTCATGATCTAAATACAGAATGGAGCATACATGCCTCAACAATGGAAGAATTTATAGAGAAAGGGGTAATCAAGGAAATACTGAAAGAGCGCTTCATCAACAGCTACAAAAATCCGAATGAATATATGTGCGTTTTTGTGGTGGTGCCTGAAGGGGCGAATTTTGTTTATTTTCCGTACGCAAAGTAACCGCAGTTGAGACGTTGTAAAGTTGGAATGTTGAAAGCTTAATTTTACCTTTACAACGGTAACTGATGCAATAAAACAACTTGCAATCTTACAACATTATACCGACATGCCCGACAAACACCTTCTTATATTAAACCAGCAACAAATTCGGCAAAAGATCGACCGTATTGCCTACCAGATACTGGAAGACAATTTTGAGGAAGAAGAGATCATCATTGCCGGTATCTTGCCCAGCGGCGACAAAATAGCCAAACGCCTGAAAGCGATTTTGGACGATATAGCTCCGTTCAAAACCACCTTTGTAGGCATCGGGCTGGACAAACAAAGCACCAGTCTGAATGCCAACATCGGCTTCGATGTGCAGGACTGCAGCAATAAGGTGGTTATTTTGGTTGATGATGTGCTGAACAGCGGCAAAACCCTGGCATATGGCTTCGGCGTATTTCGTGATGTTCCGCTTAAGAAATTACGTACTGCGGTTTTGATTGACCGCAATCACAAACGTTTTCCGATGATCACCGACTTTGCCGGCATGGCATTATCAACCGTTTTAAAGGAGTTTGTTGATGTTGTATTAGACGAGGAAGGCCAGGAAGACGGCGTCTACCTGCGATAAGGATAACCATCCTCATATTAAAACGTAAGGGCCTGCATTCAGCGGGCCTTTACGTTTCTGCAGAGCGATGTCTGTTGCATAATTTGTGTTCGATGATCTGTACCAATCACCTGACTTCAGACCAAGTACTTTGGACTTACGGCTAAATTAACGTGCGCCTCCTTTAGGTTTCACTGCCTGCGGGCCTCCCTGTGCGCCGCCACCTCCCGGATTACCACCGCCGCCTTGCAAACCGCCGCCGTCATCAGGAATACTATTGTCCTGGTCCTGCTGTTGGTTGTTATCTCTCTTCTCCTTTCGCTTTTGAGGCAGGTTGTTTCCAAAGCGCCACGACAAAGTAAATATCGCAGTCCGTGTTGCCCACCTGCGTTCGCTTACCTGGTTACTGGCCAGGTATGGGGTGTTATAATTTATATCGGAGCGAAATCTGCGGGTGTTAAAAATGTCGCGCACGTTACCGCTCAGGCTTACTGTTTTGGTGATATCGTACTTTAGACCGCCATCCATGGCATACATAGCCCGCATTTTACCCTGGGGTATCACCTGTGGAGCCTGGTAATCTCCGCGTAATTGAATACCGAGTTTTTTAAATGGCCGTATATTAGCAGTAAGGTTACCGTTCCAGGCATAACCACTGGTTGTAGCCAAATTCAACGCCGCATCCCCGTCGAGGTGCCGGTAATAAATATTCAAATTACCGGTTAAATCCAGTGTCGGGCTGGGGCTTAGCTTGGCAATCAGCTCATAACCTGCGTTTGAAGCACTTTTAATGTTTTCAAAGGTTGTAAGCGTAGTATCCAGGTTTGTTGGCGTAAGCGGTGTGGTGATGCGCTGTATCACCCCATTGGTACGCCTGTAATACAGCGATGATGTCAGCGTCAGGCTTTTCCAGTAATTAATATAGCTTAACTCGAACGAGTGCGTATCTTCCGGACGCAGGTCGGGGTTACCCTGCTGATAATTCAGCTTATCGCTTTGGTCGAGGAACGGAGATAGCTGCCGGTCGCGCGGACGCTGTACGCGGCGTGTATAGCTTAATTGCAGCGTTTGGTTTTCGCTCAGCTTATCACTTAAAAATATGCTTGGATAAAGACGAAGATAATCCTGCTTGTGGTTCTGAACGGCAGCATCCATTAACGTTGTTCGGATATGCGAATCCTCCAAACGCAACCCTGCCTGCACGCCGAAGTTGCCAAATTGGTGCTGAAAACTGGTATAAGCCGCATTGATATTTTCCTTATAAATAAAGTGGTTGCTCAAAAATGAATTGTAGTCGAAATAGCCGGTCGTATTGTTTAATGTATCTGCAATATAATTATCGTCACTTTGGTTAATCTGGCTGCGTATGCCCGCTTCAAATTTACCATTCTTAAGGGGATCAGTAAAATCAGCCTGGAAATTCCAGTCGTGCTCACGGCCGATACTGGTATTGTTCTGGCGTGTGTATAGGCTTGAGGCAGGATTAAACACATCATATTGACTGATCAAATCATCAAAACCGTCATTCTTATCTTTCGAATAATTGATGTTTGCGCTCAGTTCCTCGCCCTTCTTTTTGTATTTATGATTGAAATCGAGGTTGAGGTCAAGATTCGTTCCGCTGCCTGTAGAGTTATTAGCCTGGGTTATCCGCTGCAATAAATTTCCATTTTGCGTAATGGTAGTTAAACCGGATGATACACGGTCACGATTGCGGATGTTGATATTGTTTGAAAAACCTAAAGTTGTTTTAGGGTCAAGATTAATATCGATACCGCTGCGTATATTCTGTCCCCTGAAAGTAAACTGCTGGTCGTTGATCTGATTCTGAAATTGGTTAATCGAATCGGCTATGGTAGTTTTATTGCTAAAGCCATTGCCTATACGCGTACCCTTGCGATAACTGTAATTAGCATATACGTTAACTGCCTTATTCTGGTAGGCTATGTTAAAGTTGCCATTGTAAGTATTTTGCGTGCCAACCGATGCCGATGCGGAGCCGGTAAAACCCTTCTGTGCATTCTTTTTTAATATGATATTGATGATACCCGATTGTCCCTCAGCATCGTATTTTGATGATGGATTGGTAATTACCTCAATGGTTTCGATTGAACTCGCCGGGATAGACTGCAATATATCAGCAATATTACCGCCCGTTAAGGCTGAAGCCTTGCCATTGATCAGTACTTTAACACTGGTTGATCCCCGCAGGCTCAGGTTACCATCTACGTCTACCTGGACGGATGGCACATTGCTCAGTAAATCGGTAGCCGACCCACCCTGGCTAACCAGGCTTTGCTCAACGTTAAATGACTTTTTATCAATACCGAGCTGTATCTGGCTTTTTTGAGCGGTTACAGTAACTTCCTTTAAAACACCTTTGGCCTGGCTCATTTTAATTTCGCCAAGATTGACAGTCCGTCTTCCCGGAGCGATACGTAAAGTATCCCTCAAAAAAGATAAATAGCTCACATAAGTTGCCCTGAACTGATAAACGCCATCCTCGATACCCGATAACGAAAAATTACCCTGAAGATCGGTCTGCATGGCTTTTACTGTATGATTGTCGGATTTACGGACTACAGAAACCGTGGCCAGTTCAAGCGGCTGATTGTTGGCTGCGTCAACCAGCCTCCCCGAAATAGTACCGCCAGCCGTCGTTTGCTGCGCTTTTACTAATGAAAACGAGGATATTATAAAGACAAAAAGTAATGTCCTGATTAGTTTGGGGCTCATGCCGCAAAAATCACCTTTTTAGGTTTTATACAACAATGATGCTTGTAACTTTATTGATGGGTTTTAGTAATATTTTGGTGACGGTGGACAGAATTAGTCATTAGTGATAGTCGGAAGCAGCAGTTCTTTTAAGCGCAAAATGTCTTAAGAATTTAACCTTACACGCTAAATGTATTTATATTATTGCAGGGGCGCACCCGCATACGCCCTCAAAAAGCTGCGGATAAAAATTGTCTGTATTGCTGCTTTATAGCAGAGGGCGTATGCGATACGCCCCCTGCGTTAATATTATAACAAACCTTGCGCTATAATTTTTTCACCGCTGCCAAAATATCTTCAGTTTTTGGTTCTTTGGCGATGTATTTTACGGGCTTACCGGCTTTATTGTAAAATGCGAGGTAGGGTGTAGTCGCTACATGGTAAAACTGCTGTACTTTGTAAGTATATCCCTCGGTACCGATAGTGAAGTTTGGATATTTATCGATCCCATAATCGCGGGCAAAGGTTTTCATCGCTTTTATCGCCTGGTTGGTCACGAATGTAATCATGATAACCTGTACGTTTTTAAACTCCTTCAGGTGCGGTTTTAGCTCAAACATCATCCGCTGGCAGTGGCTGCAATCAGGCGCAAAGTAAATTATCACAGTACCCTTATCTTTTTTAAGATTGGCGGGAGTAACATATACGCTATCGGTCGTTAATATTTTATATTCCGGGATATAAGCAGGGGGTACAAACTGCTGGGGTTGTGTTTGTGCATTGGTGCAGGCTACAGCTGCTAAAAGGCATACAAATAATACTAATTTCTTCATTGTGTTTAACTGCGGGTAATTCGTGGGCATATATACGATATTTTTATTTTTCAAGCAATTCTAATTGCCAGGCGATATGCTCCTCTGTTACGGGATATAACGCATTATCCCGGATTGTATGATACACGGCGGTAAATAAACCGTTATAATCTCCTTTCGGAGGCCTTAAATATTCGATTGTCTTTTGGTTATCCAGCCCAATGATTACCAGCTTGCCATCACAGCCTTCAGGTTCAATGCCATAGGCTGGATCAGTTGGCAGCATGCCTGCATCGAGCTGAGCTTCCTGCACGTCGTCCCGGCCCTTAACAAAACTGCCCAGGGTACCATGCACCACAAATCCGGGTAAATGTTCTGCAATAAGCAAACCGGATGTAAGGTAAACATTTAGCTGGTTCGGGTATTTCAGGTGATAATTAAAATAGTCCGGCACTTCGGAACCTTCACGGTAGATACCTGTAGTTTTGTAAAACTCCAAGGGTCTGCCAAACAGCGCGATAATGTTATCAATCAGGTGCGGGCCCAGGTCGTATACAAGGCCGTTGGCGGCATTTGCCTTTTTTTCTTTAAAAGATTTGACACCGATAGCGGCTTTATAACGGTCCATGCGCATGTGCACTTCGATCAACTCACCCAAACGGCCGCTTTCAATAATTTCTTTAGTTTGCAAAAAGCCACTATCCCATCTGCGATTTTGGTAGATGAGGAGGTGCAGGTTCTTCTCCCGGGCCAGATCAAACATGGCTTTAACCTCTGCACCTGTTGCAGCTGCAGGCTTTTCGAGCAATACGTGTTTGCCGGCGTTTAGCGCCCGCATCGTTAGATCAAAGTGCGTATTGTTCGGTGTATTCACCACTACCAGTTCGATTTCATCGTCAGCCAGTAATTCGTCAATCGAATTTAAGCTGATTATATCCGGGTAGCGAGCCTTAGCCTTTTTCTCGTGGCGCTCAACAACGGCCTTTAGCCTAAAGCCGGGATTAGTAGTTAAGAACGGCGCATGAAATATGCGGCCGGACATTCCGTAGGCCATAAGGCCAGTTATTATTGGTTTTGACATAGGTTTTATAAAAATTATCGTCTATGTCGTTTCGAACGAGGGTGAGAAAAATCCGAAACCCTGCATGGCGGATTATTTATGTTGCAAAAGTTTTCTCCCCGTTCCCCGTCGAAATGACAAATCCATATAAATTCGAAATCAATCGCTCTCTCCTATCGGACTTCCGTCAGGCATCCCTACCGGCTCTGCCGGCTTAAACTGCCCGGGATTTTTCTCAAATGCAGCTATCTGCGATAAGCCGAACACCAGGTTAGCCTTTTGGTTTGTTTGGGCGTTTTTTACGGCGCCCTGCATCCATGTTTTCAAGCCGTTTATTTCCATCATGGTAATACCACGGACACTCTCGACAGCGTGACTATCTGCGGCAAGCGTTAGTAACTGCTTAAGTGTAAGATTATTCACCAGCCTTTGTAACTCGCCGTTATAACCGTTTTGCTGCGGCGCTTTCCAGGTCTGGGCTATCAGCTTGTCCTCAATTGCTATCAATCCAGGTTGTGTATTATCACGCGAATGATATTCAACCAGCCTTGCCGCCCGTTCCGGATGCAGCATAAACTGCAATGTCGTCCCAGCAGCACCTTCAGCAGCGGCCATCGGGTCAAAAGTTAACCCTGTGCGTGATTTAAACAGCTCACGCGTTCTTGGGTAACCGTCTGGCCTCGGCGGAATCTTTTCTATCAGCTTTTCGGGCAAAGCCAAAGTAGCCGGGCTGATAGTTTGCATCAGCGCATTAAATGCTTTCCATTGTTCGGCCGCAGGAATAAACCGGGTTGTTGGCTGCCCGTCATTCTTAATTGCATAGGTGTAATAAATGCCACCCAGCATTTTAGACGCGGCTTCTACCTGGTAGCGGTGCATCAGGTAAACCGGCACCAGTACTTCTTCAAGAGTGGCCATAGGCGCATCCTGACGAATGGATTTTTCAGAGAAATTGTTCAAAATTTTCCTTCGGATATCCAGCAAACGGTTCAGTTCATCAGCTGCATTTTTGCCGTTATCCCAAAGATGGGCTAAAGGATGCGCGCCGCCGGCCGGACGTGCGTCCTCGTCAGTGATAAACAGTTGGCCCTGCTTCAGTGTTTCCGTCAAAATCTCTTTTAAGGCTTTGTCTTCATCTGCACCTGCCGGAAAATCCTGGTAGCCATATAAAATAGCCCGCTTGTCCCAGCTACCAATTTCGGTAGTATAGGCCGACGACAAATCCACCGTTCCGTCCTGAGCTAAGGTAAACACAGGCGGCGGGTAGTCCATAACGGATGCACGGTTATTTACGCTGGCTGCAAAATTATGCTGCAAGCCAAGCGTATGGCCAACTTCGTGCGCGGCCAGCTGGTGCAGGCGGGCGATGGCCATTTTCATCATCTTATCGCTAACCGGTTTACCATCTTCGTAAGGCTGTACCAAACCCTCGGCGATCAGGAAGTCTTGCCTGTCGCGTAATGAACCCAATGAAACCTGTCCTTTAATTATTTCGCCTGTACGCGGATCGTTGATAGAAGCGCCGTATGACCAGCCCCTTGTTGAGCGGTGTACCCATTGGATAATATTATAGCGTATATCCATAGGGTCAGCATCTTCCGGCAGCAGCTTTACCTGGAACGCATTTTTATAACCGGCAGCCTCAAATGCCTGGTTCCACCACGACGCGCCTTCCATTAGCGCAGTACGTACGGGCTCAGGTGCGCCCCGGTCAACGTAATAAACTATTGGCTTTACCGCTTCGCTCATGGCAGCAGTTGGATCTTTCTTTTGCAGACGATGCCGGCTTAATAGCCTTTTAACAATAGGTTGGTCTATAGGTGTGGCGTAATCCATATAGTCTACATCATAAAAGCCGGAGCGCGGGTCGAATTTTCGGATTTTATAATTATTGTCAGGCAGCCTGATAAACGAGTGATGCATGCGCACGGTAACCGCGTTAGGGTCTGGCGTTACCGAACTGATTTCACTGCCGCGGCCGGGGCCGGCGATAGTTATTGTAGCCTCAAATTCAGAGTTGTCCGGAAAATCCTTCGTATTATCCAAATAAACTGCCGAGCGCGACTCATCCAGGCTATAAGAACCCTGGCCGCTTAGTTTTTCTGCAAGATGATGAGCATCGCGAAGCAAAAAAGGGGTAAAATCAATAAGCGCCTTATTGCCCTCTATCGCCTCTGCTTTAAAGCCCCATATCACCGACTGCGCAAAAGCTTCCTCAACAGATTTCCGCTCATCAGGATTGTTGCTTATGGCGCGATAGCTATAATTAGGTTGTACCAGTAATATCTTAGGGCCGCTTCTTACAAATTTTACGATACGGCTGTCGCCGATCTGGCCGCGATCGAGGCCTAAGTCATTTGAACCAACGCCGGCCGGAAGGGAATTCACATACAAGAACTCTGTATTCAACTTGTCCACCTCCAATAATATGCGTCCTGTGTTTTCATCCCAGTAAAAGTTAAAGTAGCCTTTGTAAGGAGTTAATCCCTTAGTTGCAGTACTGATGCCGGCAGATTTCTGAGCTGTTGCAACGGTCAATAAATTAACTGAGAGTAGAATCAACAGGTAAATTTTTTTCATATTAAGCTATTGGAATGTTCAGCCTAATGTATTAATTTTAATTAAAATTACCCAATAAGGTGATAAGATTGGGTAATCTGCCTTACACCTGTAATATCTCTAACAATTATTACCTGATGCAATTAATTCTTAAAAGGAATATAACCTTTTATTTTTTCTTGCGTATAAAGTATATCAGAATTTACCAATATGGAATTTAACAGCAGAGCAGTTAGTATATTACTTGTTGATGATGACGAGATTAACAATTTCATCTCTATCAAGTTAATAAAAAAAGCGCTTGTAAATACCGAAATAATGGCATGCCTTAATGGGAAATATGCCATTGACCAACTGATGGAATTACAAAAAGCCGATCCGGAAAAGCTGCCTGATTATATCCTTTTGGATATAAACATGCCTATAATGAATGGGTGGGAATTTTTGGATGAGTTTAAGCGCCTGAACATTGACCCACAGGGCAAATGCAAAATTTATATTATTTCATCCTCGGTATTCAGTAACGATATCAATAAGGCGCGTTCGTACCCGCTGGTTAAAGACTTTATTTCGAAACCGTTAAATGTTGAAAAAATTGTCGAGCTGTTTAAAGTGGAAGACCCTGCTTAAGCGGGCGTAACCATAAAATGCTCCCCGTTATAATTAACCTTACCAACGCACAGCGATTTTGCATGATAAAATAAGCAGGTCCAACCTTCGGCTGCTGCTATTTTGCCGTACTGTTCCCTCAGCTGCATTGCCTTCCTTCCATCGTAATCGTATTTCGCAATAAATTTTCTGATAAGCTGTTCTGGTTCAGGTAATTCGTCTCCGCCAAAAAAGCATTTTCCGCTACTGTCTTCAATCCAAATCACCATGTGGTATGGTGAATGGCCGCCTGAATGTTCAAACCTTATTCCGGGGTTAAATTCGCCGCTGCCTTCAACAAGCGTCAAATCAATTTTGCCGGACAGTGCTTCGAATATTTCTTTATGATAAGATGATGAGCCGCCTGCAAGCCCCCTTTCCCATTCCTGTTTTGCAATAATATGTTTGGCCTGGGGAAAACTCGGCGTCAGCCTGCCGCTACGCTCAACCACCAGTCCCCCGGAATGGTCATAATGCAGATGCGACATGATAACCAGCGTCACCTCGTCCGGGTCGAAACCGGCATTGCGGATATGCTGATGCAAAAACAGCTCATCCCGGGTGTCCTTATAGCCAAGTCCGGTATCGAGCAAAATCAAATCCGTATCCGTTTGAACCAAAAAGGGATTTACATGGATAAAAAGTGAGGCGGGTCTGTCTTTTGGATTATCAATCTCCGGGTTGAAAGGGATAAACTTTTTGGATGCATCAACGGAATATGAGCCTTCGGCCAGGGGGAATATGTTCATAGGTGCGAATGTTTAACAGGATTACCGGGCAGGCTGATTTTATCTCACGCTCATATCCCACATCTCAAATCTAACCTCTATCTTTACTGTTTTTTAAGCCGCAAAGATATGAATAAACGATGGGTGGTACGCGATAATCCTGATCATGACGATGTCAGGAATCTGGCCGCCGCGTTGAATATCGACACGATATTAAGTACATTGCTGATACACAGGGGAATTAAGACTTTTGAAGACGCCCGTCTTTTTTTTCGCCCTGATAGCCGGCATTTGCACGATCCTTTCCTGATGGCCGGAATGGAGCAGGCTGTTCTTCGTATTGAAGGCGCTATGGCTGCCGGCGAAAAGATTTTAATTTATGGCGATTATGACGTTGACGGTACAACCGCAGTTTCGTTGGTTTATAGTTTCTTTAACAAATATTACGATAAGCTCGATTATTATATCCCGGACAGGTACCTGGAAGGCTACGGAATTTCTGCAAAAGGAATTGATTATGCGGCCGACAATAATTTCACGCTGATTATTGCGCTGGATTGCGGCATAAAATCGGTCGACAAAGTTGCTTATGGCAGCACCAGGGGCATAGATTTTATAATCTGCGACCACCACTTGCCTGGTGACGAGTTGCCTGCCGCAGTTGCCATCCTCGACCCCAAACAGGCACATTGCGAATATCCTTATAAGGAACTTTCGGGCTGCTGCATTGGGTTTAAGCTGATACAGGCTTACGCCGAAAAGAACGACATACCCTTCAGCGAAATAGAATGTTACCTGGATCTGGTAGCCATCAGCATTGCCTGTGATATTGTGCACATAACCGGAGAAAACCGTGTGCTGGCACATCTGGGCCTGCAAAAAATTAACAATGACCCTTGCATGGGTGTAAAAATGCTGATGGAAGTTGCCGGGCGCGGGAAACATTATACCATATCAGATGTAGTTTTCCTTCTGGGACCACGCATAAATGCAGCCGGCCGGATAGACCATGCAAGGCATGCAGTAGAACTGCTGATTAATACCGGGCTCGAAGCCGCCGCCGAGAAAAGCGAGCTGATAAATACCCATAACACCGAGCGCAAGGGCCATGACCTGCAGATAACCGAGGAAGCTCTTGCGATGATAGAGGCAGACGATGAGCTGATTACCCGGAAATCAACAGTAGTATTTAACGAGCAGTGGAATAAAGGAGTTATCGGCATTGTTGCATCGCGACTTACGGAAAAGTATTACAGGCCAACCATCGTATTAACGCGCTCTAATGGTCATGTGGCGGGCTCTGCAAGGTCTGTAGCCGGATTTGATTTGTACGAGGCGCTTTGCGGATGCAGCGATCTGCTTATCCAGTTTGGCGGCCACCGGTATGCAGCAGGGCTCACCATGCATCCCGAAAATCTGCCGGCCTTCATTAACCGGTTTGAAGAGGTGGTGAGTGCTACAATAAAACCTGAGCAATTAATACAGCAAATACAAATTGATGCAGAATTACGTTTAAGCCAGTTAGATGCCAAGTTCTTCAGGGTTTTAAAGCAATTTGCGCCGTTCGGACCGGAAAATATGGCGCCGGTATTCCTCAGCAAAAACGTGTATGTTTGCGGAGTACCGAACATTGTAGGCCAGAATCATGTAAAGATGACAGTGATGCAGGACGATTCGGCCATGTTTGACTGTATTGCCTTCGGACACGGTGAATATGTACCCAAAATGGCAAACGGCGCCCGCTTCGATATGTGTTATACCATAGAAGAGAACGTTTGGAAGGAGCGGCGCACAATACAGTTGAATGTGAAGGGGATAAGGTTTAGTGAGCAGAGATTAGCTGACTAGAGATTAGTTTTGATTGAGTCAATAGACCCATGGACAACAGACCATGGTAAAAAGGATCTGTGAAATCAAACAAAATTATCAAAATCACAAAAACATAAACGGTGAAATCATCTTTAAGCCGGTGGAGTCATAAAGTAAAATGATATTAAGAGCAGAAAACCTATTAAAAAGATATAAACAGCGGACGGTTGTAAACGATGTGAGCTTTAACGTGGAGCAAGGAGAAATTGTGGGGCTGCTGGGGCCGAACGGCGCCGGTAAAACCACTTCGTTTTATATGATTGTGGGCCTGATCAAACCTAATGAGGGTAAGGTTTTTTTGGATGATGAAGACATTACCGACGACCCGATGTACCGCCGAGCGCAAAAGGGCATCGGCTATCTCGCGCAGGAAGCTTCTGTTTTTCGCAAACTTTCTGTAGAAGATAATATCAAAGCCGTGCTCGAGATGGGCAATATGCCGAAAGAACGGCAAAAAGATAAGCTGGAAGAGCTGATCGATGAGTTCAGCCTGCATAAAGTACGCCGTAACCGCGGCGACCTGCTTTCAGGCGGAGAGCGACGCCGTACCGAAATTGCCCGCGCACTTGCAGCAGAGCCAAATTTTATATTGCTGGATGAGCCGTTCGCCGGGGTAGACCCTATTGCAGTAGAGGAAATCCAGACCATGGTTGCCAAGTTGCGCACCCGCAATATCGGCATCCTGATAACCGACCACAATGTACAGGAAACCCTTTCGATAACCGACAGGGCTTATTTGCTTTTCGAAGGTAAACTGCTTGAATCGGGCGTTCCCGAAGTGCTTGCCGCTAACGAGATGGTACGAAAAGTTTACCTGGGCACAAATTTTGTTTTGAAAAGAAAGGTGTTTAAGTTTGATGAAAAGAAGGTCGTGAATGGTGAATAGCGATTGGAGAGTGGCTAGCCTGTCTTTAATTAATTAAAATTGTTAATTCACTAACTGCCCATGACCATCTTTAACTCTGTATTTACCTGGCTCATGAAAAAGCGCATCCACCAGATTGAGCTTTTTATGAAATACCCTAATGAAGTACAGGAGGAATGGTTTGAGCAGTTGATCTCTGGTGCTGAAAAAACGGAATGGGGCCGTAAATATGGCTATAAAAGCATCACTCACCTTGAACAGTTTAAAGAGCGGGTCCCCATACAAACCTACGATACGTTAAAACCTTACATTGAGCGCATGTTGCTCGGCGAGCAGAACGTGCTTTGGCCGTCAGAAATACGATGGTTTGCCAAATCTTCTGGTACCACGAGCGCCAGGAGCAAATTCATCCCGGTAAGCGAGGAGGCCCTGGAAGAATGCCATTTTAAAGGCGGCAAGGATTTGCTCACCATTTACTTTAACAACAAGCCCGATGCCCGGATGTTTACCGGCAAGATACTGACGCTTGGCGGCAGCTACCAGGTTAGCCAGTTGAGCGCTGATACCGCCTTTGGCGACCTATCTGCTGTACTGATGAAAAATTTGCCCCTGTGGGCCGAACTGCACCGTACGCCGGACATGGATATTGCGCTCCTGGAGAATTTTGAGGAAAAAATTGAGAAGATGGCTTATGCCACCAAGGATGTTAATGTTACCAGTCTAAGCGGTGTGCCTACCTGGAATATCCTGTTGTTTAAGCGGATACTTGAAATTACAGGAAAGAACAATCTGCTGGAGGTATGGCCTAACCTGGAAATGTATTTTCATGGCGCAGTAAATTTTACACCCTACCGGGAACAGTTTAAAAAGCTCATCCCGAAGGAAGACATGTATTACCTGGAAAATTATAATGCGTCTGAAGGTTTCTTTGGCATCCAGGACACGCGCGAGCCTGGCGAAATGCTGTTAATGCTGGATTACGGCATTTTCTATGAATTCCTCCCTTTGGAACACCTGCATGATGAAAATCCGGAAACATTAACGCTCGACGAAGTTCAGCTTGATAAAAACTACGCGCTCATTATCAGTACCAATGCAGGGCTGTGGCGGTACATGATCGGCGACACTATAAAATTCACTTCGCTGTCGCCCTTCCGTATACAGGTTACAGGGCGCACCCGGCATTTCATTAATGCCTTTGGCGAGGAATTGATCATAGATAATGCAGAGCGCGCATTGGAAGAAGCCTGCCATCAAACCGGCGCTATTATCCGCGACTATACCGCAGCCCCTGTCTATTTTAATGGGGATGAAAGCGGCGCCCATGAATGGATCATTGAATTTGAAAAAAAACCTGCCGAATTTGAACGCTTTGTAGATATAATGGACGAAACCCTCCGCCGCGTCAACTCCGACTACGATGCTAAACGTTTTAAGGATCTCGCCTTGCGCCGCCCGATAGTTCATAAAGCGCCGCCTGAAACCTTTTTTTACTGGATGAAGGAAAAGGGCAAACTGGGCGGTCAGCATAAAGTCCCCCGCCTGGCCAACAACCGGGAATATATCGATGAGATATTGAAGGTGATGGAGTTGGTAGGGTGATTTTTTGCAGAAATGTTCTGAGGTGATAATATTTTAAGGTTTACTGCCTGAGCGCGTTAATTCCCTGTTTACATCTGTAGCGTTAGCCCCTGTTCTTGCGTAATACCAAATAAACCAATTATGAAATTGCTATTATTTATTGCGGGCGTTATTACCGCTATGGCGGGATGTAAAGATACCTCCATAAAACCATCCAATATTATAGGAACCTGGGAGTTAAGGCATTATTCAGGAACCATTGCCGGTGTGTCAAAAGATATTCCTTCCAACAAAGGTATCTATCTGCAATTTAATGCGGACAGCACTTTTAAGCATTTCACGGATTTTAAGCAAGATAACCAGGGCCTGTTTCACGTCCTAAAAAACGGTGTGACGTATGGTGAACATATTTATGACGGCATCAGTTTTAATGATAACCAGGGTCTTGATTACGTGGTAATAAAAGGTGATTCATTGATTATTGGCAATACCTTCCCCGATGGCGTAACCTCATTGTATATCAGGAAAGATAAATATGGTAACTTATAACCCTCTTTGTAGATTACAGCAAAGAGTATCTGTCCGATGATGTTGTTCCTGAAGATCAATTGTCCTGAGAGGTCTCGGGGCGTCAACTTTATTGATGCTACTCACCGATTAAATCCAAAATCGAAAATCCGTATTCCGGAATCAAATAGTTACCGCAGCCTTCACTAAATAAGGCAATATCTCTTTCTGAAAGGAAACAAAATTCTTACGCACGTCGCCATCGCTAACCGATGTGAATGCGAAGCTGAATACGATACTTTTGCTGCATTTGATAAGAAAGCGCAGGCGCTGCAGATAATTTTCCTGCTTGCGCAGGTCGGTAAGCTGCGAGAAAACACTTACCAGCATTTCTTCCAGTTCATTTGAAAGATTTTTTAAAAACTCCTGTGAGTTAGTCGATTCACGGATAAAATCCCAACCGATAAATTCATTACACACGGTATAGCTTAAGCGGCAGGTTTTCATGATAAGCATGCTCAGGTGAGTTTCCTCGTCTACCTCCGGCGCATTGCTATGAATCAGGTCGTCAACACTCACTTTGATATAATCCATCAGCAAAGAATGAAGTACATCTTCCTTGCTCTCAAAATATTTGTAAATAGTGGCTTTAGCGATTTTGGCCTTTTTGGCAATTTCGTTTACGCTGGTTTTATGGTACCCGAATTTGCGGAACAATTCCTGCGCGGCGCGCTTAATACTTTCTTTTATTTTATCGGCTTCCATGTATCAGTCGATACAAATATCTCAAAATAACTGACATTTTCAGTATATCATTTGGGATATGCTATTGAAAAGGCTTAAATTTTGCAACTATCTAATTTGAGACGTAAACCTCGAAATTACTGACCGTGATATAATAGGATCGTAAGGATTTGGTGGCCGGGGCTTTTACGGGGCCGCCGTCGTTTAATGAAAATTTTGATCCGCTACAGGGGTCTGTTGCGGTAAAACCAGATTCGTCCACGTTTACAGCGCAGTGTTTTTCAGGTTGGTAGCTGCTACAGCGGTCGTAAGCGGCATAAGTTCTGTCAGGGCGGCGGTAGAGGATTAAGCCAGCTACTCCATAGCCTGTTATCACCACATAGCCGCCGCTGGCATTTAATGGCGCAAGGCGCGGGTCGGTTAGCGAAGCCTGGAAATTCACCGGTACGCTGGGCACAACATCGCCGCTCTTTCCGCACGATAAAAACAGCAACGGCACAATCAGCAGTACCAAAAGCTTTTTCATATAATATCCGACTGGAATTGCTTCAGGAAACGAACATCGTTTTCGGAGAATAAACGCAGATCCTTTATCACATATTTTAAGTTGGCAATTCTTTCTATACCCATACCAAAAGCAAAGCCGGTGAATTTGGCGCTGTCAATTCCGCAGTTTTCCAAAACGTTCGGGTCAACCATGCCGCAGCCCAATATCTCTACCCAACCAGTGTATTTGCACATGTTACAGCCGCTGCCCTTGCAGATGGTGCATGAAATGTCCATTTCGGCCGAGGGTTCGGTGAATGGGAAATAGGAGGGACGGAACCGCACTTTGGTACCTTCGCCGTAAAGTTCCTGTACAAAGTGATATAACGTTTGTTTTAAATCGGAGAACGAAACATTCTCGTCGATATACAAACCCTCAACCTGGTGGAAAAAGCAATGCGCGCGGGCCGAAATGGCCTCGTTACGGTAAACGCGGCCAGGCATAATAGCCCGGAAGGGAGGTTTGCCATTTTCCATCATACGCACCTGTACCGATGAGGTGTGCGTACGCAGGGCGATATCATCCTTACCATGATTTTTCTTAATAAAGAAAGTGTCCTGCATATCTCTTGCCGGGTGTTCTTCCGGGAAGTTCAATGCCGAGAAATTATGCCAGTCATCCTCAATCTCCGGCCCTTCAGCTACCACGAAACCAAGACGTTTAAAGATGTCGATGATCTCGTTACGGATTAACGACAGCGGGTGGCGTGAGCCAACTGCAAAGCCATCGCCGGGAAGGGTTAAATCCAGCCCTGAGTCTTCAGTCTTGAGTCCTGAGTCGGTAGCTTCTTTCAGTTCAGCGTATTTTGCCTCGGTTAGCTGCTTAAATTCATTCAATACTTTGCCGTAAGTACGTTTTTCTTCCGGGCTTACCGATTTAAATTGTTCGAATAACTCCTTGATGATTCCTTTAGTACCTAAAAACCTGATGCGGAATGCTTCCAGTTCATCGGCATTGGCAGGCGAGAAAGCGTTTATTTCGGCGATATATTGATTTATTTGAGTTTGCATTATAGTGTTTTTAAAAATTCTTCGGCCGTTAAAACCGGTATGTCAAATTTTTTGTAATGTTTTATATTCCGGCTTATGATAAGATCACATCCATGTTTTTTAGCAACATTAAATTGTACGGTATCTTCAAAATCAGAATGTTCGTTATTTAATGAGTTTATAATATCATTCGGTTCCAGCGACAACGTTTTAATTATCCCCATCAAAAGTCTTAATTGACTCTTAGCTATGTTTTTATTAAATCTCTTTGATATTACATAATGAATATTTGCTAATATTAAAACCGACGTATGAATGTCGAGTTTGTTCCTTCGGCTTTCTTCAAATAAAAGTTGAGTGAATCTATCAAATGGCTTTCGCTGTAACAAAAGATCAAGTAAAACATCGCTATCAACAAATAGCTTTTTATAAATCATAGTCTTCTTTAAGTCCTTGATATTTCGCTTCCCATAAAGTAATATCATCCGGGTACTTTCCTTTTAAAATCCCAGTAAGCGCTTTAATATCGTCTGATATTACAACATCCTTATATTTTTCGAGGACCGGATTTTTTTTCTCCCTTTTCTTCGCTAGGTCGGTAATAAGCGTTTTAAATAATTTTGAGACGCTTATATTGTCTTCTGATGCTATGCTTTTAGCAAGCTCAATAACATCCCTATCAGCACTCAAAGTTAATTTCGTCATTCCCATAACTTTTGATTTATACGTACAAATATAATGTATATATCACGTATTATTTTATTACCCCTAAGTCTTTCCCCACCTTGGTAAATGCCGCGATTGCTTTATCCAAATGTTCCTGCTCGTGCGCTGCCGAAATCTGTACCCTAATCCTTGCTTTTCCTTGAGGCACAACCGGGTAATAAAAGCCGATAACGTAAATGCCTTCATCCAGCATTTTGGCAGCAAATTCCTGCGCCAGCTTAGCATCATACAGCATAACCGGAACAATCGGATGCACGCCGGGCTTGATGTCAAAGCCCGCTTCGGTCATTTTCTGACGGAAATACTGCGTGTTCTTTTCAAGCTTGTCACGCAGGTTGGTGGTTTCGCTCAGCATATCCAAAACAGCGATAGAAGCGCCGGTGATCGCGGGCGCAAGGGTATTGGAGAACAGGTACGGCCTTGAGCGCTGGCGCAGCATATCGATAATTTCCTTGCGTCCGCTGGTAAAGCCGCCTGATGCACCACCCAGCGCTTTACCAAGTGTACCGGTAATAATATCTATTTTGCCCATCACACCATGATGCTCATGCGTGCCACGGCCGGTTTTGCCCATAAAACCCGAACAATGGCTTTCGTCAATCATCACCAGCGCATTGTATTGCTCCGCCAGTGCGCATATTTTATCAAGTTGCGCGATAGTGCCGTCCATGCTGAACGCACCATCGGTAACGATAATCCGGTGACGACAGCCAACGGTAGCTTTCAGCTTTTCTTCCAGATCGGCCATATCATCATGCTTGTAACGCTGGCGCTGGGCCTTACACAAACGTACGCCATCGATAATAGACGCGTGGTTCAATTCGTCTGATATAATGGCATCCTGCTCATTAAACAATGGCTCAAACACGCCACCGTTGGCATCAAATGCCGCTGCATATAATATAGTATCTTCAGTGCCCAAAAATTCGGCTATCTTTTTTTCCAACTGCTTGTGTATATCCTGGGTGCCACAGATAAAACGGACAGAAGACAACCCATATCCATGACTATCCATAGTCGCCTTTGCAGCTTCAATTACCTTCGGGTTGTTTGACAAGCCCAGATAATTATTGGCGCAAAAATTTATCACCTCTTTACCGCCTAGTACGGTAATATCAGCGCCCTGCGGCGATGTAATGATGCGCTCGCGTTTGTATAGCCCGGCGTTTTCAATTTCAGTAAGTTCCTGCTGTAAAACCGGCTTTAGTGTATTATACATAGTGTTGGATTTTTGAAAGGGCAAAATTACTCTTTTGAGGTTGAAAGGCAAAAGCTGAAAGCTAAAAGGTTTTGGCCTTTCGCTCTTACTTTTCCTCATTCACTTTTCTAATTAAGCCTTGCGCCTTTTAGCTTTCGTCTAAAATCCTTACTTTTGCGCCTCATTTAACACCGTTTGCAGCGGTATCAATGATTTTATGGCGAAGTATAACACACTACTGTACTATTGTTATTCAACAATAGCCGATGCGGAGCAATTTGCTGCCGATCATCTGAAATTTTGTAAAAGCTTAGGGTTAACAGGCCGAATTATCGTGGCTGATGAAGGATTGAACGGAACAGTATCCGGAACCCCTGAAGCATGCCAGGCCTATATGGACGCTGTTTACGCTGATGGCCGCTTCAATTCAACTGAATTTAAAATTGACGAGGTTGATGAGCCGTCTTTTGTAAAGATGCATGTTCGCTACAAATCCGAAATTGTGCATTCGGGCCTGCGCAATCCGAATATCATCAACCCACAGTTAAAAACCGGCAAGCACCTGGAACCAAAAGAATTCCTGGCGATGAAGGATGATGACGACGTGGTGATACTGGATGTTCGCTCAAACTATGAGCACAACCTCGGTAAGTTTAAAAATGCTGTTACGCTGGATATTGAAAACTTCAGGGACTTCCCTGCGATGATCAACCAGTTGGCGCAGTATAAAGACAAAAAGGTGCTTACCTACTGCACCGGCGGCATTAAATGCGAAAAAGCCTCGGCTTTGTTGCTGCACGAAGGCTTTAAAGATGTATACCAACTGCATGGTGGCATTATTAAATACGGTAAGGAAGCAGGAGGGGAGGATTTTGAAGGTAAGTGCTACGTGTTCGATAATCGCCTTTCTGTTGATGTAAATACTGTTAATCCGGTGGTGATCTCTACCTGTTTAAACTGCGGTAAGGTTACACCTAAAATGATAAATTGCGCCAACCCCGAATGCAACGAGCATTTTACCCAGTGCGATGAATGCGGTGAAAAAATGGAAGGCTGTTGCAGCGAGGCCTGTAAGTCGCATCCGCGCAAAAGGGTTTACGATGGTACCGGCTATTACGTAAAGGTGCCCCAGCCGGTTAATGTTGCCAAGAGAGCCAAAATTCAGCTTGCTGAATAAATAACCTTTATTTTTTATCTTCACATCGTCATTGCTTCGTTCCTCGTAATGACGCCAGGCTATTGTGCGTTATCTTCAAATAAACCCATGCGTAAAGCGCTCCTGTTAGTTTTTTTATTAGGTGGATTTTCTATAAGCACCAAGGCATCCGATATCAAAAGTATTGGCGTGCCTTATGTGCAAAATTATACCAAGGCGCTTTACCAGTCGGGTAATCAAAACTGGTCTGTTACCAGGGATGAGCATGGCATTATGTATTTTGGCAATTCTGAGGGGTTGCTCACGTTTGATGGTAAGTACTGGCAATCATACCCTATGCCTAACGGCCTTATCGTACGCTCGGTAGCTGCCGACGGAAAGAGTAAAGTGTACTCCGGTGGCTTCGGCGAATTTGGCTATTGGGATACCAACAAAAACGGCCCGCTTAAATATCACTCACTCACGCATCTCGTGCCCGGGAAATATCAGCCGGTTAATGAGGAGGTTTGGAAAATATATATCGACCAGGACCAGATAGTTTTCCAGGCATTCGGTTCCATTTATATCTATAAAAACGGGAAAATTAATGTTGTTAAGGGCCTGAACCCATTCCTTTTTTTATACAGGGTAGACGGCCGTTATTTTGTTGAGCAGGTAAATAAGGGACTGTTTGAGCTTAAAGGCAATAAGCTGTTCTATGTTAATGGCAGCGATAAAATAGGTAATAGCGGCGTTCTGTCTATCCTTCCCATGCCACATAAGAGGTATTTGATCGGTACAGCGCGAAGCGGTCTTTTTATATACGATGGTAAGCAAATTAGTGCCTGGACAAATCAGGCCAATGATTTTTTAAAGACTTATCAGCTTAATAATGGCGTAAAGTTGTCAGATAAATATATTGCATACGGCACCATTCTCAACGGAGTGATCATCATCGATACCCTTGGTAATGTTGTGCAACAGATCAATAAATCAAGCGGACTACAAAATAACACAGTGCTAAGCCTGTTTATTGACAACGAACAAAATTTATGGGCAGGACTTGATAATGGCATCGATAGGATAGAAGTTAACTCCCCCCTTTATTTTTACTTTGATAAGAGCGGGCGGTTTGGGACGGTTTATTCAAGCATTATATTTAACAATAAAATATACCTTGGCACCAACCAGGGGTTATTTTACAGCGACTGGATTGAAAACGGAAATAAGCGCCTCTTTCAATCATTTGATTTTAAGTTAATAACGGGATCGCAGGGTCAGGTGTGGGAACTTTCCCTGCAGGATGGCCGCTTGCTTTGCGGTCATAATTCGGGAACTTTCCAGGTAAACGGCAGTACAATATCAAAAATAACAAGCATAAGCGGTGGCTGGACAATCAGGAAGCTAAACCAAAACCAATTGATACAGGGTACTTATACCGGCCTCGTATTTTACACGAAGGATAATGCCGGCAATTGGATTTTCGACCACAAGCTGGATGGGTTTGGCGAGCCTTCGCGCTACGTAGAGGCGGACGCCAAGGGTGAGATATGGGTGAGTCATGCCTATAAAGGTATTTACCGGGTAACGCTTAGCGCTGATCTAAAGAAAGCAGCGGCCATAAAGTATTATGATAAAAAATCAGGTTTACCAGGTAGTTATAACATTAATGTATTTAACCTTGATAACCGGATCGTCTTTTCCTCTGATTCCGGTTTTTATGTTTATGACGACATCAGCGACCGCTTTTCAAAATACCAGCAGCTCAATAAAATGCTGGGAACGTTCGCATCGTCAAATAAAATAATTCCGGCAATAGGTAAGCGGTATTGGTTTATTAACCACGGAAAGGTAGCCCTGGCCGATTTATCGATACCCGGTAAATTAAGTATCGACTCCACACGTTTCAGCATACTCGACGGCAGGATGGTAAAGGGTTACGAAAATATCAGCCGGATAAACAGCGCCATATATTTGATAAGTGTAGATGACGGCTTTGTGATTTTAAATAATGAAGATGCCCTTCAACAAAGTATTACGAAGCTACCGGGGGTACTTATACGCCGGATTGAAAACATTACAGACAGAATAATGCCTATTATTAATGAGGACAATCAAGGCGATATAGAAATACCGTACTCTCAGAATAATATCCGCATCTCTTATGCATTGCCATTTTACCGGCAGGCGAAGATTAAATTTCAGTATTATCTTGAGGGGTATTCCAGGCAGTGGAGCGACTGGAGCACACAAGCCCAAAAAGAATTTACCAACCTTAATCAGGGGAACTATGTGTTTAAGGTAAGGGCCAAAATTAACGAAGAAAACGTATCTCCAGTTACTGCGCTTAGCTTTACCATACTTGCGCCATGGTATGCGGGCAAAATAGCTATTTTATGTTACCTGCTACTGGTTGTGCTGGCTTATCTATTAGCAACTAAATATTATCAGCTGAAATTGAAGCGGCACCAGCAACACCTGCATGAAAAGATGCAAAAGGAAAAAGAAGAGTTCTTAAAGCGGGAGGCTATTTTAAATGAGCAGGAGATAGTAAAAATACGAAATGAACAATTGCAGGCGGATCTTGCCGGTAAAAGCCGTGAGCTGGCCAATTCTGCCATGAATATTGTTTACAAAAATGAGTTGTTGCAAAAGATTAGTGAAGAAATATTGCATTTGAAAGATAGCAGCGGCAAGCATCTTTCGGAGGAGCAGTTGCGCCGTATACAAAAAGTAATTGATGAAGGCATGAGCGACGAGCGCGACTGGAATATTTTTGAAAGCAGTTTCAATGAAGCTCACGAAAACTTCTTTAAGAAACTCAAGGCCGGCCACCCGGACCTGGTGCCGAATGACCTTAAGCTTTGTGCGTACCTGCGGATGAACATGAGCAGTAAAGAAATGGCATCCTTACTCAACATCTCACTTCGCGGGGTAGAAATACGCCGCTACAGGCTCCGTAAAAAGCTGAACCTGCCCCATGACAAAAACCTCACTGAGTTTCTCATAGAGCTATAACGCTACATCATTACCTCTCATAGCACTTTTTAAACATAGGCTCAGCCGGCTCTTCCGTGTAGTATGTAAAAAATACACTATCTTTTTGTAAGTATTTCATTATTAATATCTTATTAGTAATTAAATACCTAAATGAGCAAGTACGGACTTTCGTGATGTAATAATGTTGAGTTATATTTTTTGTTAAAATTATATTATCTCTTCAACTTCGACTTATAAAAAAACCAATTTTTTAATCCTGCTTACTCAAATTTTAATTAACCACTATGAAGAGAATTTTTACGATCTCGGGGTTGGTATTATTATTATCCTTTTTTGCTGCCGGTGTGTTTGCACAGAACATTGCTGTTAAAGGCACTGTTACTGACGCAAACACAGGCGAAACACTCATCGGTGTCAGCGTAGCAGTAAAAGGAACAACTAATGGTACACAAACCGACGCCAGCGGAGCTTTCACCATTACTGCTCCCTCAAACGCAACTTTAACTTTTTCCTATATCGGGTATACAACACAGGATGTGGCTGTAAACGGACAGCCGGCCTTAACGGTTAAATTAACACCTTCGGCCAAGCAGCTCGACCAGGTAGTAGTAATCGGTTACGGTACCCAACGCAAGGCCGACAATACCGGTTCAGTCGCGAGCGTAAAAGGCGCTGATATTTCTAAACAGGCTTCGCAAAATGCGCTTGCGTCATTACAGGGCAAGGTAGCAGGCGTAAACATTATTAACAGCGGCTCGCCGGGCGCATCTCCGCAGGTAACTATCCGCGGTTTAGGTACTATAGGAGGTAGCTCTACTCCCCTGTATGTTGTTGATGGAGTTTGGTATGACGATATCAGCTTCCTTAACACAGCCGATATCGATAATGTGTCTGTACTGAAAGACGCTTCAAGTACTGCAATCTACGGTATCCGGGGCGCAAACGGCGTTATGGTGATTACAACCAAACGTGGTATTAAAGGCAAACCTGTCATCAATTACAACGGCTATGCGGGCTGGCAAAAAGCAACCAACCTGGTAAAAATGGCCAATGCTACTGAATATGCTACTGCTATTAATGAGCTTTATCAGTACAATGGCGTAACCCCGGTTTTATTTTCTGACCCTAAAAGTTTTGGAACTGGCACTGAATGGTATAATCAAATACTAAGAAATGCCTTTACAACCAACCACGAACTATCAATCGCAGGCGGTTCTAAAAACAATGTTTATAATATCTCCGGCGGTTTTCTCGACCAGGATGGTTTAGTAAAAACCAATAATTACAAACGTTATACCGCACACGTTTCTGACGATTGGACGGTCATCAAGCCTTTAAAAATTGGCTTTACCGCCAGCGCCTTGTCGAGTGAATCGAGGGATATAAATGGCGGTATTTTCCATGAATTATATGGTGCAGCGCCAACCCTGCCCGTGTTTTATAAAGATGGTTCTTATGGCGACCCTAACGACTATCATACCGGTGACGGTAATAACTATAACCCGCAGGCAACGCTTGATTTCTTTAACCAGAAATCGCGCAACAAACGCTTCACCGGTAATATTTACGGTGAACTTACCTTCTTGAAAGACTTCAAATTCAAGACCAGCTACGGTGGAGACATTGGCCAGGCAGAGGTTAGAAACTACGTACCGGTTTATCATGCTACCACTGCTCAGCAAAGCACAACCAGCAGCTTTGACGTTCAGCATACCGAAACCCGTAACTGGATTTGGGAAAACACGCTGACCTACAACAAAACCATCGGCGACCATAAAATTACCGGCCTGGTAGGTATGACTGCCCAGAATTACGTTACTTATTACGCACACGGTTTTGCTAAAGATGTACCTTATGTAGCTAACGGCAGCTTAGTGGGGTCATTTCCAAGCAGCGCTACTGGTTTTCTGCAGCCGGTTACGCCCGAACAGCAGCCACACATTCGCGACTTGTCGTATTTTGCTCGTGTAAACTATTCGTTTCAGGATAAATACTTACTGAACGCTTCTATCCGCCAGGACGGCTCGTCACCATATTATGGCGCCAATGGTAACAACGTGTTCGGTTATTTCCCTTCAGTAGGCGCCGGATGGGTAATCAGCAATGAGTCATTCATGAAAGAACAGCACATTTTTGACGAACTGAAATTAAGGGGTAGCTGGGGCAAAGTGGGTAACAGAAACGTACCTATTAACCTGTCGAACCTGGTAGTTACCAGTGATCCAAGCTATCTTACCGCTGTATTCGGCAACCCGCAGGTGCCTTACCTCGGTGCAAGCATTAATACGGTAGTTCCTCCATTGACTGTTTGGGAAAACGCAGAATCGGTTGACGCAGGTTTAGAAGGTGCTTTACTTAACAATCGTTTAACATTCGAGGCTGACTATTACAATAGGATTACTGAGAACGCTATTTTCGCTATTCCGATACCGGCATCAGTGGGTACCGGAGGTAGCTCGATAGTTGGCAACCAGGCTAAGATCAGGAACCGCGGCGCTGAGTTTTTAATTACATGGAAAGACCGCACATCAAGCAATTTTTCTTATTCCGTTAGCGCTAACTTAGGAATTAATACCAATATGGTTACCAGCGTTCAGTCGGGCAAAAACCCGATATACTCTGGCGGCAATGGTATAGCGAACGGTGCTTTGGCTACACGTACAGTAGTGGGTGAGCCGATAGGCGAGTTCTATGGCTATAAAGTACAAGGTATCTTCCAGCAGGATCAAACCTCGGGCGCACAGCCAACCGCTAAGGCAGGCGATTTTCAGTATGTTGACCAGGATCACAACGGTGTGATCGATTCACGCGACCGCGTTGTATTGGGTAACCCTAACCCTAAATACAACTACGGTATCAATACCTCTTTCACTTATAAGCATTTTGATCTGGCGGTTGACATGCAGGGCGTAGCTGGTGTTGACATTTATAATGCCAACATTGCTTACCGGTATGGCAACGAAAACTTCACCAAGGACTTTTACGACCATCGCTGGCACGGGGCAAATACTTCAAACACCTATCCATCGGTTAACGTCGGTTCTAATGCCAACGCTGCACCAAACTCGTTTTATGTTGAAAGCGGTGCATATTTCAGGGTACGTAACGTGCAGTTGGGTTATACATTCCCTAACGCAGGCCTGAAAAGATTTGGCGTACAGAAGCTGAGGGTATTTGCCAACGCGCAAAATGCGCTTAACGTGTTTGGCTATAAAGGTTTCAATCCGGAAGTTGGCGGCGATATACTCGGACGCGGACTGGATGCAAACGTTTACCCGCTTTATGCAACCTATAACTTTGGCGTTAACGTAACATTTTAACAGAATTAAAGATGACGAACATGAAAAAATATTTAAAAAGCGCGGCGGGTATATCTATTCTGGCAGCGCTTGTAGTAACACAAAGCTGTAAAAAAAGCTTTCTGGATGTAACCGCGAAAGGTACGGTTGCTTCCGCACAGTTCTGGAAAACAGAAACTGACGCAACTTCGGCAGTTAACGCTATGTATGCGAACCTGCACGAATGGACAAATATTGCATTTGCGCCTATCGCTGTTGAAAGCATGGGTTCTGACGACGTGGAAAAAGGCAGCACGCCAACAGATGCGTCGTTCATGAATGATTTTCACTTTTTTACTGCTAACTCAGGGGAGGGCCAAATAGCCGATTTTTGGGGTGGTGAATACAAAACTATCAACTTTGCCAATCAAATACTGGACAACGTTCCGGGCATCAACATGGATGCAAACCTTAAATCGAGGTACCTTGCCGAGGCAAAATTCATCAGGGCATATGCATATTTCAGGTTGGTAAGGGCGTTTGGCGATGTGCCGCTGCGTTTACACGTTCCTAAAACAGCAAACGAATACAATATTCCCCGTACGCCTAAAGCGCAGGTTTGGACTGCAATTGAAACCGATTTGACAGATGCTGCCTCGGTGCTCCCGCAATCATACGGCGCTGCCGACGTTGGCCACGTTACCAAGGGCGCTGCATTGACATTACATGCCAAGGCTGCCCTGTACCAGAAAAAATGGGCCGATGTGGTTAACTACACCAACCAGGTGATGGGTTTGGGCTATAGCCTGTTCCCTGATTATGAGCAAATGTTCAGGACTAATCATAAAAACAACCAGGAGTCGATATTCGAGATACAAAACATGTTGATCCCGAATAATCCGGGTGCATCTAATTCTCAGTATTCACAGGTCCAGGGTGTTCGCGGTTCCACCGGCGGCGGCTGGGGTTTCAATGTGCCTAGTGCAGATTTAGCCGCAGCGTATGAAACCGGCGACCCACGTCGCGATGCAACCATCATTTTCAGGGGTGAGACTACACCTGAAGGCGATGCAATCCCTGCTGACGGAGATAACCCGATGTATAACCAGAAATCGTATGTGCCTTTCAGTCTGTATGTTTCAGGATTTAACGAAGGTTGCCAGCAAAATAAAATTGTTTTAAGATATGCCGACGTGTTGTTGATGAACGCTGAAGCCAACAACGAACTTGGAAATACTGCTGCAGCGTTAATCCCGTTAGAACAAGTTAGGGCACGGGCCAGGGCTGGTAATAATGCGATATTGCCAAAAGTAGTCTCGACCGATCAGGCAACTGTCCGTGCAGCGATTTATCATGAACGCAGGGTTGAGTTTGCCATGGAATTTGACCGTTATTTTGATGTTATTCGCCAGGGCCGTGGTGCTGAAGTATTCGGCAGCCGTGGCTGGAAAGCTAATAAGAACGAAGTTTGGCCTGTTCCGCAGAACGAGATCGACTTAAGTGCCGGTACCTTAACGCAAAATCCGGGCTATTAATTAAACCCTTAAGACAAAAATTATGAAAAGATATAAAAATATATTTTTAACAGGCTTTTCGGCTTTAGCTGTGGTTTTTGCCATGTCGTCGTGCCAGAAAAAATTTGATGCCGGTTCATACAGGCCTTCAAAACCCTTACCAAGTTACGGTGGTTACACCAGCAGTAAACAAATTGCGCCGGATAACCTGGTGGCATACTGGGCGTTTAATGGAGTGCTTACCGATAGCGTTAGTAAAAAGGGCGGTACCGCTACTGGTACATCATTTGGTACAGGCATCACCAACAAAAGCCTGCAGGGCGCAGCCAATTCATACGCCCTATGCGATGCCCCCGATGGTTTAGCGACGGTAAAAAGTTTAACGCTGAGCGCGTGGGTAAATACACCTCCGCCATCAAACGGAATCCTTACCTATTTCAGCTTCGCAACTACCTCAAATTTTTGGGGCAATATCGAGTGCTTTTTCGAGAATGGCAGCGATAATACCAATGGAAAGCTAAGAATACACCTCGCACAAAATGGCAGCGACAATACCTATTCGATTGATAACGTAGCCAACCTGTTCAACACATGGGTTAACATAGTGGTTACGTATAACCAAACCGATGGTACATGTGTTTTATATGTAAACGGCGATGCAAAAAATACAGGTAAAGCAGGCAATCTTACCGGACCGCTGGCATTCACCAACATTGGTAAAGTAACTTTTGGCACCACCCAGTTTATGACTGACCCGAGCCAAACCAGTGCAACAGGTAAACAGGATTGGGCAAGCTATATAACCGGGCAGATCGACCAGGTTCGCGTTTATAACAGCGCACTTAGTGCGACCCAGGTATCGGCTTTATACAACCTTGATAAAGCCGGAAGATAAACAGTTGATTGATTATGAGGTTGCCGGGGTGGTTCCTGGCAGCCTCTTTTTTTAAACTTAAAGGCCTTACCGGTGTAATTATAAGCATGAGGTATTTGAATTTTTTGGGCGGATTGTGTGGGCTGGCAATTTTTATGTCATGCGGTAAAGAAAAATCGGTTACGCCTCCACCGCCAGTTACGCCGGGGACATTCAGTTTTAGTTCGCTAAAGATTGACGGTGTAGCAAATGGCTCCAACTACACTAACGTTTCCAGCAAGCCTGTAATTAAGCTGTCTTTTTCTGCCCCCGTAAATCATACATCGGTGGGAGGGAGTTTAACCCTGATTGGCCGGGATGGAGCAGCGGCGCTTTACAATACTACTTACGAAAACAGCGACAGCACCATTGTTATTATTCCAACTGGCCTGAAACCGATAACTCAATATTCTTTGACCGTTTCAACAGGTTTGACATCGGCAAAAAATGCTTCTTTACTTTCGGAAGTTAATATACAGCTGACCACGGCTATAGATTCTACCGACAAATTTCCAGCGATTACAGACGATCAACTGCTTGACCTCGTCGAAAAGCAAACTTTGAAATATTTCTGGGACTTCGGGCATCCAACCAGCGGCCTTGCCCGCGAGCGTAACAGTTCAGGCGATGTGGTAACTACAGGTGGCTCCGGTTTCGGCATCATGGCGATTGTTGCCGGCGTAAACAGGGGTTTTATATCGAGAGCAGATGGTTTAGCAAGACTGCAGAAAATCGTATCTTTTCTTAAAAATACAGCGCAAAAATTCCATGGCGCATTTCCCCACTGGATGAACGGTGCTACCGGCGCGGTTGTACCCTTCAGTCCGCAGGATGATGGTGCTGACCTGGTGGAAACCTCGTACCTGATGCAGGGCTTATTAACGGCACGGCAATATTTTAGCGGTGCAGGCACAGTTGAAACCACATTACGTACCGATATCACTGCGCTTTACAACGGGGTTGAGTGGGACTGGTTCAGGCAGGGCAGTCAAAATGTGTTGTACTGGCACTGGAGCCCGAATAATGGCTGGGCAATCAATATGAAGATAAATGGTTGGGATGAGGCGCTGATCACCTATGTAATGGCGGCATCTTCTCCGACACATGGCATTCCGAAAGCTGTTTATGATAATGGCTGGGCATTAAATGGTGCAATAAAGAATGGCAGCAGCTATTTTGGTATTACGCTGCCGCTTGGTCCGGCTCAGGGTGGACCATTGTTCTTTTCGCAGTACTCATTCTTAGGTATAGACCCTAACGGGTTAAAAGATGCCTATGCCAGTTATGATACGCAAAATAAAGCTCATGCCAGTATTAACTACAAATATTGCGTAGCTAACCCAAAAGGCTATAACGGCTACAGCGCAGATTGCTGGGGACTGACCGCCAGCGATATTAAGGACGGTTACACAGCCAGCTCACCAACAAATGATGTTGGTGTGATAGCGCCGACTGCCGCCATAGCATCGTTGCCATATACCCCGGCAGAATCGATGAAAGCGTTGAAATTCTTTTATTATAAGCTCGGCGACAAAATTTGGGGGCAATATGGGTTTTACGACGCGTTTAACCTTACCGACGTTTGGTTTGCCGATTCATATCTTGCAATAGACGAGGGGCCGATAATTGTGATGACAGAAAACTATCGAACCGGTTTGCTCTGGAATTTATTTATGAGCTGCCCGGAAATTAAAACGGGGATGAAGAGTTTAGGTTTTACCAGCCCGAAACTATAACGCTTTCGGATTTCGGAATTATTTATTTTGCTAAATGACTGCCCTCTCCGCAGCTAAAGTCTCCCCAACCGGGGGAGATTTAGAGGGGGGGTGAACGACCAACTATTATTTGACTATTTTAACTGATGAAAAAAACAATACTTCCTTTTTTAATGCTACTGTCTGCCTGCTGTATGGGGCAAAAGTCTGCTGCAGGCAAAGAAGACGGGATTAAACCTGTCGGCATCATAAAAAACCTGACCGATAGTGCGTTGCTCGACGTGGTGCAGCGCCAAACGTTCCGTTATTTTTGGGATTTTGGTCACCCCACCAGCGGACTTGCACGCGAACGCAGCAATGTTGCTTACGATTACGGCAATGAAGTAGTTACCACTGGTGGTTCGGGCTTTGGTATTATGGCGATGATAGTAGCTGATCATCGCAAATGGATAAGCCACGATCAGGCAGTAAACCGCATGCTTAAAATACTTAATTTTTTAATGAAGGCAGAATCGTTCCACGGCGCATTCCCGCACTGGATGAACGGCGAAACCGGTAAGGTTATTCCTTTCGGCCGGAAAGATGATGGCGCTGACATTGTTGAAACCTCTTATTTGTTTGAAGGCCTGCTTTGTGCAAGGCAATATTTTAATGCCAACAACGATAAGGAAGCACGCATACGCGGGATGGTAAACAACTTGTGGGATGAGATGGAATGGAACTGGTTTACCTGTGATGGCCGCCCGAATTTGTACTGGCACTGGAGCCCAAACAACGGCTGGGCAATGAACTTTCCTATCCGTGGGTTTAACGAGTGTATGATTACCTACATATTGGCAGAGTCGGCTGAAAGATACCCGGTACCTGCATCAATTTATTGGGATGGCTGGGCTCAAAGCGATTTCTTTAAAAACGGGAATACCTATTACGGGCACAAACTGCCACTGGGATTTCCGTATGGCGGCCCGTTGTTTTTTTCGCAGTATACTTTTCAGGCACTCAATCCTAAAGGTTTGAAAGACCGGTATGCCGATTACTGGGAACAAAACTTAAATCATACCCTGATAAACCACGATTATTGCGTTGATAACCCCAAAAAATACAAGGGCTACGGCGAAAACTGCTGGGGACTTACCGCAAGCGATAATTATGAAGGGTATAACGCCCATGCGCCTAATAACGACCTGGGTGTGATAACACCTACGGCTGCTCTATCGGCATTCCCATACACACCTGAATATTCCATGAAGGCATTGCGCCATTTCTACTACGATTTAGGAGATAAGATTTGGGGCGAATACGGTTTTACCGATGCGTTCAGCGAATCGCACAATTGGTACGCAAAATCGTATCTTGCGATAGATCAGGGGCCAATAGTAGTAATGATCGAAAATTATCGCAGCGGCCTGATCTGGAACCTGTTTATGAGCTGCCCGGAAATAAAAAAAGGATTAAGGAAGCTGGATTTTCAGAGCCCTTCGCTTAATTAGAACACATTATAATATTTTTTGACATTGCGAGCGGGGAACGAGGGCGGCAATCACGGCGCTAAGCATAGTCCGCGACGCATGGCGGGGAGGTTGTTCGTTTATCGCAATGACAAGAGTTTTATCTATCAGTTATGAAAAAATACGTCACTGTCTGCCTGGTACTGCTATTCGCCGCAACTTACGCCTTTGCTCAACACAAGCAAAAAACTTACTGCAACCCCATCAATATCGATTACGGCTATACGCCTATTCCCAATTTCTCAACCTGGGGCAGACACCGGGCTACAGCCGACCCGGTAATAACTATGTACAAGGGCGATTACTACCTGTTCTCTACCAACCAATGGGGCTACTGGTGGAGCCATGATATGTATCACTGGAATTTTATAGCCCGTCATTTCCTGCGCCCGGAGCATAAGGTGTACGATGACCTTTGCGCACCGGCGGTTTGGGTGCAGGGTGATACACTGATGGTGTTCGGCTCTACTTATTCGCCGAACTTCCCAATCTGGATGAGTACCAATCCTAAAGCTAACGAATGGAAGGAAGCTATCCACGAATTTGAGCCCGGGGGATGGGATCCGGACTTTTTCAGGGATGATGATGGCAAGCTGTACATGTACAATGGCAGTAGTAATACTTATCCTTTATACGGCGCTGAAATTGACCCGAAGAATTTTCACCTGAAAGGCTACCGTAAAGAAATGTATTTCCTGCAACCTTATCGATATGGGTGGCAGCGCTTTGGCGAATACATGGATAACACGTTTTTAGATCCTTTTATTGAGGGTGCATGGATGACCAAGCACAACGGGAAATACTACTTACAGTATGGCGCGCCTGGAACAGAGTTTAGCGGATATGCGGACGGCGTAGTGGTTGGTGATAATCCACTTGGACCATTTACACCGCAAAGTCAACCATTTAGCTATAAACCAGGCGGTTTTGCCCGGGGGGCAGGGCATGGTGCTACTTATACGGATGCATTTGGCAATTACTGGCACATAGCGACAATAGTGATAGCTGTAAAGAACAGTTTTGAGAGGCGGCTGGGCATTTGGCCGGCAGGGTTTGATAAAGAGGGCGTAATGTATTCCAATACCGCATTCGGCGATTACCCAACCTATCTGCCTGATGGTAAGGCCGACCATCTGCAAAGCAGCTTTACCGGCTGGATGCTGTTAAATTATAATAAGCCGGTTTCGGTGTCATCCACGCTGGGCGGTTACATGCCCAATAACGCGGTAGACGAAAGTATAAAAACCTACTGGAGTGCAAGGACGGGAGATGCCGGCGAATGGATCACCAGCGATTTGGGTAATATCAGCACGGTGAACGCCGTACAAATAAATTATGCGGATCAGGATGCGACGATACTCGGTAAAGCGACGGATACTTATACCCAATACAAATTATATTATTCGCTTGATAATAAGAAGTGGATGACGCTTGCCGATAAAAGTAAAAACAAAACCGACGTTCCTCACGATTATATCGAATTGGAAACACCTGTAAAAGCACGCTATATCAAGTTGGAAAACGTGCACATGCCAACAGGTAAGTTTGCCCTGAGCGGTTTGCGCGTGTTTGGAAATGGGGGAGGAGCGAAGCCGAATACTGTAAAAGAATTTATTGTGCTGCGTACCGAGAAAGACAAGCGTAGCGCCTGGATAAAATGGCAGCCGGTTGATAACGCGTTCGCATATAATATTTATACCGGCGTTGCTCCCGATAAACTATACAATTGCATAATGGTGCACACCGCCAACGAGTATTACCTTAAAACAATGGATAAGGACAAGCCTTATTACTTCCAGATTGAGGCTATAAATGAAAACGGCGTTTCGGAGCGGACGAAGGTGGTTAAGGTTGATTAAGGCCAGTTATCAGAGATTAGTTGATTAGAGATAGGTGAGCTATCTTTTATCCAGAATCAGCTAATCTATAGTCTGTAATTAACCAATAGCTAACACCGTTTTTTTCAAACTTATAGCATAACTTTACCAGCGTTTATTATCTACCTTGTAATTTATGGCAAAAATTAAGTTTCTATCGGTACTCTTAATATCACTTTTTATAGCGCAGGTGTTAACGGCGCAGGATAAATCCTCGTTCGACCGCGGCACATATATCTCAAAAGGCGATACTTTGCCTTATCGCATTTTATTCCCAAAGGACTTCGACCCGGCAAAAAAGTATCCGTTAATATTGGTTCTGCATGGCGCCGGTGAGCGTGGCAATAATAATGAATCGCAGCTGGCCTATGGTACTAAGACGTTTTTAAAAGATACCATCCGCGAAAAGTACGCCGCCATTGTAGTTTATCCCCAATGCCCGGAAAACGGTTGGTGGGCAAATAATAAGTTCGAAGAAGACTCCATAACCCACAAAACCAAATTCATCTTTCAGCATGATGCGCCCCCAACTAAAGCAATGGTTAGCCTGTTGGGCTTGCTCGATCAGCTTTTAGACAAGCCCTATATAAATAAGCACATGGTGTATGTAGGAGGCCTGTCTATGGGCGGCATGGGTACTTTTGAAATAATTGCCCGCAGGCCAAAAGTATTTGCTGCCGCATTCGCTATTTGCGGCGGCGACAATACACTCAACGTAAAAAAGTACGCTAAAAAAGTACCTCTATGGGTTTTTCATGGTGCGAAAGACAGCATTGTTCCTGAATTTCATTCCGAATCGATAGTGGCCGCTATAAAAAATGCAGGAGGGGACCCGAAATTTACCGTTTATCCCAATGATGACCATAACAGCTGGGATGATGCATTCAGGGAACCGTTACTGATTCCGTGGTTGTTTAGCCATACGAAATAAAGAGCTTGTCATTGAATTAGTAAACCCTTACAATTGCGAGATATTAACGAACGAAGCAACCTAATCATAGTCCTTGAGCGCAACGCATAGTTCGTAATGTATGGCGACGAGATTGCTTCGTTTCTCGCAATGACAAATTTATTGGGCATTGCTAATATGTCCCAGCGCATAACTGATAAAGTTACTCGTTAACCCGTAATCCTCAGTTCCTTTCCTGCGGATGAAAAAGAAATCGCGGGTTATTTTCAATCCTTCGACAGGTACCTCAACTAATTCGCCTTCGGCAAGTTCACGCAGGATGGAGGGTTTAGGCATAAAGCCAAGGCATTGGTCGGCCCGGAGAAAGTTTTTAAGCGCCTCCGTTCCGCCGAGCCGTATTTTTACCGATAAGTCGGACGGTTTGATATGCAGGGCTGATAGCGACTTTAGTAGTGCATTCAATGTTCCGGAGCCACGCTCCCGCAATGCCAGCGGCGTTTTTACAAATTGCTTCAGCGTTAATGATTTACCCGCCAGCGGACTTTTGGCTGAACATACAGGTATCACTTCGTCGCTCATGAACGGCCGGTAGGAGACAGTGGTAAGCTTATTATCCACCTCTATGATACCGATATCCACCTCGTGATTAAGCAACGCATTTAAAATATACTCTGAGTTGCGGTTCACCAACTGTACATCCACATTGGCATACTCCCGTTGAAAGCCGGACAATATAGACGGTAAAATATATAAGGCAATAGTAGTACTCGCACCTAACCGCAAATGTCCTGCTGCCTGTGACAAATTACTTAATATAGATAGGTCATATTCAATTTTGCGCTCGATCTCGGTAGCTTGTAATAGATATTCATTAAGCTTTTTACCTGCTTCTGTAAGCAGGATGCTATTACCCTTGCGCTCAAACAAGGGCAATTTATACTGGTCTTCCAGTGCCTTAACGTGCTTGCTGATAGCGGGCTGCGTTATAAACAATACCTGTGCCGCCTTGCTGAAGCTCAGGTTGGCAGCAACTTCCATAAAAACACGGTGAGCGAAGGAGATCATACTGCGAAGATAGGAAAACAGTATAAAAAAAAGTTATAATGTACGCCTATACTTCTGAATGTCACAGCACAAAAACAGCATTCGCCTTAGTAACACTTCTTCCTTGCTATGTACAGGCAGGTAACAATGTCCCTTATCACTCTGTCTTTAAATTGCTCTCTGGCTATTCGTCCTAATTCAGCGAGCAGTTCGTCCCGGTCGGGGCGGATGCTGATGGGTGAATAGGTAGCATACAGCGCAACAGTTTGTTCTGCTGTAAGTACCAGCGGCCATTCGCCTGCACGGTATTCTATATTTTCAAAGGCGTTGGTTTCTTCCAGCGCGGCGAGGCGCGCTTTAAAATCAAGCGCGTAAGGAAGGTTCGCGGCGCCTTGCGACGGGCTTAATGCACCCTCCAGCAGATGTTTTGTTGCATGATGGAACAAGTTCTCGCGCTCATGATTACCATACACGTTCCAAACCATTCCCCACCATCCGCCTGGCTTTAACAGGCGGGCAATTTTTTGCAATGCGACCGGTTCATCAAGCCAGTGAAATGCCGTAGCGGAAAAGCCAAAATCAAATACGCCTTCCGGCAGTTCAGCTTCTTCAAAGGGGACAGTGTATATCTCAAGGGCAGCTTCCGGCATCGAGGCAGCCAGGTATTGGGCCATCCGGTTATCTGATTCGATCACAACTAACGGATCTGCTCCAAGTTCCAGCAGTCGCCTGGTAGCAATACCCGTACCCGCGCCTATTTCGAAAGTACGGGTACCACCGGCAAGACAACCCCGTTCAACCAGCATTTCAAAAACCCAATCAGGGTAGGATGGTCGCGCGGCATGGTAAGCCGCGGGATCGCTGCCAAACGCCGACCGGCCGAATTCGCGATTAATGGTAATGTTTTGCATCAGTATGAAATAAAAATAGGGATAACCTCCCGATTATCCCTAAAATTGTATGTTTTTTGAAAAGAGAAACTAATCTCTAATCTCCAATTAATTAATTTCTGCTACCGCACCAATCAAATGCTTTTCCGCCAGGTATTCGGCGATCTGCACGGCATTGGTAGCAGCACCTTTACGCAGATTGTCAGATACGATCCACATATTCAATGTTTTTTCCTGGCTTTCATCGCGGCGAAGGCGACCGACAAATACTTCGTCTTTATCATGAGCATCGAGCGGCATCGGGTATTTTAGGTTGGCAACATCGTCAACCAAAACTACGCCCGGGGCATTAGCCAGTAATTCACGCACCTCGCTCAAATCATACTCGTGCAAAAACTCAACATTAACGGACTCAGAGTGACCACCCATAACCGGGATACGCACCGTAGTGGCGGTAACCTTGATGCTATCGTCACCCATAATTTTATTGGTCTCTTTCACCATTTTCATTTCCTCTTTGGTGTAGCCGTTTTCGGTAAATACATCGATATGCGGCAATACGTTAAGGTCGATCTGATATGGATAAACTTTTGGTCCGTCAATACCTTTACGCTCGTTGAATAGTTGATCTACTGCTTTCACGCCCGTTCCGGTAACTGACTGGTAGGTTGACACAACCACCCTTTTGATTTTATATTTATCGTGCAATGGCTTCAAGGCCACTACCATTTGTATGGTCGAACAATTTGGATTAGCGATGATCTTGTCATCCGCCGTTAATACGCCGGCATTTACTTCAGGAACAACCAGCTTTTTGGTTGGGTCCATACGCCAGGCCGATGAATTATCGATAACAGTTGTGCCGGCTGCTGCAAAAAGTGGCGCCTGTGCCAGTGACGTGCTGCCCCCTGCCGAAAATATAGCGACATCGGGCTTCTGTTTTATCGCATCCTCAACAGAAACAACCTTGTACTGCTTACCCTTAAAAGTGATTTCTTTACCAACACTTTTTTCTGAAGCTACCGGAATTAATTCTGTAACGGGGAAGTTGCGCTCCGCAAGGACCTGCAACATTTTAGTGCCAACTAATCCTGTGGCACCTACTACTGCGACTTTCATTTTTAAATTGTTATAAATAATTAATTAAACTGCAAAGATGCGGTTTTTTTATTGGAATGTTGTAAAGTTGGAAGGCTGAAATATTGTGAATTCCTGATTTTTACGCTGACTTTTGAATTATTTGTAATCACAAATATCATTTAACAGGAAATTATTAATAACGGTATTGTCACGTAATCTTTATTTGCCAAAGTCATAATCTATTTAAGTCAAATTAATACCTTTGCCGTGTAATAACTGGCATTTCATGAGCGAAAAAATTCTAATAATTGGCGCCAATGGTCAAATCGGCACCGAATTGGTTAAGGCGTTGCGTGCAATTCACGGCGCCGAGGCAGTAATAGCATCAGATATTAAAAGTCCGGCATACGCTATCCGCAACAGTGGCCCGCATGAAATTGCCAACGTGCTCGACCGGGACAACCTTCATCATATATTCGATAAGCACCGTCCCACGCAGGTTTACCTGTTAGCAGCTATTCTCTCTGCCGTTGGGGAGCAAAAACCAAAAGTGGCCTGGGATCTGAATATGACCGGTTTGCTGCATGTGCTTGATTTTGCCGTAGAATTTAAAGTTGCCAAAGTGTTCTGGCCAAGCTCCATAGCCGTTTTCGGGCCGCATTCGCCACAACAAAACACGCCGCAATATTGTGTAATGGACCCTAATACTGTTTATGGTTTTAGCAAGCTGGCCGGCGAACGCTGGTGTGAATATTACTTTACGAAGTATGGAGTAGATGTCCGCAGTATACGTTACCCCGGCCTTATCGGTTGGCGGGCCAACCCGGGCGGAGGGACGACTGATTACGCTGTTCATATTTTCCACGAGGCTTTAAAGGCGGGCAAATACCAGAGTTTCCTTTCGGCACAAACGGCGCTGCCGATGATGTATATGGATGATGCCATCCGCGCTACTATAACGCTTATGGACGCACCTGCCGAAAACGTAAAAATTCGCTCCTCATATAACCTTGCCGGCATCAGTTTCACTCCCGAACAACTTGCCGGAGAAATTAAAAAACACATTCCGGATTTTGAAATCAGCTATGCGGACAACGACCCGCGGCAGGCAATTGCCGATAGCTGGCCAAAATCTATTGATGACAGTTCCGCTCAGCAGGACTGGGGCTGGCAGTTGGAATATGACCTGCCAAAAATGGTGGACGATATGCTCACGAATCTGCGCACCATAATTTAGGGCGAAAGGTTAAAAAACAAATATTATATTCGCAGATTAGTCCATGGACAATAGACCATGGACTAAAAAAAATTAAAGGAAGAAACCGCTTGGTTTGGTCTTCCGATGATCAAAAATATTAATGCAACGACCATGGACTATGGACCATGGATTATCGACTAATATAATGGGAAGAGCATTTGAATTTCGTAAAGAGAGAAAGTTTAAGCGCTGGGCCAAAATGGCCGTTCAGTTTACGCGCTTAGGAAAAGAAATTGTGATGGCCGTGAAAGCCGGCGGGGGAGATGTTAATACTAACTCGCGCCTGCGTACAGCTGTGCAGAACGCCAAAGCGGTGAACATGCCTAAAGACCGCGTAGAAGCCGCTATTAAACGCGCCAGCAGCCGCGACGAAAAGGATTATGAAGAAATAGTATATGAGGGCTATGCACCTCACGGTGTGGCGGTGCTGGTTGAAACAGCTACTGATAATACAAACCGTACCGTTGCCAATGTACGCAGCTATTTTACAAAGGTTGGTGGTACATTAGGCAAAACAGGCTCGCTGGATTTTATTTTCACCCGCAAATCAGTGTTTACTTTTGCTCCCGGCGACCGTGACCTGGAAGAGCTGGAACTGGAACTGATTGATGCGGGGTTGGAAGACCTGTTTGTAGAGGCCGACGAGGAAGGAAATGACCTGGCTGTAATCCATACTGCTTTTGAAGATTTTGGCAAAATGCAGAAAGCGCTGGAAGCAGCGGGTATTGAAACCAAATCTGCAAAACTGGAGCGCATACCACAGTCATTCCACGAAGTGACAGAAGAACAGGTTGCAGACGTAATGAAGCTGATCGATCGTTTGGAAGAAGACGACGACGTACAGGCGGTATACCATAACATGGCTGAATAATTTTGATTTGAAGATTTGATGATGTGTTGATTTGAAAATTGGTTACATCTTCAAATTTTCAAATTGTTTCATTTTCAAATCAAACCATCATGGCCATATTCCACACACGCAAGCAGGAAAAGAAGGTAAAGGTAACTTTTGCCAATGGCTTGCTGTTGGTTGAAAAGGACGACGGCAGGCAGCAGGTGTTTCCACTGGATTTTTTTCCTGAGCTGTTGAATGCAACGGATGAAGAACGGGAGGATTGGATTCAGACATCCACCGGCATCCATTTTAACAAATTAGATTTGGATGTGTCTCTTTAGATGTGAGATTCGATTGGTACTTTTGTTTCACGTGTTATAGCTAGCAGCCCGTATCTATGACCTTCGATGAGTTTTTTAAAAAGAAAAGAATAGACCTGGCAGCTTTACAACAAGCTGAACCGGTGCTTTTTTCAGAATTTAAAGCTCATTTTGAACAAATGGGCGAGAAAAGCTTTGACCATACCAAAAAATATTGGTTCAACAAAATCCGCCGGCAATTCCCGCTGGCAGCCGAAGTTAAAACCGACAAGCCACATATCGCGAACCCTATTGCAGAGCAAACCATTACCGAGAGCCTCACGGATATTGCATCTGCAACACAATCGCCCAAAGTGGGCTTTGTGCCACGATTTAAGGCGCCGGGCATTCCCACCTCTGCTGTAGATGTCCGAAAAGAAGGTGTTCCGCCTGATACGCATATTACCGGTTCTCCGGCGCCGGTTGAACCGGCAGCTTCAAAACCTGCAGGTTTTGTCCCAAGGTTTAAGATGAAGCCTGCAACAGGGCCTGAATCCAGTCTTGCCGGAAACGACGAGCCTGTAAACCCGGTTGCAGAAACTCCGCCTAAAGCACAGCCAACGCCTCCTGCTGATCCCGCATCGAAACCATCGGGCTTTACACCGAGATTTAAAATGAATCCCAAAGGCCAGCAAGCAGAACCAGGCGCTGAATTTCCGGCAGTACCTGATATTGTCGCTAAGCCGGAAGCCGAAACGGGATCGGAAGCACAATCTAATCCAGCAGCATCCAAACCCGCCGGATTTACGCCAAGGTTCAAGATGAAGCCCAAAGCAGAGCCTGCACAATCCGATACGGAGAATCCCGTTGAGCCTGCCGCTTCATCAAAACCGGGAAATGAAACAAATACTGAAACGACCCTGCCTGAAACGCCGGCCAAGAAGCCTGCCTATAAGCCACGCTTTGTGCCGCCCAAGCCAAAGGAAGAGTAGTTCGGATCGGGATTAAATGTGTCCGTGGATTATTTAAATTCGGGGCGGCCATTAGCTAAAACCCACTCACCCTAAAACCTGTTGGACCCTGGTTCACAATCTAAATATTTCTAAAACTATCTCCATTTCTGCCTGTAATTATATATAGATTAATTTTTGTGATTTAAAATCAATAAATCTGTATATTATGGCAACATTGAATAATAAAAAGGTGGTTATACTCACCGAAGAAGGATTTGAACAAGTAGAATTGACCAGCCCTAAAGCAGCTTTAGAAGAAGCTGGCGCAACCGTCCATGTGGTATCGCCTAAAAGTGGCAAAATAAAAGCATGGGACAAAACTGACTGGGGTATAGAGATCGACGTAGATAAGGCGCTAAATGAAGTTAGTCCGGATGATTATGATGCGTTAATGCTTCCAGGCGGCGTGCTTAATCCTGACAAATTAAGGCAGAATAAAGAGGCCGTTGCATTTGTGTCGGCATTTTTGGATGAGAGCAAACCGGTAGCTGCAATCTGTCACGGCCCGCAAATGCTGATAGAGACAGGCATGATTGGCGGCCGCACATTAACTTCATATCCATCGCTCCGGACTGACCTGGAAAACGCCCGTGCACATTGGATCGACCAGGAAGTTGTAGTGGACCAGGGCCTTGTAACCAGCCGCCGCCCGGATGACCTGGAAGCATTTAATAAGAAAATGATTGAGGAAATTGGGGAAGGGGTGCATGCGTAATGAATATTTGTCATTGCGAGGAACGAAGCAATCTCGTCTTTGCCTGTATCTATCATGCATATTTTACAAGTATAACGACGAGGTTGCCGCGCTCGTTCTTCGCCCGCGATGATAAAGAATTTATTGGATTTTTCCCAAAATCTCCGCGCCCACCGGGTCAATCGTTTCTGCTGAATTAGATAACAAAACAATTGCTATCCCTTTCTCTGCATTAAAGGCCATAAAACTGCTGCTGCCGTAGGTGCCACCATTGTGGAAATAATAGTCAACGCCTTTAACTTTTATCACATGCCAGCCCATACCAATTTTAACATCTTTACTGAAGGTGATTTTATGTGTTAACTGAATAGCTGCCGAAAGAGGTGTAGATCTCTGATTCATATTGGCGTTAGCATATTTCAGCAAATCATTTACGGTTGAGCGCAGAGCGCCGCAGGGGGCCAGTACGTCAAAATCCCAGGGAGGCGTGGGCTGTCCGCTTAAATTGTAAACCCCTACAAAGCGTGGACTAAATAACGGGTTTAAATATTGAGCCGTACTGAACATGCCAAGCGGTCTGGCTATGATCTCGTTTACCATCTGTTCAAATACCTGCCCGCTTACGGATTGCAGTATCGAGCCGAGCAAACCCACGCCTAAATTTGAGTAAGCATATTTCTCACCTGGCTTACTGGTAAGCTTGCAAGACTTTAAATAAGAATACATCAGTTGCTTATTGTAGTCTTTGTATGGATTAAATGGGTCGGTTAGGTTATCTCTCAGATTATCAGGGACGCTAACCAGGCCCGAAGTATGGTTTATTAAATTAAGCAGCGTTATTCCCTTTAATTGTTGATTAATGGCTACCGAATCCGGCAGATACATAATGATGGGAGCATCCAGCCTCACTTTTCTTTCATTAACAAACCAGGCCAATAAGGTAGCTGTAAAAGTTTTGGTTATCGAGCCAATCTCGAAAAAGCTGTCGGCGGTGGGTAACACTTTACCGCCCCTTTTCATTTCACCATAATTGTACAGCGTGGTCTTGCCATTTTTTATAACTCCAATACTGAGACCAACAGTATTGGCCTTTTGAATGTATTTGCGGGCAGCACTATCAACCTGTTTATCCATCACCGTTTGCATTGGATTTGAAGTTGCTACCAGTGCTGTTTTATTATTCAAAGGTTCCGTATATGAAGTAAAAACCAGGGTTTCTATTTTGTCTTTGCTATCAAGGCTTATCGATGCCTTGAGCTTTATCGAATTAAATTCAACTTTATAGGCGGCCAGACTGTTGTTCACAAAGTTAATTAACAATGTACTCCTTATTTGCCCGAGTGGAAAAAGCTGCTCATTGGCTACTTTATTAAATGCGTCGATATTCAGCTCATGCTGAAAAGCATCACCGGTGAGATTATAAATAGCATCTGCATTTTTCTCGTTCAAATATTTTTTTACAAGATTAAAAACAGAATCAACCTTTTGCTGCTGGCGGGTTTGGGCAGATAAAGCTTGGGAAACGGCAACTAAAATTAAGACCGCTAAATACCTCATAGAACGAATTAACGGAGATTTGCCGGTTTTAATGTAATAAGAAATAAACTAATGAAAATTATTTACGCCGTTTGCCCGGCCAGTAAAAACAACACCGCCATACGTATGGCCACGCCATTTTCTACCTGGTCGAGGATAATGGATTGCTTGCTGTCCGCCACATCGCTGGTAATTTCCACCCCGCGGTTAATCGGGCCGGGGTGCATTACGATGATCTCTTTATCCAGCGAGTCAAGTATTTGCTTATTTAAACCATAAAGCATGGTATATTCCCGCAGTGAGGGAAAGTATTTGATATCCTGGCGCTCCAGTTGTATGCGCAACATATTGGCCACATCGCACCAGTTAAGGGCTTTTAGCAGGTTATGTTCCACCTTGACACCTAATGAACCGATATATTTTGGAATAAGAGTTGTCGGTCCGCAAACCATAACTTCGGCCCCCAAATGTTTCAAACAAAGGATATTTGACAAGGCCACGCGTGAGTGGAGGATATCGCCTACAATTACTACTTTTTTACCTGCTACATCACCTAATTTCTCACGGATAGAAAAAGCATCCAGCAAAGCCTGGGTAGGGTGTTCATGAGCGCCATCGCCAGCGTTCACTATCTGGGCTTTTACATGTTTTGAAAGAAATACGCCCGCGCCTGCGTAAGGATGGCGCATTACCACCATATCCACCTTCATAGCGAGGATGTTGTTTACGGTATCAATAAGGGTTTCGCCTTTGCTTACTGACGATGATGAGGCTGCAAAGTTAACCACATCGGCAGATAGCCTTTTTTCAGCTAACTCGAAGGATAAACGTGTACGTGTAGAGTTTTCGAAGAAAATATTGGCAATGGTGACATCACGCAGAGATGGGACTTTTTTTATTGGCCTGTTCAAAACCGTTTTAAAATTATCCGCAGTTTCAAATATCAGTTGAATGTCTGCGGGGTTAAGGTCCTTTATTCCCAGTAAATGTCTCGTGCTTAATCCTGCCATTTGCTTAATAAATATCGAACATCGAATATCGAATTTTGAATAATGAAGTAGTTAAAAGTTCAAACGATAGAATACTTCAGGTTTAAAAATTCGTCTATTGATATTATTTTGTGTTATTCTTTTTAGCTGTTTCAATACTTTTTACAAAGATGGCAACAAGTTGATTGCATTCATCTTTTGCTTTATTAACGATTTGCAAATCGTAAATTTTCTTCCTCTCTATAAGTTTTAAGGAAATAAGAGATTCCCTTAACTCTTTGAGAATAATTTTCATTTTATGAATGAAGTCATTTCTCGACTCTGCGGATTGCGCCTCACCGTAATTCAGCGCCGGTGAGCATCCGGAACGAACAAGTTGACCTGCCAAGTAATTTCCCATTCGTGTGGCTGGTAGTCCCTCAACTATTTCTGATACAACAACAGCAAAGTCAATTAACCTTTCTTCCAGGTCAAATTTGTTTCCATTGGTCATTTGATAGTACTAAACTACTAACTCGCATTTAAAATTCTCACTTCACAAATTTTGAACTTCATCATTCGATATTCGGCATTCAATGTTCGATATTAATATCCTACTTTGCTTCAGATAATAATACTATCTTATCTTCCCCGTCCGTTTCTTTCCAGCTCACTATCACTTTTTGTGACGCGATCGAGTCCACCTCAATCCCTACATAATCTGCCTCTACCGGTATGTGCCTTGAATATCTTCTATCGACCAATGCCAGCAGCTCAATTTTTTCAGGTCTGCCAAAAGCCTGAAGCGCGTCCATCGCTGCGCGGATGGTGCGGCCGGTCCATAGTACATCGTCCATCATAATAACCTTTTTACCTTCTATGATGAAATCTATTTTGGTTTGATTAGGCACCAACTGGTCGCGGCGGCGGAAGTCGTCACGGTAAAAGGTGATATCCAGATCGCCCTGCTGAATGGTTTTTCCGGGCAATATTTTGCGTAGTTCTTCGGCAATGCGTTTTGCCACGTAAATGCCACGCGGCTGTATGCCGATAAGCACCGATTCAGAAAAATCATTATGATTTTCTATCAACTGACGACATAAACGCTGTAATGTGATTTGAAATTTCTGACCGTCGAGCAGTGTTAGATTTTGCATCGTATGGGTGGATTTGGGCAAAGGTAATAATTTTTGGAGATTAGTTAATGTCAGTGATCAGTTAATTGGCGATTAGAGATTAGTGAAGGTTGGGTGAAACACCGTAATTTCCTTTTTCGGACTTCCGGCTTTTTGCTTTTCTATAAATCTCACCCTGAAAGGGTGACTGTTTTTGTATTCACAGGACTTATACTTGTATAAATTTATTCGTAGTAAATCGATGCGAATTCGGGCTTTGCGAATAGAATATTATGACTAATTTAAACGCATATTAACTGACAAGTAACAAACTCAATTTATGAATCTTTTTAACAAAACCTTCCTTGTTGCGGCGCTGGCTTGCAGCAGCGCTATGTATGGCTTTTCGCAGAGCTACCAGGCCCCGGAAAGCCAGCCAACTGACTATCTTACGCCTGCTTTTCACGCCGGCCGCAGACAGGCGTTGCGCGATATGATGCCCGCTAATTCTGTAGCGGTAATATTTGCTTACCCTGAGCGGGTGTTTTCTAAGGATGTGAATTTTGTTTATCATCCTAATCCGGATCTGTATTATTTCTCAGGATATAAAGAGCCTGATGCTGTATTATTGGTGTTTAAAGAAATGCAATCAGATGCGGACGGAAGCTATAACGAATTGATCTTTGTGCGCCATCGCGATCCGGCCCAGGAGTCGTGGACTGGCAGAAGGTTGGGCGTTGAAGGCACAAAAGCCGAGCTTGGATTTAAGCGTGTTTACAACAGCGAAGAGTTTGCTAAATTCCCGATTGATTATAAAAAATTCAAGACTATTATTTATGATGACCTTGATAATGATGACAGCGGCAGCGGAGCAGGCGGTCTTAAAAATTTAATTGCTGTGTTTAAAGAGAAGACAGGGTTAAAATCCGAGGACAAGGGTTTGCAAAATGATCTCAATATTATTAACAACTACGCCACCCCTAAAAACCTCGACAGGATAATAGCTTTTATAAAACCACGTGCTGATAAGGAGTCGTACAAAAACAATGAACTCATCCAGGAGTTGATGAATAAGCCCGATTCGGCAACATTGATGGATGTTAAGGCTAAAATTGCCGCTAATCCTTCAGGCACGGCCCTTTTTGATAAATATACCAACGATCTGAGGGGAACTAAAACGCCTGAAGAGCTTGCATTGGTAAAAAAGGCCGTAGTGATATCAAGCATCGCACATGCTGAGGCTATGCGTGCCGTAAAACCATCAATGTCTGAAAGAGAACTGGAGGGCGTTATGCGCTATGTGCACGATAAATATGGTGCTGAGGAAGAAGGCTATCCGCCAATTGTAGGCGCGGGTGCTAACGGTTGTATCCTCCACTACGAAGAAAATAATGCCACTGAAGTTAAAAACCAACTGGTGTTAATGGATGTAGGCGCCATGTATCACGGCTATTCTGCCGACGTTACCCGTACTTTCCCGGCGAACGGTAAATTCACCGAAGAGCAGAAAGCTATTTATAATGCGGTTTATGATGCCCAGGAAGAGGTTTTTAAACTTTGCAAAGAAGGCGTAAACTACAGCGACCTTGAAACCAAAACCCGCGAAGTTTTGTCGTCGAGGCTTATTGCCCTTGGCCTGATAAAGGACGCCAAGGAAGTAGGTAAATATTATCCTCATGGCGTATCGCACCACATTGGTCTGGATGTACATGATAAAGGTGGTTATGGTGTTCCGTTAAAGGCAGGAATGGTCATTACTGTTGAACCTGGTATTTACATTCCTGCAGGTAGTCCATGCGATAAAAAATGGTGGAATATCGGCGTTCGTATTGAAGATGATGTGCAGATCGGTAAAGATGCTGGTATCTTATTATCAGGCGATGCGCCCCGGAAATGGCAGGATGTAGAAAAGACCGTTGCTGAAAAGAGTATTTTTGATGCGGGAAAATTTCCGGCGTTGAAATAAGTTTTGCTGGCATTATCATTTTGACTTCCGAAGTTATTAAACCTCGGAAGTCTTTTTTTTATCCATTAGTGATTGTCTAAGGCTAATCGCTCAAGTATTTTGATGGCTTTTTCTGCGTCTGATTTCGCCACGAAAATATGATCATGATAATAAGCAGCCACTACATTACAGCTTATCCCCTCGTTGGCCAGGGCATTAGAAAATGCTGCGGTTAATCCTACGGCTTCCAGCGACGAATGAATTGTCAATGTAATCCAGGAGGCGATGTATGAATAAGAGAGCCCCAATTCATCAGCAAATTGTTTATCTATAATAACCGTCCATCCCTCATTTTCTTTAAAAAGGCCAATAATCTTTTCCGGGTTAATGTCTTTTTGTGAAATTGTCGTACAAAAAACATAATCGCCCTCATTAAGCCTGGGGCTCATCGTTTTTAGCAAAGCCATTAAATTCAACTCTCCGCTCATGCATTCTGAATAATTAATACAGGGATTGCTGCTAACACGATAACGATAATAGTAAGTACGATTAAAAGCAGCAATCGGCCCATTTTCGCAGAAATGTGATTACCAGGCAGAGGCTGCCGGATAAAACCAATTAAACCCGCCAGGCTAATTACTGCGCAAAGGATAAGCAGCCCGATCACTATTGCATAGGGTATTATAAAATTGCTGAAGCTTAGGTACAATAAACCTATAGAAATCGATAGGCAGATGACGATTATCAACGGATACAAAAAAGGTCTGACGGGTTTGCCGGGGGTCATACAGCAAATATAATCAATGCTTTAGTCTATATATACTTCGGGGCAAAAAACAAAAAAGCCCCCGATATTACTACCGGGAGCTTATAAGGATTAAATTTATTTAACTTATTCAGCAGCTTCTTCTTCTGAAGCTTTTTTAGCAGTTGTGGCTTTACGTGCTTTGTTTTCAGCACCTTCCATCTGCTCTTTTAACTGGGCTAACACGCTCAAATCGCCTAAAGTTGATTTCTCAACCGAGTCTTTCACTTTCTTCACAGCATTGGTAGCGGCCTTTGCTTCCTTTTTGCGGGATTCAAATTCCTGAACACGCTGCTCGGCACGGGCTTCTTCCCAGATGCGTGAGTGAGAGATAACGATACGCTTGTTCTCTTTGTTAAATTCAATGATCTTGAATTCAGCAACCTCATCGGCTTTCAGGCTCTTGCCATCTTCTTTAACCAGGTGTTTGGTTGGGCAGAAGCCTTCAACGCCATATGGTAAAGCAACAATTGCACCTTTATCGGTAACTTTCAATACGGTACCTTCATGTATCGAGTCGATAGTGAATACTGTTTCGAAAGTATCCCATGGGTTTTCTTCCAATTGTTTGTGGCCCAAGCTTAATTTGCGGTTTTCAACGTCAAGTTCCAGTACAACCACGTCTAATTTTTCACCAACTTTAGTGAATTCGTTAGGATGGTTGATCTTTTTGCTCCACGAAAGGTCGCTGATGTGGATTAAGCCGTCAATGCCGTCTTCCAGTTCAACAAACACGCCAAAATTGGTCATGTTTTTAACGGTAGCTACGTGCTGAGTGCCAATAGCATATTTCTCAGCAGCCTGCTGCCATGGATCAGGAGTTAACTGTTTAATACCCAGGCTCATTTTGCGTTCGTCGCGATCAAGTGTCAACACTTGAGCTTCAACCTCGTCGCCAACTTTCAGGAACTCCTGTGGGTTGCGCAGGTTTTGTGACCAAGACATTTCTGATACGTGGATCAAGCCCTCAACACCAGGGATGATTTCGAGGAATGCACCGTAATCAGCAACTGTAACGATACGGCCTTTAACTTTCGAGCCAACCTGGATGTTTTCGTCAAGCGACTGCCAAGGATGCGGGGTAAGTTGTTTTAAACCAAGAGCTATACGTTTTTTCTCATCATCAAAGTCAAGAACAACAACGTTGATCTTTTGGTCTAATGATAATACTTCACGCGGATGCTCTATGCGGCCCCAGGAAATATCGGTAATGTGCAGTAAGCCGTCAACACCGCCAAGGTCGATGAATACACCGAAGTCAGTAATGTTTTTAACGGTACCTTCCAATACCTGTCCTTTTTCAAGACGGGCAACAATTTCAGTTTTTTGGTTTTCCAAATCGTCCTCGATCAGCACTTTGTGCGATACCACTACGTTCTTAAACTCGTGGTTGATCTTAACAACTTTGAATTCCATGGTTTTGCCCACATATACGTCATAATCGCGGATTGGCTTAATGTCGATCTGTGAACCAGGTAAAAAGGCTTCAACGCCCATTATATCTACAATCAAACCACCTTTAGTTCTGCTCTTAACAAAACCGGTGATGATTTCATCGTTGTCTAATGCAGAATTAATACGTTCCCATGATTTTTGAGTTTTAGCACGTTTGCGTGAAAGCACTAACTGACCGTTAGCATCTTCCTGCGACTCAACGAATACCTCAACTGTGTCACCTACTTTAAGTTCAGGCGTATCACGGAATTCAGATACTGATACCAAGCCATCCGACTTAAAGCCAATGTTTAATACCACATCTTTGTTGTTGATGCTTACAACGGTACCTGTGATAATCTCGCCCTTAGTTATAGAGCTGAATGTACCATCGTACATTTTTTCGAGTTTTTCACGGTCGCTATCGCTGTAATTACCAAATTTTTTATCATCAGCATCCCAGTCGAAATCTGCGGTGTTTGCTGTGATTTTTGATTTGATCTCTTCGATCGAGATTGAATCAGCCTCTGATTCAATTGTTTCTTTTTCCTGAGGAACCTTTACGTCAAGTTCAGCTTCCTTGGCTTTTAATTCTTTTTCTGCTTCTTGTTTTTTTGCCATTAAATAAATTTTCTCCTTTTCCCAATTTGTTAATTGGGACTGCAAAGGTACGGATAATAATTTTATTAAAACAAAGTAATTTAGTGTTAAATGCTGATTTTAAGGCGATTTTATTTGAGAAAGGGATTTTTATGCTGGTGGGGGGCGACTTACTGTAATACCTTTTTAATAGGTGCCAGGTTAACTACTCATAAAGCCAGATAATCTTGTTCTCAGCAGTTTTATTGCTGTACCGTTTTCCCTTGTAATCTAAAAAAGCTTTATTGCCCCGTGTAGATAAAATGCAATCCGGTCGAATAGTGTCTGCGTATGCTTTTTTACTAAAATTGTCCACTGCTATGTATATAGGATTTAAATCCTTACTGAAACAATCTTTAAACAAAGGATATTCCCAATCGTTAGCTTTCAGCATGAGACCAATATTTTTGTAGCCTGAATTTTGCAACCTATTGTTTATCTTATTGTATTCAGGGTATAAAGCCGAATTCACAACGAAATATTTCTTATATCTGTCTTCAAAAAGTAGCGTTCGTGAAAAAGGCCGGTTATCATTGTATAATATAACCAGCAACGCATAAAATAACATTAGCGGAGACAGCCAATAAAACACTCGCCTGAACCATAAATTTATACTCATTGCGTAGCACATTAATGGGACTGCCATCAAAAACAAGGGGATGTGCAGCCTCGAATGCCAGGGCTGCCACTTCAAGTAGATGCAAAAAAATAAAAACTGGACAATCAAAGAAATTGCTATAAAAACAACTGCATAATTGCGTTTGCCTTTAAACAAATGCAGCCCAATTAAAACCAATGCTACCAGCATAAATAAAAAATGAAAGGGATTAGGCGACCCATCTTCACCAGATGTGCCTGTAATGGTGCTGTATTTTACATTGCTGATGTTGGTGGCTGTATCATTAACGTTTATGCCGGCAATTTCATGAAACTTATAAATTATTTTATTTGTAAAAACTGCGGCGGGCTTAACAAATATTATTCCCGTATGCAAGCCCGCATTTTTAATAATGTTTGAAGCCAATAAACCCGCGTTCATCTTTTGATTTGAAAACAATTTTGATTCGGATTTGTCAACGCCAAGAATACTCTGTGTAAGTTTGTAGTTACGTGTAAAATGTCCCGAATTTATACCAATAGCGATGATAATGGCTATCAACGCGTATTTTAAGGGGGAATACTTTTTGGTTTTAAATACCTGTGCAGGAATGATAATACCAAGGAGTAAAAGCATGGGTGAAAGATAGATATATGCAGTTCCTTTGGTAAGTAATGCCAAACCTACGGCAATACCTGCAAATACAAAATATCTTAATTGCGCCTTTTTAATGATTTTTATAACGAAAAAACAAGTTGTTATAATAAAAAAACCTTCTGTAAGATCGTTTTGTGTGCTGCACGATTGAAGGATAACCTCTGGTATAGTTATTCCCAGCACAATTACAATAATTTTATATGGCCTGTTTAACTTTAGTAACTGAATAATAGCTACTAGCGTAACTAATGAGAAAAGCAAAAAGAAAAATTGTGACGTGTTCGAAAAAACATCATTCCGGCAGAGTATGCCAAAGGTCATTATAACATATTCTGCAAATGGCGGCTGGAAGAGTTGCGGGGTGTAATCAGTACGATAATGTACAAGAGACTTATGGCTTACCCAACTGGTAATCCGTGCCATGTGATAGGCCATAGCGTCCCAATTGTTGGGCGGGTATAGTATTGATTGCAAAAAGACTAAAAAAAGAAGGATACCGGAAGCAATTAAAAATGCATTTTCGGTTTTGTTAGTTTGACTTAACTTTAATTTGATGTTAATTTTTGATGTATTTACAAATACTTTTACGCGCTTTTTTTGGATGTACAGATATATTATGAATGAAATAGTAACAAACCACCAGCTAATAAAAAAAAAGTTATAATTAAGCCGGTGCAGTAAACCTGAAAATTCCGTAATGCCAACCAGGATTGCCGAAAACGTCAATACCGAATAAATGATCAATTCTTTTTTGCATGCAGCATGATTGATTCCATGTGAAAGAAAAATGCAGATAAAGCAAATAAGCAGGATAATAATTGCCATATTCAAAAGTATAAAGATAGCTGACAGGCGATTATCAGGTAAGCAATTTTTCTTCGATCTTCTTAAATATTGAAAAGAAGTTATTTAACAATGTTTCACGATAGGCTATTATAACAGCGTTAATGTCCTGTTCCATTTTCAGAGTAAACGGGTCTTGCCAAACGCGCATACAAATGCGTTTCAATGCATAGGTTATCTGCTGTGTCTCGGCATAAGTGTACAGGTAACGGCTGCTTTTAAAGTCTTCAAAAAAGCTGAAAAATCTGGCTGTTTCCTTTAAACCGGCAAAGGTTAAAAACTCGTGTATTACCCCCGGTTCGCAGCCACTCAGGTGATCATAAAAATTATCGGCAGCAACTTTACCGGTAGTTAGCAACAGGTTATCCAGGATGAGTTCAATGGCAATATGTCCTAAAAAAAATGGCTTCACAGGAGAACCTTCGATAGCCGGTCGGAGCGATAACTTTAATCTGTGAGACTGCTCAAGGAAAAAAACGGATGAATGAAAATAACGGTCAACTTCAAGGTGTTTGTTCCAACCGGCTATGATTGAATTGATGCGATTATCGGAATGATGAAGCTTTTCGGGATGAAGGACAATAGCTTTATCTGCATTCTTCAGCAGGTCCGGCAAAACCGTTCCCAATATATGATAACAATCGTTAACGTCCCTGTCAAAATAAAAATGAGATAAAAAATTCATAGGCACGATAGTCAAGTCCGGTTATTTCCCAAAATAATGAATTTATTTTGATTTCACTGATTGGAGAATGGATTGCACCGGTTTGTTAAAATGATTACAGAGAATTAATTTAATTCACCCGGTTGAGAACGTATTTGCCGGGGCTATGGTTTGAAGAAGATGGTTATTAATAGATTAAGTCATTGTCAATTTGAATTGATCCATGAAAACCGGTAAAATAGAATGCTAATAATCGTTGTAGTCATTCTCCAATCGGTGAAATGATTTAATATATTTGTCCCTTTTGAATTGAACACATAATGAACTTTGTAGAAGAATTACGCTGGCGGGGTATGCTGCATGATATAATGCCCGGAACTGAAGAATTACTGAATAAAGGGATGACATCAGGCTATATCGGCTTCGATCCGACTGCCGACTCGCTGCATGTGGGCAGCCTGGCCCAGATTATGACGCTGATACATTTTCAGCGTGCGGGCCATAAGCCTTTTGCATTGGTAGGCGGCGCTACCGGCATGGTGGGCGATCCATCGGGCAAATCGCAGGAACGTAATTTGCTTTCAGAAGATGTGCTACAAAAGAACCTGGCGGGTATAAAAGCGCAGCTCGAAAAATTCCTGGATTTTGACTGTGGTGCAAACAGCGCCCAAATGGTCAATAACTACGATTGGTTCAAAGACTATACCTTCCTCGATTTTATCCGCGATGTTGGAAAGCACATCACCGTAAATTACATGATGGCAAAAGATTCGGTTAAAAAGCGACTGGAAGGCGAAGGAATGTCGTTTACTGAATTTACCTACCAGTTAGTTCAGGGCTATGATTTTTACTACCTGTGGAAGAACAATAATTGCGCCTTGCAAATGGGAGGTTCTGACCAATGGGGCAATATCGTTACCGGTACCGAATTAGTACGGCGTAAAGGAGCGGGCGAGGCCTTTGCGTTAACAACGCAATTAATAAAAAAAGCTGATGGGACAAAATTTGGCAAAACCGAAGGCGGTAATATCTGGCTGGACGCTGAGAAAACATCCCCGTATAAATTTTACCAGTTTTGGTTGAATACAAGTGATGAAGACGCCAAATCATATATCCGGATATTTACCTTGTTCGATGAGGAAACGATAAGATCTATTGAAGCAGAACAGGATGCTGCGCCGCATTTAAGAATGCTGCAAAAGGCCCTGGCAAAAGATATTACCATAAGGGTGCACGGAGATGCCGCTTATGAGAAGGCAATTAAATCTTCCGGGTTCTTTTTTGGAAATACCGATATTGAATTTTTGAATGAGTTGAATAGTAACGAGATACTTGCCTTGTTTGACGGTGTGCCCAATTATACCATAAACGCGGCGGACCTACAGCAAGGTATCAATGTTATTGACCTCCTTGCTGCCCATACCAGTATTTTCCCGTCGAAAAGCGAAGCAAAGAAAACTATAGCTGGCGGAGGGGTATCCATTAACAGGAATAAAATAGCGGTTGAGGACGTAATAAGCCCCGCTGTACTCATTAATGGCAAATTTATTTTAGCCCAAAAGGGTAAGAAAAATTATTTCTTGATTATTGCCGAATAATTTGAAATTACGACAAATGGTAATTATATTTGTCATTATGTCGTATAAGGCAAAAAAGCAGGAAGGCAAGCCAAATATTCTAAATGAGCCAATGGTAGCTTATGTTACCAGCGGCATAGGTAATCCATTTTATAGCTTGTTGGGCGGTTCGGGTTCCTATAAATTTAGTAATGAGTTTGATGTTATCAACCTGGCCCGCAAGGGTTTTTCAAAAAGTGCGTTGCTTGCGCTTGGTAAAAAAATATCGCTTACCCTACAGGAGCTAGCTCATATCCTACATATCAGTGAACGCACTTTGCAACGTTACGATGATAATGAAATCATAAAAACTGAATACGCTGAAAAAGCTGTAGAGTTAGCTCGTCTGTATACCCGTGGCGAAGAGGTTTTTGGCTCTATCGAAAAATTTAAGCTCTGGATGAAAACTCCCGGCTTAATTTTTAATGGCGAGGCCCCGGTTTCCATGCTTGATACCTCCGCCGGCTTCGATATGGTATTTCGTGAGTTGGGCCGCATCGAGCACGGCATTTTCGCTTAATCTTTCATGATACTTTACCGAATTGCACGATGTCAGTATGTTAACGACCTCAGCGGAACCGGCGCCCGTTTATATGGCGGGCGGTGGAGCAGTATAGGTAAGCCGGTAGTATACCTGGCTTCATCGTCATCACTGGCAGTCCTCGAGGTGCTGGTACACTTGCAGCCCTTGTTAATTCCGGATGGTTATTGCCGGATGGAAATGAAAGTGCCTGACGATAAAATTCTATCTGTAAAAACTGATGAACTTCCTGATAATTGGCGGGACATTTCGCCCCCACAAACTTTAACGCGCTTTGGGGACCGCTTTATTAAGGAAGGGAAATATTTATTGCTGAAGGTACCGTCTTCTATCGTACCGAGTGAGTATAACTACCTGTTAAATCCTGCTCATCCGGAGATGAACAAGGTTAAATTACTAACCAGGGAACCCTTTGATTTTGATAGCAGGTTGGTTTAGTCATTTTAGTTTAACTCCATTTGGTCAACCCGAGCGTCATGTGGGGCGAATGCCGGCAGAAAAAATAAAGCAGGGACGGAGCACATGTATGTTTCAATAAGTCTCTGGCAATATTTTGCTCCCAGCAGAGGTGTAACATACCCATAGGTAGAATATACCTACCTACAAATCACTTAATAAATCCAGTTTTTTCTGGTTGTATTCTTCCTGCGAAATAAGACCGTTTTCAAATAACATTCTTAGCTTTTTAAGCTTTTCTGTCAATTCATCCGGCTTTTGCGCCTCGGGTGCAGAAACCGGCGCAGGTGTTGCAGTAGCAACTACTTCTGGTAGTTGTATAACCTCGGGCTGATGCGGTGGAGTGACAGGTTGCTGGAACGCTGGCGCAGTATGCTCAAAATGCATAGCCCCCGACTCTGCACGCTTGTCTTCCAAATCGCGCTGACGGCGGGCGTCGCGTTCAATTTCTTTACGCTCCTGGGCATATTGATAAAGTTTACGGGCCTGTACCTTGGGCAGGTAATCTACACCCATTTCGGCGCCTGCGGTCGTTTTAACGCTAAATATCGCGCCGATAATCTCTTCCCTGGTGTAAACATCAGCAATATCTTTCCAAACGAAATCAACAAATTTTATAGACAGACCAAGGTTTGCCGGGGTGAAGAACAGTACACGCTTGTTAGTAAGCGCTATACAATCAGGAAACAAGTTTACGATAGGCTTTTTTTGAACTGCAATGTACAGTATTTCCTCGCCTGTGCTTAATAGGTCGTTAAGGCGCAGGTATATTTTTTCGACAGCTTTGGGGTCTTGTTCGTCGTTCAAAAACTTTTCTATCATAACGATCTAAATTTAGCAGGTGCAAAAATAACAATATTATGTTAGTAGCAAGTTAAGTTTTACGCAATCAGTAAATTGCAGCCTCGTATGTCAGAATTATCAAACCGGCCAAGTACCTCAAATGAGCCGTCGTCGTAAATTTTTCCTAAATCTTGTGTGGCTATAAATGAGCAGGAATTGATATTAGCGAGATCGATTACATTAATGCCGCCGGTTTTATTGTTTTCAAGAATATCAAGCGGGTCATTGGTATCCCGTGTGAGTATCTTCATCCATGGCGGGCAGTAAAAAACACCTTCTCCTTTGGAATAGGCCTGGGATAATAATTCCGTCATCCCGTATTCGGAATGAATAGCTTTAACGCCGAAGCCTTCACACAATTGCTGATGCAGTTCTTCCCGGATCATTTCTTTCCGGCGCCCTTTCATTCCTCCGGTTTCCATCACTATTAGTTCAGGAAATTCTATTTGATACTGCTCCACAAAATCAAGCAATGCAAACGTTACACCAATAAGCAGGGTAGGTTTTTGAGCATCCTTTTGTTTTTTGAGCTGATTGTACAGTTCCTGGTGATTGTAAAGATAGAAGCCGCTGTCGGGGTTTCCTGATTGTTTGATCAGGTCATCAGCCATATAAATAAGGGATGATCCTTCGCGCTCTAAATAGGAGGGAAGCAAAGCCAGGACTACATAGCCGGCGACATCGCCATAGAATAATTTAAATGCATTTCGAAAGCTTTGCGTGTACCAGCTCGCGTCTGTCACCAGGTGCCTGCTGGTTATCATTCCTGTTGTGCCGGAACTACTAAAGATCACTTCGGTGGCGGCATCATTACTAACCACTTCCTGGGATTTGAAGAATTCAATAGGCAAAAATGGTATTTGATCGATGCGCTGAACTGCTGCTGTGTCAATATTTAAACCGGATATAAATTCGCTGTAAACTTTGCAGTTCCGGGCCTGGTAGTTAAAAACTTGCAAAGCGGTCTGGATAAACTTTTGTTCATTACTAATGCCGAATACTTGCGCTTTATTCATCGCAGCAAAGATACAGATTTGTATGACGCCTGCCTTCGGAGAAAGACCTGCAATTGCACTAAAGGATAAGCTATGATTTTAAATAAATGGATGATCATGGCGCCGTATAACGCCTGTTGTTTGTTTTAAAGCATAATATTCATTAGGTTTAATTCATCCAAACCCGTATTAACCGTTAAACACAATGAAGTTTAAAACCATTGGCTGCCTGCTGTATTTTTTATTATCCACCTTTACCCTTTCAGCTCAGCAAATCGATATTCCTGTAAAAATTGAACAACATACTTTCAATCCGGCCACCCTGATATGGATGGATAAGCCGGCGGCAAAGTGGAACGATGCCATACCCGTAGGTAACGGTCGGTTAGGAGGAATGATTTTTGGCGGCGTTAACGAGGAACACATACAGCTTAACGAGGACACGTATTGGACAGGCGGCCCCTACTCTTCGGTTGTTAAAGGTGGCTACAAATATTTAAATGAAGTACGCGACCTGGTATTTAAAGGCCAATTTATAGAAGCGCAAACGCTTTTTGGGCGAAAATTGATGGGTTACCCGGTTGAACAGCAGAAGTACCAGTCGCTGGCAGACTTAATGCTCTTTTTTCCTCAGCAGAAAAATATAACCGGTTATAAACGCTGGCTGGATATGGAAACAGGCATAGCCGGAGTGGAATACAGCAGCAATGGCGTTACTTATCGCCGTGAGATGTTTTCATCCGCGCCCGACCAGGTTATCGCCATCAGGTTGACCGCCAGCAAACCCGGCAGCATTTCATTTACGGCCAATTTGCGTGGAGTACGCAACCAGCAGCATTCAGATTATGGAACAGATTATTTCCACATGGATGGACTGGGGACGGATGGTTTGCAGCTCACCGGGAAATCTGCGGACTATCTGGGTGTTGAAGGAAAACTGAGATATGATGCCCGGCTGAAGGCTTTCCCCGAAGGCGGTACGATAAAAGTTACTGATGCCAATCTCATGGTAACCAATGCCGATGCCGTTACCTTGTATTTTACCGCCGCTACCAATTTTGTGAATTATAAAGATGTGAGCGCCAATGAGCATGATAGAACAAATAACTATTTAAGAGCGGTCGGGTCTAAAGATTATGGTTCGGTAAAAGCTGCCCACATTACCGATTATCAAAAACTGTTTAACCGTGTTAGCCTGAAATTGCCGGCTACGGCCAACTCATGGCTGCCAACCAGTGAGCGCCTGGAAAACGCCGTAAAATCTCCTGATCCGCAGCTGGCAGCGCTGGCTTATCAATTCGGCAGGTATGTGTTAATTTCATCTTCCCGGCCAGGAACGCAGGCAGCTAATTTACAGGGTATCTGGAATTATGAACAGAACCCGCCATGGGATTCCAAATACACCACCAACATCAATCTGCAAATGAATTACTGGCCGGTGGAGTCGGCAAACCTGGCTGAATGTGCCGGGCCGTTTATCCAACTAATGAAAAACATAACAGACCAGGGTGCACAAGTTGCTAAAGAAAATTATAACTGTGGCGGCTGGGTGCTGCATCAAAATACCGATCTCTGGATGGTTGCCGCGCCAATGGACGGCCCAACCTGGGGCACTTTCACCACCGGGGGCGCCTGGCTGTGCGACGAGCTTTGGGACCATTACCAATTTACCGGCGATAAAAAATATCTTGAAGAGATCTACCCCGTTATTAAAGGCTCGGTTGATTTCTTTATGGATTACCTGGCGCCGTACCCAGAGAAAAAATGGCTGGTAACCAACCCATCCTCGTCTCCCGAAAACTTTACCGGCAATCCCGGCAACGGACCTTACTTTGATGAAACCACGGGTAGTGTGCTTCCCGGTACTACAATCTGTGCGGGTTCATCTATCGATATGCAGATCATCAGTGATCTATTCACCAATTATATGCAAGCCTCGGCTCTGCTTGGCAAGGATGAAAAATATGCTGCCAAAGTTGGTGAAACGAAGGCCAGGCTTCGTCCGCAATTAATTGGCAAAGATGGCAGCCTGCAGGAATGGACAGAAGACTGGCCTCAACTGGAGAAGGAGCATCGTCATTCATCCCCCATGTATGGGTTATATCCCGGCAATGTTTTTTCAGTAAAAAATACACCAAGCTTTATTGAACCCATAAAAATCATGCTGAACAGGCGTGGCGATGGCAGCAGCGGCTGGTCGAGGGCGTGGAAAACGGCTTTGTGGGCAAGACTGCGCGAAGGCGACCACGCTAACGCTATTCTTAAAGGCTATTTTAAGGAGCAGGCATTTCCACAACTGTTCGCTAAAGGAGGAAGCGTAATGCAGATTGACGGCACCATGGGAATGACGGCGGCTATCAGCGAAATGCTGGTTCAATCAAATAATGGATTTATTGACCTGCTGCCTGCGTTGCCACATGACTGGACCGACGGCGAATTTAAAGGCGTTTGCACGGTCGGCGCTTTTGTAGCTGATTTAAAATGGAGCAAAAACAAGCTGGTTTCTGCTAAGATATTGTCCAAACAGGGTAACGTTTGTAAAGTAACCGCCGGATGCAAATTGATCGTCACCCAGAACGGTAAAAAGATAAAGACAGAATTAACGAAAGACGGCTTGGTCCAGTTTGCGACGACGAAAGGGAGTGTTTATGAGTTGGTTACAATTGTCAAATAATTATGATTGCGGGCAATGAAGCAACCTCGTCGCTATACATACTTCCAAATGAATAGTCAGTTATGATGTAAATCGACGAGGTTGCCGCGCTCGTTCCTTACCCGCAATGTCAAAGTTTTATGTAACGGCTTTGAATCTGGCAATCTCAAAAATGTACAAGTCTTAGTTTTAGTACCGCTCATCCACATTTTTTATAAACTTAGTCACCCCGGCCATAAACACTTTCTGGTCATCCCACATGGATAGATGACTTCCATTAGGGCAATAAAGGTATTCGCCTTTAGGGAATTGTTTGCTCATCCACTCCATATACTTCGGATCCATGGTATCATATTTAGCACCCTCAACAAGTGTTGGAACCTTTATATCTTTAAGTTGCTTACTTACATCCCAGCTAATCAGCCTGCCGCCGGTTTTAAATTCACTTGGCCCTTGCATCATTACATAAATCTGGTCGTTTACATGCTTAAACGAACGTAATACAGGATCGGGCCATTCAGCAAGACGGCACAAGTGCTGACGGTAATATTCGTTAAATACCAGGGCCTGGTAAACCGAATCTTTATACAAACCCTTATTTTCATAACTGGTGAGCGAGTCAACCAACGATTTACGCATCTGGCTGCGCAATGTGCCGTTATATTTTTCATAAGCAGGCATGCTGGCCATCATATTGCAGATGATCAATCCCTTCAGGTTCTTTTGATATTTTAATGCATACTGCATCGCAAGGATGCCTCCCCAGGAATTACCGAGCAGGTAAAAATTCGTACTGTCCATATTCAAGGCCTTACGTACTTGTTCTACTTCTTCAACAAAACGCGGCGTAGTCCACAGGCTGCTGTCGCGCGGCTGATCGCTGTAATAAGAACCAAGCTGATCATATTCAACCATTTCGAAACCCTCTTTTGGAAAAAAGCTTTCAAAGCATTCCATGTACTCGTGCGTCATAGCCGGGCCGCCATGAAGCAACAGCACTTTTATGCGGGGGTTATTGCCAAAACGCTTGGTCCATACTTTAAACTTTCCAACGGGTGTTTGAATAGAAATCATTTTAATACCAGCAACCTGTACACCGGAATCAACAGGCGCATAGTACTGTGATAAGCTGACCTTATTAGTCCGCGAGCAGGAAACCAGAACTGCGGACAGAACGGCGAGGGCAAACAAAAGCTTTTTCATTACGGATGAATTGTGAAGTTTAAATATACAGAAATTTTGCCTGCCAAATAGCGGCATCTATTTGTAACCCTGAGCAATGTAAAGCTAAGTTGTAACTAATCAGAATTCAGGCATGCTGGTATGTAAACACGCTTACATCAATTCCTGATCTTTTTTCTCGTGATAAGTTTTATAGGCGAGATAATAAAAGCCGGCCGCCATAATAAAATTTAATATAATGCGGCCATAAGTAACACCAGTATCCGTTGCGATTAATTGATATATGGCCAGGCCAAAGGCAAGCGTGGCTGCAATAATGTAAAGTATGAGGAATTTAGGGTTCATTAGCCGGTGCTTTACCTGATAAAACGGGCCCGAACCTATTATGTTTGAGCCCTGATTATAAAGGTCGGCAAATAAAAACAGCTTTCAAATAACAATTTTGCCTGTTATTTGAAAGCTGACCGCGCCCTTCTTCACATAAGTCTGCACAATCCCTCCCTGGGCTGCAGTTTTTATCTTGCCGGCTGGTTTTCCGGCGGACAAGTTCTGTAAGCGAGGTAAAAGAAAACCATGTCAGGTATGGCAATCAGCAAAACCCGGCCAGGATTAATATCACGATAGCCGATGAACGAATCAAGCGCCAGGTAAGCCAGGCCGGCAAAGGCGATCATCAAATACAGCGTAAAATATTTTGCATTCATAACAGTAAATATTAAAAGTCGTTTAATATCAATCTTTTACGGCGATGAGAAAAAAAGGTTAGGGGAAGAAAATGTTCATTATTAACAAGTTATTAACATTCTTACCGTGCCTCTGCTATCAATACAAAAAACGGGCATTAATAAACATATCATTATATATTCATTAATGTCCCGTGCTATATATGTTTAAAACGCGGACTAACTAATATGACTTGACCTTACTGGTTTTAACACTTGCTTCCTGCTCAACAGGATAGGTTTTGTAGGCGAGGAAAAACACGACCAGATCCGGCAAGGCAACTAACAGGGCCCTCAGCGGGTTAATTTCCGGAAGGGTTATTATGGTATCGTAAATAAGGAAAAAAAGTCCGGCGAAGCCAACCAACAAATAAAGCATGCGATATTTAGGATTCATGACATTGGTTGATTTGTTTTAAAAAATCATTGCTGTTTTACGTAAGCCGCTGCGGAAGGTTATTGTTAAACTGATTGGATTCAAAATCGCAGTTATATAATTAATTGACCTTCAGTTCACTATAAATATACGCAACTTACTTTGTAAAGCAACAGGCAATAGCCTTATTTTTTTAATTCATATTTTGGCGGTACAACCGGCAACTTCTTAAACACAGCTGCTGCTAATGGAGGTATGGTGATTCTGATAGAGTTGTCGCGCCCATGCCAGTTAACCGCTTCTGTAGTAAACTGACCTTCGTTTTCAACGCCGCTGCCCCAGTACGCTTTCGCGTCTGAGTTAAATATCTCTGTCCATTTACCCTTTGATGGCACCCCGATCCTAAAGCCATGGTGCGTAATCGGCGTCATATTTAATACCACAACCAAATCGTTGGCTGCATCGTGGCCTTTTCGGTTATATATCAATATCGAATCGTTCGCGTTACCGCCATCAACCCACTCAAAGGAACTCCAGTCAAATCCCTTTTCATATAAAGCAGGCTCGTCCCGATAAAGACGGTTCAGGGCTTTTACCGCTTCTTTTATGCCCTGGTGGTTCGGATATTCCAACAGGTACCAATCCAATGATTGCTGGAAGTTCCATTCCGTTCCCTGCCCAAATTCCGACCCCATAAATAACAGCTTTGTGCCCGGATGGGTAAACATATAGCTATACAGCAACCGCAGATTGGCAAATTGCTGCCACTCATCTCCCGGCATTTTACGCAGCATCGAACCTTTACCGTAAACTACTTCGTCGTGCGAGAAAGGCAGCATAAAGTTTTCGGTAAACGCGTAAATCAGGCTAAATGTAATTTGATTATGATGATATTTACGATAGATAGGATCTTGCTGAAAATACTTAATTGAATCATGCATCCAACCCATCATCCACTTCATGCCAAAGCCCAGCCCGCCGGCGTAAACCGGGCGGCTAACGCCGGTAAATGAAGTCGACTCCTCGGCGATAGTCTGAACATCCGGGAACATATGGTAAACCGCTTCGTTAAATTCTTTCAGGAATGATATTGCCTCCAGGTTTTCGTTACCGCCATACATATTCGGTTCCCATTCGCCGTGATTACGCGAATAGTCCAGGTAAAGCATAGATGCCACGGCGTCAACGCGCAGGCCGTCTGCATGGTACCTGTCGAGCCAGAATATAGCATTACTTATTAAAAACGCACGGACCTCGTTGCGCCCATAATTGAATATGAACGATTTCCAGTCAGGGTGAAAGCCTTTGCGCGGGTCAGCGTGTTCGTAAAGATGCGTGCCATCAAACTTATAAAGGGCATGTATATCTCCCGGAAAATGCGAAGGTACCCAATCCAGTATTACACCAATTCCGGCTTCGTGCAGCTGTTCAACCAGGTACATCAGCTGCTGGGGTGTGCCGTATCGCGATGATGCGGCATAAAAACCGGTAATCTGATAACCCCAGCTTGGATAGTAGGGGTGCTCCATTATGGGCATAAACTCCACATGCGTAAAGCCCATTTCTTTAATATACGGTACCAGTTTGCCGGCAAGCTGGTCGTAGGTTAAAAACTCATCCGGGCTTTCCCAACTGCGCGCCCAGGAGCCTATGTGCATTTCGTAAACTGAAAATGGCTTATTCAGGCTGTTGTGATCTTTACGGTTGGCCATCCATCCGATATCTTTCCACTCGTAATACGTATCCGCGACAATGGACGCAGTTCTGGGGGCAACCTCCCAGCGCAGCGCAAATGGGTCGCTTTTTTCCAGATCTTCCCCTGTAGACGATGTTATATAATATTTATAGGTTTCTCCAACGCCTATATTTGGAATAAATCCTTCCCAAATACCCGAACCATCCCAACGCACATATAAAGCGTGAGAGCCACCGTTCCAGCCGTTAAAATTGCCGATAACAGAAACATACTGCGCGTTGGGCGCCCATACTGCAAAATAAGTTCCAATCACCCCATTGTGTTCTACCACATGAGACCCGAACTTTTCGTAAAGCTTGTAATGCTTGCCAGATTTAAATAAACCAATATCAAAATCGGTAAAACGGCTGTAAACTTCAACCGGCTTCAGAGTAGTTTGCTCAACGCCTGCAACTGCTTTAGTTTTTGCTGCTGCCTTCTGTTTTGCCGGAGCTTTTGGCTTCGCTTCGGTATTAGGTTTTGCGGTAGCATTAGCTTGAGGAATTGCTGCTGCTGTTTCCTTTTTAGCCTTAGTATTCGCGGCTTTTGGTGCAGCCGCCTTTTTTGCGGCAGGTTTAGCTGCAGATGTTACTGGTTCTGTGGTACTGTGTTTTTTTGCCATAGTGCGGAAAAGGCCATAACAGCCGTTGAGTGGTAGTAATTGGTTTACAACAAATATAACGATTAATGGTTGCCGATAATCTTTCGATTAGATGTTAAACTTGCGAAGAAAGCCTCGCAAGCTTCCCGGATTCATAAGCCAAATTCAACAAATCTCTGATCTCCGGCCTCTGCGCACTACTTCACTATCTCTATCTGCTTAAAGTTCTTGGTGAATTTAAATTCCACACAATTATTGTCGTCAACGCTGTAGGGCACCTCTTTGTTGTCAGCTAATACCTTTGACGGGCTAAAAGGCAGACCAATTACGTTAAAGTAATAAGCTTCATATCTCGGGGTATAAAGGCCTTCCATCGTCTGCTGAATAGTTAATATTGTGTTTTTGCCATTTACCACAAACTTCTTTTCCAGGTAAATATCCTGCTCATAGGCAAAAGATTCGCCATGGTCTTCAAACAGGAACGAATTTACTTCGTAGTTACTGAAATAAACATTCAGTTTAACCTCCTCAATTTCCTTCTCCCCAACATACTGCATTACGGGATATTCCGGAATAACCGAACCGGCCTTTACAAAAATGGGGATGGTTTCGAGAGGTGTGGGAACCGTAACTTCCTGCCCGCCATCAACCAATTCTAAAGACCAGTAGTTAAACCACTTTCCTTTGGGCAGATATACCTTACGTTCCTGCTGGCCGGGCTCCATTACGGGGCAAACCAAAATTTTGTCGCCGTAGGTAAACTCGTCCTGCCGGAAATGGTTACCTATTTCTTCCTGCTCCTGCATTGCCACGGGCCTTAAGATAGGGAAGCCATACCGGTGATGCTCCCAAAAAGTAGAGTATAAGTAAGGTAATAGCCTGTACCTTAGTTCAATAAATTTACGGTTAATGGCGGTAAATGGTTCGCCAAAGCTCCAGGGCTCGCGCTCCTTGGTATCACCGGCGGAATGCGCACGCATAAAGGGCGAAAAGGCGCCTAATTGGATCCAGCGGGTAAACAGTTCACCATCCGGCTCGCCGCTAAAACCGCCGATATCGGTGCCACAAAACGGAATACCAGAGGTTGACAGGCGCTGCATTTGTATATTGCCTAATTTAAGATGCTCCCAAGTTGCCACGTTATCGCCTGTCCAAACAGAAGAAAAGCGCTGTACACCGGAGTATCCGGCCCTGGTAATAGTAAACGGCCTCTTGTTTTTCAGGAGTTTGCGCAACCCTTCGTAAGTTGCGCGCACCATTTGCATACCATAAACATTGTGCGCTTTGCGGTGCGATCCCCGGAAGCCATCATACTGGTGGCGAACATCATCGGGGAATGTACCTGCGCCAAATACGGCCGGCTCATTCATATCATTCCAAACCCCGGCCACGCCTAACTGCACCAGTTCATCAAATAAACCACCCCACCACTCACGTACTTCGGGATTGGTAAAATCGGGAAACTGGCAGCGGCCGGGCCAAACATGGCCTTCCATAAAGTAATCATCGCAACGGCGACAGAAATACCGTTTTTCCTTTCCCTCTTTAAAAACAGCATAATTGTCGTCCACGCGTATTCCGGGGTCGATAATCACCACCGTTTTAAACCCGTCGGCAGCAAGTTCTTTGATCATTTTCTTAGGGTCAGGAAAATACTTGCGGTTCCAGGTAAAGCAACGGTAGCCATCCATGTAATCGATATCAAGATAAATACCGTCGCATGGAATCTTATTCTCACGGAAACCATTTGCTATCTTTCTCACCTTCGATTCCGGGTAATAGCTCCAGCGGCATTGGTGATAACCCAGCGCCCAAAGCGGCGGCATAGGGTGTGTACCGGTTAAGTAATGATAGCTTTTTACCACGTCCATCATGTGCGGACCGTGGATATAATAATATTGCAATTCGCCGCCATCAGCCCAGAAACTTGTTTTGGTTGGGTCTTCGGCGCCGAAATCAAATTGGGCCTTAAAGGTATTGTCGAAAAATATACCGTGCGCAATACCGTCATTTAAACTGATATAAAAAGGTATGCTGCGGTATAGCGGGTCCTGGTTCCAGGCAAAGGAATACGCATCTGTATTCCAGTTCTTTAATCTTTTGCCGCGAAGGTTGAGCTCAGTTGGTTTGTCGCCAAGGCCAAAAAAGCTTTCCTGCTGATGGCACGTTTTGGTGCAATACACATAATAGCCGCCAAATTTTACGTTTTCCTCCCAGTGCATCGGCACAGCATCAGTGCTGGTAATATGGTTTTGGCTGTCAGAAAACGAGATAAAAAAATCTTCCTTACGGATATGACATGTTACCACACTCGTAGAAACGCGGAATTCTTTTATGTCCTCCTCCAAAGCAAATACAACGGCCTTTTGCTCCAGTTTGGGCACCGCGTACGAAAACTCCTCCAAAAACACGCCATGTGGCGCCAGGCGGACGCGTATAATTTCGTCGGCAACAACAGTAACCTCAACCTTAGCATCACCATCTGAAAAATAAAACTTGTTACCCTGCTGATTTACACTGTTGGGAACGCCCAGGTATTTTTTTATGATGGGTTTTATTCCCTCGGCAGGGTTATTCAGGTGGTGAAACTCTTCTTCCTCTTCTTCAATTAAGCTGTTTGCTATCAATTCCTCGTTAAGTATCTTCTCTTCCATCAAAAAATTAGTCGCTATCTTCTATAAAGTACAATGTGTAAGTAGTACGCAATATAACAATTGATGTTACAAAACATACAATAAATGTTTAAAACACACTATAGCATGTTATTACTCGTGGTCTTTTATCAGCAAAGTTAAAATTGCCGCCAGTATCATCAGGCCGCCGCCGAGCTCTACGGCCAATAAGCGGTCGTTATGCAAAACGTGTTCCATTATTTTACCAAAGAATAAAGAAGCCAGAATTTCGGGCAGCACGATAAAGAAGTTAAAGATGCCCATATAAATGCCTATTTTATTCTCGGGCAAACAGCCGCCAAGCATGGCATAGGGCATGGAAAGTATACTGGCCCACGCTATTCCCACTCCTGTCATAGAGCCGTACAGGAAATATTTGTCATGAATAAAACCAACAGAAATCAGTCCCGCCGCGCCACATAAAAGGCACAGCATATGTGTATATTTTCTGCCAACTTTATTGGCGATGACAGGTATAAAGAACGCGAAGATAAAGGTAACCACATTATAAAACGACAGCGTTAGCCCTGCAAATTCCACACCTTTACCGTACAACGGGTCTGTGGTGTTTGCCGCGCCGAAAACATTGCGTGCAACAGCAGGAGCGTAATAAAACCACATTAAAAACAAACCGGGCCAGGTAAAAAATTGCACCAGGGCCAGCCTGCGCATGCGTTTGGGCATGTCGCCAATGGCTTTAAATATCTCTCCCACACCCGTAAAAAAGCCTTTTTTTGCCTCCTTCGACCTTTTGAATTCCTCCATATCTGCGGGGGGATATTCTTTCGAAGTTAAAATGGTATATAAAACGGCACCCATAAAAGCAACCGCGCCTATATAAAAGGAATACCTTACAGCGGGCAGTATTTCGCCCGGTAGTACCTTGCTGCTAACCCCAAACCAATGCCCCATCATCCACGGCAATGCAGATGCAACTACAGAGCCCAAACCAATAAACAAGCTTTGCATAGCGAACCCGCGGGTACGCTGGTCGTCGTGCAGGTTATCTGTAATAAAAGCGCGGAATGGTTCCATGCTTACGTTGATAGATGTGTCCAGAATCCATAAGATACCTGCCGCCATCCATAAAGTAGATGACTGGGGCATTAAAATCAAGCATATTGTGCTTAAAATGGCGCCAATAAGGAAGAAAGGACGACGGCGGCCGAGTGTTGGATGCCAGGTACGGTCGCTCAAATAGCCTACTATCGGCTGAACGATAAGGCCGGTAAGCGGAGCTGCCAAAAACAACATTGGGATGGTTTCGGGCTTTGCGCCAAGATATTCATAAATGGCGCCCATATTAGCCATCTGTAAAGCCCAGCCGAACTGAATACCCAGAAAACCGAAACTCATGTTCCAGATCTGCCAAAAACCAAGTCTTGGCTTTTGAGCGGCGCTCGATGTTGTCATAATGTTTTTGAGTTCAATAGTTTAAATCACCTTGTCGTTGCTTCATAGTTCCTTCCGGCAATGACAAAAAATTAGAATTGTAATAACAGCCCGCTCGCAGCAGGCATAGTTAACTCAATTCCATTGATTATATTGGTTGTTTTAAATTTAGTTCCGCTAAGCAAATCTTTAAACTCCTTTGCGCCGCTTAAGTTCAGCTGTTTAAGCAGTTCATCAGGCAGTTTTACATTAATATGCTGTTCCGAGCGGTTAAAATTGGTTATTACTAATATACGTTGTTTGGCGGTATAGCGAAGAAAAATATACAACCTGGTGTTAAAGCCGGGCTGATGCTCGTTAGCCACCATCAGCTCATAGAAACTGCCGGAGTTTAAAGCCTCATTGTTTTTTACTGCATTCAGTAACTTGCTGTAAAATTCCCGCAGTCCTTTTTGTTCTTCGGATAGCTGTGCACCGTCGAATTTACCGTTGTTAAGCCATTTTTGATGTTCCGGAACGCCCCAGTAATCAAAAATACTGCTGCGGCCGTCATCACCGCCAAAACCTTCAGCGCCTGCGCCCGGCTCGCCAACCTCCTGCCCGAAGTAAACCATAACAGGGCCGGTAGACAAGGTGGCGGAAACGATCATCCCCGGCACAGCCAACCAGGGGTTGCCCGCAAAACCGGGTGAAGCAATACGCTGCTCATCGTGATTTTCCATAAACCGCAGCATATGCTCATCTATGCCGTTGCTGTCGTTGTGCCAAACGTGGTTTATATCCCAGGTAGTGGCGTTCGGAGTGTTGCTTGTTAATCGCCTTACCGCCTCATAAAGGCCGACCTTGTCGTACAAATAATCAAACTTGCCTGTTTCTATATATTTTTTGTAGAGGGATGCATTATAGGCTTCGCCGATAAAAACCAGGCCGGGGTAGTCTGTTTTTAGTTTCGGTATCACCCATCCCCAAAATTCAAAGGGTACCATTTCGACCATATCGCACCGGAAACCGTCGACGCCTTTTGCGGCCCAGAAATGCAGGATATCGAACATCTTATTCCATAGCGGGGGTATAGGGTCGAAATGCGGAGTGCGGTTATCCTGATAATCTACGCCATAATTCAGCTTCATGGTTTCGAACCAGTCGTTGATAGAGGGCGATGCAGAGAATACATCATTACCCGTTGCTTTAGCAGGGTATTCATCAAACTTACTATCTTTCAGCGGACTTTTAAATTCATCGCCCCCCGGATTATACCCCGCTGGAACAACAAAATGCTGGCCCGGCATATAGTAAAAATCATTTTTAGGGCTGAAGGCCTTTGTCGTATCGTCGTCCTGTCCAAAATCTCTTACACCTGCGGGTTTTACATCCGAAGAGTAAGTTCGTGCCACATGGTTAGGCACACAATCCATAATTACTTTTAAACCGCTGGCGTGGGTACGTTTAATCAGCAATTCATATTCAGCCATGCGGTTTTTCACATCAACGGCCAAATCGGGATCAACATCATAATAATCCTTGATGGCATACGGCGAGCCTGCGCGGCCTTTCACTACATCCGGATCGTCAGGCTTAATGCCAAAGGCGGAATAATCAGTCATGGTAGCGTGCTCTATTACACCGGTGTACCACACGTGCGTAAAACCCATGGCTTTTATTTCCCCCAGTGCTTTAAGGGTAATATCGTTGAATTTACCGGAACCATTTTCTTCAATTGAGCCATTGAATTTGTTGGTGGTTTTAGTATTTCCGAACAGGCGCGGCAGCAGTTGGTAGATAATTAGTTTATGATTGGGCGAGGATGACTCCATTTTTATCTTTTTGGTATGACGCTGGGCAAAGCTAATATTTATAAAAAGCATCAGCATCATTACTATAAAGATGCATTTTTTCATTTCGCCTCGTCCGCTTTTCATCATCATAATTAAGCGATTGGGGGAGGGGCTAATACTACTTTTGTGATTTTTGCGCCGGCATCAGGCTGAACATCAATGTCATGTCCGTCAACCATCACCTTCAGGCCGGGCCCCGACAAATGTTTGATATCGACAGCGCTTTTGGCAATGGTCACCTTTATTAAGGTACCTCTAAAACCTACGTTGAACGAGAATGAAGTCCATTTCCCAGGCAGAAACGGGTCGAACGACAGCTTTCCATTCTTAACGCGCATACCGGCGAAACCTTCCACAACCGACATCCAGGTACCGGCCATCGAAGTAATGTGGCAGCCGTCCTCCGTGTCGTTATTATAATCGTCCAGGTCTAAGCGGGCGGTGCGCAGGTAAAACTCGTAGGCACGGGCTTCATCGCCCAGCTTGGCGGCCAGTATAGCATGCACGCACGGCGACAAAGAAGACTCATGCACCGTCCGGGGCTCGTAAAAGTCAAAATTGCGACGGATAGTATCTATATCGTACTGGTCCTCAAAAAAGTAAATACCCTGTAACACGTCGGCCTGCTTAATATAACATGAACGCAATATCCTGTCCCAACTCCATTTTTGATTAATAGGGCGTTCGCCGGCCGGCAAATCTTTAACCAGGATCTGTTCCTTATCAAGATAGCCGTCCTGCTGAAGGAATATCTGCCGTTTCTCGTCATAAGGCAGATACATCCTGGCGATGATATCTTTAAACCGGCCCGTTTCTTCCTGCCCGTTAAAATTTATACGGTTTATCAGCTCGGTATATTTACCTAAGTCGGCGGCCTTAACTTTTTCGGCTACTTCAATGGTATATTTCATACACCAGCACGCCAGCATACTGGTGTACCAGTTGTTGTTTACGTTATTCTCATATTCATTCGGGCCGGTTACTCCCAGCATTACGTATTGCTGCTTGTCCTCGCTCCAGTTAACCCTCTGCGACCAGAAACGTGCAATCGCAATCAATACTTCCAAACCATAATCTGCCAGGTAAGTTTCATCGCCGGTGTAGCGCACATAGTTAAATATCGCGTAAGCAATAGCGCCGTTACGGTGTATCTCTTCAAACGTTATCTCCCATTCGTTATGGCATTCGGCGCCATCCATGGTAACCATCGGGTACAATGCTGCGCCATTTGTAAAGCCGAGCAGCTTTGCATTCTCAATAGCTTTATCTAATTGTTTGTAGCGGTACAGCAACAGGTTGCGGGTAACTTTCTGGTCTGCCGTAGCCAGATAGAAGGGTACACAATACGCTTCTGTGTCCCAATAAGTTGAGCCGCCATATTTTTCGCCGGTAAAACCTTTCGGGCCTATATTTAAACGATCGTCCTCGCCGGTATAAGTTTGATTTAACTGGAAAATGTTAAAGCGTATGGCCTGTTGTGCCGAAGCATCTCCTTCAATTATAATATCGTTGTGCTTCCATTTGGCTGCCCAGGCATCGGCCTGTTCTTTCAGCATCGTATCGAAACCTTTGGACGCGATTTGGTGCAAAGTTTCTTTCAGATTAACAACGAGTTCGGCTGCAGGATAATTTTGTGACGACAGGTTAGCCGCATATTTTATAACAGAGATACTTTGCCCCTGTACAGCGTCCAGCTTAAACTTAGCGCCTACATATTTTTCCTTGCTTACCGCCTGGGTATGCAGCTTTATGGGCTCGCCATTTTGTAAAGCAGCTATCAGCATGCCGGTAGCAACCTCAAAGCCGGTTTTTTTTGTGCGCATCTGCACAAAGCCGCCGTCATTCCAGCTTTCTTTCTTTATCTCGTCCCAGAATTTTTCATCGTAGTTAGAGTCCTTATTAACGACGTCGCCATCGATAAAAGGGGTAAAGGTGACCGGGCCGCTGAAGTTTACGGGAGTGATCGTGTATTTTATAGCGCCAGCTTCGTCGTCTGCCATACTGCAAAAACGTATCGCTTCTGCTTCAACAATTTTTCCACCCGCGGTTTTAGCGGTGAAGTTGCGTTTCAAATATCCTTCCTGCATGTTCAATTCACGCCTGAATTGCTGCACTTCACATTTAGCCAGATCGAGCTGTTCGCCATCGATGTTAATGTCGATGCCGATCCAGTTGGCCGCATTGATCACTTTCGCAAAATATTCCGGGTAGCCGTTTTTCCACCAGCCCACACGCGTTTTATCCGGATAATAAACGCCGGCCACATAATTTCCCTGCAAGGTTTCGCCGCTATACGCTTCCTCAAAATTTGCGCGTTGCCCCATGCGACCATTGCCCAGGCTGAAAATACTTTCGGATATTTTATTATAATGCGGATTAAAGCCGTTTTCTATGATCTTCCACTCATCAACTTCAATATAGTCCTTCATTCTTATTGTAATATGTATTCAGTATCAGTAATAATTATTTCTTTAAAGCCCCCTTTAAATCTCCCCGGTTGGGGAGACTTTAGCTGCGCCGTTTTTAAAGCCCTCCCTTCCGGCTAGGCTTTGGGTGGGGCTACAACCCGTTCAGCATCTTCAAACTCATTTTATCCAAACCACTCACCACCATATCAGCTTTACCCAGCACCTCAGGCGAGCCTATACCCACCACTTTCATGCCGCCGTTAACAGCTGCTTCAACCCCTGCTATCGCATCCTCAAAAACTACGCATTCTGAGGGCTTGACTGCTAATGCTTCTGCACCTTTTAAAAAAACCTCCGGGTCTGGTTTTGCTTTGCTTACATGGTTGCCGTCTACAATCGCATCAAATAAGCCGGCAAGGTTGATCTTATTCAATATGGTACCCGAGTTTTTGCTTGCCGAACCCAATGCGGTTTTGATACCGGCCGCCCTGCAGGCTTCTAAAAATTCTTTTGCGCCGGGTAAAATTTCGGCCGGCGTCATCTGGTTGATCATTTCCACATACCAGTTGTTTTTTAGCGTGGCCAGCTCTGTTTGCTCTTCAGCGCTTTTGGTAACATGATTCAGCTCCAGTATAATCTCCAGGGAGCGTACGCGGCTCACACCTTTCAGCAGTTCATTATCTTGTTCACTAAATTTCAGGCCGAGCTGGTCGGCCAGGCGTTTCCAGGCTTTGTAATGATAGACGGCCGTATCTACTATCACTCCATCCAAATCGAATAAACAGGCTTTAACAGTACTCATCTTTAGTGCACAAATTTAATTAATTAAGGTTTAGCGGGTTACGTCTGCGGTACCGGCGGCCATTTTTGCCAAATCCTCAATTAATTGTTCAAAAATTATACTTCAATTATTAAATTCTTAATCGGTTAGCTGTAATAGTTCAACATAGGCTTATGCTCGCCTCACCCTGCCTTCTCCAAAGGAGCGGGTTCAAAAAGCGAGTTGTAGCTTAAGTCCTCTCCTTTGGAAAGGATTTAGGTGAGGCGTCCCTAATGCTCCTATTTCCCCAACTCCAAGATCAATGTCGACTTCGCCCCTACCGTAAGATTAGCCAAATCCAGCGTTTCTCCAGTCATTACATTCTTAGCGCTTTTCACGCCTTTTATGCGTTCGCTGTAACGGGCGGTTGGCGTAGTTTCTTCTTTATCGTTGCTATTGTAAACCACCATTACTGTGCTTTTTCCATCGTATCTGAAGTACACATAAATACCCTGCTCCGGAAGATACTGCATCAGCTTGCCGTTATGTAAAACGGGAGTGTTTTTGCGATAGTTGGCCAGCTTGCGTACATAGTTAAAGGCGTCGTTTTCCTTATCGCTGCGGCCTTCGGCGGTGAATTTGTCTTTCTTATCGCCATCCCAGCCGCCCGGAAAATCTTCGCGCACAAGCCCGTCCGGGTTGCTGTAGTTTTTCATCAGTATCTCGTCGCCGTAATACATCTGCGGCACCCCGCGCAAGGTCATCAGCATCGCCATTGCCGATTTGTATTTGTTCATATCCTCTCCAACCATCGAGAGCATGCGGCTCATATCATGATTATCCAGGAATATGGTGTTGCGCGATGGATCCTGGTACATAAAATCCTGCGCAAGAATGGTATATAAATGAGTTACGCCGCTATCCCAGCCATCTTTACCGTTCAGCGCTTCGTAAATAGCATCCTTTACCGCGGCATCCGTTACGGCAGGCAAGTGGGTATCAAGTCCGCGGTTAATGGTATTGCCCTGCGTAAAGTAAGCCTGTGTATAAGGCAGCGGTGTCAGCACTTCGCCGAATATAGTCAGGTGCGGAAACTCCGCTTTTACATCAACCGCCCATTTGGCCATATATTCAGGGTCGTTATAAGGGTAGGTATCCAACCGTAAGCCATCCACTCCCGAGTACTCAATCCACCAGATATGGTTTTGGGTAAGGAAATTCTGAACGTAAGGATTATCCTGGTTCATATCGGCCATGCGGCGGTCGAACCAGCCATCCAGCATTTGCTTGCGGTCGGCAGCGGAACCATGCGGGTCCATTACGGCCTCATATTTAAAGTTCGATTTGGTGTATTGTGGCCACTGGTGCACCCAGCTTTTCATTGGCATATCCAGTATGGTATAACCTTCGGTACCCGCGTGATTGTGTACCAGGTCCATCACCACCTTCATACCCATGCTGTGGCACTTATCCACAAACTCCTTATAAAGTGCGTTAGTGCCATAGCGGGCATCTATTTTGTAATGGTCGGTAACTGCATAGCCGTGATAAGATGCGTGGGGCTCATCATTCTCGACGGCGGGCGTCAGCCAAATTGAGGTAACACCCAGGTCCTTTAAATACCCGAGGTGATTGATGATACCCTGCAGATCTCCGCCGTGGCGGCTGAACATGGAATCACGGTGGATGCCCTGCTCGCGCATGTTGCTGAAGGAGTCGTTCGATTTATCACCATTCGAGAAGCGGTCGGGCATGATGAGGTAGATCAAATCCTTGCCGGTCACCCCCTGCACACGGCCGGCTGAGTGGTTGCGGGCTTTCAGGGCGTAACTATAAATTAATGGCGTTTCACCGGCTTTAATAAATTTTATCGGGAACGTTCCCGGAATGGTACCGGAAGAAACGCGTAAATCCACAAAAAGATAATTAGGATTTTCAACTTTGTGCACTGCAACAAGGGTTACGCCAGGGTATTTCAACTCCACTTTTCTGGCCGAAATATTATTGCCGTGAACCAGCAGTTGCAAATTCGGGTTATGCATACCCACCCACCAAAACATGGGTTCTACGCGTTCCAGAGCAGGAATTTGCGCAAACGAGCCTAATGCCGTTAACAGGCAGCAAGCCGTAAAAAACAATCTTTTTTTCATATCAGGTTTAACCGGTATATAATTGGGTGCTGCGGCGGCATTTCCGGCCATCAGCGTTTTCAAATTTAAAATAAAATTGATTGGTTGTATGGAAAATCGAAATTTAGTTTGGGGGAGGGGATGAATGGTAAATTTTACTATTAGTTAATAGTAGTTTAAACAAGCGAATTCTCGCCTTTGGCGGTGATGTCGCTGACAAGATCTGCCTGTTTGTGACGACCATAAAGCCTTCAGTTATTGCGGGAAAGGCGTAATCTCACTTTAAAGAACGAGATCATTTAGCATTGGATTATTTACCAAAGCTATTAACAGCATAAAGGGGCGTTAAGCTCCTCAAAAAATCGTCTCCCCAGACGTAGAAAGCGGACTGCAAATAGATAGAGTCCTAACCTCATTAATCAGCCATCGCATTAGTGGTCTCTCATTAGGCGTAAGTGGTTAACATGGCTTTCTTGTATAATAAATATACGAAAATTGATGTAACTTAGTATCATGGCAGACGACAAGAAACCCCAAAGAAGCATCTAACATATTTCACAGTATTATGAAAGCATCTGTTAGTAAAACTGCTACTGAAAAGAAGACTAAGAAAAGGTAAAACAGAAATCTAAAAAGTAAATATGTCTGTTTTTCGACTATATGATATTGTTCAAGCCAAAGGAGACCTAAGCGAAAAGGTTTTAAAAGGATGTACAGGTACAATTCTAATTGTTTACGACAAACAATCGCCCGATTATGAGGTTGAATTTGTAAACGATAGTTCAGAAACCGTTGACATATTAACCGTTAAAAACCAAGATGTTATTTTGAAGTCCGTGGTCTAACAGGTATATAGTCTCCTGACAACACCAACAAGGGCGGTAAAAACCCCGAAAGAAGCATCTAACATCTTTCACTCTATAATGAAAGCCAGCGTAAACAAGCCAGCCACGGAGAAAGAGAAAGAAGTAAAGACTAAGTTGAAAAAATGAAAAGTAAAAGAATAGTTTTAATACTATTGCTGGCGGTTATTCTGTTGGTAATAGCTGTTTTTATTTTTATCAGCGCACATGGTAATAGTGCCATAGATATTAATATACATTAGCTCTCATGGTCTAACACCTATATAGTCTCTTATCAAGACAAAAAGTAACAGCCTCCGCGGCAAATGATCGGGGGTGCATACTAGGTTTTACCTTTAAGCACGTTCGGAGCTTCAAACCTACCAACACGCATCTATCAATTAAACAGCTTCAAATATTCCCTCAACGGCCCCATTCCCATTTTCTTCCGCAATGCATCCGCCTTTTTAGGATACTTAAGCGGCAACGGCGTAGTTTTATGTGTTTTGGGGTCGGTGCGCACCTGGGTTCCGTAAATCTGCTTTTGGTGTTTGTTTACCAAAACGCGGTCGGTTAACAGGGCATAGGTTTCCTTACCGGCATTGTTTTTGGCAACCTCAGTCTTCATTAATGCCAGCACCTTCTCCTGGAAAGCGATATCATCATCACAATGCTGCACAATCGCCCAAAACTTGTCCGACTTTTCGCCTGCAAGGCTGTAGCCGGGATAGCCGTATTGCTTAATGATAGTTTTAGCCTTAATTTCGTTGAGGCTGTCTGCCTCCGCCCATTTCCGGTTGATGGTTTCCTCGTCGTATTGACTTTCCTTTTTCTGCAGCTTAAAATATTCCTTGCGCCAAAGCTGGTCATCTTTAAACATGGAATCTATCTTTTGGATAAGGACCGTGTCATGCTTAACCGTTTGAGCATATGACTTTGACAAGATAATAAGGCTGCTGAACAAGGTTACGATTATTATTTTCATCCGGTTAATTAAAAACTAAATATATAGTTTTTAATTCACTCAAAAACTCATCTTTTTAAAACAAAAATAATATTGCGTAACTCAAAAGTTACCTATATATTTGTGTAACTCAAAAGTTACGCTTTTATGCAAAAAGATATCGTTATAAAATGGCGCCTGCCTCAATCCACCGAGAAAGTTTGGAAATGTATTACTACACCAGAACTGATAGAACAATGGCTGATGAAAAATACCTTTCAGCCGGTAGTTGGTCATAAATTTAATTTCTATACCAAGCCTATCCCCAAAATGGGGTTTGATGGTATTGTTTACTGCGAAGTGCTGGAAGTTGTACCCTGCAAAAAGCTGGTTTATACCTGGAAGGGGGGCTCGTCTCCCGAAAATTTAACGCTCGATACAATTTTGACATGGACGCTCACCCCTCGTGAAGACGGAACTGATCTGCTGCTGGAGCATAAAGGCTTTAAGGGCTTTAAAAACTATATTACCAGCCTGTTTATGGGCAGTGGCTGGCGAAAACACATTTCGCGCCGCCTGATGAGTATTTTAAACGAGATGAAATGAACGCAGCACCCGATATATTCCAGGCTATTGCCGACCCAAGCCGCCGTGAAATTTTAATGCTGCTCACCAGAGACAAGCACACCATTAATGCGCTGGCAGGTAATTTTGATATGAGCAGGCCTGCCGTGTCAAAACATGTTAAGGTTTTGCATGATGCCGGCCTTATTTCGATAACCGACCAGGGCCGGGAGCGTTACTGCGAATTGAAAGCAGACGGTTTTGATGATATTAAGGAATGGCTGAATTATTTTGATAAATTCTGGCATCAGAAACTACAAAATTTAGAAAACCTGCTAAATAAATTATAAAATGAGAACAATTGAGATTATCTCCATCCCCGTTACCGACCAGCAGCGGTCTAAAGAATTTTACCGTAAACTGGGCTTTGAAGTTATTGCAGAGGCGCCATTTGGCGGTGGCTCTCAATGGATACAGATGGGCTTTCCAGGCCAGGACGCGAGCATTACACTGGTTAATTGGTTCCCCAACATGCCTGCCGGTTGCATCAATGGTTTTGTCATTAAAACCCAAAACGTGGAGGATGAGATCAGGGAATTAACTGAAAAAGGCATAGCCGCCGGCACAATTGACGATACCCCGTGGGGGAAATTTTTGTCTGTTAAAGACCCGGACGGGAATGTACTGAGTTTGCATAGTTCATAAAGAAATCAGCAAAAGTGATTAATAGCAGTAAGTTGCCCGCTCTGTTACCGGACCACCACCATATAAAGGTTTTTAATATTTACGCACGCTGCGTCGTAAGTATAGGAAAGCCAGTTCATAAGCATTTTTAAGAATTATTCCGGGTTAGTCGCTGTTAATCAGTATGTTAGCTTTGCGGCAACAGCTCCAATCATAAGGTTTACAGTTTTTTACCCCCTGAAACCATTTAACTATTTGACTGTTAGTGTATTAACTGTAGGGTTGCACCCTAAAACTGTAAAGTACCTGTAAACCCTGTGCCCCATTCAGAAAGATGGAAAACCGGAGGTTTTAAGGCAGTTTCTCCTCTGCCGCTCATTTCCAACCACGAACTCTTCTTCCTATCTTTAACGCCTGATTAAAATTATGGCGACAGAAGTGAAATGCCCCAGTTGCGGGGTACCGTTCCCGATTGAGGAAGTGATGGCTGAGGAGTACAAAAAGGAGCTTCGGGCCAAAATGCAGGAATATACCCTGCATAAAGAAGAGGAATACCGCAAAAAAGAGAACGATTTTATAATCCGTCAAAACCAGCAGGCGCAGCAATTTGAGCAACGCCTTGCCGAAGAAAAAAAGCAGCTTCAGTTAACGGTGGAACAAAATTTGCGTAAAGCCATAGCTACAGATTTTGAAAATCAAATGCTGATGCTGCAGAACAGCGTGGCCGAAAAAGATGAGAAACTGAAGTTGTCCCGCCAGAAAGAACTGGAGTTTTTACAGAAAGAGAAAGCATTACAGGATAAAGAACAGGAACTTGAACTGGCAGTGCAGCGCAAACTTCAGGAACAACGCAACGAGTTAACAGAGCAGATCCGCAAGCAGGAAGCCGAAAAATTCACCATTAAGGATACCGACTACCAGCTGAAGGTTAAAGAACTGGAAAAGCAGCTTGAGGATCAGAAAAAACTGGCCGAAGAAATGAAACGCAAAGCCGAGCAAGGCTCTATGCAATTGCAGGGCGAGGTACAGGAACTTATCCTGGAAGAGCTGCTCCGCTCTAATTTTCCATTCGATGTAGTCGCCGAGGTAGGGAAAGGCGTACGCGGGGCCGACTGTGTGCAAACCGTTCGCAACCAGTTCGGGCAGGAGTGCGGGCGCATTATTTATGAAAGCAAGCGTACCAAGGATTTCGGCGCCGACTGGATTGAGAAGTTAAAAAAAGATATGCGCAGCATGGGGATAGACGTGGCCGTAATAGTAAGCCAGTGTTATCCTAAGGGCATGGATTGCTTCGGCGAACGCGATGGGGTATGGATATGCTCATTCGATGAAGTAAAAGCAGTAGCCTATATTTTGCGCGATGGTATAATTAAATTGAACAACCTGGCCAAATCCCAGGATAATAAGGGCGACAAAATGCACTTGCTGTATGACTACCTTACCAGCAGTGAATTTGGCGAACAATGGAAGGCCATCCGCGAAGGTTTTCTAAGTATGCGCATGAGTATCCAAAAAGAGCGCGATGCCATGGAAAAGCTTTGGAAGGCCCGTGAAAAGCAGCTGGAAAAAGTGTTATTGAACGCCGCTCATATACAGGGCTCGATTGAAGGTATTGCAGGCAGCGATGTGATACAGTTGAGTTTGACGGATGATGAGGATACCTTATTACTGGAATAGTTCCCGGATTAATCTTTGCTTCGCCCTATAATTTGAGCCCGGGTTACCGGCAGCATATAGTAAATGCTTTGTACTTACGAGGGCTATTTTCCTGAAACCTTTTCCTGCTATTTTAGTTATTGTATTCAATAACAATTGTGAACAGAATAATATCACGGGGTTATTATTTTTTTTCACGTCATCATCCGCCTATCGGTTATATGAATACTACGGACAGCGCTCTTCAATTTTTAGCCGGCGGCGGAGAAAATGGCGCCTTAATCCGCTCATACGATTGGTCAAAGACTTCACTTGGGCATCCCGCAGAATGGCCGAAAAGCTTAAAAACATGTGTCCGTATTATCCTTACCTCGCGCCAGCCTATGTTTGTTTGGTGGGGAAAAGACCTGATAAATATTTATAATGATGCCTACCAGGCCATAGTAGGCGGCAAGCACCCCTGGGCATTAGGCCAACCTGCGCGCGAGGTGTGGAAAGAAATATGGAACGAAGTTGAACCGCGCGCCGGGAGGGCATTGAATAAAAACGAAGGCACTTACGACGAGTCGCTGTTGCTGATAATGGAGCGCAATGGTTACCCGGAAGAGACTTATTATACCTTTAGCTACAGCCCCGTTCCCGGCGATAATGATGAGCCCGAAGGCATTATCTGTGCCAATACCGACGATACGGACAGGATTCTCAACGAGCGCCAGCTTCGTACATTAAAAGACCTTGGTAAAGCCTACATCGACAGCACCTCCAATAAAGAGATATACGATAAAACCCTCGGGGTTTTGCGCGAAAACCCCATGGATTTTCCATTCGCACTGATCTATGAGTGTGTGGCAGATAGTCAGCTGAAACTGGCTGGCAGTTCAGTTAAGATTTCTGAAAAATACGCGCCACTATCGATAGACCTAACCGGTCTTTTTATTCCATGGAATTTGGATGAAACGTTTAATACACACACAAATCAGATTATAGCAGCCGAGGATGACGGATTGCCCACGGGGGCCTGGCCGATTCCGCCAAAACAGGTATTGGTATTGCCAATTGCACAAGCCGGACAACCGCAGGCCTATGGGGCAATGGTTGTTGGCATAAACCCATACCGGCTGCTTGATGAGCGCTATCTTGGCTTTTTTAATCTTGTAGCTGATCAGGTTGCCACTGGTATCAGCGCAGTGCGGATTTACGAGGAAGAGCAAAAACGTATTGCAGCATTACTCGAAATCGACAAAGCAAAAACCGTATTCTTTAACAATGTGAGCCACGAATTTCGCACGCCGCTCACATTGATGCTGGGGCCGGTAGAAGAACTGATTAAATACCAGGACGATAAGCTGCCGGCTGCGTTCAAAGAAAATACGCAATCAATTTACAGGAACGCACAGCGCCTGTTAAAGCTTGTAAACAGTCTGCTCGAATTCAGCCGTATAGAGGCTGGCCGTGTGCAGGCATCGTATCGTCCGGTCAACCTGCCCGCGTTAACAGCCGACCTTGCCAGCGGCTTCCGTTCAATTATTGAAAAGGCCGGGCTCAAATTCGAAGTGGATTGCCCACCGTCGAAAACCTTAACCTATCTCGACCATGAAATGTGGGAGAAAATTGTACTGAACCTTTTATCGAATGCCTTTAAATACACGCTGACAGGCAGCATCAGGCTCAGTCTTAAAGAACGAAGAAACGAGGTGGTTTTACAGGTGAGCGACACTGGTGTTGGCATACCCGGACATGAGCTGCCGCATATGTTCGAGCGCTTTCACCGGGTGCCGGGCAGCGCCGGACGTACACATGAGGGCACCGGTATCGGTCTGTCGCTGATAAACGAACTCGTTAAAATGCATCACGGCGAAATTACAGTGGCCAGCGAGGAGGGCAAGGGCAGTATTTTTACGGTGAAAATACCTGCCGGCAAAGCCCACCTGCCGCCGGACCAGGTGTCTGAGGCCGGCGGAGAATTCCCGGAATCTTCGTTAACCAGTGCGTTTATTGATGAAGCTGCATCGTTGCTGAACGGCGATAGCAGCGCAGCTTTCCCCATAAATGAAAGTGAAGACGTAGCGTCTGATAAAAGCGCACGCATATTGGTAGCAGATGATAATGCAGACATGCGCGCTTATCTGAAGCGAATTTTAGAACCGCATTTTTCGGTATCAGCGGTTGCTAACGGTAAGGAAGCTTTGGAGAGTTTGCATCAGGTTAAACCTGACCTGCTGATAAGTGACGTAATGATGCCGGTAATGGACGGGCAGGAACTGGTTCAGGCGATCAGGGCCGATATACATACGCTTAGGATACCTGTAATATTGTTGTCTGCCAGAGCTGGTGAAGAAGCCCGGATTGAAGGGCTGGAAGCGGGGGCAGATGATTACCTTGTTAAGCCATTTTCGGCCAAAGAATTGTTGACGAAAGTGCGTTCGCATATAACAATTGGCAAGGCCCGTAACCATACGGAAGAATTGCTGCGCCAATTGTTCATCAATGCTCCTGTAGCCATAGCTATTTTTCGCGGACCGCAATTGATGATAGAACTTGCCAATCCGCTGATGCTGGAAATATGGGACCGCGGGAGTGATGAGGTTGTTAACCTGCCGGTAATAAAAGCTCTGCCGGAACTGGAAGGCCAGGATTTTGAGCTGCTGATGAAAGAAGTTTACGATACCGGCCGGCGCTACGTATCCAGCGAACGCGAAGTAACACTGATACGTAACAGCAGGCTGCAAAAAATATATGTCACCTTTATTTATGAACCTTTGCGCGAATCGGACGGCACGGTATCCGGTATTATATCCCTGGCTCACGAAATCACCGATCTGATTGAAGCCCGAAGCCGGGCGCAGGAAAGCGCCGATGAAATGCTGCAGCTGGTAAAACAGAAAGATGAATTCTTGAGTATTGCCAGTCACGAACTGAAAACGCCGATAACCAGCATGAAGGCCTTCCTGCAGGTTTTAGAGCGGATGAAGTTACCCAATGAGCAGGCCGCAAACTTTATTGTAAAAGCGACGAGGCAGGTGAACAGATTATCGGCATTGGTTACTGATTTACTGGATGTATCAAGTCTGCAAGCGGGAAAAATGAAATTCTATTTCGAGACATTCAGGTTAAACGATATGCTGACAGACGTTATTGAACAATACCAGCAATCAGAACATCACCACATAATATTAGAAGACAGCCCGGACATACAAATATCAGGCGACAGGAACAGGCTGGAACAGGTATTAAGTAATTTCATTTCCAATGCCATTAAATATTCGCCGGATGCAGATAAGGTAATAGTCAACGCAACTCTCACTTCCGGCGAGTTAAAAATAACGGTAGCCGATTTTGGCATTGGCATTCCCGCTGCTAAAATGCCTTATGTATTTGAACGTTTCTTCAGGGTAGAAGAATCGAGCATGAGCTTCTCGGGGCTTGGCCTGGGTTTGTATATATCTGCAGAAATAGTTAAACGCCACAGAGGAAAAATTGGCCTTGAAAAAAATGGGTCGAAAGGAACTATTTTTTGGTTCATACTGCCGCTTTCCAATTCGCCTGAAATTCTTTCTGCGGCTGGCTAACCCTTCCTGTAATTATTGCGTTCTGCGCCGCTTTGAGATTCAAAAGTTATAACTTAGACTACATTTTTGTAACCAACTTATTATCATCGCTTATCGTATAACTCAATTTTTAACTATTAAGATGACTAAGCCCCAGGCGGACGAAACCGGTAAGAACAATAATTATTACAAAGCTATCTTTGATAATTCTCTGAGCGCGATTTTGTTCGCCATTCCGGACGGCACAATTTTAGATGCAAACCAGGCTGCGTCTGATATTTTTGGTTATACTAAAGAAGAATTGAAAAAACTGGGCCGCGCCGGTATAATCGATGTCCATGATCCAAAAACGCAGGCTTTTTTGGACATGCGGTCGAAAAATGGCACAGTCAAAGGCGAGTTGACCGGGATCAGGAAGAACGGTGAACGGTTTGCATGTGAAGCTTCGTCGGTAGTATTTACCGACGAAAACGGGGAGGTCCGGACAAGTATTAACCTGATTGACCTATCTGAACAGCGGGCCAGCGAGCGCCAGGCTCTTATTCGTCAGCGGCTTCTGAATGCTGTTGTAGAGAACACTAACGAAGGCGTAGCTGTTACCAACAAGCAGGGCCAGTTTGTAATATTTAATAATGCGATGGTTGAGTTGCTCGGCGTTCAGCCGGTTAATTCAACAACTTACGATTGGGCAAAAAGCTTTAATATCTACGACCGGGATGGGAAATCATTAATTTCCACAGATAGGTTACCCATCGTAAGGGCCTTACATGGTGAAAGCATTAAAGACGAGGTATATCTTATAAAAAACCCAAAAAAAGGCAGGGTTTTCCTTTCAATCTCTGCTTCGCCTATTAGGGATGAAAATGGCGAAATAATTGGCAGCCTGGTAATCGACCGTGATATTACCAGTGAGTTTTTAAACCAGGAAAACTTAAAAAAAGCGAATGATGAACTTACCCATGTAATGGCCTCGCTATTAGCCAGCAACGAACGATACCGGTATGTGGTTAAGGCCACAAACGATGCAATTTGGGATATGGACCTGAAAACCTATGATATACAATGGGGGGAAGGGTATCAAAAAATATTTGGCTATCAACCCGAAAATGACAATAGGGATTTTAAAGGATGGAAAAACAAAATCCACCCTGACGATGCTGACCGGGTGGTAAAAAGTATAGAAAATATTATTACAAAAAGAGGCAGCGAAATTTGGGAAGAAGAATACCGCTACTATAAAAGCGATGGCAGTATAGCCAATGTTTATGATCGCGGGTATATTATCTATGATAAGGATAGGACGCCATTGCGCATGGTAGGCGCCCTGCAAGACATAACCGAACGTAAAAATAATGAAGCCGAGCGCAGCCGCCTGATCGATGATCTGATTAAACAAAACAAAAACCTTGAACAGTTTACTTATATCATTTCGCACAACCTGCGGTCGCCGGTAGCAAACATCATGGGCTGTGCCCAAATGCTGAAAGACGAAGAACTCACGCCGGCAGAACGTGAAAGCTTTGTTGACGGGCTTGCACAATCCATCAGTAAGCTCGACGATGTCATCACCGACTTGCATACCATTTTGCAATTGAAGAACGATATCAGCGAGAAAAAAGAAATGGTTGACCTGGCCGAAATTTTCGCCGACGTAAAAAACAGCCTGGGTAATATCATCGCCCAAACCGGCGGTGAGGTTGAGGCTGACTTTAAGATCACCAAGATCAACACCATAAAATCTTTTATTTACAGCATATTCCTCAACCTCATATCCAATGGTATCAAGTATCAAAAACCAGGTACACCACCTGTAATCAATGTAAATGTTTGCCGTAGTGGCGATGCGATTTTACTCGTTTTCAGAGACAATGGCTTAGGCATTGACCTTGCAGCAAAGGGTGATGACCTGTTCGGACTTTACAAGCGCTTCCATTCGCATGTTGAAGGCAAGGGCCTGGGTCTGTTTATGGTAAAATCTCAAATTGAAACCATGCAGGGCAAAATTGAGGTTAAAAGTAAATTGGGCGAAGGCACAGAGTTTAGAATAGAGTTGCCTGCTTGAACACAGTAACTGTAAAGGGCCGACATACAGCCCTTTTTGCAGATAAACTGTATCTTTAAACTTCCTAATGAGAACTGAACGGTTAAAATTTACGACGGAGATTTTCATCTGCTTGATAATCTCTGCCTTTTTTTCGGTAACTTCTGTTGCCAAGAGGATTATCCCAACTGTGCTCAAAGACTCAGGATATGGTAAAATAATGCCGATCAGGCAACTTAAATCGCTTCCCCCGCTTAAAACGGCAAAAGCCGGATGTGACGACATAAACTGGGCTAGTTGGGGCAGCTTTACCGGCACCAGTGCCACTGGTACAGTACAAGGTGCCGACGGAGCCCCGGTTAACGTTACCATGACATCGAACTTCGATTTCGGCTCTACTCCCGGAATTTATAATCATGCCAAGTTCGACAGCTATCCTTCGCCGGTACCCGACGCCACAGTACCACAAACTACATGGTCAAAAGGCGCAGGAGGAACAACAACTATGTGTTTTTCTAAGACGGTTACAAATCCTGTGCTATTGATAGCATCGCTTGGAAACTCTGCGGGCTTAAGCGCCAAGCTTGATTTCTCGCTTCCGTATGTAGTTTTATTTGATGGCGGCAATATGGTTTACAATAGCAGTACTTCGTTAACAGGCACTGAAGGCTATGCGATAATTATGTTCCCCGGTGATTTTACCTGCGTCACTATAAACTCAAGTACCGAGGAATTTTATACAAATATTACATGGGGACTAAGGCCGCCCCCCTTCCCAATAAACATAAATCAAACTTCAAACAGTTGTAACGCGGTGACACTGACAGCCAGCGGCGGCTCAACTTATTTATGGAACGGGGGCGACACCCCCGGCAGTCCTACAAATACATTTCATCAAAGCGGCATTTATTTAGTTACTGTCACCAATGCTAATGGCTGTACAACATCAACTTCAGCAACTGTAACAATCCAGCCTGACGGATCTCCACCAGCTATTTCGCAAATAGCTGGCACATGTGGCAGCATTACACTTAAAGCAACCGGTGGGGTTATGTATTCATGGAATGGAGGAGATACACCGGATAAACCCAATAATACATTTCATCAAAGCGGAACTTATACCGTGACTGTTACAAGCGCTGGTGGTTGTATATCATCGGCCTCAAAAACAATAACAGTAAATAACGCCCCTGCAATCACTATCTCGGGCACTTCGAACGGATGCGGAAGTGTATCGCTTACAGCATCCGGCGGAGTAAAATACTTATGGGACGGGGGCGATACGCCGGATAAACCTAATAATACATTTCATCAAAGCGGAACTTACACAGTAACCGTTACCAATGCCGAAGGGTGCGTTGCATCCCAGTCCAAAACAATTGTCGTTAATCCTGCCGCCGCAATCCCTACCATATCAGTAAGCTCGAGTGCATGTGGCAGTGTTACCCTTACAGCCAGCGCAGGTACTGCGTATGCATGGGATGGAGGAGATACGCCCGATAAACAAACTAATACATTCCATCAAAGCGGAACTTACAGAGTAATGGTTACTAACGGCGGTGGGTGCATAATGTCGGCCTCAAAAACTATAACAGTTGATGTGCCACCCGCTTTTGCCATATCCGGCTCTACTACCGGTTGCGGCAGCGTCACTCTTACCGCCGGGGCCGGTGCGGCATCTTACTTGTGGGACGGGGGAAATAATCCAAACTCTGCAGTCAACACCTTTGGCACCAGCGGAACATATAACGTTTTGGCTACATTTCCAAATAATTGCACTGCAACAGCGAGTGTAAGCATAACGGTGAATCCAGCTGTTACCCCATCGGTTACTATCTCAGCAAGCCCGTCCGCTACCATTTGTGCTGGTGTACCTGTTACTTTTACAGCATCACCAATTAATGGAGGGAACTCGCCATCGCTTGAATGGTATCGAAATAATATACCTGTGGCAACCGGAACAGTTTACACAGCGGACGACCTGACAAACCACGAGTCGATTGCATGTCATTTAATCAGCAGTGCATCATGTGCGGTGCCGACTAATGTGACGAGTAATTCCCTTAATATCACAGTCAATCCTGTTCCGAATATTATTCTTGATAAGGAAATATCAATTAATGGCGATCAACCTGTGAGGCTAAATCCTGTTATTAATACTGACATTGTGAAATATCAATGGACTCCGGCTACCAACCTGGACGATCCGACCGTGCAAAACCCGCTCGCTTCACCTGCAAATACCACTAAGTATCAGTTAACAGTAACATCAGCTGCCGGCTGTGAGGCTTCTGCAGACATCACTGTAAAGGTGCTGAAAAACGACATCGTTATACCCAATACGTTTACGCCTAACGCCGATGGCGTCAACGACAACTGGAATATTGCTTATCTTTCAGATTATAAAGATGCAGTGGTGGATATTTACAGCCGGTGGGGGCAACATTTATTTCATTCTGTAGGCTACGCTAAACCCTGGGACGGTACCTATAATTCCAAACCGGTACCAGCTGGTACCTACTATTATCTAATCGATCTTAATTATAACAATTATAAACGCAGAAGCGGCTGGGTAGCAATTTTACGATAAGGCGGCTCAAAAATCATAATTGTTAAGGGATTTATTAGGACTACGGTCGGATTTTTTATTTATCTTGCTTCAGTAAATCCAATCCTAATGAGGTTTGTAAAAGCTTTCATCTCTGTCATTTTCACGGTGTTATTGATCTGGGTGTTAAATAACAAATTTGGCGACATACCGCCCGCCGGGAAATTTCTAAGTCCATCAAGGGGCTTCTGGCAAAATGCCGAAAACAAAGAGGGGCAGTCATCTGAAAATTTAACACTGACGGGGTTACAGGATGCAGTTACTATCCGCTACGATGAACATCGCATCCCGCATATATTCGCAAAAAACGATCATGATCTATATTATGCACAGGGCTTTGTAACGGCCCGCGACCGGCTCTGGCAAATGGATATTCAGACACGGAGCGCAGCCGGCCGCCTGGCTGAAATTGTAGGGCCAAAAGCCCTGGAAATTGACCGGTATCACAGGCGCATGGGTATGGTTTATGGTGCAGAAAACGGGCTTAAAGGTATTATGGCCAACCCGCAAACCCGCGAAATGGTACTGGCTTATACCGATGGGGTGAATAATTATATTCATTCGCTATCACCAAAAGATTATCCAATAGAATTTAAGCTGCTAAATTATAAGCCGGAAGAGTGGAAGCCAATTAATTGCATTTTCTTATTAAAGCTCATGTCGGAAACACTGGCAGGCGGCTCCGACCAGTTTGCCATGACCAACAATCTGCGGGTTTTCGGCCCCAAGGCTGTTAACGAGCTTTTTCCGGATTACCCGTTTCACGAATCTCCGATAATACCCGCAGGAACCAAGTGGGCATTTAATCCCCTGCCGATACCAAAACCCTCTGCCGGATACCTGGCACAAATGACTGAAAACATTAAACCTAAAGAAAAAGTTGATGGCATAGGCAGCAATAACTGGGCGATAGCAGGCAGCAAGTCGGCCACCGGTTACCCAATTTTGGCTAACGACCCGCATTTGAACTTAACTTTTCCGGCTATATGGTACCAGGTGCAGCTGTCATCGCCAACGGTAAATGTAAACGGTGTTTCGTTACCCGGTGCGCCCTGTGTTATCATTGGTTATAATCAAAAAATAAGCTGGGGTGTTACCAATGTTGATGCAGATGTACTCGATTGGTACCAGGTAAAATTTAAAGACAATACGAAAAATGAATACTGGTACAACAATGCCTGGAATCCCGTAAAAAAACGAATCGAAGTTATAAAAGTGCTTGGTGCGCCTGATGAAACCGATACGGTTATTTATACCCATCACGGACCGGTGGTCTACGAAACTACTTCCGAAAAGCCTAAAAATGAATTTCCGCATGTTCCGGTAGGCGACGCGCTACGTTGGATCGCCCATGATGAGTCGAACGAGTTCTTGTGTTTTTATAAGCTGAATCGCGGAAAAAATTATAACGACTATCGGGCAGCCATTGCAAACTTCAGCGCGCCTGCGCAAAACTTTATCTTCGCCAGTAATGATAATGATATTGCGATCACCCCAAATGGCAAGTTTCCGCTAAAGTTTAAAGAGCAGGGCAAATACATTATGGACGGAAGCGACCCCGCTAACGACTGGCATGGATGGATACCGCCGGAGCAAAATCCCACGGTTAAAAATCCGCCGCGGGGCTTCGTTAGCTCTGCTAATCAATCTTCAACTGATCCGACTTACCCATACTACATCAACTGGCGGTTTGAACAGTATTACCGGGGCAAACGAATAAACGACAGGCTGACTGCCATGCAAAAGGCCACTGTGGATAGCATGCGCATAATGCAAATGGACAATTACAGCATACTTGCCCAGGATGTGTTACCCACCATGTTAAAATATCTCGACCCGAGCAAGCTGAGCGACGACCAGGCCAAGGCTCTTGATTTGATAAAAAAATGGGACAAATTCTACAATGCAAATTCCATTGGTGCAAGCATTTTCGACAACTGGTGGTATAATTTTTATAACCTGGTTTGGAACGATGAATTTACGGTTAAGGGAACATATTTGAAGTTGCCCTCGTACGATGAGACCGAAAAATTGCTACTTACCGACCCCAACTCCAAATGGTTTGACAATAATAAAACGCCCTTAAAAGAAACCTGCGCAGATATGGTAAATCACGCTTTTTATGCAGCGGTTGATAGTCTGATACACAGCCGTGGCGTGCCCGGTGACAAGTGGCAATGGGGGCGTGTAAAGGATACTTATATCGACCACATGGCTGGCCTGCCGGGCTTTGGCACAGGCAAGTTTATAGCCGGTGGCAGAGGCGGGGTTATCAACGCCCTGCGGTATAACAACGGACCAAGCTGGCGTATGGTTGTTCAGATGGGGCCGGTAGTAAAAGGATATGGTGTTTTTCCCGGCGGAGAATCCGGTAATCCCGGCAGCTTTTATTACCGCGATATGTTTGATACCTGGAATAATGGAAAATTGAATGAATTGCTTTTTTTAAACTCTGCAAACGAAAAATCAGCAAGAGTGAAATCGACATTGGTATTAAGCAAAAAATAAATTATCTAATCAAAATAAAAAGTCTCCTTCCCACAGGAGGGGATTAGAGGGAGCTGTTTATGTTATTTTTTATTATCCTGATATTAACCTTTGCGAGCGGCTATTTTCTGCCATGGTGGGTAGTGGCTATCGCTGCATTTTTACCGGCGCTGTTTATCGGGAAAACCCCGGCTAAATCTTTTTTCGCGGGCTTCTCCGCCGTGTTTATTGTTTGGGCTGCAATGGCTTTATTTAAATCGATTCCGAACGATAATATGCTTGCAAAAAGGGTGGCAACACTTATGCATCTGCCAAATTGGATTTTGTTACTCGTAATTACTGCTTTAATTGGTGGTTTGGTAGGGGGGATGTCGGCATTATCGGGCGTCCTGGTAAGAAAGGCGTTTGCAAAAAGTAAATAAAAATGCCCCGGCAATTTATACTTGCCAGGGCCTGCAGGCTCTTATTTTTTATTTCATCACAGAGCGTTCAATGAAGCTTTCAGCGTCTTTACTGCCTCTTTATCGCTTTTGGAGCTGTTGAAAATTTCCTTCGATGTCAGATCATCGCCATAGAAGTTCGCGTTCGCTGTTTTATCGATAGCAAGGTTTGATCCGTTGATACTTATGCCTGCGAATAGTCCGCGGCTGCGTGAATAAGAATATATTTCGGCATCGAGCTTATAATCCGTATTGGCAGATGTACTTCTGCCAAGCGGGCCCGCGGCCGCAGACGCATCCCCGCCTACTGTAAAATCGCCGTTCTTAACTTTGGCAAGCACCCCTTTATGACGGAACACCAAAACTAAATCCACGGATTGGACACCAATTTGTGCACCGATACTGCCGCCTGTCATCGTCACAAAAACCGGATCGCTCCATTTGCCATCCTCCATTTTAACCATGGCAACTCCTCTGCCGCGCTTACCACCGACGATGAGGCCTGCATTTATTAGTTTAGGTATGATCACCACTCCTTCGCATTCTGACAACAGGTTATGAGGAATAGTTTCATGCAGTTTACCAAAGTCGCGCAAAACATTCGAAGCTGCATGTACACGCTCGGTTTCCTTAGTGTCATCTGTTGTTGCTGATATTAACACGAAAAACAGGCCGAGCATAACCGGTATTTTTAATAATCTAAGCGTTTTCATTTTAATTTTTTAAAGTAGATATGATTGGAACCCTGCAAATATTATTCATTTAACTTTTAAATCCTCCTGTTGTTTGTTTACGTTGTGCAATCTTTAATAACAAGGCTAAAGAAAGTCATTGAGAATAAGGGACAAAATCAGGAGTTCTTGAGCCGCCTTTGCCGCCTGCCATCATCCGGGTCAATCTTAACGGGCATAGTAGAAATTTTCGTGATGTACTCGTCAGGCAAACCTGCTTTTTTTGCAAGAGATATTACCTTTTGCTGGTACCAGTCATAGGGCAGCAAGTGGGTATTAACGGCATGAGGCTGTGCTACAAAGGCATGGGCCGCATACACTTTGTTATTGGTGGCAATACAGTTTACAGCTTCCAGCTTAAAGTCGATGCTCCAGGTTTCGCCGTTATAAAAATTGCCTTTTTCATTATCGTTCAATTCTATCAATACGCCCCATACTGCATCATCATTTGAGGGGGCTATATTGGCTTTCGACGATTGATCGTCGGCAGTTTTATTAAATATGAAGGTATAACCGGGCAGTTTCGCTATGTCGATCTTTTTGGCAGATGGAACCGTTTTTGCAAATTCCTCAACGTCCATATTGCCTGCAAATGCAAATAATATCATAACGTATAAATTAAGATAGATGTGTTTTGTTTTAACGCTTTTATAAACTTCGATATTATGCTAAAAGGAATAATGGTTTAAATAACCTGCTTGTCAGTTATGGGTTTTAGGGTACGGATTGCCTGTATATGAACGTCCAAATCAGCCCTTTATAAAGTCCGGTTTACACCCTGCCTTGTGTTTTTTCAGTCGTTAACATTGTACCACCTGGTGTACGGTGCATCCGGATAAACAACCATTACAAAAACCATGAATATGAACAAGCAGCATTTAACAGCCACCATTGTTGTGGATAAAACGCCAAAAGAAGCTTTCGACGCAATTTTAAATATCAAAAAATGGTGGTCGGAGAACATTGAGGGCGAAACTTCAAATATCGGCGATGAATTTACCTATAGCGCCAAAACTTTACACCGATGCCGAATGAAGTTAGCAGAAGCTATTCCCAATAAAAAAATAACCTGGGAGGTGCTGGATAATTATTTTAGCTTCACTAATGACCAAACTGAATGGGTAGGAACAAAAATTACCTTTGACATTACACAGGAAGACGATAAAACCAAAGTTCAATTCACACACCTGGGCCTGGTACCCGGCCATGAATGCTACGAAGTTTGCGAGGGCGCCTGGATAGATTACATCACCAATAGCCTCTACAATTTAATAGCTACAGGCACGGGGTATCCGAATTCGAAGGAGTGTGAGGAGGTAGTGTAATGACCCTTAAATCACCTACCAGCAAATAAAATCACTTTAGCGGGCTTATTCACCGGTAAAATTCTCATGAGCCGCAGGTGTAAAACTTAGCAACTGTGTATGACAGGCAACACAGGGAATTTGGAGGGTAACAGCAAGAAAGCCACGGCATGCCGTGGCTTTCTTGCTGTAGTATGTCAATCAGTTATTAACCTAATTTGCCAATTTCCTGAACAAGGTCGATCAGTTTATTTGAATAGCCCCATTCGTTATCATACCATGATACAACCTTAACAAAGTTGTTGCTCAGGGCGATACCCGCTTTAGCATCAAAAATTGATGTACGTGAGTCGCCTTTAAAGTCTTCAGATACAACCTCGTCTTCAGTGTAGCCAAGGATGCCTTTTAATTCGCCTTCTGAAGCTTCTTTCATTGCAGCTTTAATTTCCTCGTAAGTAGCAGGTGTTTTTAAGCGGGCAGTTAAGTCAACAACAGAAACGTCGGCAACCGGAACACGGAATGACATACCGGTTAATTTACCTTTCAATTCAGGCAATACCAAGCCTACAGCTTTAGCAGCACCGGTTGATGAAGGGATAATGTTCTGGTAAGCGCCGCGACCACCTCTCCAATCTTTTGCAGACGGACCGTCAACTGTTTTTTGGGTAGCAGTTACCGCGTGGATAGTGCTCATCAAACCTTCTTCGATACCGAATTTATCATTCAATACTTTAGCCACAGGAGCTAAACAGTTAGTAGTACAAGAAGCGTTTGATACGATGTGCTGATCTGCCTTCAGTTGCTTGTGGTTAACACCCATTACGAAGGTAGGGGTATCGTCTTTCGCAGGTGCGCTCATTACCACTTTTTTAGCGCCGGCATCTATATGTTTCTGGGCTGTTTCCTGGGTAAGGAACAAGCCGGTTGATTCTATAACAACTTCTGCACCAACCTCATTCCACTTAAGGTTTGCAGGATCTTTTTCAGCAGTTACACGGATAGTTTTACCGTTTACCACCAAATGACCGCCTTCAACAGCAATTGTGCCCTTGAACTGACCGTGGGTTGAGTCGTACTTTAACATGTAAGCCATGTAATCAGGCTCAACAAGGTCGTTGATACCAACAACTTCAACATCAGGTCTTTCAATTGCGGCTCTGAAAGCCAGGCGGCCAATACGGCCGAAGCCGTTAATTCCTATTTTCATTTTTTTAAGATTTATTGAGTAGTACGTTTAATTTTTATTTTGGAAATATGTCAGCAAATTGTTTATGGGTTCTTTTATAATGGTAGCTATTTTTAAACCGGCATCAGCGGCCGCGTCTTGTAATTGACTCTGAAAGTTTGCCGCTACGGTGCCCGCAAAATACAAAAAAGCTTCCGGATGTTCATCATGTAAAGGTAATAAATAGGTCTGCATCAGCTTGTCGAAGCCTTTTTTGATGGTGCCTTTTATATATCCATCTTCCTGATTATCAATAAAAAATTCGGTAAATGAACTTAAGTAAATAGCCGGTTGTTTTTGCCTGTAAATCTTTTCCAGCAAAGTCTTGCGGTCGGGGTCGTAACGCTGAACAAATTTTTTGCGGATGTTCTCCGGGAGCGTTTCGTTCATGTATCCCTTTACCAATTGGCGGCCCAGCCAGTTGCCCGAGCCTTCATCGGCCAGTATATAACCGAGTCCGTAATTATTCGGCTTTACCCGTTTGCCGTCGTACCAGGCAGAGTTTGATCCACTGCCAATAATACTTATTATGCCCGGCGAGTTTTTACAGCAGGCGATAGCCGCGGCCGTAATATCGTGCTCAACCGATACCCGGCCGAATTTAAAAAACTTTGAAAAAGCGTCGTGAACCGTGTTTTTTAATTCAGTTGAAAAGGAACCGGCGCCATAAAAGTAAATGCGCCTTATTTCTTCTGCGTGATGAATAAGATTGATATTTTTGCTGAGGACTGCTATAATCTGTTTTTCGTCGTTGAAATAGGGGTTTATACCGCTGGTTTTGAAAGCGGCAATGATCCGCTCTTTATCGAACAACCTCCATTCGGCATAATTTGATCCGCTATAAACAACTGCGTTCATGAATTTTAGATAGATAAAATGTCAGTCATCTGCATCAAATCCTCTTCCAGTTTAAAAGTATGCTGAGTTAATGCCTCTTCAAGGCTGGTTATTTTAATGTGGTTTGCTTCAAGGCCCACCATTGATTGGGTACGGCCGGCCAGTAATGCGTTTACTGCAGCAAAACCTAAACGGCTGCCTAGAATCCTGTCGAATGCAGAAGGGCTGCCTCCACGCTGCAGGTGCCCCAGTATGGTAACCTTTACATCATAGTTTTTTACCTCTTTCTGCACCTTTTTTGCGATATCGTAAGCGCCGCCATTTTTATCGCCCTCGGCCACTATAACAATGCTCGAAGATTTTTTGTTGCTTTGTCCGTTCTTTAGGTTTTGAATCAAATCGTCAATTGCAGTAGCCTTCTCAGGTAACAAAATTGCCTCTGCGCCGCATGAAATGCCGGCACGTAAAGCAATCGCGCCCGAGTCGCGGCCCATTACTTCTACAAAAAACAAACGGTCATGGGCATCGGCAGTGTCACGTATCTTGTCGATGGCCTCGATAACTGTATTGGTGGCTGTATCAAATCCGAGGGTATAGGTTGAACCGTAAAGGTCGTTATCTATTGTACCCGGTACACCCATAACAGCTATGTCAGGGAATTTTTTCGAAAAACGCAGCGCACCGGTAAAAGTTCCGTCTCCGCCTATAACTACCAATGCATCAATACCGTGCTTTTTTAAGTTTTGATAAGCTATTTCCATACCTTCGTCTGACCGGAAGGGCAGGCAGCGGGCAGTTTTTAAAATGGTACCGCCAAGGTTCAGGATATTGCTCACCGAACGTGGCTCCATCTCATACATATCATCCTCAATAAGCCCCTGGTAACCGCGGCGTATCCCAACAACCTGAAGGTTATTATAAATTGCTGTGCGTACTACCGACCGGATACAAGGGTTCATTCCCGGGGCATCACCACCCGATGTTAAAACCGCGAGTTTTGATATTTTGTGCATGTGTGCCATTTGATTTGTAGGCACGAAGATACTGTGTAAAATTTACACCATTAAATTTAATTTATTTTTTTTACATTAGCGCTTAACCAATTAACTTTAATAATAACCTTAACTAAACAGGTTTGGAGACCGCATTACCTACATTTAATTCCGTATTCTCAATCGATTGCGTGATATTTGGTTTTGAAGCCGGCGAGCTGAAAATATTGCTGATTGAGCGAAACCAGGAGCCGTTTAAAGACTGGCTTGCCCTTCCTGGCTATATAGTAGAGCAGGATGAAAGTATTGACGATGCGGCCGAACGTATATTATACGAGCTTACGGGCTTGCGCGATCTGCATATGCAGCAGTTTCACACTTTCGGCGAGGTAAACCGCCACCCGCAAGGGCGTGTGATAACGGTTGCTTATTACGCCTTGATCCGCATAAATGGCCAAAAAGAGCTGCGCCCGGTTACGCAATATGCCCGTAAGGCTTTCTGGCACCCGGTAAACGAGCTGCCCAAACTTGCGTTTGACCATACTGAAATTTTTCAAACCGGCTTTAACAAAATACGCCGCCGTTTAAACTATCAGCCTATAGCATTTGAGCTATTGCCCGAGAAATTTACGCTTACCCAACTGCAATCTTTATATGAGGCAGTATTAAATAAGAAGCTGGATAAACGTAATTTTCGCAAAAAAATGCTGAGCTACGGCTTTTTAAAGGAATTAGACGAAAAACAAAAAGGCGTATCCTACCGTGCCGCCAAGCTCTACAAATTCGACCGGAGGAAGTACGCGAAAATTTTTAATAATGAGTTGAATTTGGATAAATAGCTGACCGCAGGCAGTGGCCAGCTGGCAGTTGTTAGATACCCAGCGTAAAATAAAAAAGCTTCAGGATTTCCCCGAAGCTTTTTTGTTTTATTGCCAACTGAAAACTGGCAGCTGTCAATTAAATCTCGTGCGCAAATTCCAGGTGGTACTTCACCAGGTTATCTATAGGTGAGCGGATAATGTTGCCTACTACCATGCCGTTTTCAACTACCAGCTCTTCCAGCACGTTGCGGAAGTTGTAACCTACAGAGCCGATGCAATTGAAGGTGTATTTTTGATAATCAGGGTAATGAGTTACCAGGTTGCGGAAGAAATCTTCGAACGAGGTGCGCACCAGGTTACGTGAATATTCTATATGTACGTTGTTATCGTAAACAAATTTGCTGAAGCTTGCGCAAAATCGGTTGGCGCGCGGCTGGGTGTAAACATGTTCGTTTACATCATCCGGGGTAAGTTTGTAAGTTTCCCAGAACAGGTTACGAACAGGCTCGGGCATATAACCGCGCAGGTAATCTGTCAGTAGTTTTTTGCCGATATAGCAGCCGCTGCCCTCGTCGCCCAAAATATAAGCGCCTGAATCAATGTTCATGGTTACTTCTTTGCCATTGTAAAGACAGGTATTAGTCCCGGTGCCTAAAATGGCGGCGAAGCCCTCTTTGTTCCCCAGCAGGGCGCGTGCAGCGGCCAGTAAATCGTGGCCGATGTACACTTTTGCTTTGGTAAACACAGCCTCCATGGCAGTTTTAACAAGGTTGCGTTTCTCATCGGTTGAACAACCCGCGCCATAATAATTTACTTCGGTGATCTCATCCTTCTCCAGGTCGGTAGGTAAACTCTCGTTCAGCGACTGGATGATATACTCAGTACTTGAAAAATATGGGTTGTATCCCTCTGTGTTGAAATATACTTTTTTTCCTTCCCCGGTAACCAGGCACCAATTGGTTTTAGTGGAGCCACCGTCAGCAATTATGATCATAAAATAAGTTTATAATAAAAAATCGGTTAAAAGTATGATTTACTTATTGTAAATAAAACACTTTACTCTTTTAAAAAGTAAAAATCTTCATCAAAAATTCAGATTGTCTTGATTTTCAATTTAAAGCGCATAACATGGCGCCCTGTAAATCGATATTGTTGGTAATAAGTTTATTAAATCAGCTGGTTGTTTTTAAATATAAATGATTGCTTTAAGTAGCAATTGGCTTATAATCGGTTGCAATTATATATATAATTTAACAAATATCGGTAAGTGATAATTTGATTGTTTAAGATAATGATTTTTCGCGGCGTTAAGCTACGTCAGTGATGGGGTAAATTGGTTTTAAAAAGTTTTGAGAGGAACCTGCGCCTTAAGGCCTTCCGGCAGGCTAAAGTTAATATTTGAAATATCGGGCAGATTTTCGCATATTTGCGGCGCGAAAAATCAAAATTCGTAAGCGGTCCCATAGCTCAGCTGGATAGAGCAACAGATTTCTAATCTGTCGGTCTCAGGTTCGAATCCTGATGGGATCACTTTATATAGCTGGATACTTTGTATCTGGCTATATTTTTTTAAAATCAATTACGAAAAGTCTTATTGGCATATTAGAGCAATGTAAAGTTTCTTTGTAACCAATATGAAACCTTATTTTAAAGTAATTACGATACTGCTTCTAATTAGTGCTGTAAAATTATCTTTCGCCCAAACCCTTTCATTTGACAATTATAAAGTAAAAATATTTAAGGCAAAACCTGCCAGACTTAAAATTCAAGGGTAATGTACTGGCAGAAAGGTATAAGACTGCAATTTCTAATTCATATTATGACGATCCATATATCAGAAAACTCCATGGCAAAGGATGGCTAAATTTCGCTGGTCATTATTGTTTTGTTTATTGGGGATGCGGATCTGATTGTCAACACGGTGCTACAGTCGACCTGCAAACCGGGAATGTGTACGATGGGCCTAGGGCTACTCGTCAGTTTGAATATAAGCCCTGGCGTAGATTGTTAATTTTAAATAGGCCAGGTGATAAAAGCGATTGCGCGTTTTGTCAGCCAGAATATTGGATATTAAATGAAGAAACTAAGCGTTTTGTAAAAATAAAATAATGCCCTGATTTTCTTATTGGCATTCTTATGAAACTCAATCATCATCAATATCTATACACGCACCTTTGGAAATTTTGAGACGTGCAATCGTCTTTAAAATGTTAAGCGATTTGGTGTTATACAGTCCAGTCGGGATCACATTATATCTGGATACAACGTACCTGGATACTCTAGTTATGAGGTTGGATTCTCCGAGCTCAAGACATCCAGCGGCTTAATGCGGATTATATATTTTTTGTCAAACAATATTTATTTCAAATCCAGCGCTTTATGCGTCAAAGCATAAGAATATTGTTGCTTCGTCAAGTAAATTACGTTGTATGTATCCGCCAGTACATAAAAGTCGCCCGATAATTTGTTTTCACGGCTGAGATGTTTCAGGAATGCAAGAAATTTTGGATCTAATTCTGAAATACCCCACTTGAAAGTTTGCGAATGAGTTTTGCCATTAGATACATATTGCAGCATTATGCCGTGTTTCATCTTGTGTTCTGAGATGTTTACTGGTTTAAATTCTCCATGGGTTGTGGCCGAAAGTCGCTTTAAAAAATCTATATAAAGATGTTTAGGAACTATAAGTGAAGGAAGTAAAGTGCAAACCACTTTCGGGAAATTCTCCAAAAGTGAATTTATAGAATAGCGGTCAGCGGTTTCAGCGCCGTCAATGCCTTTGGCTATTTCAGATGGTGATAGGTGTGCAAAGAGTCCCATACTTTGCCATTCGGCAATGACGCTGTCAATCCTTCCGGATGTAAAATGGTTATCATAATTCTCCATACTCAGCAGCATGTAGGATAGGCAAGGCTTTTTCATGAATACCTCAGTTTGTGAATCTTTCAGGGCTATAACAGCATAGTGCGTCAAGTGATCCTCTTCAGCACCTGCATAGCTGAAGCTGATGTTGTGTAATCGAACCAACGAATGTTGGTCTGCCAAAACTTTGTTGAAAATGCGGTAAATAAACTCAAACCCGACACCCATTAATTGTAATTTTCCGCGCTTATTTTTGAACTGCTCAGCTTTGGTTGAAAATTTATATATCCGACCGTTACAACTCAAATTTATTTTGATTTTAACTTCATTAAGGAATTTGAGCTCGGAACTTGAGTCGGGCTCAATGGTGTAACTAAAATTTGAAAAGTTTAATTCGGGCATCATTGAAGAAATCCTTCGCAAAAAGGCTTCAATCCAAAGAATATTATCTTCAGGATATTTACTGCGATCAAATACTCGGTCAAGTTTAAAATAATCGTTCAACTGGAATGATGATTCAATTCTGCCCCTTTGAATGTCATCTTTTAACCGCAAAAAAGATGAGTCACTGATAATCCCATGGTTGTGTAACCCCTCAGCAACCGGTAACAATTTAGTTGGCGCCATCCATTCCAGTCGCGAGCTCATTTCTGCCAAATAAGCAACCATTTGCACTGGATGTATAAAACGCCCGCTGTCAAGTTCTTTAAGCGTATAAGTAAAAACCCTGTTTGTAAGCAAGCCGGCTTTATTGATATTTTTCAGCAACTGCCGAAGTGATCTGTTAATACTGTCCCGTCGCTCTGGCCTTGGAGTGTCGGCGCTGTAATTATAGGAAAGGCCAGTCTTATGAGGGTCAACATGAAATTCTTTTCGAAGCATAATATTTTCAATGCCAGCAAGTAAAACTACTTGATCCGATGCGCCGTATCTGTATTTAAATTCGCTTTTCATTACTGGCACATCTTTCGAGGTTATAACCTTGTATTTAATAAGTGTATCGATTGCTGCAGATGTGGATTGTCCAACAGCATAATTGAAAAATATGCAAATAACAACAAGGATAATCAGGTGAGTTTTCATAAAGTTTAATGAAGATACTCAAAAAGGCATAACCATCAAATTACCCAAAAAGTCCGATAGCCCTGCGTGCGAAATTTTTTCCAAAGACCATTTAATCTTTTCAGTTAATGTTAGCTATTAAACTGACAATTGCTGCAAATTTGCTAAAAATTGGTTCAAAAAAAATTCGATGGGGTTCACAACAAAGTATAGGCTCTTCCAATCACGGAAAGGTTTTTTATGGCTATTCTGCATAACTCCGGCCTGCCAACGCTATCTTAATTCTATTATCCTTTCTACACCCACTTCCCTCAAAAAATACTCATCGTGTGATATAACTATTAACGTGCCTTTATATTCACCAATCGCGTTGGTTAATATTTCAATATTTTGAATATCCAGGTTGTTTGTGGGTTCGTCCAGTATCATTATATCCGGCGCCTGGTTGCTGATGGTAAGGCAGCAGAGTATGAGCCGCATTTTCTCGCCGCCGCTAAGTGCACTGCAGGGTTTGTCCCAATATTCGTTCGTAAATAAAAAACGGTTCAGGCGGATTTTAACGTCATGCTCCTGCAAAACACCCGAATTAAAATACTGCGCTTGTTCATAAACCGAAAGAGTATTGTTAATTAAGGAATAATCCTGATCGATATAAACAGCTCTGAAATCAGCTTTTTGGACAGCACCGGATGAAGGCTCAAGCTCACCTAAAATCATTTTTATCAGCGTTGTTTTTCCCGAGCCGTTTCTGCCGGCTATTGCCAAACGCTCGCCGCTCCTGATTTGAAACGTCATCGCTTGCTTCCAAAGCTGCTTTTCGCCGTAACAGAAGTTTATATCTTCAGCGTTAACCAATATCTTACCTTTATGAATAGCCGCATTATCAATATCAATTTTCATTTTATCGATGCCTGGTACTGTCGTGCGAAGCTGGCTTAACTCCTGGGCTAAGGATGCCACCTTTTCAGTATGCACATCCTTCATTCGCGATGTGCTGTTCTCGGCTTTATTACGAAGAGTATTTATTACAATTTTTGGCAGACCAGCTTTTTGCTGGTTTTTCTTTCCGCGGGAATCCAGCTTTTGCTGGCGCTCTGCCGACTGTCTTTCCGTCTCTTTGGCCTTGCGCAATGCTTTTTCTTTGCTTTTCAGATCGTTGTTCAGGGCCAGGGCCTCAATTGCTTTTTGTTCCGTGTAAAAATCATAGTTGCCGCCATAGACGGTTATGCCATTTTTATCGAGCTCGCAAACAGTGTCCAGGATGTTTAACAAGGTTCGGTCGTGACTCACTATTACCAGCGTGTTGCCGGTAGATTTAACATAGTCGTAAAGAATTTCCCGGCTAACCGTATCTAAATGGTTGCTGGGTTCATCAAGCAAGACGACTTCCGGACGATGAATCCGGATTCCAGCCAAAAAGACTTTCGTTTTTTGCCCGCCGCTGAGCGTTCCCAGTTTTTGAGTTAAAACTACATTGTCGAGTTGCCAATGCATCAAAGCCTCCTGGCAACGCTCCTCAATTGTCCAGTCGTCAGCAAGCAGCGCGAAATTTTCATCAGTGGCATTGCCGCTGGTGATTTCATTTAAGGCGCGTAATTTATCATCGATTCCGAGGGCCTGAGCAACGGTAAAGTTATTATACTGGCCAAAGATCTGCGGTACAAAATAGGGCGTTGAGTCCGCCTTCGCCACTCCGGCAGCCGGTTTTAAAACCCCTGCCAGTAATTTCAAAAGCGTCGACTTGCCTGCTCCATTATTACCGGTAAGCGCAACTTTTTCGTGTTTATTAATGTTGAAATTTATCCCTGTAAACAATAGCTCACGGTTGGGATGTATATAGGAAACATCGTGAAGAATAAGCATAATTTCTTTCGTTAAAGCGTAAATAATTACAAAGCCGGGAAGGTGGCTCGTTTGATTTTTTCCGGAAAGAAATTGGGTATTACATTAAGAGGAGCTATGATTTGTTACCTGGACAAAAGTAAGAAGATTCTGGTTAATACACTAAAATATTAATTACCTGAAATATAATAACAGCACCAGGGCCATAATTGCGCCATTGGCAAGCAGTCCGAATTTATGTACTTTAAGCGAATTCCGCAGCACCAAAGCAATTAAAAAGAGGAAAAGCCCTATCGGCAAAGCAAGCAACTCGACTAAAAATGGCAGCGGTGCAGTGTGCGTCCCGGTAAAGCTGGTTGCTATTCCGGACAAAAAAGAAGCTAAAAAGCATAAGGTGTAAAATGTATAAAATATATTTTCGCGCATGTTAGTCTTTTGTTTATTGCGTAGTATAACAAACATATAAATTAATGCTACTGCTTGATTGGGCAAAGCGGACTTATTTACGATTGAGATACGTTATCGTTCCACATAAATTATTTCAATGTCGTCACCAAGGTAGTATGTCCTGCTCTCTCTTTTTGTAAACACGATGTCTTTATCATGAGTTATTTCTAATGTTTGACTGTCGAGCCATTTTGCCGAAATCGGGCTTCCTTGTTTGGTAAAGTACATAATTCCGCTTCCCCCGGTAGCCCATGACATAATTCCGCTCGTATGAAGATATTTCTTGTTTGTATATTCTTCCTTAACGGCGAATGACTTTTTCTTATCCGGTGCAATTTGTTCGGTAAGCAAAATCGTTTCGAATTGAAATTTTTGCTTTACTCGTCGCTTTGCTTTTCCTTTTGGTACTGATATTTTGGTTAAGAACTCATTGAGCACCCGGCTTCTTTGCTCTAAAACTTGCTCATCGGCACCCAGTTGTTTCCATACTTTAAAGTCGTGGCCACCAGTGATAATTTCTTTTACTTGCCCGAAAAGAGCGCTGTTAAGCGATTTTGTTTCCCACTGCGCCAAAGCAAGGGCGAAGAGGCAATTATTTCGGTCATCAACGTCATCGAACATTTCCGCAAATTCATCTTGTATTCTACCGGAAATATATACGGGGCCCTGCCCGCGATTATACCGATCAAAAAAATTCTGATAAATATCCATGAAGGCATCGTTGCCATTAATTTCTGTGCCCCATGTTCCCATAAAACTTTGAACTTAACTATTAAAACGCACGAATAATTGCACAACGCAAAATAGCCGCTGCAATGTTCGAAAGTATGAAATCGCGCTGAACTTTTGAAGACTTTAATATTTATGGTTACTTAGTTACCACCACCGATTCCTTAAACTCCGTCTCTCTCAGCATCGTTATCAGCGTCTCAATTTTAACCGGCTTCGAGATATAATTATCCATTCCCGCTTTCAGGCAGATATCGCGGTCTTCTACCATGGCGTTGGCCGTCATCGCGATGATAACGGGCTGTTTGTTAACATGCTCGCGGATATACCGGGTTGCCTCGAGGCCGTCCATTTCTGGCATTTGTACGTCCATCAGGATAAGATCATAATATTTATTGTCCAGCATTTGAATTACTTCGCGGCCGGTGGTAGCAAGCGCTGCATCGTAGCCGAGTTTCTCCAAAACTTTCAGTATCATTTTCTGATTTATCGGGTTGTCCTCCGCCACCAAAATGTTTAAGGGTTTCAACTTCGCAAAGTCTGTGCTCAGCGCCGGCAACGGTTTCGCCGTATCATTATTAGCCGGTGATGGCTGGAATTGCGCTGTGATTACTTTTTGTAAATGCAGCGGCTTAACGGGTTTGGTTAAAACAGCGGTAAATAAGCCCGGATAGTTTTTCTGGCTTTCGTCGCCAAGAGAGCTTAACAGGATTACCGGCATCATTTTGAACTTTTGTTTTATGATTTTGGCGAGGGCTGCACCGTCCATATCCGGCATTTGCATGTCGCTGATAACCAGCTCAATGTTTTCGGTTGTATCCAATAAATGCAGGGCTTCATTTGCATCCGCTGCCAATAACGGCATTAACTGCAAATGTTCCATCTGCAATTGTAATATCCGGCGGTTGGTTGCATTATCATCAACCACCAGTACCTTTTTGCCCTTTAAAAGTCCGGCGGCGGGGCTAACTATCTGCTGGTTGCCAAATTCGCTTACCTGGCATTTTATGCTGAAATTGAATGTGGTGCCTTTTTCCGGTTCACTGTTAACTGTAATTTCGCCGCCCATCAGGTTGATCAGGCGCTGGCAAATGGCAAGTCCAAGGCCTGAGCCGCCGTATTTTCGTGTAGTAGAAGAATCGACCTGCGAAAATGCCTCGAACAGTTTCGATACTTTATCCGCAGGAATGCCGATACCCGTGTCTCTTACCTCGAAACCCAGTTCTATTTCATTCCGTTTAGTTTGCCGCACCAGTTTAATACCCAGGTATACCTCGCCGTAATGGGTGAATTTAATTGCATTTCCGAGCAAGTTGAGCAGTACCTGCCTTAACCGCATACCATCGCCGATTAAATCGGATGGTAGCAGCGGGTCGATGTAATAGATCAGGTCGAGCCCCACTTCGGTGGCTTTTCCTGACAGGAGATCGAGTACCTCTTCGATGCAATTCCTCAGGTTGAAATCGTGCATGTCAATCTCCATCTTACCCGATTCAATTTTAGAAAAGTCGAGGATGTCATTGATCACATTAAGCAATGCCTCGCCGCTGTGCAGTATAGTCTGAGAAAATTCACGCTGTTCAGCATCCAGGTTGGTTTCGTTTAGCAGTGCCGCCATACCCAGTACGCCATTCATCGGCGTACGTATCTCGTGACTCATAGTGGCAAGGAATACACTTTTTGCCTGGTTGGCTTCCCGGGCTTCCATCGTAGCCTGTTCTGCTGCCTCCCTGGCTTTTTCAGCCTCCTCCCGGGATTTGCGTTCGTCGAGAGTCATTTGCGCCAAAAGCTCTGTACGTTCCTTAACTTGTCTTTCCAGCTCAATCTGGTGTTTTTGAATCGACCTCACCCTCAGTTTAAATATCCCGTAAATAAGGGCTAAAACTGCGATGCCAGCAAGCGAAATAAACCACCATGTGTACCAAAACGGCGGAACGATAGTTATTTGCAGGCAATCTTTTACGGGCGACCATAGCCCTGCGCTGTTCTTGTATTTTAATCTGAAAGTATATTCACCCGGGGGAAGATTAGTGTACGATGCAGTCGTTTTGGCGCCTACGTAGTTCCATTCGTTATCAAAGCCATCTAACTTGTAAGCATATTGTTTTTTATCCGGCGAGCCATAGTCGAGCGCTGCATATTCCAGCGAGAATACAGATTGCTTATGAGATAATGTTATAGTTTTAGTGTCGGAAATATCGCGCTTCAAAGGCGATGGGTCGTTCGCGTTTTTGGCTATGGTAAGGGGCTTGTTAAATAGCTGGAATGATGTTATCACCAACGGAGAAAATGCCAGCGGCTTTAAAATCTGGTCGGGATAAAATGCGTTAAACCCGTTGACTCCGCCAAAAAACATCCTGCCGTCGCTGGCTTTTAATGCAGAATGCGGCTTGAATTCGTCGCTTTGTACGCCATCTTCAGTAGTATAATTCCGAAATTTTTTGGTTGATGGGTTATAAACCGATAGTCCTCCGTTAGTGCTTATCCATATTTTACCACCGTTATCCTGTCTTATGGCATAGGCGATATCGCTTGGGAGACCGTCTTTTTTTGTAAATACTGTAAAACGCTTGGTTTTGGGGTTAAATATATCAAGCCCCGAGAGTGTAGCGAGCCATAGGTTGCCCTTATCGTCTTCAAAAATATCGGTTATGCCGTTATTACTCAAACTGTTTTTCGACTCATCGTGCTGGTACTGTATAAAAGTATTGGTCTTCCGGTCAAGCATTTCAAGACCTGAATCAGATGTACCTATCCACAAATTTCCTTCTTTGTCTTCGTAAAGGGCGTATATGTAATTGCTGCTTAATCCATTCGGTTTATTAACGTCAAATTTAAAATGGGTGAAGGTTTTGGTCTTTTTATCATAACAGTCAAGCCCTACGCCGAAAACGCTTATCCAGGTTTTTCCATCCCTGGTATGTATCAGGTTGTAAACGTTGTTGCCTGCTAAGCTGTTGGGATTGCCCGGTTCGGGCGCCAGGTAAGTGAATTTTTGCGTTTTAGGGTTTAATATACTAATGGCATTGCCCCAGGTTCCTGCCCATAAATCGCCGTCTGCATCCTGGTCAATAACCAGTACATAATTTCCGGCGATACCGTTTTTGCCTTTTGGCTGCTGTTTATAGCTGCTGAAGGTCCCGATATGAGGATTGAATTTATTAAGACCGCCGCCGTCCGTTCCCACCCATATTTGTTTATCCCGGTCCTCGAACAGAGCCAGCACAAAGTCATTTGTTAAACTGCCTTGCTGCGAATTGTGCCGGTAAAGTGTAAAGCTGGACGTAGATTTTTTATAAAGATTTACCCCCCCGCTGAAGGCCCCAAGCCACATGTTGCCCAATCTGTCATTGCAGATACCATAAATGGAATTGCCGTTGATGCTGTTGTTATCAACTTCGTCATGGATATAATTGCTGAACTTGCCTGTTTTAATATTCAGTATGGATAAACCTCCGTTTTCAGTGCCTATCCACAACTGGCCTGAATCATCTTTCTTCAGACAGTATATGGTGTTGCTGGAAATTGTATTGGGTGAATTGTCATCGTGAATATAGCGTTTAACGGCCCCGGTGGTTTTATCAAACAAAAATAATCCGTCTTCCTGGGTGCCAACCCATAGCTGTTGCTGGTTGTTTTCAATAATAGAGATGACATTGCGGGCTACCTGTTTTTTTGTTACCGGATCGATAAAAGGGTAGTTGGAAAATGAATTACTCGTTGAATCATAAACACTCAATCCGCCTGATAGTGTGCCTATCCACAGTTTGTGTTCGCTGTCCTCAAACACGGTGCGTACGTTGTCATCGTTTATGCTCGCGGCATCAGCAGCGTTATGGATGTGGTGCCGGAAAGTCTTTGTTTTGATATCGAAGCAGTCAAGGCCGCCGTTTTGTGTGGCTATCCATAATTTGCCGTTATGGTCAAATCTCAGCCGGTTGATGATATTATTAGATACTGTATTGGCATTCTTAGCATCATGCATGTAACGAACAAATTTGCCGGTTGCCCTTTCATACATGTCCAGTCCGCTTTGCGTGGCTACCCATATATTGCCTGCGCGGTCTTCGGCCAGGTCAGTAATCATGTTGTTACTTAAGGTCTGCTCGTTTTTGGAATCGTATCGAAAGGAAATGAATTTATAACCATCGTACCTGTTTAATCCATTGCGGCTGCCTATCCACATAAAACCACGGCTATCTTGAATAATGCAGTTGATATTAACCTGCGACAAGCCGTTCCCGGTGCCGAAATGCTCGAATTTGAGGCTGGCATTTTGCGGAAATCCGGCAAGGGGAAAAACTGCCAATAAAAAAAATGTTAACCGGGCTAACACACGTACCACACTAAAGCCGTTCACCATTTAATTAAAAATTAGGTCTTGATCGCCAGGGGAAGCGAGAAATAATTGATTCCCGTTTTGTACGCAAATGAATTAAAAAAGTTGTGTGATCAATAGTTGAAAATAAGCAGGTTGAAACCATGAGTTAAAAAAACTGTCTGCAAAATCCTCCATTTTTTTGCAAAAATCCACCAATATATCTACGTTGTTTTTCGTAGCTTTGTGGCTTCATAGCACACGTCCGTGTGCATTGTGATAAGGTTTAGGTTAAAATCCCCGAGCAGCGAGTGTAAGGGGGTTTTTATTTTATGCCGGTTGTTCAGATAAAAAGCTTGCCACAGTATATTCTTCTAAAACAGTGAAATCATTTCTGCAGGGTCAATTCATTATATTATTTTTGCCGCCACATGAATTCATCACTTAAAAATAAATTCGACGGCATAATTTTCGACCTCGATGGTACCCTTTGGGATAGTACAGGCAACGTAGCCAAAGCATGGCAGGCAGCCCTGGGTAGCGTTGATTATATTCAGGAAGAAATGACGCAGGAACGGGTGCGCTCGATTACAGGCATGACCTATGATTCTATTTTTGACAAGCTGTTCCCAAATCTGACAACAGAACAAAGGGCAGAAGTACAGTCGCTTTGTGCCAGGCACGAACTGGAAATTTTACACGAAAAAGGCGGCGAACTTTATCCTGGTCTTGATGAAACGCTGGCTTATTTATCCAAAAATTATAAGCTGTTCATAGTAAGTAATTGCCAGAGCGGTTATATCGAAGTGTTTTTTAAGATCAGCAGGATGGAGCATTATTTCGCTGGTCACCAATGTTTCGGAACTAAAGGGCAACCAAAAGCTGAAAATATAAAAGACATAGTTAATGATCATAACCTTACGTCGCCTGTGTATATTGGTGATACCATGGGCGATTATAGCTCGGCCACTACCGCCGGCGTGCCGTTTATTTTTTGTGATTATGGTTTTGGTAAGGTAGAAGGAGGGCAAATTGCCACCATCAGCAATTTTGGCGAACTGACTGATCTATTATAGGGGATGTATCTTGCACTCTGACCGGCTTATATTACCGGAAAGGATGTTCTTTAAAACGAAAAATATGCGGTCTCTGTCAATTATAAAATCCCTATTTTTATAATTTCAACATACTGCCATGAAATTATCAAATAAATTTTCACGCCGTGATTTTATCCGCACAGGCTCAATAGGCCTCGGTGCGCTGGCAATGGCGCCAGCTTTGAAATCGTTTGCCCGTCCTAAGAAAAAGAAACTTGGTATCGCATTGGTAGGTCTCGGCTCCTACAGTACGGGACAACTGGGCCCCGCACTTCGGCATACCAAAGAATGCTACCTGGCAGGTATTGTAACCGGTACGCCATCTAAAGCGGTAGCCTGGTCAAAAAAATACAATATCCCGAAAAAAAATATTTATAACTACCAGAATTTTGACGAGATAGCTAAAAACCCGGATATCGATATTATTTACGTGGTGCTGCCGGTATTTATGCATAAAGAGTATACCATTAAAGCTGCGCAGGCCGGTAAGCATGTGATTTGTGAAAAGCCGATGGCCCTGAACGCGGGAGAATGCGAAGAAATGATAGCCGCCTGCAAAAAAGCGAACAGATTACTGTCTATTGGCTATCGCCTGCATTTCGAGCCGCATAATATGGAAGTTATGCGGCTTGGGCAAAAACATATACTGGGTAATATTAAGCATATCGACACCGGCAACGGATTTACTTACAATGGCGACCCCAATGCATGGCGTTTAAAAAAAGCCCTGGCAGGGGGAGGCGGTTTAATGGACATGGGGGTTTACTGCATACAGGGCGCCCGCTATACCATTGGTGAAGAGCCTGTTGCTGTGAAGGCCACGCAAGAGAAATTGCGCCCTGATTTTTTTAAAGAGGTGGACGAAACCGTTTTCTGGGAACTGGAATTTCCGAATAAGCTGGTCACTACCGGAAAATCGAGCTATAATAACGACTGGAGCTACCTGAAAGCAGAGGCCGAAAACGGCAATTTTGAGCTTGGGCCCGCCTATGGGTATAATGCTATTGACGGCAGCATCAACGGCAGTCCGATGAAATTTCCTCAAATAATACAACAGGCCGCGCAGATGGATGACTTTGCGAAATGCGTCACTCTCAACAAACAAAGCCGCGTAGCCGGTGAGGAAGGTCTGAAAGATATGAAAGTTGTTGACGCTATTTACAGGAGCCTGGAATCCGGGAAGTGGGAGCGGATTGGTTGATTAGTTGTAAAAGCTGCAGTCGTGGTAAAGGTTTGTAGATGTTGAAAGTACGCTTTATCTTTATGGCGATTGTAATTAATAAATCATCCCAAACCGATAACAACACAACGTTTAAAACCACTACAACCAACAATGCTCTTTCCCGAAGATTTCTTGCATTATGTATGGAAGTTCAGGCTTTTTGAGCGGGGCGATTTAAGGACAACTGATGGCCGGGAGCTGGAGATTTTTTCAGCGGGGACGCCTAATTCAGATTCGGGGCCTGATTTTCACACCGCAAGAATTAAGATAGGGGACACGATGTGGGCCGGGAACGTTGAGGTACATGTTTCATCGTCCGACTGGCAGCGGCACGGGCACACTACCGATGAATCGTATAACAACGTGATACTTCATGTAGTTTATAAAGATGATACGCCGCTAATACTACCTAACGGACGCCATGTACCAACGCTGGAATTACAAAGCCGTATCCCCGGCGACCTCCATCAGCGCTACCATAACCTGGTATTTGGCAATCAATCTGTAATTCCGTGCGAGGCGACTATCGGCGAAGTTGACCGGCTTACCATGCAAAACTGGCTAACGCGGGTGCTGGTAGAGCGTCTTGAAAAAAAATCTGCAACGGTTATAAATGCTCTTGACTTAAACCGCGGCGATTGGGAAGAAACATTTTATCAGTTTTTGGCAGCCAACTTTGGTTTTAAAACCAATGCATTGCCTTTTGAAATGCTTGCCAAGTCGCTGCCGCAACTAACGCTGGCTAAACACAAAAACAATGCGCTGCAGATTGAGGCTTTACTATTCGGCCAGGCCGGATTCCTGGCTGGTGATTTTAAGGATAATTACCCTTCAAAGCTTAAAAAGGAGTATGAATTCCTGAGGAAAAAATATCAGCTTACACCGATAGATAATCATTTATGGAAGTTTATGCGCCTGCGCCCGCAAAATTTCCCGACCATTAGGCTGGCGCAGTTTGCAGCACTGGTAGTGCATTCCAACCATTTATTTTCGAAGGTGCTGGAGATAAAAGATGTGCAGGCGCTGCGAAACTTATTTTCGGAAATTCAGGTTAACGATTATTGGGAAAAGCATTACCGGTTTGATGTTGAATCTGCACCGTCGCTAAAAAATATGGGAGCCGCTTCTATAGATATTTTGCTGTTAAACACATTGGCATTATTTCTGTTTAGTTATGGCAGGCATAACCAGCTGCAGCATTATATAAATCGCTGTTTAAAACTTCTGGAGCATCTGCCTAACGAAAAAAATAATATTATAACTGATTTTGCTAACTTAGGGGTGAAAATAAATACCGCATTTGAGTCGCAGGCATTGCTGGAATTAAAAAATAACTACTGCAATTATAAGAAATGCCTGCATTGCGGCGTTGGTAATAAAATATTAAAGCTAGGTTGATATGCTGCAACGGATTCTCACATTTTTTGAACGTTATTCATTTGGGGTATGTACCTACCTTGGCGAAAAGTTCAATGTTTCCATTGGTAAGATACGCCTGTTTTTTATCTATTCATCTTTCCTGGCCGTCGGTTTCCCGCTTATATTCTACATTTTCGCCGGCATTGTACTTGATATCCGAAAGTTTGTAAAGCGGGTACATACGAGGGTGACCGACCTTTAATCAATCAATAAGCTCCATAAATTTTTCGATGTTTACGGTATCAATAGCCGGAAAAGTAATACTCTTCAATACATCAAAATGCTTATCCTCGGTAACTATAAAATCAGCTTGTCCCGCTATTGCACAATCACAGTATTTGTTATCGTCTAAATCATTTTCAATGAGTCGCCACCTATAATTAGAGTGAATGATATTGACATTTGGTAATTCGCTAAGTAGTGTTACCAAAGTGTTGGCGGTAGAAACGTTGTATTTTCGCTGTATTATTTCTTCATACTCGAGAATAATATCTGTCGTAACGTTAAGATTAAATCTACCCGCAATTAATGACTGATATATTCTGTGATAAGGCGAATGTGAAGTAAGGCACATCACAAAGATATTGCAGTCTATTACAACTGTCATATGCTAAGCTGTTTTCCTAAAATGTTCTTGCTTCCATTTCTCAAAAATGGTTTCGGCGTACCCTTTTTCAGCAAAAGCTTTATCAGCTTCAAAAGTGACCTTATTTGCGAGGTATGCGATCAATAACGACTTAATTTCCTGGAGCTCTTCTTCAGGCTGTTCATTTCTGAATAATTTCAGAATTTCCAATTGTGTTGAATTAAGTGCCGTTGCCATAAAAGTAGTTATTATCAAAGATAGCAATTTGCTATTACCTTAAAAACAGGTCACTCATTTAAAATGATTAATGTGCTAAAATTGTCATAAAGACGATCCATGGATTTTTCTCAGAAAACCTTTTCCACGATAAATGGTTGAGAAATGAAACCTGTTAAGCTGACACTTGTTTATCAACTAAATAGAATTGTTTTGAGATTATCCTATAATACAGTATTTAAAAGATTTTTTTGTCCACCGAAGACTTTATTAATTGCATTTTTTACAAGCATCACCGGTGCTGCTTTCAGCCAGGTAGGTGCACCTGCCGATTCGCTCAAAGCGGATTCTATTCGCATAAAGAAGGGCCAGCAAACAAGGCAGGCCGATAATTTTAATAAGCAGTATGACGTCGGAGACTTGTACCGTAATATCTTTCATCCCGGCAAAGCGCCGGATACATTAAAGAAAAGATCGGGCATCACCGTTATACCAAATGTTGCTTCGAACCCAACCATCGGATCACAGATCGGGATAAAGGCTGTAGCCGGGATGAAACTGGGTGCAGATCCCAGTACACTTTTATCAGTCGCTGCAACATCCGCATCTATTACTACCAAGGGAATTATCTATTTCTACATCAATCATAACGCCTTCACCAACGCCAATAAATGGAATTTTCAGGGAAGCCTGGTGGCTGCTAAAACAGTTTCGCCTGATTTTGGACTGGGAATTGGCCGGGGTAATTATGAAAGTGAAGCAAACCATGTGCTAAGCGACCCGGAACGCAAAGGGCACGTATTGCACTCTTATTATTTCAATCTGCGCGAAAAAGTTTACAAGCAGGTCTATAAAAACTTTTTCCTGGGCGCGGGACTTTCATTCGATGTGAGGAGAAGCATTAAGGATAATGCAGACACTTCGGGAAAATTAACTCCGTTCAAGGTTTATAATGACCGTTTCGGTTTCCCGCAAGACCATTATTCGTCAAACGGCTTCCTTTTTAACGCGGAATATACCACACGTGATAATCAAAACAGGGCATATAAGGGTATTTATGCCGATGCCGGCATCCGCATCAATCAAACCTGGATTGGCAGTACAAAAAACGCGGTGCAGGTTACTACAGATTTCCGGAAATATTTCAGCCTGTCAAGCACGCACCCGGAACACGTAATCGCCGTCTGGAACTGGGGTTCGTACCTTTTAAGCGGCGCAATACCCTATATGGAACTGCCTGGTACTGCCCGGGATGGCTCATTTAAAAGCGGCAGGGGATACGTAGGACAGTATTTCAGAGGCACGAAGTTTAACGATACAGAAGTGGAATACCGTTTCCCGATACTAAATAATAAGTTTTTAAGCGGAGTAGTATTTGGTAGTTTGCAAACAGCGAATGACGACCAGGGAACTAAACTCTTCCAGGTTTGGCAGCCAGGGGGCGGCGGTGGCCTGCGTGTATTGTTTAACAAAGCTACCCGCACCAATCTTTGCCTTGACTATGCCTGGGGTAAATACGGGTCAAGAGGATTCTTCCTGAATCTGAATGAGGCTTTTTAAGCTTGGGTTGATTATAAGGCTTGGATTGTTAAGATTGTGGGTGGATATTAAATATTACGGGGTACGCAGCAAACCTTTAAATAAAGATCGCTGCAAGCTGATCGTTTATTTGTTGGCCCAAAAGAGTTTGCCTTGTACCCCGTAACATTTGCCCATTAACCGGGCTATAATAATTTGCCGCTGACTACCGCGTCCTGCAGGTTACTTACCCTGAAACGAGGCTTGTAAAGGCGGTTGGATAAACGTTTTACCCATTTTGCTTTATACCCAAACACCGTACGGATTACTTTAACACTTGCCGAGCCTGTAGGGTAACCATATTTATACCAGCTGAATTTCGAAAGATCTATACGGAATGCTTCGGCAAATTCTGCCAGAAACAGGTCAATCTCAATATCAACGATATCCAGATCCAGGTCAATGCTTGTATCCAGGCTCAAAGTACCCGGATCAACCTTCCTGATCTTGTACTTAGTGCAGTAATCAACTATAAATTCTCTTAACTGAGGGTTTATCTCTTCCATTTGAATTAATAGCGCCGGTGTCATTTGTGTTATAAGACGATGATGTTTTTAGAAGGTTGCATCAATTGCCCCTTTTTTCAAAGCTTTCTGCACTAATCTTTAATTCTACGGGGTGAGGGAATGCAATCATTTCAACATTCAAGTAAATATACGAATTGTTTCGTATATTATTGCAGCGAACAGAAAATTTTTGTAAAAAGTGTGTTTAAATGGTTTTCTCGAGCACTGCGAGTTCCAGGTGTTGGCGGGCTATGCCAAATTTCTCTCCGGGGTGAAAGGGGAGCATTTCGCCGGTTGGATGGTAACCGCGGCGTTTATACCAGTCGATCAGCTCGTCGCGTATGCTGATAACGGTCATGCTCAGAGTATGGATATCCAATTTTTTCGCCTCATCTTCTGCGGCCAGCAGCAATTCGCGGCCAATGCCTTTGCCTTGCAGGGCAGGAGAGACACTGAACATGCCCACATACAGCCTGGGCCTGCGCACCTCCAGGTAAACGCATCCGTTGATGACGCCGTTCTCATCAGTATTTTTCAGAATGGTTATATGATCGTCATGGAAGTAACCGGTCAGCGTTTGTTCGTCAATCCGCATGCCGTCAAGCAAATCAGCTTCGGTTGTCCAGCCTTGTTTGGAGGTTTCGCCGCGATACGCGCTGTTGACTAATACATTTAATAGTGGTACATCCGCAAGGACAGCTTTGGTTACCGGCATAATTACTTTTTTTGGGACGACAAACCTAAAGCTTTTGAAAATCAGAGTCAAGAATCGGTTTGATATTACAAATCTCTGTAATCTTCTCGTACCGGGCTGAAAATATCAATCAGCCTGCAATCGGTTAATGCCACACCACTGTGCCAAACGTTGGATGGTATTACAGCGAATAAGCCAGGTGTAAGCCTTTGTGGTATCTCGTTAACTGTAAGCTCAAATTCCCCTTCCAAAACAAAAGATAATTGTTCATGTACATGCCGGTGCCTCGGGATCGGGCTGCCCTTGGTTACATCAATAAAGTTGACGGTATTGGTTTCGGTATGGATTAATTTGGAGAAGTAACCGGGGGCAATCTCTTTGGTTGGTATGTCGCTAAAGTGTTTAAAGATAGAAGTGTCCATGTTTTTATAATTGATGGGTAATATGTGCAATATTAAAAATTAAAAAAGATTTATCTTTATCAGTATAAAACCATCACACTTACAATAAGGTTATTTAACAAAGGTTTTACAACCATCTGATATGGCATTTATTGATTATTACCAGGTTTTAGGCATTGATAAAAAGGCATCGGAAAAAGATATAAAGGCGGCATACCGCAAACTTGCCCGCAAATACCACCCCGACCTTAACCCTAACGATGCCGAAGCCCACAAAAAGTTTCAACAGCTAAACGAAGCCAATGAAGTATTGAGCGACCCGGAGAAGCGTAAGAAATACGACCAGTACGGCGAGCACTGGCAGCACGGCCCGGAATATGAGCAGGCCCGCCAGCAGCAACAACGCCAGCAGCAAGCCGGTGGTTTTGGAGGCGGCCAGTATAGTGGGTTTGAGGGCTTTGGCAGCGACGATTTTTCAGACTTCTTCCAGTCGATGTTTGGCGGCGGTTCCGGCGCAAGAGGCGGAAGGCAGACTAAATTCAGGGGGCAGGATTATAGCGCCGAATTACGGCTGAACCTAAAGGATGCAGCCGTAACGCACAAACAGACGCTTACCGTAAATGGTAAGAACATACGCATTACCATACCCGCCGGTGTTGAGAACGGACAGAACATTAAGATAGCCGGGCACGGCGGCCCCGGCACCAACGGCGGGCCTGCGGGCGATTTATACATTACTTTTATAGTTGCAGACGATCCCATATTTAAAAGGAACGGCAGCGACCTGTACGCCAATGTGAAGCTTGACCTGTATACAGCGGTGCTGGGCGGCGAGGTAACCATCGATACGCTCGACAGCAAAGTAAAAATAAAAGTTAAGCCTGAAACGCAGAACGGTACTAAAGTAAAACTAAAGGGCAAGGGGATGCCCGTTTATAAAAAAGAGAACCATTTTGGCGATCTGTATATAACTTACGATATACAAGTGCCTGTGAATCTTACCGATAAACAAAGGAAACTTTTTGAGCAGATCAGGGATGAGGCGAAAAGCTGAACAGGTGCTTTATTTAACAGTTACCGATAAACTAATAAACCACAGAACCAAATGAACAATTTGATAGCAGCAGCTGATATATGCACCCATCATGGGATAGAATACACATTTATCAACTCGCTTAGTGAAGCCGGGCTGGTAAAGGTAAAGGTAGTTAAGAAAAATGCCTACATCCCGGAGCCTGAGCTGCAAAGGCTGGAGAAAATGATACGTATGCACCAGGATCTCGAGATAAACATTGCCGGGATAGAGGCTATTGTGCACCTGCTGGAGCGGGTCGAACAAATGCAGGAAGAGATGAGGCTGTTGCGAAACAGGTTAGGCTGAGCGTTAGTGAACAGCCGGCAGGGTAAAATAAAACGTAGCGCCCTTGCCTTCTTCGCTTTCCACGCCGATGGCGCCTTTATGCCGCTGCATGATTTCGCGCGATAGGTACAGACCGATGCCGAAGCCCGAAATGTTTTTCATCTTGTCGCCTTCAACCCGGTAAAACCGCTGGAACAGTTTTTCCTGGTCTTTTGGCCTGATGCCTATGCCCTTATCTTCTACTGATACCTTTACACTGTCTATTTCTTTTACGGCGGTTATGCTGATAATAGTTTCCTTGTCAGAATATTTTAAGGCATTACTTAAAAAATTGCTGGTTACCTGGCCTATTTTCTCATGGTCGGCACGCACCATGAGTTTTTCGCCTGGCTGAAAGTATATTATCCGTCCCGGGCTCAGAAGTCTGGTTTCCGCTATGATTTCTTCAATCAGCGCATTAATGTCAAAGTCTGCTAATTTTAGCTGAAGTTTACCTGATTCAAGCCGCGACAGGTCGAGGAAAGCATGGATCAGGTCTGTCATTTTATTCACCTGGTTGCCTGCTTTCAACAGGGTGCTATTTACAAAGCTGTCGCCGGATGACGCCAGCCGCTTAGCCAGTATCTGTAAATAAGCTTTTACCGACGTAAGCGGCGTTTTAAGTTCATGGCTTGCCATAGCAATGAAATCATTTTTTCGTATTTCGTCGCGTTTGTTGTCGGTAATATCCAATACGGTACCGAGCATTCTTACCGGGATATTTTTCTCATTGTAAATAACAATGCCTTGTGTTTTTATCCAGCGAAGTGACTCGTCAGGCAAAGAGATCCTTACTTCATACAAGTATTTTCCGGTTACAAGGGCTTCATGGTAGGCCGCCACTACAATATTCTTTAAGTCTTCAGGATCAACCTGCCTTTGAAGTTCCTGGTGATTCAGGAGCGGTGCATCCGGTGGATGACCGAATATTTCATTCATTCGGGGTGAGCTCACGAAGCTGTAATCGAGCAGGTTAAGGTCCCAGGTGGCCAGGGCAGCTGCATCTGTAGCGAGCCGTAAACGATCTTCATTTTCGGCAATAATTTCGCGCGCGCGCACTTCTTCAGTGATATCTATTACCGTGTTCAGTATATAATCAACCTTCCCATCGGTACTTAGCAAAGGGATATTGGAGCAAGACCAGTAACGTATATCGCAGATACCGGTATCTCTATTATAAACGTCGAAACGATAGCTGGGGACATCGACTTTTTGACCAGTGTCGACTACCCTGGTAAACACGCTTCGGGCGTTCGTATCATCGCTAAGTGTTTTATCTTCCGGGAATGCTTCAAAAAATCCCTTACCGACAATATGCTCCCTGGTACTTGATGTTACTTCCAGGTAGCTGTCGCTTGCCGCTGCAATGGTAAACCGCGGCGCATCCCCTTTTATTAATAAGGAGCCGGGCGATTTCTCAAATACAATTTTAAAAAGCTCAACGGATAAGTCGGCAGTCATAGGTTTGATGTATGCCTAATAATTAAAAGGATGAAATTAAGCAGATAAAATGTAAACCAAAAGTAATTTGGGGATAATTTATAGGATATTGCATAATCGCTGACAACAATATATCTTCTTACATGTAGCATGCCTTTAAAAAAAGGATTTGTAAATTTAGGCTTTGATAAATTAAATCTGCCGTTATGAAAACAATATTTCTTAGCCTCTGCTTTCTGTTTTTATGCTTTGCCGGCTTCTCGCAGACAACCCCACAAGCAGACACCACCAGGTACTGGAAGGTACATGGCCAAAACACCGTATTGATAAGTCAAAGCTCATTTTCTAACTGGGCGGCGGGCGGCGTTAACGCCGTATCAGCCAACTTGGTGCTTGACTATGATTTTAACTACAAAAAAGGAGTTTGGAGCTGGGATAATAAAGCCATTGCCGGTTACGGCATCAGCAAGCAAAACGGTACCGGGTGGCGAAAAAATGACGACCGGATCATACTCAACAGCTTGCTCGGCCGCCAGGCTTCAAAATATTGGCTGTACACATTTTACATGAATTTTCAGACCCAGTTCACGAAAGGATATTTATATGATGCAACCGGAGCCAGAACGTTGTTATCAGCACCTTTCGCACCAGCCTATTTGACATTCGGCCCCGGTTTTGCCTATAAAAGGTCGGATAACTTTAGGGTGAACCTGTCGCCGGCCGCCGCCCGCATTACCATCGTTGGTAACGATTCACTTTCAGCCATTGGCTCCTACGGCGTAACGCCCGGCAAAAAGAGCCTGTTCGAGTTCGGAGCTTCTTTGGATGCTTATTACAAGGTTAACCTTGCTGAAAACATTGCCTTTGAAAATATCCTGAAGCTATATTCGAATTACCTGAAAAGACCTGGTGATATCTATTTGGACTATACCGCCAATATTTTTATGAAAGTAAACAAGCTGGTTACAGTTAATGCCGGTGTGGAATTAATAAACGACCCAAAGGCACAGATACCGCAAATAAAGAACGGTGTGAGTGAATACCACTCGCTTTTGCAGGTAAAACAGATTTTTGGCGCAGGCCTCACTTATAAATTTTAAAGGCAATTTCATTCAATATGTAAGCAATGCCACCCCGGCACGGCTTTTTTTTGCTTCAATATTTAATAAACTGTTAAGTACTTATTAACAGATATTTAACCGCTATTCCTGGTGATTTGTAACTTTTCCTTTAAATATCAAACCTATAAAAACAATTTCTGTTACTTTTTATTATAGAACTTATTAATAACAGTATAGTCCTCAATAATTTAAATAAAAATATAAAAAATATATTAAAAATTAAATTTAAGGAATATTTTTATACGATTTAATAATATTATCGTACATGGCTAAAGAAAGTAAAAAAAATAAAAAGACAATACATCATACCCAGATACCAAAAACACCAACCGGCATCACTGGGTTGGATGAAATAACAGGCGGTGGTTTACCCGCAGCTCGGCCCACGCTGATATGCGGAGAAGCCGGTTGCGGCAAAACGCTTATTTCGCTGGAGTTTATAGTAAAAGGCGCGACCGAATTTAATGAGCCGGGCGTATTTATGGCTTTTGAGGAAAAAGCGGAAGAACTATCTATGAACGTAGGTTCCCTTGGTTTTAACCTGGAGCAAATGCAAAAGGATAAAAAACTGAAAATTGATTATGTTCATATAGACCGGAGTGAGATTGAGGAAACCGGAGAGTATGACCTTGACGGCTTGTTTATACGCCTTAACCATGCCATCGACAGCATTGGCGCTAAACGTGTGGTACTCGATACTATTGAAAACCTGTTTGCCGGTTTAACAAACCAGGCAATATTAAGGGCCGAGATTCGTCGTCTATTCCAATGGCTGAAGGAAAAAGGCGTTACCGCCATAGTTACCGGCGAGAAGGGCGAAGGCGCATCCCTGACCCGGCAGGGACTGGAGGAGTATGTTTCAGATTGTGTTATACTGCTGGATCATAGGGTAATTAATCAAATTTCGACCCGGAGACTGCGGATTGTGAAGTATCGTGGCTCAATGCATGGCACTAACGAGTACCCCTTCCTGATTGATGAGGATGGCATTTCTGTATTGCCTGTAACCTCGCTGCAATTGGAGAAAGAGGTTTCTTCTGAACGAGTGTCAACAGGCATCCCTGCCCTGGACAAGATGCTTGGCGGGAAAGGCTTTTTCAAGGGCGGGAGCGTGCTGGTATCGGGTACAGCAGGTACCGGTAAAACAAGTATAGCCGCATGCTTTGCAAACGACATTTGCAGCAAGGGGAAAAAGTGCATGTACTTTGCCTTTGAAGAGTCGCCCAGCCAGATTGTCAGGAACATGCGGTCAATCAATGTCGACTTAAAAAAACATATGGAAAATGGCCTGCTGCAATTCCAGGCTTCGCGCCCTACGCTGCATGGCCTGGAACAGCACTTGGTAGCTATCCATAAGGTGATAAAGAAATTCAGGCCCGATGCCGTGGTGCTCGATCCTATTACGAATCTCATCACAGTGGGATCGGTAAGTGATGTTAAATCGATGCTGATCAGGCTCATTGATTTTTTGCAGGAAGAACAGATTACGGTATTGTTTACGGCGCTCAGTTTGAATAATATAGTAAATGAGCAAACCGACGAAGGAGTGTCATCATTGGTTGATGCCTGGATTTTAGTGCGCGACATTGAATTTAACGGCGAAAGGAACCGTGGCATGTACATCATGAAATCACGCGGGATGAAGCACTCGAACCAGGTTAGGGAATTTGTGATCACCGACAAGGGCATTGATCTGGTTGATGTTTATTTGGGTCCCGACGGAGTGCTAACAGGCTCGGCCCGCGAGGCGCAAATACTGCAGGAACAAACAGGTAAGGTGCTGCGAAACAATGCCATGAGCATGAAAGACCGTGAAATACTGCGCAAACGAAAAATTCTGGAGGCTAAAATTGCAAGCTTGCAGAGCGAGTTTGAGTCGGCGGAAGAAGAACTTAATAAAATATATATTGAAGAAGAACTGGTAAAAAAAGTAACAGATGGCAATCGCGACGAGATGTTGAAAAGACGCGGCGGCGGCGAAGAAGTTGCCGGAAAAAATGGCAAGAAATAACAATGAAAACAAAAGAATGCAAATACGAATTAAGGTTGTACATTGCCGGAAAAACTGCGAAATCGCAGACGGCGCTTGCAAACCTGCATAAATATTGTGAAGAATACCTGGAGGGTGAATATAAAATTGAAGTTATAGATTTGTTGGTTAAGCCGCAGTTGGCGGAGGGGGACCAGATATTCGCCGTGCCTACATTGGTACGCAAGGTACCCGAACCGATACGTAAAATTATAGGCGATTTATCCAACGAAGAAAAAGTGCTGGTAGGTTTAAATATACGCCCGGCTAACAAAAAATAATAATGACCGAGCATCCAAAAGTACCTGCCGCTGACAACAATTTTAACAGTGATGACCTATACCGGCTGCGTTTATACGTTACCGGCGCAACGCCTAATTCAACCCGGGCTATATCCAATTTAAAGGAATTTTGCGAAAATTTCCTGCCCGGCAGGTATGAGCTGGAGATAATAGATGTTTACCAACAGCCTTTGATAGCCGAAAGTGAGCAGCTAATTGCCTTACCTATGTTAGTAAAGCTTTCCCCTGCACCGCAACGTAGGCTGATAGGCGATATGTCTGATATTGACAAAGTGCTCAGGGGACTGAATTTACCGGCCAGATAGTATTATGGAACCATCAAAAGCGACATACGAACAGTTAGTAAGCCAAAACGAGGAGCTTAAGATACAGCTGGAAGAGGCTAATGACACCATCGATGCTATCCGAACCGGTCAGATTGACGCACTGATTGTTAACGATGGTGACGGTCACCAGCTATATACCCTTAAAACAGCCGACCAAACCTATCGTGTATTTATAGAGAAAATGAATGAGGGCGCGGTCACTATCAACCAGCAGGGGCTGATATTATATGCAAACACCAGTTTTGCCGGCCTGGTAGGCTTGCCGCTCGAAAAAGCCATCGGTATAAAGTTCCACTCCTTCATAGCTGATGACGCCAGGGAATTGTTTGACAGGGTTATTGCCGGCGCCTGGCAGGATGATTGCAAGGAAGAAATTCAGCTGGTAGGGCAAAATGGGAAATTGACTCCCTGCCTGCTGTCATGCAACACAATTGATCTTGATGAGGGTGTTGCATTAAGCTTGATCCTGACCGATCTTTCAATACTTAAAGAAACTGAAAACCAGCTTAAAATAAGAAACCAGCAGCTGGCTGCGGCGCACCAGGCTACGGAAAAATTGAATAATGAGCTGGAAGATACGGTAAGGGCTCGAACAAAGGAACTTTTTGTGAGCCGTGAACACTTTAAGTACCTCGCCAACAACATCCCGCAGATGACATGGACGAACACGCCAAAAGGTGAATTTGATTACTATAACCAGCAATGGTATGATTATACCGGCCTTTCTTTAGACGAAACGAAAAATATGGGATGGAAATTGGCGCTGCACCCGGATGATTTAAACCGAACTGTTGAGAAGTTCCGTTCGTCGTTGAAGACAGGAGAGATATTTGAGGTGGAAAATCGCTACAAGAGAGGTTCAGACGGTGCTTACCGCTGGCACCTTAACCGGGCAGTGCCGCTAAGGAATGAAAATAATGAAATAGTTTTTTGGGTGGGCACCGCCACCGATATTGAGGAGCGGAAAAAAGAAATGGAGCGTAAAGACGAATTTATCGGCATTGCCAGCCATGAGCTTAAAACACCGCTAACCAGCCTGAAAGGTTACCTGCAACTGATATCGGCCTACAAAAAAGATGAATTGCCGCCCGTGGTGAAACAGTATGTTGAAAAAGCAAACAATTCATTAAATAAGCTGCAAAGATTAATTAACGACCTGTTAGACGTAAGTAAGATACAGGCGGGTAAGCTGGAATATGGGTTTGCCAGGGTTGATATTGCAGAGCTCGTAAAAAATTGTAGCGAAAATGCCCGGCTGATCCATCCCGATACCAATTTTATTATCCACGATGGCAGTAATTACATCGTGATCGCCAATGCTGAAAGGCTGGAGCAGGTGTTGATGAATTTTATCAATAATGCCGTTAAATATTCACCTCAAAATAAAGATGTGATAATAGAAACATCCTTAAATGGCAACAATGTGAGGGTAGCGGTTACCGATTTTGGTATTGGCCTTTCGGCAGTTCAAAAAGAACGCATATTTGAGCGTTTTTACAGGGTGGAGGATAAAAAGTATATGACCAGCGGCCTGGGTATGGGCCTGTATATTTGTGCCGAGATCATCAGCTATCATAACGGCACAATTGGCGTCGAGAGCGAAGCAGGGAAGGGCTCTACATTTTATTTCGAGCTGCCCTTGGTTGAAGATTAGAAACCTGACAGAGATCTGTTGCTTTCAAAAGGCAGTTCTGCGCCGCAACCACTATCGACGATCTCTAAATCCTCTTATTCGCTCAATTCCGGTTCAGCTCATTATAAATCACCGGGAATATCCTGTCTAAAAATACAATCGAAGCCTTAATCGCGGTAGCGTCATCTATACTTTCATTTACCGTAATTACAGCTTTTTTTGAAGGGATAACAAAGGTAAACTGCCCGCCCCAGCCTAATCCATAAGTAATCGGCACTCCTTTATATTCAAAATGATAAAAGCACAAAGCATAAGTTGAGCCTTCGAACCCCCAGGGTGTTTTATAAAAGATCGTTGGATGCAATAGCTGGTCAATCCATTTAGAGGAGACAATATTTTTGCCTTGATAATCTCCGTTATGCAGTAATAGGGTTGACAACTTGTTCATTTCCGCAGTATGCAGCTGAACGCTCAATAACCCGCAGCCATCATGATAGCCATCTTTCATTTTTCCCCACACCACATCTTTAATATCCATTGGCCCGAACAGGTATTTGTTGGCAAATTGTAACGTGCTGTGGCCGCAGGCTTTTGTTAAAATTACAGAGAGGATATGTGTAGCGGCGTTATTATAATGAAACACTTTGCCGGGCTCACTAACTAAAGGTTGGTGCAAAACGTACCCGGAAGGATTTGGAAGTGCCAAATATTTATCAAGTCTTGTCAAATCCTCGTGCCACAATCCCGAGGCCTGGTTCATAACCTGCCTGATGGTGATTTGCTGTTTTCGCTTATCTGTATCGTTGGCCAGTTCAGGGAAATACTTTACCAGCCGTTCGTCAACCGAGCGGATGTAACCTTTGTCAATTGCAATACCAATAAGTAACGACATCACACTTTTGGTGAGCGATTGGTTATTGTACAGATCCGTAGTTTTTTTGCCGTTATAATAGTGGTTAAAAATAACTTTATTGTTTTGCGATACGACGATGGAATAAAGCTGCCTGTTGTTTTTAACAGCTGTCGCTGTATCAATATTGATTTGCGAAAAAACCGCGTGAGCAGAAAGAATAAACGCCAGCAGCAGCGGCAAAAATAGTTTGTTCATATTTAATTAAGCAAGTTCAAGTTTGTTGTTTTTCCGGGTGATAATAAGCTCCGCAACAATAAGGTTCGGCACCCAGCAAAGCCAGGATATTACACGATATGAGGTAGTAAAATCAAAACGCATTATACTGGTAGCAAGCGGCAGCCATATCCGCAGGGTTACAGCCGCGAACGTAAGCGCATAATTACGTATCATCCAGCGTTCGTGTTCGTCAATCTGTAGCTTTCGGATGCTAGTATAGGCTTTTATATCGGTGAAAAACCATAATAACGCCAGCGAACCGAAGCCTATTACACAAACTATACCGCCTGAAGCAAAAAATGCTATATATAAACCCGCACAACTGCTTAATAATACCGACAGTACATATACCTTACCCACAAAACGGTGAATATTTAAATAACGACCCCGCAGCCGGTTGCTAAACTGGCTCCAGCCGGTTAGCATGGCCAGTCCGCCTGTCGTAATATGAACGTAGAACAGTGTATACCAAATATTACTGTTTAACAATTCTTTTGGTTTTGATGACAGGAGCCCTTTACTGTGCATATCCACAAAATAGTATATGGCAGGGTAGAAGCCAATGGCGACTGCAAAAAGCACAAATGGTATCCAGGGCAAGTTTTTTAGTTTCATAATGGCTTCGGGTAAGTTTTTGTTATGACTTAAGCTAATATGGTTATGTTACAGAATTTTACCCCGGAAATAATCATCCCGCACGACGACGTAAAGGTAGTGCAGGCCTTCTTTGTAATATAGTCCACTGGTCACTGAAAATTGTCCGCTGGTCAAAATAGTTTCTGCAGGCTCGCGGCAAGCAGTTCTTTTACAGAAAAAAGAACGACTAATGGAAACTATTCAACGACAAACCTATCTCGACTGGCTCCGCATTATTTCGATAGCCGGTGTATTATTTTTTCATTCGGCAATGCCTTATACCGCTTATGATTGGTGGCATATCAAAAATAAAGAAACCAGCCACCTGGTTATGGAAGTGGTGTTTTTTATGCACCTGGTGCGTATGCCGCTACTGTTTTTTATCTCGGGTACAGTTAGTTATTATATGATGCAGCGCCGCAGCAGCCTCAATTTTATCGGTCTGCGTTTTCGCAGGCTGTTTATCCCGCTGCTTGTGGGCATGTTTATTATAGTGCCGCCTCAAATTTATATGGAGCGCCTCAACAATGGCTTTCGTGGTTCGGTATGGGATTTTTATAAAACCACCTTTAGCTTTATTCCTTATCCCAAAGGTAATTTCAGCTGGCACCATTTGTGGTTTATCGCTTACCTGTTTTTGTATGATTTATTGCTGGCCCCGCTATTTGCCTGGATGGTATCGCCAAAAAGCGAAAACTTTAAAGCAAAATTGGCGGTCCTGGCGAAAGACAAATGGGTATATATTTTAACCCTGCCAAGCATAGTGTGGTATGCATTATTGAGCAATAAACATCCCGAAACTGGCGACCTGGTGCACGACTGGTGCTATTTTGTGTACTGGCTTTTCTTTCTGCTGGCCGGCTTTATTTGTATCATTCAGCCAAAGCTGATGAACAGCCTGGAGCATAACCGCCGTTTTGCCTTGACCATCGGTTTCCTGGGTTTGCTGCTGGTAAATTACATGCGATGGAATAAATTTGACCCGTTCTACAGCGGAAGGCCGGATGACCTGTCAGTGATTTTAAGCACAGCGTTACGCCCGGTTATCGCATGGGGATGGTTGCTGGCCCTGGTGGGATATGGTAAAAAATATTTGAACCGCCCGCATAGATCGCTGAACTATTTAAACCAGGCAGTGTATCCCTTTTATATCGTGCACCAGACCGTAATCGTGTGCATATCATACTACATTGTTGAATTGCAGGATGATATACTTTCAAAATACCTGTTTACGGTTGTTGTAACCTTTTTCATTACGACGGGCATTTATCACCTCCTGATAAAACCGTACGCCGTAGCCAGGTTTTTGTTCGGCATGAAGCCTAAAAATGAGACTAAGCCGGTGAAAAGTACCGAGCCGGTTGTTTTGAAGGAAGAGATCCTGCTATCAGCATAAATTAAGCTTCGGCCTCAGCCATATCTTTATCTGGTGTGGCTGCGACCTTACGAATATTCTATATTTGAACCAATGATATTTTTTCGTCGTTTTATTTTCCCCGCAGTTTATGGTTTGATAATTTATTTTACCGTAAGGCTGCTGCACGATACCGAAATCGGCGAGCGCTTTTGGCGCCGGGAAGTAGCGCAGAATGCCTTCGAAATGGGTTGTAGTATCATCACCGGGTACGTGGGCGTGTACATGTTTGAGCGGCTTTTTAAGTATTTTGATAAAAAATGGCCGCTGCAGTTTTGCTACCAAAACATGGTGCGTGAGCTGCTGATTTTGGTAGTTTGCAACCTCGCCCTGGTAAACCTGATCCTCACGCCAATGGCCGCCTTCACAGATGATGGTCTTTCCTGGGGCGATTTGGCCGACATTTGCATGATTCCCACACTTTATGCCATTGTATATTACGGTATCGCCCGCAGCCGCACTTATATGATGGCCTATGTAGATAACCGCGTCCTGCTTGAAAAAGTAACCAACGACCACCTGCAAACAGAACTCAAATTTTTAAAAGCGCAATACCATCCTCATTTCCTGTTCAATGCGTTGAATACTATTTATTTCCAGATGGATGAAGATGTGCAGGGCGCAAAAACAAGTATCGAAAAGTTTTCGGAGCTGCTGCGCTACCAGCTCTATGATCAGCAGCAACAGGTGCCGGTTTTAAATGAGCTGGAATACCTGCAAGGCTTTATCGACCTGCAAAAAATACGCAGCAGCGACAGGTTGCAACTAACAGTAAACTTTGATGCCGCGCTAAACGGTCAATTAGTTTATCCCTTGCTGTTTTTACCGTTCGTGGAGAACGCCTTTAAGTTCGTCGGCGGCGATTATGTAATGTATATCAGTGCCAGTTTGCTGGATGATGAGATTCTCTTTAAGGTAGAGAACTCGGTTCCTGATTTTAAAACTCCTGCTGCAAAAGCCGGAGGTATTGGCCTCGAAAATCTGAAACGCCGCCTCGATTTGCTTTATCCCGGCAAGTATTCGCTGCACGCAGCCTTGGAAAGTGATACTTTTATAGCCGAATTAAAACTGAAATATGAATAATATCACCTGCATTATTACCGACGACGAGCCGTTTGCACGCAAAGGATTGCAGGGCTATATTGAGAAGATAGGTTTCCTGGAACTTAAAGGCGTTTGTGAGGACGCCTTGCAATTAAGCGACATGCTGCTGCGCCAGCCAGTCGATCTGCTATTCCTGGATATACAAATGCCCCATATAACCGGCGTAGAATTTATCAGGGCATTATCCAAACCACCTAAGGTAATATTTACAACTGCTTATGAGCATTATGCACTGCAAGGCTTTGAGTTGGACGTATTGGATTACCTGCTGAAACCCATCAGTTATGAGCGTTTTTTGAAAGCTGCCTGGAAAGCCCGGGATTATTTCGCTTTGCGGAGAAATCCCGCCCCGGCTGTCGCTTCCCTTGCCAATTCATACATCTTTATAAAAGCGAACGGCAAGCTCGAGAAGATAAATTTTGACGAAATACTATTTATTGAGGGGATGGAGAATTACGTGGCCATTTATCTTCCCGGCAGAAAGCTTATCACTCACAGCACCATCAAGTCTCTTTTTGAAAAGCTGCCACATGGACAGTTCATACAAACGCATAAATCATTTATCGTTGCTATTAATAAGGTGGAAACAATTGAGGGAAATACTTTGCATATACAAGAATACCAGGTGCCTGTAAGCAAATACCTCCGGGAAACGGTATTGCCGCAAATCGTGAAATAATGTGCGGATATGCGAATTAGCTTTTTGCACATCGGCACCGGCCATTGGATTCTATTTTTTCATTAACCCAATCCTGATTCCCAATCCAATTAATATAAAACCGGCTATTTTTTCTTGTATTGCCCATACTCTTGGGTTCCCGCTGAAAAAATCTTTGGTTTTGCCAAGCAGGCAGGCCATTAAAATAAGAACAATTGTTCCCTGTACATCAAACCATGCGCCCAATGTGAACAGCTGAACTTTGAAGTATGACGAAGCCGGATTGATAAACTGCGGAAGAAACGATAAAAAGAAAATAGCCACTTTGGGGTTCAGTATATTGGTTAGCATCCCTTGCTTATAAAGCTTAAGGTAATCAGCATTCCCTTTCTTTTGATTTTTTGGGTCGACAGGCTGTTTTGACAGCAATGCCTTTATACCAATATAAATGAGGTAAGCTGCCCCGGCATATTTAATTAATTGGAACAGGCAGGCCGATTTTGAAATGATAATAGACAAGCCTAACGTAGCAGCCAGTATATGTACAAAACAGCCGGTAAATATGCCCAGTGCCGACACAATGCCTGCCCTTACGCCATATGAAATACTCCGCGACGCTACATAGATTACATCATTTCCGGGCGTAAGGTTGAGCAGCAGCGTAGTGATGAAAAACAGGTATGGGTTTTGGAAGCTGAACATCTGACTAAAATAAAAAAAATAGGGTATTGTTTATCGTTGCCATTTTTGCCGCACTTTAATTTAATTTTGTGCGAAACCAATCTCAACTACCATGTCCTCTGCTGAAAACGGAAGCGTAACCCTTGATATAAGCGAAACCGGTGTAGCCACCATCACCTTTTTTCATCCTTCGCAAAACGCATTGCCTTCCGCATTGCTTGATGAGCTGGCTGAAAAAATAACGTCGGCAGGCAACCATGGACAAACCCGCGTCATTGTTTTAAAAAGCGGCGGCGACCGGACTTTTTGCGCCGGGGCGAGCTTTGATGAATTACTGGAGATAAAAGACAAGGAGGCCGGGGCCGTATTTTTTTCTGGCTTTGCAAGGGTGATCAACGCCTGCCGGAAATCATCCAAAATTGTTATTGCCCGTGTGCAGGGTAAGGCAGTTGGCGGAGGCGTGGGCCTTGCTGCTGCTGCCGATTATTGCCTGGCTACGGAAGCGGCGTCGATAAAGTTAAGCGAACTGGCCATAGGTATAGGCCCTTTCGTTATATCGCCGGCAGTTACCCGGAAAATCGGCTTGCCTGCATTTTCGCAGCTCACCATTCGTGCAACCGACTTTCAGACCGCTCAGTGGGCCCTTCAAAAAGGCTTGTATAACGAAGTATACCCGGATATCGCAACGCTGGACACCGCCCTTGATGCGCTTACTGAAAAACTCGCATCTTATCACCCCGAAGCGCTCAAAGGCCTTAAAGAGATTTTGTGGGAAGGCACCGCCGACTGGGACGAACTGCTAACTGAGCGGGCAGCTATAAGTGGCGAACTGGTGCTGTCGGAATTTACCCAGCATGCATTAAACAGCTTTCTGAAAAAATAATCCGCTCATTTTTTCCGTTAAAAAAAAACAGCATTTTTGAGTTAACTGGCTGTTTTTCATTTGTTTTACCTGCCACACTCCCTTAAAATGTTAGTTACGGCCGCTATAAACCGGCAAAAAGAGTAAACGGCTAATAACTTTTGCCGAAAAAAACCGTATAACCGCCACAATTTGCATAGTAACTATAACACTTTATTTGTATAATTAACTATTGGTTATCTTAAAGGTTTGATAGATTTACGTTGCTGATTATTAGGAGTTTATTTTAATACACCCGTCATTTTTATTGTATGTTTTACTGGTTATTTACCGCCGTTGTATTAGCTGCTATCCTTATCGGTTTTTACATTTATAATTATTTTGACAAGCTTAACACAACACGCAGAAATTTAGAAAGAATTCAGAACAAATGGGGAAGGCCGGTAAATGCCCGCCGTAACTTTAAATTAATAGCCGCCTACCTTAATGGTTATGAAGGTCCCGACAAACTCTCGGGGACTATTGCTGAAGACCTGGACCTGAATAACCTGTTCAATTATATCGATCGAACCAACTCTAAGCCGGGTAAACAATACCTATACAAAAGGCTGTTTACACCAGAGACCAGCTTCGAATCGCTGCTTAAATTCGATAAAAAAATAGATGCTCTTAACATGCCGCGGCCCGACCAGGAACGTATAGAGCTTGAACTGGCCCGCCTCAACAGCCCCGATGCCTACTTCCTGGCCGAATTGTTTTTAAAGGAGCATGAGTTTTTGCTGGTGCCATTGATGAGCATATATATTCGCATCTCATGGATCGCTATTATAGGCCTGATTATTTCGATGTTCGTCGTGCCGACGCTGGTAAGCTTTATGGTGCTGGTAGCCCTGATAATCGGCAATATTGCCCTGCATTACGGAACCCGTACAAAAATATCGTCGTACACCCGTTCGTTGCCACAACTGATCATACTGCATAGTGTGGCTAAACGCCTGTCGAAGAAGCTTACCCTCGAAAACGATGAGCAGCTTAGGATCAGCCTTAACCAGCTTGCCGGCCTTAACCGCACTTTACGTATGGTTAACTTTGAAAGCAAAATAGCAGGCAACCCGGATAATTTCAGCTTTGCAGTTTATAAATTTATAAAAATGCTTTTCCTGCTGGAGCCGCTGATGTTTATATCGTCGGTTAAGCGCATCAATAAATACCGTAAGGATATCGAAGTATTATATAAATATGTGGCCGAAATAGATATGCTGATAGCCATTCAGTCCGTTAGGGTAGGGCTGCCACATTACAGCAAGCCGGTTTTCTATACCGAAAATATGAAGATGGAATTGGATGAAATGTACCATCCGCTCATCTATAACTGCGTGCCAAACTCTATCCACACCCGTACTGATGAGGGTGTGCTGATAACAGGCTCGAATATGTCGGGTAAAACTACTTTTATCCGCTCTATAGCCATAAATACGCTGCTGGCGCAAACCTTATATACAACCTGTACAGCCAGCTATAAAGCACCGCTTTTGCGCATACAAACCAGTATACGCACTACCGATGACCTGGGCGAGCATAAGAGCTATTTCCAGGCCGAGGCACTGTCAATACTGGATATTATCAACCAAAGCGGAGGCGACCAATCTGTTAAGAGCCTGATCATTATTGATGAAATTTTCCGCGGTACAAATACCATTGAGCGTATTGCGGCTGCTAAATCCGTACTTACTTACCTTACAGAAAATAAAAATTTTGTGTTCGTATCGACGCACGACCTTGAGCTTGCCGAATTGCTCGACAATGATTATGCTGTTTACTCGTTCGAAGAGACAGTTAATGATACCCGCCTCGTATTCGATTATAAGATGAAGACAGGCGTATTAAAGAACAAGAATGGTATTGCTATTCTCGAAACTATCGGCTACCCGGAAACAGTTGTAGAAGATGCCTACATTGTAAGCGAGGAACTAAAGCGAAAGTACGTTCTATAAAAATATTTTAGAACGCTATATTCGATTTTAGACAGCATGCCCGGAAGTTTTTTGCTTTCGGGCTTTTTTTGTGCTGCCTGCAAAAAAAACGTACGAAGTCCCGAAGACTTCATACGTTTGATCCGGCTCACTCAGTTGAAGCTATTCTCATCTGCGCTGGGGCCATAGCTACCCGGGATAGGAATATCCAGCAGGCGCAAAAATACGCCCAGTTGTGCGCGGTGATGCACGATCTGGCAATACGCCATGCGAATTACTTCAACTTTTTTTGATTCGCTGTAGATTTGCTCACCGTTGCGTAATACCCAGGTTTTCAGTAATTCCTCCTCGTTGGTTTTTTCCAAAGCTGCCTTTCCTTCAGCCAGCGATTTTTCCAGCAATTCCAGTAAGTCACTTGTATCATTAATTTCTGTAGGCGTATACGGCGCGGCTGCAAAGTCCAGTTCGTAGGTATCTACTACCATGCTTACCCATGATGGGAGCTCCGCTATATGAGTGGCCAAACTGCGGATATTCATGCTTTTTGGATGCGGCCTCCAGTCGAATTTATCAGTTGGGACACGCTCAAGCATTTTTCGGGTGGTTTTTGCTTCTTCCGCCATTTCCTTTAATAACATTGGGATGATTTCCATAGCTTTAAATTTTTCTTATTGTGTTTCTGTTTGTTGATACAAATAGAACACAAGCAAATGACAGCCCTATGTCAGCAGGTTTTTAGAAGAGAAAAAAAGTTGCAGGGGCGTATCGCATACGCCCTGAAAGACATGCAGGCAAAAGCCGGTTGTAAATCGGCGGGGGCGCATGCGATACGCCCCTATAGTTTATAAACCTTTATAGTCCCATAAAATATTCCGTCAGCGACTTAAAATCGTCAAACTTTAAATCGTAATCGTCTGTATCACCAAAGCCGTAACTTACAAATACAAATGGGACACCGGCTTTGCGGCTTTCAGCGCCATCACCGGCGGTATCGCCTATATAAACAGGGTTTTTAAGGCCATGCTTTTCTGCAAGTAGTTTAATATTGTGGTTTTTAGGCATAAAGTTTACGCCATGGGCAAGCTCATCCTTTATGTGCTCGTCAATACCGGCCCAATCTATAAAAAGGCGGATAATGCCTTTCGCACAGTTACTCAGTATAAACAAGTCGTATTTTTGGGCAAGCTGGTGCAGGCCTTCGCGTACACCATCATACAAAAGGCCGCCCATTTGCGGCAGTATTTGCTGCCGGCGCTCATTTACCATAGCGTAAATTTCCAGGCGTCTTTCCTCATCAAAGTCCGGCATAATGATGCTGATAACCTTCCTGCCTTCCATACCTACCATTTTGGCCAGTGCATCACGGGTGACGGCAATGTCAATATTCAACTCTCTGAAAATTATATTCCACGATTCGGCGTATGTGTCAACGGCGTCCCAAAGGGTACCGTCCATATCAAAAATAAGACTGTCGGGTTTTTCTATCATTACAGGTCGATTTTGTAGCTAAAGAAATCGCTGGTTGGCTCCTGTTTGATGAACCCCATTGCCTCGTAAAGACTTTGTGCGGTATAATTATCCTTTGCGGTTTCAAGTACCACAAAAGTAGCGTTTTCTGATTTGGCAAAATCGACTGCTGCTTTAATCAGCCCTTCGCCTATGCCTTTCCTGCGGAAACCGGCGTCTACATATAAATCGTTTAGTAACCAGTTTCTTGATGCCCTTACCGACGATAGCCGCAAGTATAATTGCGTAAATCCGGCAGGAACGTCCTTTCCATCCTTTTCTGCCGTCGCCATAAAAATTACCGACTCATTGTTTTCAAGCCGTGCTTTTATATAGCTTTCAGCAAGCGCCAGGTTTGATGGTTGTTTATAAAATTGGCGGTATGCATCGAACAGGTATGCAATAATTCCGGCTTCGTTGGGGCCGAGTCTTCGTATGTTCATGGTAAATATTAAAAATCAGGTATTAAAAATCTGTTATTGCGAGCGAAGCAACCTCGTCGCATGAATTGTCCTTCAAACAATCTAATCCCTCAGAAACAGCAGGCCGCTTTCACCGGTTTGTTTTAATAGGCGGAATAACAGCCGCTGGTGTTAAGTATGTTTAAATGCTCACCACCTGGTTCATCACCTCTTTATCGAAATTTTCCATCACCAGTATAGCTGCGCCGATAAGCTCGGCATCAAAACCCAATTCAGATATCAGCAGCTCGGTGCCGCCGGAAAGCCGTGGAATACAATATTTATGCAGCGCCTGCTGTATGGGCGCCATTAGTATTTTGCCGACTTTTGCCCCACGACCGCTCAGCACTATGGCTTCCGGGTTCATGATGTGAATCAATATGGCAAGCGCTTTGCCGATTTTATAACCTGAGTCTGAAAACAATTCGATGGCGAACTGGTCGCCGTTATTGGCGGCAGTCATAATCGCCTCGCTCATTTGCTTACTTTGGGCTTCGCCTGTAATTTTCAGGCTGGTAATACGCCCTTGTTTAATGCCTTCAATAGCCTTTTTTGCCACCACCAGCATCGAGGCTTCTGCCTCCAGGCACCCGCGTTTGCCGCACTCGCAAAGGGCTCCGTCCTCCAGTAAGGGGATATGGCTAAATTCACCCGCAAACCCGTTGCGTCCTCTGAACAGTTCGCCGTTAACTATCATGCCTAAACCGATGCCCCAGCTCAGGTTAATCACCATTACCTCATTCTGCAACTTCGCGATGCCAAATTTTTGTTCGGCCAGCGCAATCAGGCTTGAATCATTGTCGATATAGGCGGGCAGCCCGGTTTCATCAGTAATGTATTGCGAGAGGCTGCGCTCTCCCGATTTCAGGTAGGTGTAGTTAATGCCTTTTATCGGGTCGATAAAGCCCGGCATACCTATACCAATGCCTGTAATCTTTTCTTTCAGCACTCCGCAATTATCAAGATATTTATTGATGTGCTGTACCAATGTGTGCAGTGCATTATCATTACCGGCCAGCTTCAACTCAAACATCATCATATCGGCCACCGGCTGGTTACGCAGGTCCACCAACTGGATCCGGGTATTCATCTGGTCCATTGCGATAGCCAGGATGTACATGGCATCTGCATTGATGGCATACATCAGCGGGCGGCGTCCGCCGCTCGAAGGGGCATAGCCCTCCTCAACTACAAAGCCTTTTTCAATCAGCTCATTCAGCGCCTTAGCTATGGAAGGGATGCTTTTATCGAACAGCTCGCTCAATTCCGCACATGACATCGCCCTGTCAAAATAAAGACACTTGGTTATCATGTGCTTAAGCTGCATGCCTTTCACGGTTTTCGTTTTAAGTTCCATTCAATAAACAGGCTTGTTGTGGCTCATACTACTGCAGGGAAAGCAGTTTTTTTTCATTTTCTAAAAATAAGAAAAAGGTAGAAACATGCAAGGGGAAAACCGGCATTGGCGGAAAAAACCTTTCCTAAAGCATCGCTGCAGATGGGCAAAACGCTTTTAGCCCGTAGCAAAAAACACCCCGAAAACAGGCAAAATGCGTTTTGCCCGTAACTAAAATAGCCCCTGGAATGGGTATAACCGGTTTTGCCCATCTGCAAAAAAAGCTAAAAAACGGGCATAAGGCGTTTTGGTCGTTGCATATATTCGTCATAAATTCCTCTGTATTAGTAAATTAGTGAATTTACCTTTATGAGGGCCTCAATAATGCAAATAAATCAGCCGGAGAAATATTAAGGATTTTCTTCCTGGAAACCGGAAGAATTCAAATATACAAAATTTGGGGAATAATACCCAATAGTAATCCCGATTTTCCATTCAAAAATTTGCAGGGACACGGGCCTTGCGTCCCTGCATCGTTAAGTGAAAGACAATAAAACCTTTTACTTTATTTAACTACCTCAAACTCCTTTTTAAGCTTAATATCTTCTGAGGATTGCCCGATCATCACCATAAATTTACCGGGCTCAACGGTCCAGTTATTGTTTTTGTCGAGGATGGCCAGGTCGTCGGGGTGCAGGGTGAAGGTTACGGTTTTCTTTTCGCCGGGATTTAGCGTGATGCGCTCAAAGCCGCGCAGGTCATATTCGTAAACAGTAACACTGCTAACTTCCTGTTTCAGATAAAGCTGTACTACATCGTCGCCTTTGCGTTTCCCGGTATTGCTTACGTCAACCGCGACTGTAATATCGCCCTGCTGGTTTTCTTTTTCGGGCGATACCTTTAGGTTATCATAAGCAAAAGTAGTGTAGCTTAAGCCGTAACCAAAAGGATATAAGGCGCCATTCACACTGGTTTTGCCCCAGCTGTTTTTACCGCCCTGGCCTGCTTGCGATGCCGGTTTGAAAGGAAAATTAAATTCCAGCTGCCCCGTAGTTTTCGGGAAGGTGATAGATAGCTTGCCACCGGGGTTGTTATCGCCAAACAAGGTCTCGGCAATTACCCGCCCGCTCTCCGGGCCCGGAAACCATGCCTCCAAAATAGCCGGCACATATTTGTTTTCCCAGTTTACCGTAAGCGGCTGTCCGTTTATCATTACCATTACCACGGGTTTGCCGGTAGCCTGCAAAGCCTGTATCAGCTTCAATTGCCTGCCAGGCAGATTGAGCCCGGTGCGCGAAAGGCTCTCGCCCACGCGTTCTGCATCTTCGCCCACGGCGGCTATAATTACATCCGCATTTTTTGCCGCTGCCACAGCCGAATCAATGGATGCCTGTTCCTTTGCACTAAGCGGCGTTTCAATTATTTCGCTCTCCGGCCAGGTGGGGTCAATAATGTCGCAGCCTTTGGCGTACGTTACATTAGCGCCGCTGCCAACGTAGTTTTTGATGCCATCAAGAACGGTGGTAACGGGATGGTGCGATGGTCCGTACCTGCTGATGGCATAGCTTTTATCCGCGGCCAGCGGTCCGGTCACCAATATGTTTTTAATTTTAGATTTATCCAGCGGCAACAGGTTATTCTCATTTTTCAGCAGCACCATCGATTCACGGTTCATCTGCAAGCCCATTTGCTGTGATGCTTCACTGTGTACAATTTTATCCGCGGCTTTAGGGTCTTTTACGTATGGATTATCAAATAACCCCAGCTTAAATTTTACCCTCAATACATCGGCAACACGTGAATCAAGTGTTTTCATCGATATCTTACCCTCGCTCAGCAGATGGCGTAAAGGCATTATATAAGTTTGCGGCATGCTGAAATTGGTGCGCACGTTTAACCCGGCCTCGAAAGCCTGCCGCACGGCTTCTTCGGGCGTAGCTGCCACATGATGTTTGCTGTACAGGTATTCAACCGCCTCGCTGTCGCTCACTACATAGCCATTAAAGCCAAATTTTTGCCGCAGCAGCTCTGTTAAAAAATAATAGCTGCCGGTAATTGGCTCGCCATTCCAGTCGTTGTAGCTGCTCATTATGCCAAGCGGATGTGCTTCCTGTATTACCCTGCGGAAAGGATAAAGATAGAGCTGGTACATTTCCCTTGGCGCTACATGCGGATCGGTACGTGCTGCGCCATCGCGGCCGCCTTTGGGCACGCTGTAAACTGCAAAGTGCTTTACGGTTGATGCTGCGCCCTCTTCCTGTATGCCCAGCGTCATTTGCTTGCCCAGCTCGGCAATCAGGAATGGGTCTTCGCCATAAGTTTCCACTACGCGGCCCCAGCGCTGGTCGCGCGATACGTCCAGGATTGGTGCATAAACATTGGTATAGCCTAAGGCCCTTGCTTCCATGCCTACAGTTTGCCCTGCACGCCGAACCAGTTGCTTATCCCATGTACTGCCGATACCGATTGGGGCGGGCAGCGAGGTAGCCCGGTCATGGTTTAGTCCATGTATGCCTTCATTGGTAAAATCAACCGGGATGCCCATGCGGGTTTCTTCCACAAACCATTTCTGTATAGTATTTATAGCCGATGCATGTTTGCTGTAAGGGTAGGAATATTGCGATTGAGCGGCATCTGTTTTTGAGGCAAGGCTATTGAGTTCCTCATCAATATTAGCGATCCCATCTTTCCAAACCTCATTCTTCCACGATGGAGCGGGCATTTCCTCCTTCAAAACCCGTTTATAGCCGTATAGGGTTGCCAGCTGGCAGGTTTTCTCGTCCGCTGTCATCTGGCTCAACAAATCGTCTATACGCTTTTCGATGGTTTGTGAAGGATCCTCAAAAACATCCATCTTTCCATTCTTATTGAAATCGATCCAGCCTTTATGGTAAATGTTCTTTTCCTGGGCATTGGAATGCATAGTGGTTAAGAGCAGCAGTGGCAGCAGCAGTGGCAGTTTTTTCATTTTCGGTAATTGGTTGAGCCAAATATATAGGTTGCAGTGGAGAACAGTAGCCTGCAATGGCCTAAAAAGGCGGCAAAACCAGGTTAAATCTACGATAACGATGTAGTAGCCATAGTAAAGTTGCACAGCTGCGGTTTATTGCTTGTTTTAATATTAGCTATGCCATCCGGGTATTTGGTACAACGCATAAGAATTTACCCGTTTTATTGGCACTACTATTGTTTTTCAAAAGCATGCAGCAAATATTTCCGTCAGCCAGGCACTTTTTCTCTTTTATTGTCGTCATTTTTTGTTCAACTGTATCATCCACCGCGCAAACTGTCAAGCCCGCAGAGCGTATCTGCGGCAAATGGGAGAACACCGAAAAAAGCCTGATTATCCGGGTTTATGTAGAGCACAATGAATTTAAGGCAAAGATTTTATGGTACGCCGATACTGAGGGTAAGCCCCTTGACTACTGGACCGACCGGCATAACCCCAACCCCGCGTTGCGGAGCCGGAAGATATTAGGCATGCAGATTTTAAGGAAACTTGAATATCACCCTAAAACCAACACATGGGAAAATGGGATGGTTTACGATTCGCGCCATGGGAGGGAATGGAACGCATCGGCGTATATCGATAAAAAAGGACTGATGCATGTGCGCGGCTACTGGCACTTCAAATTTATCGGGAAGACGATGACTTTTTTCCGGGTGAAATAAAATGAACACCATAAACAATCCCGGCCTGACTTAGGATCAACGCTACAGGTACCTAAAAAAAGCAGTGCCGCCTTGTGCAGCACTGCTCCATTTTATAATGGTAGTAAGTAAGTCAGGCGTCAAACACAACATCATCAACCACCCACCTGATCAACATCATCAACCAATAATTATTCGGCTTTCCCGAATTCACCATTAGCTTTTACGGCTATTTCGTCGCTAATGATAGCGTTACCGAACTTGCTGCCGAAATTGAAATCGGAACGTTTGATAGTGCCGGTTACCTGGAAACCAGCATCGGGTTTGCCTTGCGGGCTGGTAATTGTACCGCGGTACCACAAATCGAATACCACTGGTTTGGTAACACCGTGGATAGTTAAGTTGCCTTTTAATTTATAGCGGTTTTCACCGGCTTTTGAAATGCCGGTTGTAGTAAAGGTCAAGGCCGGAAAATTAGCTACATCAAAAAAGTCAGCTGATTTCAGGTGACCATCACGCTGATCTACGCCTGTGTTTACAGAGGCAGTGTTTGCAGTTAAATTAAATTTAGCATCGCTGAAGTCGGGTTTTGAAGCCACTATATTGGCAGAGAAGTCTTTGAACTCGCCGTCAACGTCCGACACCAGCAGGTGAGTGGCGGTAAAAGTTAATTTTGAGTGAGCCCTGTCAACATTCCAGGCGCTTTGCGCAAATGCAGCTGTATTTAATAAAGCGGCTGCAGCTAATACAAATAATTTTTTCATGATTGTCTTTCTATTCTTTATTGTGATTTTTTAAATCGCTACAAAGATAATATATGTTTAAACATCTATTTTTATAAATAAGTGTTTAAACGTGTATTGTGACAATCAAATGAGATAGGAAAAAATTTTGATTATTTATATCACATTTAGGGTCTTTATCGGTAATTTCTATAGAAATTATTTTTCGTACGGGAAGTTTCGGGCAACTTTTTTCATCATCCTTTCCATCAGTTCATTTGCGCTGCTGAATACACCTTCATTCATTTCCTTGTAAAAGCGCCAAAGCAATATGCCATCGGTACCACTATATATTTGCATAGTAAGTGCGCCCGATGCAGTGCTGCCTCCAAACCCAAACACCAGCGTTTTTGCAATAGCGGCGGCCTCACTACCGGTCTTCTCATATGCATAACTGGCTTTTATCACCGCATCGACCTTTAGAATTTTGCTTAATGAGTCAGGTGTAATGGTTTCAAGTTTATCAGCTACGCCTGCTTGTTTTAGTAAGATGTTCGTTCTTTCAACATCCTGGAATGTAACCGTGTAATTATTAGCTTTTCGCAGCAGATAGGTGAACATGCCCTGTTGCATTTTAATGCCTTCTTCCTTTTCCTGAACAGCATTGTCGGCGGCATTGTAGTTTTTAGGGAATTTTTTGTAAGAAATAGAAACCGTTAAAGGCAGAATAGCTACCATTTTTTCTGTCTTAATAGCGGTCTTCATATTTGGCGCTTCATAAATCTGTTTTTGGCAAAAAGCCAGATTTGATAATGCAGCAAAAATCAAAACAAGTAAAAATTGTCTCATTGGTCTAATTGATTAAAGGAATAAGTTGATAATGTAATTAAGGCGTAATGTTAATAAAATATTTGCTATTACTCGTGATTTTTAATTTGTAATAAAAAATATTTCATGTGCTATTAATCAGCTGGCAGAAAAAGTCGGCTGTGCAATCCAACTTTCCTTACATCCGGTGAAGGTCTGCACGCCATTCTTTAATTTCCTTCTTGATCTCTGCCGGGGAGAGGTTTTCTTTGGCGGCACGGTCAGCAAGTACTATAAACTCTGCATCAGGAGCAAACCGCAGGGCAATAACCTGTGCCATGGTTATCCTGCTATCCAGTGGCTTATGGGTTAACAAATAATGACGAAAGTTCTCCTCGGCGCGGATAACCCTGTCCTGGGCACGTAAAGGAAATTGGCGTAAGTAATAGAAAGCCAGCATGGCGCTTATAAAAAGTATCGTTATTAATATAGATATCAAAACTTCATTATGCTCCGATATCTGCAGATAAATGTTAACTAACGACGCGATAAAGCCAACAAACAATAATGAAGATAAAACAAGATGGTATCCTTTGACGTAACGTGCGTGATGAGCGTTGTTTTGCTGTAACATGGAGGTTCTATTTTTGCGCCAAGTTACGTTATTTAAGTTACTGAGTGGATTTAAAAATGACTTTCCGATGTTCGCTTACAGAACAATTTAGCCGACCTTGCGTTAATATTTTTCATCAAATTTTCATCAAAACCCAATTTGATATGAATAACGAAGCAACGATATCAGAAAAAACATTTAAGATAGGCGGAGATTTAGCTGTTAACCGGCTGGGTTATGGCGCTATGCGCATTACCGGAAAGGGCATATGGGGACCGCCTAAAGATGAAGCCGAAGCTATAAGGGTGTTGCAGCGTGCAGTTGAGCTGGGCGTAAACTTTATCGACACCGCCGACAGCTATGGCCCTTACATCTCGGAAGAATTAATAGCTAAAGCTCTGTATCCATATCCGGAAGGCCTGGTAATTGCCACCAAAGGGGGATTGACACGCACCGGCCCCGACCAATGGCCCATTAATGCTAAACCGGACCACCTGAAGAAAGCCCTGGAGGGCAGCCTGAAACGCCTGAAACAAGATCAGATTCAGCTATATCAGCTGCATAGGATTGATCCGGTTGTTCCGGCGGAGGAAAGCTTTAAATTTTTGCAAGGTGCACAGCAGGAAGGCTTAATTAAGCATATAGGTTTATCCGAAGTTGATATAGATGTCATAAAAAAAGCGCAGGAGTACTTTGAGGTGGTTTCTGTACAAAACATGTACAGCGTTGATAACCGTAAATGGGAGAGGGTGCTTCAATATTGCAGGGCACATCAAATTGCCTTTATTCCATGGTTCCCGCTTAACGCAGGCAACGTTGCAAGCCAGGACAAGCTGAAACAAATTGCCGAAAAGCACAAAGCTTCAGTACACCAGGTTGCACTGAGCTGGCTGCTTAATCACTCGGACAATATATTGCTTATCCCGGGTACTTCAAGTGTGCAGCACCTGGAAGAAAATATGGGCGCCGCATCGCTTGAACTTGATGAGGCGGATATCAAAATATTGAACAGCATTAACCCGCAGTAAATACGGCGAATACTCTTTTTTAACCCTGTCAGTAATGGATTATTTATTGACAGGGTTTATTATTTTAACTGAGGTGAAACTTTTGCATCAATTACCTGTTTAAGGAATGTTTTACCCTTAAAATAAATAACCATGAAAAATGTAAAATTCTACGCTTTGATACTGTTGCTTACGGCGGCGGTATCATGTAAAAAAAACGACGGCTCTTCCATAAAAATAAAAGGAAATGTTTCGAATGATGAAGCAGCCGATATGGTGGCGGCTTCCATGTCATCAAATTTTAACGGTGTCGCCGGGGTCTCGGGCGACGTTACTGTAAGTGCGCAAGCCTTTGTAAATCTGCACATGGCCTGCGGATCTACCAGGACAGACAGCGTTTCCCGCAGCCACAGCGGTGACCAGGTTAGCTATAACTATAAATTGAAATATAGCTATACTTTAAACTGTAATTCAAACAATGTGCCCGATAACCTGTCATCAAATCTGGCCTATAGCGGTTCATATGATGGTCCGCGTATTTCATCAACCAACTCCGGTAGCTCGTCATTTACTGTAGGCGGACTTGCCGGCGATGTGGCAAATTTCAGCGTTGCAGGCGAGTACAAACGCGATGGTTCCTTTAAATCAAAGGTTGATACCACCAATACCGGCAGCAGCCATACGAATATCAATGTACAATCGCTGGTGGTAACTAAATTGGGCCATAAAATCGTTAGCGGGGCAGCAACATTTACCATTACAGGCAACGTGCCGAAAAAAGGGGATTTTGCCTTTTCCGGCAGCATCGTGTTTAACGGAGATGGTACCGCTAAGCTTACTGTAAACGGTGCAATTTATATCGTGAACCTGGAGACAGGAGAGAAGACCAAAGCATAATATTCGCTGAATCAAGAAGCCTATGAAATTTCAAACTTCATAAGCTTCTTGATTTTAAGCTGGTTTATGTGAGAACTATTTTTTTAAACTCATCTAAAGTAACAATATTGAGTTTCGGAAAGTCAAGCGTCTTTGCTATGTCGAAGTGTTTATCGTTAGTTACAATATAATCCGCATTACCCGCTATGGCTAAATCTGTAAATTTATTATCGTCAGCATCTTGCCCAATGATGTTCCATTTGAAATAGGGTTCAGCAAAAATTACGTTATGAGCGGCGCTTAAGATCGATAAAACGAGGTTAGCCGTAACGTCAGAATATCTGCTGGTTATTTTTTCTTCATATTCGGACATGATTTCGTTGCTGATTAACCATTCAAAAAGCCCTCTTTCAAAAGCCTGGTACAGCCAGTAGTGCCGGCTTTGTGGCGGAATGGACGCTAAAAGGCAGTTGGTATCAACAACAACAATCATTTAGTCGTCACCCTTTAGCATTTCATCAAAATCTTTTTGCGTGTAACCCTTATCCGCCACTACTCTATTAACCTCTTCCGCTAACAGCCCGGAGTAATGTGCAACCATGGCCTTTTTTAGGTTTAAGGTCTCCTCTTCGGTCATCGGCCTGTTGAAGAGTCGTAGTAAACTAACCTGGATAGGATTGAGTTCGGTATGGGCTTTATGAATAGTTGCCATGATATTAAACTAAGCTACAACAAATTTACTTAATAAAGGTCAATTAACAAACCAGCCTGACTTACAACCATAGATAGTCATTCAACTCAACCTATCCCACATTTGCCACCTTAAACGGTTTCACATCAACTGATTCCCAAATGCCTTGCGTAATATAGGGTTCGCCCTGCTTCCAGGCTTCAAGTTCTTCTTCGGTTTCAAATTGCATCACCATTACCGAGCCAATCATGTTGCCTTCATCGTTTAATATCGCACCCCCGAAAAGGTAATTGCCGCTTTTCTTATATTCAGCGCCGTTATCAATATGGTGCGGGCGCACATTCATCCGGCGTTGCAGGGCGCCTTCGTCTGTAAAGTCGTAACCGGTTATCAGGTATTGTTTCATTTATCTTGATGTTTTGGGTAAATAATAATTCGCTAAGGTGTTTAATTTCGCAAACTTGCGAGCTATCCTAATAAAATAAATTTTAATAACTGTAATTTTTACATTTTTTATAATATTTGTAATTCCAACCAATTACTAAATGAAGGAATTTCTTACGCAGGAGTTTAATAAGTTATTTAATAAAAACCCCGAAAATACTTACTTCTCGCCTGGTCGTGTAAACCTTATCGGCGAACATATTGATTATAACGGCGGCCTGGTTATGCCATGCGCTATCACTTTCGGCACTTATTTACTGGCCTCGCCAAACAGCGATGGTATCTTCAGGTTTCGTAGCCTGAACTTTGATGACAAGCTGGATATTCCTGTGCAGGAAGAATATACCAAAACCGAAGAATACTGGTTTAACTATCCGCTTGGGGTTATTGAATACTTTTTAAAAGATGGCCACCCGGTTCTGGGTATGGACATGCTTTTTTATGGCGATATACCTATCAGTTCGGGATTATCGTCGTCGGCGTCAATAGAAGTAGTTACTGCTTTTGCCTTGAATGATATGCTGAACGCAGGATATTCAAAACTTGACCTGGTGAAACTGGCTAAGTCGGTTGAAAATAATTTCATTGGTGTAAGCTGCGGCATAATGGATCAGTTTGCCGTTGCCTTCGGGGAGAAAAATAAAGCATTAATGCTGAACTGCGACACGCTGGATTATAAGGCCGTCGACAGTAATTTAGGCGAATACATCCTGGCAATAATCAACACCAATAAGCCCCGCAAGCTGGCAGAGTCAAAATATAATGAACGTGTAGAGGAATGCCAGGCTGCGCTGAAGGCATTACAGCAGGAATTATCGATTAGCCACCTTTGCGATATCGATACCGGAACATTTAATAAGCATAGCCATTTAATAACCGACCCGGTTGTTTATAAACGCGCAAAACATGTGGTGGAGGAAAATGACCGGGTAAAACTGGCCGCGGCTGCCTTAAGCAATAATAACCTGGATGAACTGGGCCGTTTGATGTATGCATCGCATGATTCATTGCGCGATCTTTACGAAGTGAGTGGCGCCGAGTTGGACACCATAGCCGAATATTGCAAAACCGATGCAGACGTTGTTGGTGGCCGCATGACGGGCGCAGGCTTTGGCGGATGTGCTATAGCGTTGGTAAAAGAAAGTGCCTTTGATAAATTCAGCAACAATATCATTGAGTACTACACCCAAAAGATCGGCTATGCTCCATCGGTTTATAGCTCCTTAATCGGTAACGGGGTGGGGGTGTTGTAAAGTACGAAAGTCAGTAAATTACGAAAGACTCAATTCGCTTTTAGTGTTTGGCTTTGTCCTTTTTGGGCTTGGCAAGCTGCGAAATTACTTTTCGCCTTTTACCTTTGCCCTTTCACCTCATTCAAAAATGAAGAAATTAAAACTTGAAGAACTAAACCGCGCCACTGTCGCCGAATTTAAGGCGATGGACAAATTCCCGGTGGCCGTGGTACTGGATAATGTGCGGAGCATGAGCAATATCGGTTCGATATTTCGTACCTGCGATGCCTTTGCAGTGGAACAGCTGTGCCTTTGCGGAATAACCGCTTGCCCGCCTCATCGTGAGATTGAAAAAACCGCCCTTGGTGCAACACAATCCGTTAACTGGAAATATTTTGAAAACACCCTTCAGGCCGTGGATGCTTTGAAGCAGGAGGGCTATACTATTGTAGCGATAGAGCAGGCACAAAACAGCACCATGCTTAATAATTTTACCCCGTTAAAAGGCGCAAAATATGCTCTTATTTTCGGCAACGAAGTAAACGGGGTGGATGATGAAGTAATGAAAACGGTTGATGTTTGTATAGAGATTCCCCAATTTGGGACCAAGCATTCCTTTAACGTAACCGTATCGGCGGGAATAGTGTTGTGGGAGTTTTGTCGCTCCGTAGGCGATAGACCATAGTCCATAATAAAATGCCGGCAAAAAAATAGTCCATAACAAAAGCTATGGACTAAGGTCTATTGTCTATTGACTAATTCTACAAATGTATCACCTCTCCATACGCAGCAGCGGCGGCTTCCATAATAGCCTCGCTCATGGTTGGGTGCGGGTGTACGGTTTTTATAATTTCGTGACCGGTTGCTTCCAGCTTACGCGCGGCAACGCATTCAGCAATCATTTCAGTAACGTTGTGTCCGATCATGTGTGCACCTAAAAACTCGCCATATTTACCGTCGAATATCAGTTTCACAAAACCATCTTTAGCACCTGCAGCGCTTGCTTTACCTGATGCCGAAAACGGAAACTTGCCGATCTTTAGATCAGTGTAACCTGCAGCAATAGCGGCTTTTTCGGTATAGCCCACTGATGCAACCTCAGGTGAGCAGTAAGTACAACCCGGGATATTATTATAATCAAGCGGATGCGGGTTTTGGCCGGCAATCTTCTCAACACAAATAATTCCTTCGGCCGATGCCACGTGCGCCAGTGCCTGGCCTTTAACAATATCTCCGATAGCATATACACCTTCAACGTTGGTGCGGTAATAATCGTCAACAACTACTTTGCCGCGGTCGGTTTGAACGCCGTTTTCTTCGAGCCCAAGGTTTTCAATATTAGTTGATATACCTACAGCCGATAAAACGATCTCGGCCTCAAGTGTTTCAACGCCATTCGCCGTTTTAACCTGCACTTTGCAGATGTCGCCGCTGCTGTCAACCGACTCAACGTTTGAGCTGGTCATGATATTGATACCTTGTTTTTTAAGCGTACGGGCCAGCTGTTTGGATACTTCCTCGTCCTCCAGCGGAACGATGTTATCCAGGAACTCAACCACGGTAACCTTAGTGCCGATAGCGTTATAAACATAAGCAAACTCGATACCGATAGCGCCCGATCCCACTATGATCATTGACGCCGGTTTTTTAGGCAGCACCATCGCCTGGCGATAGCCTATAACTTTGGCGCCATCCTGCTTAAGGTTCGGCAATTCGCGCGAGCGGCCGCCTGTAGCCAGGATAATATGTTTTGCAGTCAAGTCCTGCAATTCGCCATTGGCGTTGGTAACGGTAACTACGCCTTTACTTTTCAGCTTGCCGGTACCCATTACCACATCGATCTTATTTTTGCGCATTAAAAACTGAACGCCTTTGCTCATGCCGTCGGCAACGCCGCGGCTTCTTTTTACCATGGCTTCAAAATCAACCTGGCTTTCGCCTACGGTAATACCATATTCTGCTGCATGGTTAATGTATTCAAACACTTCAGCGCTTTTGATGAGCGCTTTGGTAGGGATACAGCCCCAGTTTAAGCAGATACCGCCAAGCGATTCCCGTTCAACAATGGCTGTTTTTAAACCCAACTGCGAAGCGCGGATGGCAGCAACGTAACCGCCTGGCCCTGAACCTATAACAATTAAATCGTAATTCATATTTTGATGATAATATGTTTAATGTGTGTTTTTGTGTTTATTGTTCTTGATGGATATTTCTATAAGCTCCGGCTTTTTAAACGTAATCAGGAGCATTGATGTTCGTTAATCAGGCAGAATATTGTAATCACCCTAAATTCGAGGCCAAAGCTAATTAAAAGCGGGCAAATGCAAAAATATCACGTTCGCGTAATTTATATGTTGTTCAGTTTAAATCTGCCGGTATTCAGCTTAACTTAATGTTAATTCAACAAGACCGGGCATCCTCTCAAAACCAGTCGAATTCGTTAGTTTTCTCAAGCTAATGTAAATTTCTTGTTACGGTTGAATAGTGCCTTATAAATATTAACATAAAATTAATATCACCAATGTGGGTAAGCGGTATCTTTGCGGCAGTTAATTGATTTCATTATTTACATTAAAAAACAAAGGTATGAGGAGATATCTACTCTCTCTATTCATTTACATTTTTACTGTGGCAACCGTATTCGCACAAGGCGGCGACAGGCAGGTTACAGGTAAATTATTAGACGCACAGTCAAAAGAACCCCTGATTGGTGTTACCATTGCGGTAAAAGGCATACAGCGGGCTACAGTTGCAGCGTTGGACGGAACATTTAAAATTAATGTACCGGCAGGCAGCAACACCCTGGTTTTAACATACATCGGCTATGTAACCAAAGAAGTTGAAATAACAGGCAATAACTTGGGTGTGATCACTATGGACCCTGTTTCGGCTTCATTAAAAGAGGTTACCGTAATGGCAAACTCTTCACTGGCGATAGACAGGCAGACACCTATCGCAGCAACTTCTGTAGGCAAAGTTTACATTGAAGAAAAAGGCGCTGGCGCCGAGTTTCCTGAACTGTTAAAAGCTGCGCCAGGCGTAATGACATCAAAAGGCGGCGGCGGTTATGGCGATTCCCGTGTTAATATTCGCGGCTTTAGCAGTAACAACGTGGCATTGCTGATCAACGGCTTACCTGTTAACGACGTAGAAGCCGGTAAAATTTACTGGAACGACTGGGCAGGTCTGGCCGACGTAACCACCTCGATGCAGGTGCAACGTGGCTTGGGAGCGTCAAAAGTAGCAGTTCCTTCGTTAGGCGGTACCATCAACATTACCACCAAAAGCACGGAAGCACAGGAAGGCGGAACGATTTCGCAATCGGTAGGCACTTATAACACTTATAAAACAGTGCTTTCATACGCAACCGGCTTGACAAACAAGGGCTGGGCAAGTTCATTCCTGCTTTCAAGAAGCACTGGCGATGGCTACGCACCGGGCTTGTATTATACTGGCTATAGCTATTTTGCCAATATATCGAAGGTGTTGAGCCCGAGCCAAACTTTAGCATTCAACATAATGGGTGCTACACAAAGCCACGGTCAGCGCTATACTTTCAACACCATCAATACTTATCGTGCAAATCCGCTGGGTATCAGGTATAACTCTGATTATGGCTACTTAAACGGTCAATTGTTAAGCGCAGAGCAAAACTATTATAACAAGCCCCTGGCATCGTTAAACCACAACTGGAAAATTAATGAGAATTCTTCCCTGTCAACTGTATTGTATGGTTCATGGGGCACAGGTGCGGCACGTTACCTGTCCGGAACAAATGTTACTTTAACCCCGGGCAATGGGCCATCTAATATTCCGAGAACTGGCGATATTTATTCTCCTATAGATTTTAATGCTGTGGTTAAGGCAAATGCTACAAATCCTGACGGAAGCTCGACCAGGTATTTCCAGAACACTGCAAATAACCACCAGCAATACGGATTATTGAGCACCTACAAAACAAAACTGGGTGATTATATTAACCTGATAGCAGGTATCGACGGCAGGTATTACGAAGGCGAGCATTACTACCAGGTACAGGATCTGCTGGGTGGCGCTTACATTATAGACACACGCAGCAACAGCGCTACCAGCCCGGCCGGTAATATCAATAATCCTAATGCCCGGATAGGCAACGGCGGTAAATTTAATAACGATTATCGCTATGAAATTGCGCAGGAAGGCGTTTACGCACAAGCTGAATATGTGAAGAACGATCTGTCAGCATTTGTGAGCCTTGCAGGTAACAATACCAGCAACAGGCGTGTAGACTATTTTAACTATTTAAATACCGACCCTGCACGTACCAGCAAATGGGTAAACTTTTTAGGTTACCAGGCAAAGGGCGGTGCAAACTATAACATTGACAACCACAACAATATATTTGCCAACATCGGCTATATACAGCGGTCACCACTGGTTGCCAACATCTTCCTTAACAAGAAAAACGACCTTAACCCTGATGCAAAGCCCGAGAAATTGATGAGCTATGAATTGGGTTATGGCTTTAGAAGCTCGATGTTCAGCGCTAATATCAACCTTTACAGGTCATCTTACAAAGACAGGGCAAAAACAACCGCTTTTATTGACCAGACTGACAACTCGTTATACACGGTTAACATTTCAGGCATCGACGAGTTGCACCAGGGTGTTGAACTTGACGCCAAATTCCGCCCTGTAAAAGGCGTTACGTTAAGCGGCAGCTTATCGGTTGGCGATTTCCACTACACTGCAAACACAGGTCCTACACAGGTTACCACCGATGCAGGAAAAAGCTTTACACAGGATGCATTGTTGCTTAAAGGCTTAAAAATCGGCGAGTTTGGTACCGCAAACACCAGCGCACAAACAACAGGCGCATTAGGCCTTGACATACAGGTATTGCCACAGGTAAAAATCGGAGCAAACTATAACTATTACGGCCGTTATTTTGCTTCCTTCGATCCATCGAAGTTAACCACCTCACAGCAAAATACTGCAGGCGTTCCATTCAGCAACTATCAGCTGCCAAGCTTTTCCACGGCAGACCTGAACATCGTTTACAGATTTAAGTTTGCAGGTCTTGATGCTGCTTTTATTGCCAACGTATACAACGTATTTAACACTGTTTACGTTGCAGATGCATTTGAAACAGCCATCCCGAACAGCCCGGCTGCTTACAGTTTCGCTACACGCACCAACAACCTTGGCGTTTGGTACGGATCACCAAGAACTGTTATGACAACCTTGAAAATCAACTTTTAATAATTGTTTAAAAGCGATATTAACATGAAAAAAATATTATTTAACATATCGGTGCTTGCTGCTATTGCCTTTGTATTCAGCGCTTGTCATCCAATGAATAAAACGTACGAGGCCATTGGCCCCGTACCTACGCCGAGTGGTACTCCGCAAACCTTCAGCATTACCCTGGCCACTTCGGATTATGCGTATTTGCCCACAAGTAACTATGCTAAAACAACCCTAAGCTTTAAAACTAAGGACGATGCGGCTGCAAGCATACCAGTTATACTGGCAGCTAAGTACCCTAATTATGCCAATAAATCAAGTGCGAACGTTACTTATAATTTTTCTCCGGTAACCATTAAGCTGGCCGACTCCGTATTTGCTAACGTTGCATATACCCTTACGGATGATGACTACCTGCTGCTGCCGAACAATAAGTACACAGATTTCAGCGCTTCCCAGATTTTAAAATGGCTGCCCTATAAATATCCTGATGCATCGCCAAACCAGTTAGCACTGCTTACCTTTAATTATTACGAGAGTGGTGTGCAAAGCGTACAAACACAATCGTTTTTGTTTTTGAATGGTATCTGGGTTAAAATCTACACCATTTCGCAGGCGCAATACCAATCAGTAGGAAAAGGCGGAACATTTAACGATTTCAGCTCGTCCGATGCTGCAAATCTTCCAAACTATTTCAATACTTTCCTGAAAGCGGATCCGGCCGTTACTGCGCTTGCCAAGGTTGGAGATGTTCAGTATGTAAGCTATAAATATTTTGGATCCGGAGTTACTTCACAGCGCGTGCTTCCGCTTACCTTTAATGGTACCAACTGGATAACTACTTCCACTACCGCTACATTGACTTTCGCCTTAACCAGCGGGACCTGGATAGCTGACAATACCGTAAATTACACGCTTACCTCGGCCGATTATACTTACATAGCTACACAAACCACCACGGGTACAGCCGATTCACGCTCAGACCTTGGGAAATATGGCGACTTCACTATTACCGGCAATGGTTCGTCTGTTTGGTCTGATGCCGACGTGCAAGCTGCAATCATCGCATTGCTGAAGCATTTATATCCTGCAGCTGCCGTAAATCAAAAATTCGTGATGACTTATAAAGCTTACAACGGTGCAACGGTTACCCTTGTAAAGACATTCCAGTATAACGGAACAACCTTTGTTCAGATATAAAATTCCGGATTTACCCCCGGAGATTTAATAAAGCCGCCGCGCAACAAACTGCGCGGCGGCTTTGTATTTATGGGCCGTTTAAAACCCGAAGTTGCCCGCCCACTCCCAATGTTTGTTAATACTATACAAACGATAAGTTTATAAATATTTAATAATAGCGATGCGGTTCAGTCCAGGCCAGGCAAACTTCGCAGAATTCCTTAATACTGCCATAATACCTGCGATATAGCTGGCATCTACCTTTGCCCCCGCATTGATTAATTAACAGATTTTAAAAATTCAAAACAACGTATGAGGAAGTTTTTACTTTTCATTTTGCTCAGCGGCTTTACATTTTTCATCAGCAAGAATGTATCAGCCCAGGGTGTGACTACTGCAAGCGTTAACGGTATCGTTTCCGACGCAAAAGGCCCTATCCCGGGCGCAACCGTCACCATTACACATGTTCCCACAGGCACGGTGTACTCAACAGTTACCCGTACTGATGGCCGGTTTAACTTAACCAACTTAAGAGTTGGGGGCCCGTACTCGTTTAAGGTAACTTTTATCGGTTACAAAGATTTTGCCCAGGATGACCTTACCTTATCCATCGGCCAGGATCAGAAAATCGATGCCAGGCTGGTAGATAACACCACCGCCCTTAACGAGGTAGTAGTAAGAGGTACTGCGGGCAAAGTAATCAACTCATCCCGCACCGGGGCACGCGAAACCATTAGCCGTCAGCAAATCGAGGCATTACCAACCCTTAACCGTTCATTGTCCGACTTTACAAAACTTACCCCGTCTGCAAACGGTTTAAGTTTTGGCGGCCGCAGCAGTTTATTCAACAACATTACGGTTGACGGTGCGTTGTTCAACAACTCTTTCGGTTTGTCGGGTACTCTTGGCGGTCAAACCAACTCACAGCCGATTTCATTAGACGCGATCGACCAGATACAGGTTGATATCGCTCCTTACGACGTTCGGCAGGGTAACTTTACCGGTGCAGGTGTCAACACAGTAGTAAAATCAGGTACAAACACGTTTAAAGGTACTGTTTATGATTACATAAGGAGCGTAGGCTTAACCGGTTACAGCGCTGGTACAGCAAATATCAAAAAAGTTCCGTTTACTTATCATACAGATGGTGTTAGCATCGGTGGTCCGATTATCAAAAACAAGTTGTTCTTCTTTTTGTCCGGTGAGCAGGAGCGTTTAAGTAATCCTTATTCTGCATTTGTAGCAGCACCGGCCCCCGGTCAGGGCGGTACAGGAAACGTATCGCAGGCTGATGCACAAACGTTGAACGCGATAGCTGCCAAGCTGGCAGGTTACGGTTACAACCCGGGCCCGTACCAGGGATATAACTTTCTGACTAGCAGCGATAAGATTACAGCAAAAATTGACTGGAATATCGATAAGAACAATACTCTAAGTGCTAAATACTTTTATTTAAAGTCATATCGGGATAACCCCCCAAGTAACTCAAACTCAGGAACAAATAGCTTTAGCCGCGGCGCAAGTTCTACCACGCTTCCGTTCTACGGCGCAGGGTACCGTATCAATAATAACTTCAATATTGGTATCGTAGAGTTAGATACACGTTTCAGCAGCAAAATATCAAACAAACTTACCGTTGGTTATTCTGCTCTTCGCGACTTCCGTACCTTTCTTGGTAGCGGTGGAAGCATTCCTTTTGTTGATATTGGCAACGGCGGCTATGCGAATGACGGTAGCGTTATCAATGCCAATGCTACATTAACTTCATTTGGTTCTGAGCTGTTTACCGCAGGCAACTTGCTTTCTACAAACATTGCGCAGTTTTCTGATGATCTGACTATCTTCGCCGGTAAACATGAATTGACTTTCGGTACCAGCAACCAGATACAAAGCTATACCAATGGTTTTGCGCCTAACTATAATGGTATCTACATATTCAACTCTGCATACGACTTTCTGCACGACTTGCCGGCTAATCAGTATGCAACACGTAACTCGGCTTTGCCCGACGGTTCGTTCCCTTTCGCTAAAATAAAAGCAGGTATATACAGCGTGTACGCCCAGGATAAAGTTCACATTACTGATAACTTCCGCTTAACGTATGGTGTACGTGCCGACTACGACGCGTTTCCGACAACTTTGCAAGCGAATCCAAATGTAACCGATATTACCTTCCAGCAGGGCATCCAGGTCAACCCATCTGTATTACCTGACAACCGCGTTCAGATCTCGCCACGCGTTGGTTTTAACTGGGATGTTTATGGTGATGGTTCTACACAGGTTCGTGGCGGTTCTGGTCTTTTCTCAGGTAGTATTCCTTTTGTTTGGATATCTAACCAGGCGTCAAACAACGGTGTTTTGTTCGGCTCATACACGGTTAGCAAATCATCTGCACCTAACGACCCCCGCCTGATATTTAATCCTAATCCGAACGCTAACCGCCCTGCACCTGGTGCAGCTGCCGCCAACACATCTTATGAGCTTGATGTTGCTGATCCTAAACTTAAATATCCGAAGATATGGAGAACTAACTTAGCTGTAGACCAGAAATTACCTTGGGGTATTATCGGTACTATCGAAGGCGCTTATAGCAAGGATATAAATGCTATCTATCACGAAAATCTGGTGCTTTCTGACAGCTTTACCACCTTGCCTGGTCCCGAAGGTCAGATTCAGTATACAAAATCTAACAACTATATACAAGGTACTCCCACAGCACAGAACCCGTCTATCACTTCGCTGTATTACATGACTAATACCAGTAAGGGTTATTCATACTTCATCACGGCACAGTTGCAAAAAAGCTTTGCAAATGGCTTCTACGCTAACATTGCTTATACCCACAGCGGTTCGAAAGACGTTAACGACGGTGGTTCAACAGCGAGCACTATCTGGAGCTCACGCGCTACCTCGGGCAATCCGAACGGCGAGTATTTATCAAACAGCTCATTTGTACAACCCAATCGCATCATTGCGTCATTGGCTTACAAATCACACTATTCGAAAACCACAGCTACTACCTTGGGTCTAATCTTCGAGATGGCTAATAACGGCGCCGTATCATATACCACAACAGCAAACTCAGGTAAAGATTTGAACAACGATGGCCAGACCGGTAACGATCTGATGTGGATACCAAGAACCCAAAGCGATATCATATTGGTTAAAGATTTTGCTGGTGACCCGCGTAGTGCACAAGATACCTGGGAGCAATTAAATGCATTCATCAACCAGGATAAATACCTGAGCTCGCACAGGGGGCAGTATGCTGAGCGTAACGGTGTAATATTACCATACTTTAAACGTCTTGATCTGCATTTCGCACAAGATTTGTATATTAAGGTTGGCAGTACTAAAAACACCCTTCAGTTCACAGCCGACATCATTAACTTCGGTAACCTGCTGAATAAGAACTGGGGCCTTTACCAGGATTCTTACACCGGCTTTAACAACGGCAATACCGCCGTTCTTAAGTACCAGGGCCTGGATGCAGCTACCGGACGCCCAACTTACTCATTTCCGTACCTGAACAGGAGTACCCTGACGCCGGTTACAACTTCATTCGTGAACGAAATCGGCCAGATATCACGTTACCAGGTACAATTAGGCTTCCGTTATATATTTAATTAATAACGAACCAGGTAAATATTGTTCGGCCCGGGCATTTGCCCGGGCTTTTTTAATTATACAAACCGTTAATTGAAAGCGGCCCTGCCCCGGCAGGGGCAAAACATGATTGAAATATACAAAGAATTATACGCTCCATTAGGTGCGTAGCGGACTATGTTTCCCGCCTAACCAAGGGCGTGTTGTGGTTATCAGTTATTTGCTACAATAGCTGGCTCCTAATGACGCTGTTTAGGTTCCTATATTTTAATTATACACAAACTCCCCAAATTCCGAGCGTACCGTAACCTGTTTCTTATCCGATGCCTCAACACGGCCGATAACCTGCGCATCCACATTAAAGCTTTTGGATATCGCAATCAGGTCGTCTGCAATTTCTGCCGGAACATATAGCTCCATCCGGTGCCCCATGTTGAATACTTTGTACATTTCCTGCCAGCTGGTTTTCGATTCCTGCTGGATAAGATTAAATAGGGGAGGAACAGGGAAAAGGTTATCCTTTATAACGTGTACGTCGTCTATAAAATGCAGCACCTTGGTTTGGGCGCCGCCGCTGCAGTGTACCATGCCATGAATTTGTGAGCGATAACCGTCCAGTATTCTTTTGATGATAGGAGCGTAAGTACGCGTTGCGGATAATACCAGCTTTCCTGTTGTAATGCATTCACCGTTGCCAATGTCCACTAAATCCGTAAGATTTTTACTGCCGGAGAAGACTAATTCATAAGGAATTGCCGCATCATAGCTTTCCGGGTATTTTTCTGCGATGGATTTATTAAATACATCATGCCGCGCAGAGGTAAGGCCGTTGGAGCCCATTCCCCCGTTATATTCCTTTTCGTAAGTGGCCTGCCCGTAGGAAGTAAGGCCTACAATCACGTCGCCCGGCTGGATGGTGTGGTTCGAAATAACGTCAGCCTGTTTCATACGGCAGGTAACTGTTGAGTCGACTATAATAGTGCGAACTAAATCACCCACGTCGGCAGTTTCGCCGCCGGTTGAGTAGATGCCGATGCCAGCCTGCCGTAATTCAGCAAGGATTTCTTCAGTACCATTGATGATGGCTGCGATAACCTCGCCGGGGATTAAATTCTTATTCCGGCCGATTGTAGAAGAGAGCAGTATATTATCAGTAGCGCCAACGCAAAGCAGGTCATCAAGGTTCATGATGATGGCATCCTGCGCAATGCCCCGCCAAACAGAAAGGTCGCCGGTTTCTTTCCAGTAAGTGTAAGCCAGGGATGATTTGGTGCCCGCCCCGTCGGCATGCATGATATTGCAATACAGCGGGTCGCTGGTTAAAATATCAGGTATTATTTTGCAGAAAGCTTTAGGAAATATACCCTTATCGATATTTTTAATGGCATTGTGTACATCATCCTTTGAGGCAGAAACACCCCTTTGGTCATATCTTTGCGAAGAAATCATCCGCAAATATAAACAGTTCGCCCGTTATAGATAATGGTGCTGAGTTTTTTGAAGAATGTCAGCAGCCAATTCTTTCGGTTACAGGTCTGAGTACTCTTTCAATACCTCTCTGTAACGGTTTAAAACGGCAGATTTCGACATAAAGCCAATAAACTCATGCCCGCTGTTTACAACAGGCAAAACCCAGGTTGATGTTTCATCAAATTTATTTACTATCGAAATCATGTTATCATCAAGGCTGATCAGCTCAACCGGAATCTTCATGATATTCGGGATCTCGATCTGTCTTTGTAATTCGGGATTAAATAAAAGGGGCCTTAGATCTTCCAGGTAAATTATTCCTGCGAGATTTTGATGGTCCAGCACGGCGATAATATTTCGTTTCCCGGTTTTTACTACTTCCAATAATTCCGCGGTTGATGAGTTCAGGTTAATTACCGATGACGTTTTTTCAACCAGTCCTGCCGGGTCTATTTGCAGCAGCAGATTTTTGTCGTGCTCGCGGGTGAAAATTTTACCTTCATCCGCCAGGTTTTTAAGGTCCGGAGATATGGGCGAGAACCATTTTGCAATGAGGAATGATATAACGCAAACGATCATCAGGGGGATAAACAGGTCGTAACCCGAGCTCGACTCGGCTATCAAAAATATGGCGGTTAATGGGGCGTAAAGCACACCACTCATCATCCCTGCCATGCCAACCACTATCAGGTTAATAACCGGCACATGTGCGAAGCCGATTTGCGTGCAGATAATGGCAAAGAGATAGCCCATCGTACCACCTGCGAATAACGCCGGCGCAAAATTACCGCCGTTTCCTCCGCTGAATATGGTTATAGAGGTTGCAAATGCTTTAAACAAGCAAATCAGCGCAAGGAAAATGATGATAACGTATTCCTTATAATCAATATAACCTAAAAAGCTGTGCTGAATGATGTGGTTAATGTCGCCATTGGTAAACGACTTTATGCTCTCATACCCCTCGCCAAATAGTGGCGGAAAGAGCAGGCAAAGCACTGAAAGTGCCAATCCGCCAATCAGCGCTTTTTTAATTTTTGAAAGCTTTAGATTATGGAAATAATGCTCAACGTATTTGGAGATGACAATAAAATATCGCCCGTATAAACCGCTTACAATCCCTAAAACCAAATAATAAGGTATGTTATGGTAATTAAAGTCCTGGCGTGCGCTAAACTTAAAAAGCACTTCTTCATTCAATATAATGCGCGAGAGCAGGCTGCCGCAAACAGCAGCCACCACTAACGGAATAAAGTCCGTAAAAACTACGCCTGTCAGCAAAATTTCGAAGGCAAACATTACGCCTGCAATAGGAGCGTTAAATGCAGCAGCAATGCCCGCTGAAGCGCCGGATGCCAATAGTAGCGTACGGTCTTTATAATTTAACCTGTAAGTTTGCGCAAAGTTCGACCCTATGGCTGAACCCGTAACGGCGATCGGGCTTTCAAGGCCCGCAGAACCGCCCAGGCCTACTGTAACTGCGCTTTGAATGATCTGCGAATACATTTTCACGGAGGAGACAAAGCTGGAGTTGCGGGCAATTTCGTAAAGAATAGCCGGGATGCCCTTACGGTCCTGGCCTTTAAAAAAATAGACAACTATAGCTGCGGTAAGAACGATGCCAAGTATAGGGAATAGCCCATAAAATAGTATCTGGTCTTTAAAATGTACCTTGCTGGTAATTATATAGTGAATATAATGCACCAGTGATTTTAAAACTACGCCGGCCAACCCCGCAGAACACCCTACAAGTATCCCCGATAAAATCAGAAACTGGTTATGCGAGAGCTTTAAACGAAGCCATTGTAACACAATTTCGTAGCTTCTGACTTTCTTTAAACCGTAGCGGCGTGATTGCCGTACAAACTTGATAAATTGATGATAATTCTTTAACCAGTTATATTTTTTTACAAACATTCTTTATCAGGCACTTATGCGCCCTGTTTTACTTAATAAACAAAAGTTCCCTGAATTTTGGCAGCGGCCATAACGAATCGTCCACCAGTTGCTCAAGCTTATCTACGTGGTAACGTATAGGCTGGAAGAATGGTTTAACTTTTTCGTCATACGCAATGGCGCGTTCGCGAACATCCTCAATATTATTAGCCCTTTTCCGCTCGCCAACCATAGCCTCAATGTTCGTTTTTATAAAGTTTACATGCTCCGAAATCCGCGTGATGATATCCAGCTGCGCTTCATAAGTCCCTTTATCCAGGCCAAGATCCTTTAAACCTTTTACGTTTTCTATCAGCCTGCTCTGGTAGGTTAAGGCCGCCGGAATAATTACATTGGTGCCCAGCTCGCCAATAACGCGGGCCTCTATCTGCAGTTTTTTAAAGAAGCTCTCCAATAATATTTCATGCCGTGCATGTGCCTCTCGCCGGGTGAACACTCCGGTGTCCTCAAACAGGTATTCTGTTTTGTCCGAAATCATGGCATCCAGGGCTTTTGGCGTGGTTTTAATATTACTTAAACCGCGGGCCGCTGCTTCTATCTCCCATTGCTCGCTGTAGCCGTTCCCTTCAAAACGGATATTCTTCGATTCTTTGATGTATTTTTTGATAACCATCAGCAGGGCGACGTCTTTCTTTTCGCCCTTCTTTATCAGTTTGTCTACATCATATTTAAACTTTCGCAGCTGGTCGGCTACAATCAGGTTTAATATAGTCATCGGGCTGGCCGAGTTTGCCGACGAGCCCACCGCACGCAGCTCGAATTTATTGCCGGTAAAGGCAAAGGGCGAGGTACGGTTACGGTCGGTGTTATCCTGTAAAATCTGCGGTATTTTAGGGATGCCCTGCCACAGCATAGCATCTTCCTTTATCTTTTTGCTGATACGCGAGGTTTCAATCTCGTCGAGCACATCGCTAAGCTGGCTTCCTAAAAATATTGAGATAATGGCCGGTGGAGCTTCATTGGCGCCAAGACGATGATCGTTATTTACCGACGCAATGCAGGCACGTAATAAGTCGGCATGCTCATAAACCGCCCTGATGGTGTTTACAAAAAATGTAAGGAACATCAGGTTGTTCTTCGGCGTTTTGCCCGGAGACAACAGGTTTTTGCCCGTGTTAGTTATCATCGACCAGTTGTTATGCTTGCCTGAACCATTAATACCGGCATAGGGTTTCTCATGCAGCAGCACTTTCAGGTTATGTCTTTTGGCAATGCGGTCCATCAGGTCCATTAAAAGCTGGTTATGGTCGATAGCAAGGTTGATCTCCTCATAGATCGGCGCGCACTCAAATTGGGACGGCGCCACCTCGTTATGCCTTGTTTTTAAAGGAATGCCTAATAATAAGGCTTCGGTTTCCATATCCTGCATAAATGCATATACACGCTCAGGTATCGACCCAAAATAATGGTCTTCAAGTTGCTGATTCTTTGCCGACATGTGGCCGAACAGCGTTCTGCCGGTAAGATACAGATCGGGGCGAGCATTAAATAAGGCCAGATCTACCAGGAAATATTCCTGTTCGATACCCAGGGATGCATTAACCTTTTCGATGCTTTTGTCAAAATAGTGGCAAACATCAACGGCGGCTTTATCTAAAACATTCAACGCCTTTAGTAAAGGTACCTTATAATCCAGCGCCTCGCCGGTGTAAGATACAAATACGGTAGGGATACACAGCGTGCGGGCCATTAAAAAGGCAGGAGAGGAGGGATCCCAGGCAGTATAGCCGCGGGCTTCGAATGTATTACGGATGCCACCGCTCGGAAAACTTGATGCATCAGGCTCCTGCTGTGCAAGGGCATCGCCCGAAAAACGTTCTATGGCGCCGCCGTCAGTCGTCGGCTCAAAAAATGCATCATGTTTTTCGGCAGTTGAACCGGTTAATGGCTGAAACCAGTGGGTGTAGTGTGTCGCACCTTTTCCCATAGCCCAGGATTTCATGGCCGATGCCACCTGCTCAGCCATATCGCGGGGGATCGGCTCGCCTTTATCTATAGAGTTTACAATTCCCTGGTAGGCCTCGGTTGAAAGATATTCTTTCATTTTCTTTTTGTCGAAAACATTGGCCCCAAAAAAGTCAGAAATTCTCTGAGAAGGAAATTTTACTTCAGGAACATTTCTGGAAAGCACTGTTTGCAAAGCCTCAAAACGAATATTGCCCATGTAACTTAGTTTTATATTAACGGTCAGGCTCAAAATTAGGATTATCCTTTGTTATATAGCCGGATTTTCACAATAAATATCCAAAAATCATAAATGTGTTTAAAATCAGGCTGGTTTTCAGCTTTTAGTCTAATGTTTTTATCGTTTTTATTTAAAAATCCATTCTTGTCATCTGTTTCAAAGGGTTTTTACACGTAATTATAATTTGATAGTGTAAATTTTGAACAATATCGACTGAATTCAGCTCTGAATTCGCTTATTGTGTTTTTTGTTCCTAAATAATTGATAATTATTTAAAAAACTCATGTAATTATTATTGTTTTTTAATATTTTAATAAAAATGACGATTTTAATGTTAAATAATTGTTGTAAAATTTGCTTTTATTAAAAATCGTAGATAATTTCAAACAAAAATTAATAAAAAACAGGTGTTTTTTGAATTATTTATAAAATATGTACGATTAAGCACTTCTTTTTTGGCAAATTTTTTTAGACTTAGTGTATTCACCAATCAAATAATATCAGTCAAACTAAATTAAACTAATCAAACAATGAAAGTAACATTCACAAAGGACGGCTTGCTCAGTTCGGTCCGACAACTGACACGAGACAAATGGCGGCTTGGCGCAACAATTTTTGCAGGGAAAATGATAGGGCTTAGCCTGGTCATATTTGCAATGATGTCGTTGCCCGGAATTTTTGGTACAAAGGCACACGCCGCTGCCGAAACGTACACCGCTCATGAAACCTCATTCATTAATACGGCCAATACGATATGGACGCTGGTTGCTGCATTCCTGGTATTCGGCATGCAGGCGGGCTTCGTAATGCTGGAGGCTGGTTTTGCCCGCAAGCGCGAAACGGTTAACGTATTAATGGAATGTATTTTTGATACCTGCCTTTGCGGAATTTTATTTTACGCTGTTGGTTATGCATTTATGTTTGGCCATGGTAACGGGTTTATCGGCTGGGGCGGCTTAGGCTCCGATGGTAAAACCATCACCAATTGGTTCTTCCTGCAAAATACGCCGCTTACTTACGAGGCTACGGGTATTCCTATCCTTGCTCACTGGATTTTCCAGTATGCTTTTGCCGATACCTGCTCAACCATTGTGTCGGGCGCTATGATAGGCCGTACCAGCTTTAGGGGCGATATTCTTTATAGTATAGGTATAACCGGGTTTATCTACCCTATTATTGGTCACTGGGCCTGGGGCCCGGATGGATTTCTCGCGCTGATGGGATCAACCGGTAATTTCCTTCCTGCATTAGGCCAGGGCTTCCGCGACTTCGCCGGTTCAACTGTGGTTCACACTATTGGCGGTATGGCGTCACTGGCAGGTGCCATTGTTTTAGGTCCGCGTTTGGGCAGGATCTTCGCCCGTGATAATAAAGAAAAGGGCGGTCTTCCCCCGGGCCACAACCTAACCATTGCTGCTGTAGGTGGTTTTATCCTTTGGTTTGGCTGGTACGGGTTTAACCCGGGCAGTACACTGTCGGCTATGGATGGCCAGGGTATCGGCCGCGTTGCCGCCAACACCACGCTTGCTGCCTGCGCTGCCGGTTTCACTGCAATGCTGGCAGCTTTATGGTGGGGCCCAACCAAAGGTAAATTCGACCTTGCATTTACCGTAAACGGTTTCCTTGCCGGTTTGGTAGCTATTACCTGCCCATGCTATTGGGTTAGTCCTTTCGGTGCTATTATGCTGGGCGCTGTTGCAGGCTTCATAGTATTTGCAGGTATTTACGTTATCGAATGGTTCCGTATTGATGATCCGGTAGGGGCCGTTTCAGTACACGGCTTAAACGGTATCTGGGGTACGCTATCGTTGGGCTTATTTGCCTGCGGTAAATACGGCGTAACCGGTCCCACCGGCGCTGATGATTCGTCTCCGGTTACTGGCCTATTCTATGGCGGAGGAACGCATGTACTGGCTGCGCAGGCCATTGGTACATTTACTATCGCCATTGCAGTTTTTGCGGTAACTTTTGTAATGATGTATATCATCAACAAATTGCCAAATCCATGGAAACTGCGTGTTGAAGAGCATGGTGAGCTGGGAGCAGGTGGCCTGGACGTATTCGATCACGGAATTGAAGCGTATCCTGCGCAGGATGAAGATGTGAGCTTAAGCGGCTTGTTTGAAACAGCACCAAAGGTTACCGCTTAACCTAAATATTACACCCTTATGCGGCTGGCTGATTGTATCTGCAATTACCAACCCCATAACGCCGGCCGCATAGGGGTTCTTTATAAATAATGTGGGTGCAATATAGAACAGTTAGCTCCAGGCTTCGTTTTTGCCTCACCTAAATCCTCTCCAAAAGAGAGGACTTGAGCTGCAGAGTAGCTGGAACCCTACCCTTCGGGGAGGGCAGGTGAGGCAAGAATACGGTTTGTGGGAGAATTTATTTCGTATCCCATTAAAGAATATCTTTTTATTAAACACTAAACCGAATTAAGAACAAAATAATTCGGACGCAAATAACTATGGCTTAAAAATTTTCAAATCAATCAAAACTTTCAATCAATTTAACTCACCATCATGAAAAAAAAACATTTACTTTTTGGTTTACTTGCCGCTTCTTTTGTAACTACCAAAGCCCTGGCTGTTTCTATGCCGGCCGATACCGGTAAGACCGCTGCCGCCGATCCTCCATTGGTGCTTTCGGGCTCGGTAGACACCTATTACAAAGCTGATTTCTCAGGTCACTCAAACATTCCAACCAGCTTCGCGAACGAAAATAACTCCGTCTCCATAGGTATGATTGACCTTGCTTTAAAGAAAAAAGTAGGCAAGGCCGCATTTGTAGGTGAGCTCTCTTTCGGCCCGCGAAGTGATCAGTCTATCCCGACTTCAGGATATCATATTCAAAACTTATATGTTTCATACGACGTTACTTCTGCATTTAACCTGACTGCAGGCTATATGTCTACTTTTATCGGTTATGAAGTGATATCGCCCGCCGGTAACTTTAACTACTCCACTTCGTACCTGTTTACCAGTGGTCCGTTCCAGAACGCAGGTTTCAAAGCTACCTATGCCTTTAGCGACAAAGTGAGCCTGATGGCCGGTATTTTCAATAATAAATGGAACTACTATTCATCATTAAGTACTAACGGTCAAACTTACGGAGACGTCTCTACCTTTGGCGCACAGCTGATGGTGGCGCCCGTTAAAGGCTGGACTGCTTACTTAAACCTGATAACCGGCTCCTATTCCGGAACTGAGTTCGATTTAACCACTGCTTACCAGATTACCAATGCTTTTAAATTAGGTTTAAATGCAGCAACTTTCTCTGCTCCTAACAACGGCGGCGGTTTCTCGGGCGTGGCATTGTATCCGCAATTGGCAGTATCGCCTGTTGTAACATTCGGTTTAAGGGGTGAGTATTTCAAGGTTAAGGATAATGGCGGCGATGTAAAAGCGCTTACCGTTACTTCGAACATTAAAGCTGGTCCGCTGACCATCATCCCTGAAGTGCGCTTCGATACCAAGAGCGATGCTTTCGGCGCATCTTTTACCGACAGCAATGGAATGGCTACAAACCATGCATCGCAGTTTTTGCTGGCCGCGGTTTATGCTTTTTAACTAATAACTGATCTTATAATTTAGGTTTATTGTTTGAAAGCCGCTCTCTGTTTTGCAGGGGCGGCTTATTTTTGCATTATGAAAAGATTGACGATTCTGTTGTTGTTTGCCATGTTCGCAGTTCGGGCATTCGCGCAAAAAGATTCCCTGGCATTTGATGAGAATAACAAGTACATCTACTACCAGGTTGTGGCGCAGCAAGGCACGGCTGCCGACAGCCTTTTTAGCCGCGCGGTTTTTTTCTTTGATAAAGGCTATCCGCAGGTGTCGCTAAAAACCACCGGTGTTACAAAAGCGGCAGATGCCCGAAGTATAAACGCTACCGGGAGTTTCCTTGTTTCAAAGAAGTCATTGGTTACTTCGCACGAAGACGGATCTGTATCTTTCACTATGCATGTCGATGTAAAGGAAGGTAAATACCGCTATTGGCTAACAGATTTTGTATTTAACCCCTACCAACGCGACAGGTATAATAATTATGTATCAGTTCCTGGTATTTATATCCCGCTCGAAAAGCCGGAGGGGAAAATTGATAAGAAAGACCTGGTCGGATACCTTGATGGTGTATTATTGGGCAGCCGTAAAATCGGCGCAAAGCTGAAAGAATTTATGTTAAAAAACCCGCCATTACAAAAGAAGCCTGAAGTAAAGAAGATATCGACCAAGGATTGGTAGTTGCTGCAGATGAAAGGGTAAAGCTGAAAGGCGAAAGGTTTTTAGTTAGTTCTTCCTCTATAGGTCTGCCGATAAAATTTATTTGAACATTATAGGGCCATCGGCCCGGCACATATTGTAGCCACGGTTCTCAACCCGTGGTATGTGATAGATATTGGTTACCTAAACACTGGGCACGAGTACCCCACCTCTGCAGACCTCTATGCTGCATACTCGTGCCCGAAGGGGGGGGCTCTTACTTAACATCGCCTGCAAAGCCATCTAAAAATAACGTTTGTCAATTAATGCAATATGCTAATATTTGCATTAATAATACTCAAACTGAATGTTTTATCACTTAAATAACTTAGTATGAAATTAAAATTAATGGTGTCGTTTTTTCTTTTAGCTATTTGTTTTACTGCGTTTGGCCAGGAAAAGCAAAATATGGCGGTTGCTGAAAAAGGCTTGATTAAAATATCCATCATGTATCCTTACGCCGAAGGTAAAACCTTTAATATGGAGTATTATGAAACTAAACATATGCCTATGGTAGCCGCGTTTTTAGGATCAAACTTGGTTAAATATACTATCGAAAAAGGGCTTGCCAGCGGCATTCCAAACCAGCCATTACCTTTTATGGCTATAGGTGTATTTTATGTAAAAAGCCTGGGCGACTACCAGGCGGCGATCGGGCCGCATAGAGACGATATTCGTGCCGATTTTGCAAATTACACCAATATAACGCCGGTCATTTTGGTGAGCGAGGTGGTAAAATAAACGCATTACTGCCTGTTCCGGCGTTCCGACATATCCGTTAACCTAAGGGAAAAGTAAAATTTGTTTTTTACTTCCTTATTCAGCGTTTAATATTAAGGTTCTTAAGTTAAAGGCGATGGCGCTCGCTTGTGCCACAAACCCGGGTTAGCGTTCGCATGCTATCCGGCCAAATCATTCACCCGGCGTGGCCGCCCTTTAAAAGTTGGATAAAGAAGTAAAAAATTTGTGAAAGGCCCGGAAATAAACTGTACGCTTCGAGGCAGAGAAAAACAAAAAAAATGTTCAGGTATTTTTGGCCCGGGTCATACCTCAAAATACGTTTCGACAACCATTTAGTTAACCCAGCGATAGTTGACAGTACCAGCACCAAAGTTGTCCCAAGTATCATACCGGCCAAAATATCGCTCGGATAATGTACGCCCACGGCTACCCTGCATACACCAACAGTAAGCACTGCCCACAAAAATGAAAGCAAGCCCATTTTTCTGCTCTGCAAAAACACAATGGTAACCAGGGCAAAGTACAGAGTCGCGGTATCACTCGGAAACGAATAGATCCGCTTATCGGTCGAATCCTGGTTCCATTTTAAAATATTGACAAGTCCGAGCCTGTTATCGTAAACCGGGCGGACATGTATTGGAACATGCGACTGGCAAAACACACTTATCAATACACCCAAAATGCAGGCAATGCCGCCCATTATAATCTTAACACGAACATTAACGTCGTTTGTTGAGAACCATAAATAACAAATACAAAAAAATATCGGACCGCCCCTCAGTAAAGGGTTCTCGGTAAACATTCCTGTAACTGTGCTTAGCGTACCGCAAGATGCCGCTAATTTGTTCAGAAAATATAAAACTGAGAAGTCCAATTTATCAATTTAGCGTGAATTAACACTTTAACGTAAGTTTAATGTAAAGGTTATATTACCACAAACTCTTGGTTCGCCTCACCCACTGCGGAACTCTCGTGTAAAAAGAGGCTGTCTCAAAAGTAAGGCAGCTTTTTGGTTTTTTAGGGGCATAATGAGTATCGTTATGTTGTAAAGCGCCCCGTAACGGCATCGTTGAGATGTTACACAGTCCGGCTTCGCTAATAGCCTATCTAATCGCCTTAAATAAAAAACCGTCTCATAAGTCACTTATGAGACGGCCTCTATTATATTTTATAGTTTTAGGTTAGTTAGATTTTTTAAATGGAATATTACAATTCTTCGTCGTGCTGGGTTTTATCGAGACCCATGGCTTCTTCTTCCGGCGATACGCGCAGTTTGCTGATCATATCGGTTATCTTTAATAACAACAGGGAACCAAAGAATGCAAATGCCGATACCCCAACCAGTGCGATCACGTGGACAAAGAATAAATGGGTTTGCCCGTAATATAAACCATTGCCGGTAGTATTGGCGGAATTAACATTGACGTGAGCGAAGATACCGGTCATTAGCATACCTACCATGCCGCCAACGCCATGGCACGGCCAAACATCCAGGGTATCATCAATGCTGGTAGAGGTTCTCCAGATCACAACCAGGTTACTCACTACAGCTGCAACTATGCCAATTATTAGCGAGTGAGGGATGGTTACAAATCCGGCAGCGGGTGTAATGGCTACCAGGCCAACAACTGCACCGATACAGGCGCCCATAACCGAAGGCTTTTTGCCGCGCAGCATATCGAAAAATATCCAGGCAATGGCTGCTGCAGCTGATGCGGTGGTTGTAGTGCCTAAAGCGGTGGCCGCTAAGGTACCCGATCCAAGGGCTGAACCTGCGTTAAAACCGAACCAGCCGAACCACAGTAAGCCCGTGCCCAATAATACGTAGCTGATACGGGCAGGCGAATGGGCTTTGTCGTTACGTTGCTTTAAATACAAAGCCGAAGCCAGTGCAGCCCAGCCGGCCGACATATGCACCACGGTACCACCGGCAAAGTCGAGCACGCCGAGTTTAAAAAGAAAACCATCCGGGTGCCATGTAGAGTGGGCTAAGGGTGCGTAAATAACGATCATAAACAGGCACAGGAATATGATATAAGAGTTGAAGCGGATACGTTCGGCAAACGCGCCAGTGATAAGCGCCGGAGTTATCACGGCGAATTTGAGCTGAAACATAGCGAAAAGTACCAGCGGAATGGTTGGTGCAAGTTTCCAGGTAGCGTTGCCCAGCATGCCTTTCATCATAAAAAATGTCTTGGGGTTGCCAATGAAGCCACTGATGTCATCGCCAAAGGCAAGGCTAAAGCCGAATATCACCCAAAGAACAGTAATAATGCCCATGCAGACAAAGCTTTGCATCATGGTAGAAAGTACGTTCTTCTTGCTAACCATGCCGCCATAAAAAAAGGCGAGGCCGGGTGTCATGATTAAAACGAGTGCCGTACTAACCAGTAGCCAGGCAGTATCACCGGAGTTGATCTGGCTGTCCTTTACATTTACAAGGTCGACAGATGGATAGATAAGGGCAAGTATAACTACTATGATAAGTACGCCAAAGGGTATGATTTTTTTCATGTTCAAGTTTTTGGGAAGAGGAATGAATAAAATGAGTCGGCGGTCTTGAGTCCTTTGTCTTAAGTCAGAAAAAGTTTAAACGTTTTGACTCAAGACTTACAACTATAGACTTTAGACTAATCAATACTGCACGGAGCCCAATCAAAACCCCGCGCAGCATTAAAAACTAAATTAAAAACAATGATGCCTACTGTGTAATCAGCACATGAGGCTTGTTTTCTGTTCACCTTTTTAATGCTACCAAAAATCATGAAATGGAAAAAGGATGAGTCTGCGGAAATGCGAAAGCTCGCTGTTGCCCCGCCCGCAGATGAAATTGAGATAATTTACCGATATAGTATAGGTGCTTAGCCTGTTGTTTAGTCCACAGAAGAAGTAAATGTTCCGGGTTTGTGGAACATTTATTATCGGTGCAGGTGCTCTTGATAAAATTAATTCATAATTGAAGGGGTGGTTGGGTGTATTGTTTACTGATTTTGATATAAATCTTAATTTCCTGGATTCATTAGGTGGATTTTTATGCAATTGGCTTTTCCAGGTGCAGTATAATCCGAATAAAAGCGGGATAATTATGCTTATTATCTTAAATAATCTTAATTGCATATGATAAAAGTACTGAATTTTTAATTTAAGTCGAATTTTAATGAAAAACTTTTAAATAAATTATGTTTTTAATGAAATATATTGACTTATATAAGGAAGGTAGTGATTAATATGGCCCTGTAATGGGTTTCTTATTGTATTTTCAGGCGTTTTTTGAGTTCTTTTTGAGAAGTTTATTTGAATTTATGCACAGAAATTAAACTAAATGGTGGAAATTTTCAATTTTATTCGCCGGGACGACAAAAATGAGCTGCAAGAGGATTGTCAATATTACTTTTCCCGGCGATTTTATTGGAAGTTATCAGCGCCAGGAAAATGAAGCCGGATTTTTCCGCCTTTTTTATGGTGTCATATCAATTTTGTGAAGACGCGCAGAATTTAAAAAATTCCGTCTCCGGAAAAGGGATTTAATAAAATACACACTGTTGCATTTATTGCAATATTTATATTTAACTAAATGTTTCGTTATATAAATACACAATGTTGCGTTTGTATTGTTGAAATATTTCTAAAAGTAACAATGTTGCAATAACTTGAATTTGCTTGGCGTTATAATTATACAATTTAATTTCAATCGCTATGCTTATCTCAAAATTTAATTTGTACAAGAGCGAGTGGCTCGAACTTGTATTTGATGATCGCAACAAAAACTATGGCGCTTATGAGTTACGCAGAACCTATGCACAGACGATGGTTAAGGCTATGATTGCCACCTTTATTGTAGTAGGAGCAGCTTGCGCTGCGCTAGCTGTTTTTAAAGGACATGAAGTGTTAACTCACGATACCGCCACCGTAGTAAACTTAGCCCCACCGCCCATGAATGTTGAAAAACCTGCGGAGGCCAAATTGAAACCTAAAGTTGACCCGCCAAAAGTAACCACTACGAGGGATGTTCCGCCTACAGTGGTGCCTGATAACAAAGCGGAGAAACCTGTTGAAAATGACAAGATCGTCGGTCAGGTCGGCCAGCAAACATTAAAGGGCGACGATAACGCGCAAATTGATATCCCGGACGACAAGCCCGGTACAGGCGGCAGCGTTCCGGCTGTTGATAATAGCGTTCATAACTTGGGCACACTTGACTTTATGCCGGAGCCTGTAGGCGGTGCGGCAGCATGGTCTAAATTCCTAAGCAAGAACCTGCGTTTTCCTGCTGCGGCACAGGAGGACGGTGTGAGCGGCAAGGTTTTAATGAGCTTTATTATAGAAAAAGACGGCAGTCTCTCCAATATAACTGTCGACCGTGGCGCCGGCCACGGCTTTGACGAAGAAGCCCTGCGTGTATTAAAACTGGCAAAAGCCTGGAAGCCCGGCATGCAAAACGGTCAGCCGGTGAGGGTAAAATATACCATCCCTATCAATTTTCAATTGCAGGATAATTAACAAATCAACTCAACTAAACGTTATGCTAACCTCAAAATTTGATTTGTACAGGACCGAGTGGCTCGATCTTGTATTTGATGACCGTAACAAAAGCTACGGCGCTTACCAATTGCGGCGCACTTATGCGCCAACTATGGTGAAGGCCATGGGGATTACTTTTTTTGCCGTGGCAGCCCTTTGTGGCGGTTATATAATAGCCAATACTAAAGCTTTAGGGGTAACTGAGCATCATACAAAAATTGATTTGACCGACGATAATAAGTTAATTGTACCGGTTAAAGAAGTACAGTTTCCTAAACCCCGAAGATTGGCAAGGCCCCGAAGAGTAACGCCATCTACTGCAACAAAAGTGTTTGTGCCTATGGTGGTCACCTCCGGGCCGGTAACGACCGATCCGCCGGAAACTGCAGACCTGGGTGGCAATGTCAGTAGTTCAGCAAGCGGCAGCACGAATACCGCCGGCACTGCTGCGCCCGATGTAACTACGGGTTCTAAAGACGGTGACCCGACGGCTGTGGATGAAACCATAACCGACTTTAGCGGCCTTGAAGTTATGCCGCAGCCAGTGGGTGGTATGGAAGCATGGGCTAAATTTTTGACTCAAAACCTTCGATTTCCCTCTGAGGCACAACAGGACGGCGTGAACGGTAAGGTATTCCTCAGTTTTATAATAGAGAAGGACGGGCACTTGTCTGATATTACCGTGGCAAGGGCGGCAGGACATGGTTTTGATGAGGAGGCATTGCGTGTATTGAAATTAGCCAAAGCCTGGAAACCAGGCATGCAGAATGGCCGGCCGGTTAGGGTGAAATATACTATACCGATTAACTTCCAGGCGCCGGAATAAATAATCCGAAAGTCGGTAAAGTCCGGAAGTCCGAAAGGCGCTACTATCAACTAAAGTAAACTAAACTGAGCACAATAAAAAAAGCCGGTCCGAATGCAGGCAAAAACTAAACAAGGGTGATAATAGTTCCGGGGCTGGCTTTATGGGATAGCATTAAAGGTAAATGCCTTTTTGCTGTCCCTTTTATTTGTGGTAAAAGCTTAAAGGCGAAAGCTGAAAGGTCTTTTGTTTTCGAGATAAAACAGAACTTCGCCTTTCGCCTTTTGCCTTTCAGCTTTCCTCCTTTTTTTCTACCTTTGTGCTTCCTTTCAAAAAAACGATATTACATTGGAGCACCAGGAATTAACTACCGTTGAAACCGCCAAAGATTTAGGCTTACTACCCGAAGAGTTTGAACGCATAAAAGAGATATTAGGGCGTGTGCCCAACTTTACCGAACTGTCTATCTTTTCGGTAATGTGGAGCGAGCATTGCTCCTACAAAAATTCTATTACATGGCTGAAAACCCTTCCCAAGGACGGTCCGCGTATGCTGGCCAAGGCGGGTGAGGAAAATGCAGGACTGGTTGATCTGGGCGGCGGCGTTGGCTGTGCTTTTAAAATAGAATCACATAACCACCCTTCTGCATTGGAGCCCTACCAGGGCGCAGCTACAGGTGTTGGCGGTATCAACCGTGACATTTTCACGATGGGTGCGAGGCCGATCGCACAGCTAAACTCATTGCGTTTCGGCGATTTAAACCTCGACCGCACCAAATGGCTGGTTAAAGGCGTAGTTAAGGGTATCAGCCACTATGGCAATGCTTTCGGCATTCCAACTGTTGGCGGCGAGTTGTTTTTCGACGACTGCTATAACGTAAACCCGCTGGTAAATGCATTCTCGGCAGGTATTGTTAAAGAAGGCGAAACCGTATCGGCAATTTCTTATGGCGCGGGCAATCCTGTATATATTGTAGGTTCTGCCACAGGTAAAGATGGTATACACGGTGCGGCATTTGCATCAAAAGATATTACCGAAGATTCGGTCAACGATCTACCGGCTGTGCAGGTAGGCGACCCGTTCCAGGAAAAACTATTGCTTGAAGCGACACTGGAAGTAATTAAAACCGGTGCGGTTGTAGGTATGCAGGATATGGGAGCGGCAGGTATTATCTGCTCAAACTCTGAAATGTCTGCAAAAGGTGAATCAGGTATGATCATCCACCTCGACCGTGTGCCAATGCGCCAGGAAAACATGAAGCCTTACGAAATCCTGTTGTCTGAATCGCAGGAACGTATGCTGATCGTGGTAAAGAAAGGCCGGGAAGCAGAAGTTGAAGCTGTATTTGATAAATGGGATTTAAACTGTGCCATCATTGGTGAAGTTACAGACAGCAAGCGCCTTGAATATTACATGAACGGCGAGCTGGTGGCTGATGTCCCTGCCGACGACCTGGTGTTAGGCGGCGGCGCTCCGGTTTATACCCGCGAGTACAAAGAGCCGGCTTATTTTGCTGAGAACCAGAAATTTAATATTGACGATATTGAGGAGCCGGCTGACCTGGTTGCGGTTGCTGAGCATTTGATTGGTCACCCTAACATTGCATCAAAGCGCTGGGTAACCGACCAATATGATTCAATGATCGGTACCTCAACTATGACCACCAACCGTCCAAGCGACGCTGCTGTGGTTGCGGTGAAAGATACTGACAAAGCTATAGTTATTACTGTTGATTGTAACTCGCGTTATGTATATGCCGATCCGCAAAAAGGTACGGCCATCGCAGTTGCGGAAGCAGCGCGCAATATCACCTGCGCAGGTGGCGAGCCTGTTGCCATAACCAACTGTTTAAACTTTGGTAATCCTTACAAGCCGGAAGTTTACTGGCAGTTTGTTGGCGCCATAAAAGGCATGGGAGAAGCCTGCAGCAAGTTCGAGACACCTGTGACCGGTGGCAATGTAAGCTTTTATAACCAGTCGACAGACGATGGCCCGGTATTCCCGACACCAACCATCGGTATGCTGGGGGTGATGGACGATCTGGCGAACCTTATGACATTGGACTTTAAACAGCCCGGCGATTTGGTTTACCTGGTCGGCGAATCGGTTAACGATATCGCTTCATCACAATATTTGGCCTCATACCATAAGATACTGGCAGCACCCGCCCCATATTTCGATTTGGAAAAAGAGTATGCCATGCACCAGGTTATCAAGGAGCTAATTCAGAGTAGAGTTATACAATCGGCTCACGACGTTGCCGACGGTGGTCTGTATGTTGCGCTCGTAGAATCATCATTGCCCAATAAACTTGGCTTCGAAATTTCGACCGATGCAGGTATCCGTAAAGACGCCTTCCTGTTCGGCGAGGCCCAGGGCAGGGTAGTAGTAAGTGTGTCGCCGGATGACCAGGAGCGCTTTGTTGAGCTGATGGCAACCAGCGAGATTGACTTTAGTTTGCTGGGTACGGTTACCAACGGTTTCCTTAATGTTGATGAGCAACTGTTTGGCCATATCACCGATATCAAGATGGTGTATGACAATGTGCTGCATGAGATATTGGGAGCCTGATTTTTTTCTGTGATTCCGAGTATAGCTAAGAATCTTATAAAAACAACAGGCAGGCGAGCCATAAGTATTTGCCTGCCTGTTTTAATTATGCAGGTAATCGAACATCTGTTTTCACTACAGCAAATACGTCGTTCTTTAAAGAGAATGGTTGAGTGTTGCCCATAACGACGAAAACCTTTATGTTTGGTTATGTCGAAAGGAACGGAAAAGAATACTTATGATGCCATCGTTATAGGCTCGGGCATCAGCGGAGGCTGGGCAGCGAAGGAATTATGTGAATTGGGTTTAAAAACGCTGGTGCTGGAGCGGGGGCGTAATGTTGAGCATATAAAAGATTATCCTACTGCTACAATGCCGCCCTGGGACTTTAAGCACCGCGGCCGTTTGACCACCGAAATATTAAAAGACAATCCGTTGATAAGTAAAGCTGCAGGCTACGGAGAGGACAACGCGCATTTTTTTGTAAAAGACAAAGATCATCCCTATATACAGGAAAAGCCTTTCGACTGGATACGGGGCTACCAGGTTGGTGGTAAATCGCTTACCTGGGGGCGTGCCTGCCAGCGCTGGAGTGAATATGAATTCACCAATCCTGAACGTTTCGGCTATGGCATTGCCTGGCCGATAGGGTATAGCGATGTGGCGCCCTGGTATTCGCATGTGGAAAAATTTATCGGCGTTTGCGGCAACAAGGACGGGCTTGATGCTATGCCAGACGGTGAATTTCTACCCCCTTTCGAAATGAATGCTGTACAGGAAGTCATCAGCAAAAGGATAAGAGAACATTACCCGGACAGGCACTTAGTACACGCCCGCTGGGCGCATTTAACCAAACCTAACCAGATCCACATAGACCAGGGACGGGTAAAGTGCCAGGCGCGGAATCTTTGTATGCGCGGATGTCCGTTCGGAGGATATTTCAGTTCGGTGAGCTCAACACTACCATGGGCAAAACGCACCGGTAAGCTTACTGTAAGGCCTTTTTCGGTTGTTCACTCTGTTATATATGATGAAAAACTGGGAAAGGCTACCGGCGTAAGGGTTATTGATACCAACACCAAAGAGCAAACAGATTACTTTGCACGTATCATATTCTTAAATGCATCTGCCTTAAATACCAATTTAATATTGCTCAATTCAAAATCCAACCGTTTTCCGAATGGCTTAGGTAATGACAATGGCCTGCTTGGCAAATATGTGGCTTTTCAAAATTATCGCGCGTCTCTGGGGGCAGAAATGGAGGGTTATCTTGACAGCTATTATTACGGACGAAACCCGACGGAACTGATCCTTGCAAATTACCGAAACCTGTACACCCAGGAAACAGATTATTTCGGCGGATTTACCACCTTTATGGGTGCCGGCCGCGAACGCGGACCGGTTGAAACGGCAAATGGGGAGATAGGCGCCAATTTCAAGGATTCGCTGACAGAGCCTGGCCGCTGGACCCTTTACATGTACATGCAGGGCGAGACTGTGCCTAAAATAACTAATCATGTCCGCTTGAGCAACGACCAGAAGGATCAATGGGGAATCCCTTTATTGATCACATCTGTTGAATATGACGATAACGATGAGCGCATGGTGCAGGACTTTTTGAAACAAAGCAAGGAAATGCTTGAAAAGGCAGGCTGCACAAATATCACCACCTACGAGAATAAGCAAAATCCGGGGCTGGATATCCATGAAATGGGCGGCTGCCGTATGGGTAAAGATCCCAAAACTTCTCTTTTAAATGGATGGAACCAACTACATCTTTGCAAGAATGTTTTTGTTACCGACGGCGCATGTATGACCAGCACGGGGAATCAGAGTCCATCAATATTATATATGGCGCTTACTGCCAGGGCAGCAAATTATGCAGCGGCAGAAATGAAAAAAGGAAATTTGTAATGCTTTTTCTGTTTGCGTAATTATTAAACTCTGCGCCAGCACTGCCGCAAACCCGGCGATACCTTAACGCCAACACCGGAACGGATATTTTTTAATAAGTGTTAAAATTACAATAATTAATCAATTTGTTAATCATTCTTTTTACATTAGCCTAAACAAATAAACCAATTCAATCGCCGTGAAAAAAGTAATCGTTATCATTCTGTGTTTTACATTTACCGCTATCATTAATAGTGTCTATGCGCAAGACCGCTATCAGGCAACCTGGGAGTCTTTATCGAAATACAAAACTCCGGATTGGTTCCGTGATGCTAAGTTTGGGATATTTATTCATTGGGGCGTTTATTCTGTTCCTGCTTTTGGTTCCGAATGGTACCCGCGGCAAATGTACCAGGTTGGATCAAATGAATATAAACATCACATAGCAACTTATGGTCCGCAGAATAAATTCGGTTACAAAGACTTTATCCCCATGTTTAAAGCCGAAAAGTTTGATCCTCAGGCTTGGGTGGCCTTATTTAAAAAGGCAGGCGCTAAATACGTTGTACCGGTTGCCGAACATCACGACGGGTTTGCCATGTACAAAACATCCCTTTCCAAATGGAATGCTTTCAATATGGGGCCTCATCGCGACGTAGTTGGCGAGCTGGCTGCTGAAGTGAAAAAGCAAGGATTGATATTCGGCCTGTCATCACATCGCATAGAGCACTGGTTCTTTTTAAACGGCGGCAAAAAGTTTGATTCGGATGTGCTCGACCCAAAATACGCCGATTTTTACGGGCCGGCGCACGAGGAGAATGAAACTATGTCGCCCGAGTATATGAACGACTGGCTGATGCGAGACATTGAGTTGGTTAATAATTACCAGCCTCAATTGGTTTGGTTTGACTGGTGGATAGAGCAGCCGGCGCTTACGGCATACCGCAAATCATTCGCTGCATTTTATTACAATAAAGGATTGGACTGGAACAAAGGCGTAGTCATCAATTATAAAAACAGCTCGTTCCCCGACGGTACGGCTGTGCTCGACCTGGAGCGCGGCAAACTGGGCGCAATCCGGGAACAGGCCTGGCAAACGGATGATGCCATCGGCAACCAGTCGTGGGGATATACTACTACCAATACCTTTAAGGATGCACGCTATGTGGTAACCAATCTGGTTGATATTGTTAGCAAAAACGGAAATCTGCTGCTGAATATCGGCCCAAAGCCGGATGGAACCATTACTGACGGGGAAACGCAGACTTTACTGGGCACAGGCAAATGGCTTGATGTAAACGGAGATGCCATATACGGAACACGCCCCTGGAAAATATATGGCGAAGGACCCACCAAATCAGCCAGCGGCTCATTTGCCGACCAGAAAGAACCATTTACCTGGCGTGATGTACGGTTCACAACCAAGGGCGACTTGCTTTACATCACAGCATTAGGCTTGCCGGAAGGGCCGCTAAACATTAAAGCCCTGGGCGTTAAAGCCGGCAACGGCAAGGTTGCGGGCATTAAAATGCTGGGTACCGGCGGCGCCGTTTCATGGACGCAGAAAGACAATGAACTGGTCATTCAGCCATCAAAAAAATATCCCTCGGAATATGCGGTAAGTTATGTAGTGTCGTTCGTTCGTTAATTATTTTAAACTCTGTTATTTTTGCAACCGGTAACCCGGTTCTAAAAATTATAAGGTGATAAAAAAGATCAAATATTTACTGCTTGTTATTCCGTTATCGTTTCTATTAACTTCTTGCGATAAGCGGCAGGATAAGGCCGAGGAACTGGTAAAGGATTATTTACAGGAACATCTTTCTGATTTCAGCAGTTATAAAAGTCAAGGCTTTTCAAAAGTAGTCAAACTGAAAGATAAAACGTTTCCAGGCGCTAAGGCGCCTGTACGAGCTTTCGGTCGCTGGGAAATAGAGCACAGGTACAGCTACACAAACGGGAACGGCGCTCCAGTTACCGAAACAAAATTTTTCGAGATCGACAGCGCGTTCACACATGCTTCCTGCTGTTACATACAAATGTCAGACGCAAGATAAATGGCTTCGCGCACGGCCATTTAAAATAAGGCTTATGTTCAGATTCAAGCAGTTTAATATCGATCAAACGGGCTGCGCTATGAAGATTAATACAGATGGCGTGCTGCTCGGGGCGATGGCAACCGGGTTGCGCCCCGGACGAATACTGGACATTGGCACCGGAACCGGAGTGATCGCACTGATGCTGGCCCAGCGATGTAACGAAGTGCAGATAGATGCCGTGGAAATTGATGCTGGTGCAGCTAAGACCGCAGCGATAAACTTTCAGAACTCGCCCTTTAGCAAAAAATTAAAAGTATTCAATTCCGACATCGGCAATTTTTTTGAAAGACAGGAAGGGGACAAGTATGATTTAATCGTCTCAAATCCGCCGTTTTACATCAATGCGCTTGAATCGCCAAAGGTAAATAAATCACTGGCGAAGCATGCAAATACCGATTTTTTTGAAAGGCTGATTAAGGATATTGCCGGCTATTTGTCTCCGGATGGTTTATGCTGGATGATACTGCCGGTGCAAACGGCCGTTGTTATAAAAGAATTGATAACGAAAAATGGTTTGTATGTGCAAAAGACGATAGGCATACATTCATTTGAAGACTCTGATCCTCACCGGGAGATTGTTTGCCTGGGATTGAATGATATCGGGCATGAAGCCGCCAAATTTGTTATATACAAGTTGAAAGACGTTTATACCGATGCGTACAAAACCTTGCTGCAACCCTATTTTATTAATTTCTAAACCTGCCCAATGACTAAAATAGGACTAATTTCCGATACGCACAGCTATCTTGATGATGCTGTTTTTAAGCATTTTGAAAACTGCGATGAAATATGGCATGCCGGGGATTTTGGCAGCATTGAGGTAGCTGATAAACTGGCCGGCTTTAAGCCCCTTAAAGGAGTTTACGGCAATATAGACGGTAACGGGATAAGGCAAACCTATCCGGAGCACCTGCGCTTTAGATGCGAAAACGTTGATGTGTGGATGACCCATATCGGCGGCTATCCCGACAGGTATAGTGCATATGTTAAACCGGAGATTTACACCAAACCGCCGCAGCTGTTTATAAGCGGCCACTCACATATACTTAAAGTTATTTACGATAAAAAGATAAGCTGCCTGCACCTCAACCCCGGCGCAGCCGGTAAGCAAGGGTGGCAAAAAGTGCGCACCATGATGCGATTTGCCATAGATGACGATAAAATAAAAGATCTGCAGGTAATTGAGTTGGGAGGTAAGTGAGTTTACAGTTCGCGGTATGCAGTTTGCAGTCGTTTGGTTAATTTCAAGCTTTAATCAAATCGGTTAGCGTATTTTGAGGTGATTTATTGGCAGCTGCTCACTGAAAACTGCCAACTCCTTATAGCAAATCGCCTCTTGCGCTCTCTGCCTCAAAAACAGAGTCGATCAATAAACCCTTCTGTTTTCCGGCTGCTACGGCCAATTGATCGCAGCGTTCATTTTCGGGATGACCGTTATGGCCTCGAACCCATACGAATTTTATTTTGTGAATTTTGCTGATCTCGAGGTAACGGAGCCAAAGGTCTTTGTTCTTTTTTCCGGCGAAGCCTTTTTGCAGCCAACCCTGCAGCCAACGCTTTTCAATGGCGTCGATAACATACTTGGAGTCCGAAAAAATGGTTACATCCTGGTTGGGGCTTTTCAGGGCTTCCAGCCCTTTTATAACCGCCAGCAGTTCCATGCGGTTGTTAGTGGTTTTGCGAAAACCTTCGGACAGTTCCTTGTAATGTTTGCCCGAACGCAGAATCACCCCATATCCGCCCGGTCCCGGGTTGCCGCTGGATGCACCGTCTGTAAAAATTTCAATCATTGTATAGTCCATAGACCATGGTCGATAGTCCATAGTCAGCTTCAAAAGTAGCAAACATTAGCGTAATTGCTTATGAAAAACGCATCGCCCGTCGTCTATGTTCTATGAATCATGGACTAAGAAAGTTTCTTCCCTTTCAGCCTCAGCGAATTCCCAATTACTACTACATCGCTAAAAGCCATGGCAAATGCGCCCACCATTGGGTTTAAAAAACCAAGTGCGGCTACCGGGATCGCCACTATGTTATAGGCAAAGGCCCAGAAAAGGTTTTGCCTGATAGTAAGCAGTGTGTGCCTGCTGATCTGCAAAAACTTAACCACCGAGTGCAGGTCGGTATTCAGCAGGATCACCCGTGCGGATTGTATGGCTACCTGGCTGGCGTCGTTCATAGATACACCTACATCAGCGCGGGTTAGCGCAGGCGCGTCGTTAATGCCGTCGCCGATCATTATGGTTTTTCCTTTTTGGCGGTAGATGTCGATTACCTGCAGCTTCTCCTCAGGCAGCATTTCGCCATGTACATCATCTATACCGATCAGCCTTGCAACTTTATGGCAACGGGCATTTTTATCGCCGCTTAATAGCACCGGTGTGATGTTCATTTTTTTTAGTTGCGCTACCAGGTTTGCCGCGTCAGGCTTAATTTCATCATCAATAGATATTTGAGCCAGCGGCTCTTGATTCTTATAAAGTGAAATATTAAACCCATCATCGCCTGACTTACCGGAGCCCAGGAAATAATGATTGCCGTTGGCATCTTCGGCCCTCATTCCCAAGCCTTTCTCTTCCTTAGCCGACTTTAAGATTACTTTATTTTGGGGCAATGCCTTTAACTCGCTGATGAGCGATTTTGCTATCGGGTGGCTTGAACGTTCCTCAATCGCTGTAATAATGCCTCTTACCTGTTCCGGGCTGTTTTCGCCTTCAATCTTTATTTCATTAATGCGGAATTTGCCCGTGGTGAGGGTACCGGTTTTATCGAACACCACATATTTGGTATGCGCAACCGCTTCAACTGTATCGCCCCCTTTTATCAGGATGCCATTTTTAGCAGCCCGCCCCAGGCCAACCATAACGGCCGTAGGGGTCGCCAGGCCCATAGCGCATGGACAGGATATAACCAGCACCGCAACGGCGTTCATTAAAGCGGTTTGCATTGAAGTATGCGTTGCAAAATAGGTAAGTGCGAATGTTACGAGCGAGATCAATATAACCGCCGGAACAAATATGGCCGCTACCTGATCACCCAGCTTTTGTACCGGCGGCTTGGCGGCCTGTGCTTTTTTCATAAGATCGATGATCTGGGCAAGTACGGTGTTCGAGCCGACCTTGGTGGCCAGCATATGGATGTTGCCGTGCTGAATAATAGTGCCGCCGATTACTTTATCATATTTTCCTTTTTCAACGGGGATGCTCTCGCCGGTAAGCATACTCTCGTCAACAGATGCGTTGCCCGACAATACCTCTCCATCTACCGGGATCTTGTCGCCCTGATTTACCAGTAATGTATCGCCCGGTCTTACTTCTTTTGCGTTTATTACCTCGATGGCGCCGTTAATCACCCGGTTGGCATTTACCTGTTGTATTTTTATCAGATCCTTTACGGCCGAGGTAGTTTGCGTTACCGATCGCTTTTCAAGAACATTGCCAAGCAGCACCAGTGTAATAATGGTAGCGCAGGTTTCGTAAAACTGGTATTGTGCGCCCAGGTTTTTAACGGTGCCCACCAGGCTGTACACAAAAGCGGCAGTTGAGCCAACAAATATCAGCACGTCCATATTGGGCACGCCACCCCGGATAGAGTTAACAGCGCTTTTGCCGAAATGAAGGCAGCCCACCAAAAATACCGGTATACACAATACCAGCTGAACTATCGGATTATGCAAAAAATGCCATGGTAAAACCATGTGCAGCAATAGCGGAGCGGTGAGTATGGCGCAAAAAATGAACTTGTTTTCCACCTTTTCATAAAAGGGGATAGCGTGGGTAGCCTGATCTTCGACAACCTTAAAGCCGAGACCCTCTATATCTTTGACGATCTCGGGCAGGGCAACCGAACCATCGTTGGAGAATTTCACCTCTTCGCCGGCAAAATCAACCAGGATATTGTGCATGCCCTTTTTCTCCAGAAGCTTATGTACAGACATGGCGCAATTACTACAATGCATCCCCGTCACGTTCAATTCAATCAATTGCTCTGCCATAGTACAAAGGTACCTATTAACTAAAATGGTTCTGAATAAAACGGGTAAGCTGATTGTAAATTTGTGGGTGGGTGGTGGAACGTTGCAAAGCTGAAATGTTATTTGGCGCTGACAGTCAGTAATTTGTAAAATATCGTGGCTTAACCTTCCAAGTTTCCAACATGCAAACATTACAACCATTTAACAAATAAAAAAACCTTTGCAGAATAACCGGGAAATATCTATTTTTGCAAACTCCAAAACGGTAGGTATAGCTCAGTTGGTTAGAGCATCAGATTGTGGTTCTGAGGGTCGTCGGTTCGAGCCCGATTACTTACCCAAATGTAGCTGGCTACAAAGTAGCCAGCTACATTATATAGGTATACACATGTCCAAATTGCTCAAAATTAAGTTGTTGCGAATTTGTTCCTATAGTTGTCTAAATTGCTATTAATCAACTACCAACCGTTATCTGGATGCGCGTTAGTATATTTCAGTAGCAGCTCATTTAGAGCGAAAATGTCGGTTGTAAAATGTGAGCGTAACGACTCATTATAATTTGTATCATAAAACCCCGGGCAGGCGCCTTAGGATCTTTGCACTCTGTCAAATAGTTAAAATTACTACTATAAGTATTTCATATGCGTCTCAAAATCGTACGCTTACCTGTCCGGTTTCGTTACGTAATTAAAAAGCTAACAACCCCTCCACTTGGTTTTTTAGGTCAATTTAGGTTTGGAATGATGATTGACGCTTTCGAGGGAATTGAATACTTATACGCTACATATCAATCTTTATGACCTGGCCCGGCTTGGAGAAATTTTTACCGGCCTGGCATTTTGCCTGATACTGATCCTATCCGGTAAAGGCAATTATAAGGCAAACCGGATATTGGCGCTAATTTTGGGTGTAATTGCCCTGTCATTAATTTCGGATTTAGGTCTCGAAATCCATATGGAAACCTATTTTCCGCACCTGATTCTGATCCCGCTGGAAAGCGCGCTCGGGCTGGGACCGCTCATCTATTTTTATGTCCGCAAAGTAATCAAACCGGATGTTAAATTTCGTTTCAGGCATCTGCTGCACTTCGGTCCTTTACTGGCGGTAATCGTCGCTTGGCCGCTCCGGATTGCGGAAAGTAGCAGCAAGGCCCTTGACCCTTACTGCGCACAGCTATTCCATCAGGGAATCATCGTGATAATGTTGGCCGCGTTTATTTTGGTATGCGCCTATTTATTTTTATCATTCAGACTAATTCGGACCTTTTACCAAAATATGCAATTCAGGGGAGGAGACAGGTACCGGCTGAAATTGCGATGGCTTTACAATTTCCTGAGCATTTTCACCCTGGTGTGGCTATCCTGGTTGCCCTTTACAGTTTTTGACTTCATCCATAACCACAATCAACCCGGAATATTTTTCTACCCGTTATTCTTACTTCTGGGAGCAATAACTATCTGCATGGCAGCCGTTGTTATTTTAAAACCCGAACTCGGCTCATCGCCCGATGTCCCAGTCTTCCTGAAGTTGCCTCCGCCCTCCGAAATAATGAGCAAAGGCGCGTGGTTGAAAAGAGTCGTAAAGTCAAATTATTATTATAGAGATCCGGAATTAAGTTTGACATCATTGGCTGAAAAGCTTGGTTTGACCACACACGAATTATCCCGGATTGTCAATACAGCGCTTAAAAAAAGTTTTAATGATTTTATCAATGAATATCGCGTATCTGAAGTGATCAAAAGAATGCAGAACCCAGCTTACGACGGAATAACGCTGTTGGGTATTGCCTATGATTCAGGTTTCAATTCGAAAAGCACTTTTAATCTCATTTTTAAAAAAATGACGGGTAAGTCCGCTATTGAATATAAAACGGAACTGAAAAAAGAGCGCCTATCTTATAATTTAGGACGCCAGCCGCAGATCGGAGGGGTAATTTCGAACCGGGAAAACAAATGGTTCCTGCCGAAATTAATCCGCAGTTTTATGTTTAATAATTATCTCAAGGTCTCGTATCGTTTTTTATTAAAAAATCGCCTTTATAGTCTTATCAATATCGTGGGCCTTGCTACGGGTACCCTTTGCTGCATATACATTTTGTTTTTTGTAAATGATCAGTATAGCTACGATAAACAGCACCGGGATGTGAAAAACATTTACCGGGTAACGACGTCGTTAACGCATACGGGCGATAAAGTCAGCGTGGCTGCCACATCACCGCCTGTGGGGCCGGCAATGAAGAATGACTTCCCTCAAGTGGTACAATATACCAGGGTTGTGCCGACCTTAGGTATTAAAGAACACCTGATCAGCTATGGAGGGAAGGCATTCTATGAAAACGATGCCGTCATGGTGGACTCCACTTTTTTTAATTTGTTTACCTATCACTTTACCCAAGGTTCTCCACTAAATGCGTTATCAACGCCTGCAAGTATCGTATTAATGAAATCCGTCGCAGACAAACTCTTCGGAACTACCGATCCCATTGGTAAAGTAATTACGATGTCAGACGCAAATGGAAAAAATATTTTCAAAGTGACAGGTGTGGTGGATGAAAGTGCCGGACACTCCCAGCTTTCAGCCAACATTTTCATCAGGATGAACAAAAACGGGTACGGAAGCCGCATTTTGGGTAACAACGCCTGGGCGGGCGAAAATTTCGCTTACACTTTTGTTAGATTACGGCGGGGCGCTGATGTGAATACATTGGAGAAAAGGCTGCCGGGGTTTCTTACTAAATATGGTGCGGATCAGCTGAAAAATTCCGGGATGAACAAATCGCTTCATCTTCAATCCCTCTCATCAATCCATACCACCGCAGGTTATGACGCGGAAATGGGTAGGATAGTTAGCTCGTCTTTCCTGCGTTTGCTGATTTTAATCGCCATATCAATACAGATTATTGCCTGTATTAATTTTATGAACCTGTCGACCGCCAAAGCTGCTAAAAGAGCAAAGGAGGTTGGCGTAAGGAAAGTGATAGGAGCGGGCAAATTTGACCTGATCGCGCAGTTTTTTGGGGAATCCTTTTTATTAGCGTTTACTGGTATAGTCATCGCCCTGCCTTTATTATTGCTCTTACTGCCTTATTTGAATGCGATCACCCAGGCAAATATTAAACTTTCCGTTTTTAATGATTACCACCTATGGTTGATGCTCGGCGGATTGACCGTTGTAACAGGTCTTGCCGCAGGCAGTTATCCTGCTTTTTATATATCTGCTTTTTCGGCTGTCAAAGCAATCAAAGGCAATTTTGTCAGTCCGATTGCCACGGGAAGGTTGAGACGTTCGATGGTCGTATTCCAGTTCGTCATCTCTATTATACTGATCATTAGCGTGATAGTCATCTATAGCCAGCTAAGTTTTATTAAAAGTCGCGATCTGGGTTTTGTCAAAGACAGGCAGATCATTGTGACTTTTCACACCAACGAAACGCGCGGGAAAATGGAGGCGCTTGCAGCGGACTTAAAACAATTGCCCGAAGTAAATTCCGTAACCAGTACAAGTAATACTTTCGGTGCTGCGTCATACTATAATTGGGGTGTTTACACACCGGGAACGAATCCGGCGGAAGCCACTGATCAGCAAAATCTTTTTACCGACGAATATTTTGTAAAAACGATGGGCATGAGACTGATTGGTGGCAGGGAGTTGAAGCGAGGCGACGCTGGTAAAGTATTAATTAATGAGTCACTGGCAAAACGGCTGCGTTTGGAGCCGGGAAAAGCGATGGGTAAGGTGCTTTTGGCGCAGGGGGATAAAAAATATCAGATAGCGGGCGTTGTGAAGGACTTTAATTACAGATCATTACATGATAATGTCGACCCGTTCATGATCATTTATGCACCTAAAGCGGATGAAGTAAATAATTTGATCATCAATACAAATACCAAAAATTACACCTCATTTATAGCAGGAGTTGAGCGCTTATGGCATAAGAATTTGCCGCAAACAGCATTCGATTATACGTTTATGAATGACCGGATGCTGACTGCGTACGAAAACGATATCATCCTGTCGCGGATCATCAATTCATTTGCGCTAATCGCAATTTCAATTTCATGCCTTGGCTTATTTGCATTATCCGCCTTCAGTGCAGAGCAGCGTAAAAAAGAAATTGGGATCAGGAAAGTTCTTGGTGCAAGTGCGTCATCCGTCGTCAGATTGTTGTCAAAGGAATTTCTTCAGTTAGTCATCATCGCGTTTGTCCTTGCTATGCCTTTTGCATCCACAGTTATGAGCCGGTGGCTGCAATGTTTTGTGTACCGCGTTAGCTTAAGTTGGTGGATGTTTGCTTTAGCAGCTGCATGCACAACAATCATCGCATTATTAACAGTTAGTTTCCAGGCAGTTAAAGCTGCAGTCGCGAAGCCAGTTAATAGTATAAAGTCCGAATAACCATCTTTTTTCTAATTTATTAACAAGCCCGGTAGATGTGCATGTCCATGTTGGGCGCATAATCTCCTGACATTATTTATTCAACAATTAAATTTAAAAGCAATGAAAAGTACAAGACTAATTATGATGCTGTTATTAATCGCCACTTTCAGTAGGGCGCAGAATACACCGGTCACGGCAGGTCTGGGCCGCGAAATCGAATCCGAGATCAGATCTCTCCAAAAAACACTCAATGTTCCGGGGCTTTCTGTGGCTGTAGTACAGGGCGACCGCATTATTATCTGCAAAGGCTTTGGGGTGGCAAACATAGAAAAGAATATCCCATTTGATTCGCACACTCCGGTCCGGTTAGCTTCGGCGACCAAATTTTTCACCAGCATCGGTGTGCTCGCAGAAGTGAATAAAGGGATTATTGATTTGAACGCACCCTTAAAGAATTATCTCAGCGATGTGCCGGTCGCCTGGGCGGACATTCCGTTATATATGTTACTAAACCTTACCTCCGGAATACCCGGAACCGAAAAAACACCTTTCGATCAGATGCCCGATGACAGTCAGCGGAAAATCAGCGAACGGGATTTATACGAATGGCTCAATAAGTTACCATTAGACTCCAAGCCCGGTGAAAAATGGGCATATCGCCAAACCGGTTACATGATGGTGGCTATGATCATTAGTCAGCGGACTGGCAAAACATGGCAGGAAATATTAAAAGAAGTTATGATAGTACCCGCCGGAATAAAAAATACCGGACACAATGACCTGACCGAGTACCCGCCAGCCTTGGTTCCCAAAAACTATGTATATAACAATGAAGGTCAACTGGTTAACTTGCCAATGTTTTTTCCGGTTGTATTGGCTACCGGCGGCGGCTACAATACGAGTGCTGCAGACCTGGCTAACTTATTTATTGCGATTAATCGCGGCCGGGTACTTTCGCCTCAATTAATCAGCAAGTATGAATTCAATAAAACCTGGATGTACCCTTTAGATCCCGGACAATACTACAGCATCGCCAGTGAAGTTAAAAGTTTTGGCCCCTATTTGACTATTGGCCACAGCGGAGGCCCGGATTTGGCAAACATCCGTTATTCACCGGACAAAAAAATAGGTGTAGCAGTTTTTGCTAATCGTAATACCACCGGTATTTCAGAAGAATTAACCAATAGGATTTTAAAGAGAATGTTACAGGATAGTGCCTTCAGCAAACAAAGCCGGCCGATTAGCTATGCTGTAACTGAGATGGCGCCGAAAACCAGTTATGAAGCACTCGTTAGCTTTTATGAGCGGGCTAAGACGAACAGAAAATTCACTTTCAAAGATGCTGAATCCAGCCTCAACAATGCAGCGTACGCGCTCAAGAACCGTCATATGTTAGATGATGCCTTGAAAATATTCCGTTTAATCGTTCATGAATACCCGTCGTCAGCAAATGCCTACGATAGTTTGGGCGAAGCCTATTTGGCAAACGGAAATAAGGATTTAGCATTAGCAAATTATAAAAAGTCACTGACTTTGAATCCGGACAATGATAATGCGAAAAAGATTGTAGAAAATCTGGAAGCTCATAAATAATTATACAGTGCAGTTATCTTCTTGATAAAGCTTAGAGAAATAGGGAAACTATGGTGATAATCTCTAATCCAGGAATCAGACTATTTTTTCAAGAATTTGTGCAACAAATGATAGTCTATTATGGTTCGAACTTGCACCATGACCGTTCTCAAATTCGTGCTATTTTTTTAAATCAGCTATAAAGTTATTTGAAAATAGACCTATTTTCCACCCGCAAAGTCCCTTATTTTTATGAGGGACTTTTTTTATTGACTGATAATCAGATAGTTTTTCCGCCAAAGCGTAGTTAAAGATTAGAGCCTGTTGTTAGTTAAACCAGGCACGAGCCCTGGTAGGGCAGGAGCTGGTCAACGGCTTTAAACAATTCTTTGGCCCCTTCCGGATATACATTCAGCAACAAAAACATTGCCCCCGCAGATTCGTCGTTTTGTGGCGAAAAAAACAGCCCGGATGTCGTCAGCGCGGCGCGTACAGGTTCCACGTAGAGCAGGGCTCCCGATTACTTGTTATATGGAAATTCATTGATCATATGAAAACCCCTGCTGATCAGCCGGAAACCGTTAAGATCAACTTTGTGCATTTTCACAACAATGGAATCCGATTGCCATTGGCCCTTTAAAATCAACACGCCTGGTCTTGTTGTCTCGTAGTTTAAATAAAAACTATGTAAGGGGTCGGCCGCCGTATGTGCTTTAATAGTGTGTGTCAAGGTATCTGGCGTAAAAAAATAGCTTTTTACACTATCGTCTACGAATTTTATCGTTGCAAACCCGGCATGGCTTACCCAAAAGTTGTTCCAGCGAACGTTGTCTAAGGTAAGCTTTTCACGGTTTTGTTCAAATGAATCAACTTTATAAAGCCCGTAAAGCGGCGGCTTAGTTAATTTAGGATCAGCGTAATTGTTGACAGTTACGTAGGCATTCATGCCGATATAAACGGCGATTACGTTATAACCCATCAATGTCCATTTCATACCCGTCAGAAAATAGTTTTTCCATTTGGTTTTAAACCGATGCGGCGTGATATCTGAAACAGGTACCTCGCTATGCCGGATAAAAAAATTAATAAAAAATTGGTAATCAGGTATTAATATAAAAATGCACATCAGTAAAAGTGTTGTAGAAAACAACTTTACACAAACATCAAAACAAAAGTTTATGGCTACAATATTTACCATCAGCACAACGCCCAGCGTAGCGCCTAACCGGGTAGTGCGCCTGAAGAAAAGCAGGAACGCACACAATACCTCGGCCGCACCGGTAAAGTAATTAAACGCTGTGGAATAACTCATATACGTCCACGCCAGCCCCATTGGCGACATATCGCCCACACGCTCCATTAACCTGCTGATGGTAATTGTTGGAAATTGCACCCTCAGGAGCTTTGAGACGCCGTAATAAATCATATTGGTGGCAACAAAATACCGGAGCAATACCCGCAGCCAGTAAAAAAGCTTGTCATAGTTTTTGGTTTTACGCCCGGTATACGACCAAACTGCCGTGGCCAATAATGCTACTATTAGGATAAAAAGGCATAGCATATAATCTACGGTAGCATCACCCCCGCTCTCGCCCCACTCGCGTGGAGCGGTAATTACAGTTACATTGAATAAATGCTTGCCTGCCCAGGCAAGGAATTTCTGAAAATGATTAAAAAAAGGGTAATATACATCAGCGTAAAGCGGAAAAGAATCGTTCCCGCCGATCGTTGTGAATAAGAGGGCGTAACAAAATACAAAGCGGAACCCTATCTTTTTTTGCAAAGACCATTGCTGACCAATCGGATCATGTGCTGTAGTCATAAAATATTAAAAAGTTTGATTGTCTGTGATTAGCGGTTATAGGGTGTTTCGTTGATCATGTGGAAACCCCGGCTGATCAGGCGAAATTTAGCAAGGTCAACTTTTTTCAGCCTGACTTTTATTGAATCGTTCTTCCACCGGCCTTGTAATACCAAAACGCCGGGTTTTTCAAGGTTGTACCGAACTGAAAACCTGTTTACCGTATCTGCAGCGGTATGCACAGTAACGATATGTTGAGTTGTATCCGGCTTAAAAGCGAAAGTCTCCAGGCTGTCGTTCATCAATTTAACGGTTGCTTCGCCGGCACGCCGCACCCAGAATTTCCGCCATCGCGAGGTATCGGTAATCAGCGGCTTCAGCGTATCACGGTTTTTCACAAACGAATCAACTTCGTAGAGTCCGTATAACGGCGGTTTAGGCGCATCGTCACCAAATTTTTGATAATAGGGCACAATGTCTAAAAGGTTAACATAAGCCATATAAAGTACTAAAGCATACTTAGCCCCCTGCAACACGATATTTTTCCACCTGGCGCTAAACCGGTGCGGAGGCAGGTCTGCCGGTGGTGTATCCCGGTTCCTGAAAAAGAAATTGGTTAATCTTTTCCGGTCGGGGATCAATATAAACAAACACATCAGCAGCAGGGTAGAGGACACTAATTTTACGCATACATCAAAACAATAATTGATAGCGACGATGTTACTTATTACCACAACACCAACCATGGCGCCTAAAGTGGTAGTACGGCGAAACAGCAGCAGCCCACAGCAAAGCAATTCGGCTGCGCCAATAATATAATTAAACGCTGCCGAATAACCCATGTATGTCCAGGCCAGGCCCATAGGCGACATGTCCCCTACCTGTTCTACCAGCCTGTTTATACCCGGGGCCGGGAACTGAACTTTAAATACCTTCGAAAAACCGTAGATCATCATTGCAAATGACACGTAATAGCGCAGGATTACCATTAACCAGTAAAAAAGCCTGCGGTAATGGGCTGTTTTACGCCCGGTATAAGACCAGACTACCGTAACTAACAAGGCAACAATTGCGGTCATGCTATCCAATATATAATCATAGGTGGTATCGCCGCTGCCTCCTGTAAAATGGGTGACCGGTTTTTCCAAGTGTATTATATTTTTGGCGATCCAGGGGATAAAAACATGAAGAACGTTTGTTAAATGAGCATACAAACCATCATAAAAAGGCACGGTGCTGTTCGGTACAGCTACGATAATGAGGAGAAAGAACGAAAAGAAAAATCTGAACGCAATTTTTTGAGGTGCCGGCCAGTGTGCAACCTCCGGTGTAGAAGTTTTATCCATAAAAATTATCAGCAAATACTTGGCTTGTTGATTTAAGACTTGCAATGCAGTGCGGTACATTCGGTAAATGTTGACCGCCCTGCTGAGGCGGTCAACAAACTAACGGAATCAATTAACTACTTTGAATAAAGGGATAAAGCTGCCTCAGACAATTGTCCGGTCAATAACCTAGCCCTTTATTTTAAGTTTTTTGCTTAATTGAACCTGATTACCTCAAAATCAGAACCCTTTAATTTTTTCAGTTGATTAAGTTCGTTATTATTCCAGCGGTCATCCTGCGATCCGCTGATAAACATCGCGCTGCCCACATCAGCCAATATGATGCCGTATTTTTTGAAGGCGGTTAAAATTGTTTGAATATGCGGCGGATAACCCGATATATTAAAGCCGGCCTTCAGGCGTAACCTTGCACCGAACGGCAGGGCCGCATGCACTTTACCGGAGGCTGGAACACCGTGCCGTGCAGGTAAGATATGGGAGTTGGAAAGAATATCAGCTTTAGGCAAGGTAAACCGAATAGCATGATTTATTACTCCTTTCAAAACTTCGTCATACCGGACCAATCCCGCAAAAATTGGTAAGCCGGCAGCATCAGCCGAAGTCCATCCGTCCGGCCTGAGGGCGTTGCTGTTGAGGTTGAACTTTGCGCCGCTCGATGCTTCCCAATGGTCTCCTTTTACATTAGCATTATAGAGTTCATAAAGCATATCGTTATCCTTGTCGACCACAATCACATGCCCGTCGCCACTTTGTTCAACCGGCGCCGTTAACGGAATAGGAAACGGCCCGGAGTCGCTTTCATCACCGAAATTGCCGTCAATTGCATTTGCGCGATATTTCACCCGTACTTTTGGCTGGCTGCCGCATACTACCGCGAACGGGAAACCAAAAGTTGCACCATCGATTTTACCGCTGCCGAAATCAGGATGCACCGGCGATGTGGCGAATTGAGCAATTATCTTAGTGCAGTACGGATCGACGGCTGCTTTAGATACATCCTGGTGCCACGCATTATCGGCCGGGAAAATAGTTATGTTCTCAGCGTCTGCTTTGGTTGCGCCGCAGGCCGAAGCAGCCAACGGATTCTCCGTTCCGCTTTTAACACCTCCACCTGCGTTGGGCCCTGTCTGATTTTCCGGTTTTTTGCACGCTGCAAACGCAAGTGCCAATACTGGCACTATTTTAATGATATTGATTGTTTTCATAATTTAGGTTAAATAAATGATGTAAAAATTCAATAGCCGCCGGAAGTTCTGCCCGATGACCCGGTACCGGCACTAAAAGAGCTTTTGAGATATCCTAATACACCGTGCGATTCATCGCCGGGGCCGGCAGTGAAATATAGTTTACTTGACGCAACAGGATTTGTTTTAAGGAAATCAAGTGCCCAAAGGCCCTCAATAGAAACGGGCTTTCCATCCTTTTGCAGCTGACCTTTGTAATTTCCGTTTACATCAAAGATGTTGATCTTACCATCGCCAAAGTTACCCACCAGGATCGTCTCTGTCGCGGCGGCAAACCCGGCGGGGGCACGGGTTATACCCCAGGGCGAATTTAGTGCCCCTTGCGAAGCGAAACGCCTGACAAATGTGCCATCTGGTTTGAATATATTTACATAACCATTTCCCGGAGCTGCGTCGTCATCCTCATTATCGGGGCCTTTCAGCTTGGCATAGGTCACATACAACATTCCCCCGATGTTCTGGATGTTGAATGGCGCAAAGCCCGCAGGGAGATTGGGGTCCTTAAACGAATTAGCGGGAACATAGTTAAAGTCCTTATCGATTACATCGATCTTCCCGCCTTTAAAATTGGCGGCGTACAGGTAATTAATATTATTCACACTACCCATGGCCAGGCCCTTGTAAACGCCACCGGCGGCGCCGAGAACGGGAACCGCCTCATTGCCGGCCGTCCACGCTGTGATAACGCCGTCTTCGCCTGCGAAAATGAACTTGCTGCCGCTAAAGTCGGCCGTGCTGTTAAACACAATACCTGTCGGAGACCCCGATTGCGGAATGTTTACAGGCGGCCTTAATGTCGAACCGGTACTGTCATAAACCGTGCTAACCGACTTATGGTTCGATGAAACCCAGATAATCCCGTTTGGATTAGCCGCCAGCCCCCACGCGTTTACAAGATTGGTATCAGTTTTAGCGGCATTTGCGCCCGTAAAATCGGCTACAAGGTTAGTTTGAGTGATGTTATAGACAGGACCGGTTGACGTTGTGTTGTGCTCTTTCTTACACGAATAGATGCTGGATGCAACAGCTGCTGTAAGCAGCATTAAATTGGTAACGATTCTTCTTTTCATAGATTATACTATTTCTTTATAAAATTGTTTATGTTCAGTTTACTGTGTAATTCCTTTAGTTCCCGGTATTCCGGCAATCTCCCTAACCAGGAGGAAACTCTTCGGGCAAAAAAAGGACTCAGAGGGTAGCCGTTTAAAATATTTACACGAAGGGGTGATTATTCTTGACAAACACTAATTCCCGATCAGACGCCCTGCAGCTCCGGCTGTTTAGCTTTGAACCCGTGCTGATAATACCATTCGAGAAGATAAACCCCGTCAGACCAGGTTAGCTTACCATCGGCAGCGACCTGGGCAACCATAATAGACAAATTATGCAGAAACGCGCTTTGTATGTTGGAATCAAGTCCCTGCAACACCTTAATGGCACATGCGGTAATAGCAGCGGGATCAGTTAAGCCCGCACAATCATCGGCCAGCTTCATTTCGGTCAGAATGCCGGGAATCTTATCGCGCAGCCAATTTTTAATTTCATTGTCAATATCGGAGGGTATGATAGCAGTCAGCACGTCGGCTACAGGCGAATTCACAAACTTCTTAATGTTCTCGGTGACTTCAACGCCAATATGTATGGCTTTTTTAAGCTCGTCGGGCATTTCTTCAAACAAGCTTTTAATACCCTGCCAGATCTTTGATAAAAATGAAAATAGACTCATAATAAATGGTTTTTATAGGTAAATAATTAAATAGTTCATGTAAATTCCGGGATCGCTGCGCAGGCAATGCTGTAACGAAGGTCGGCTACGCTTACCTGGTTATATGCGCTTTTCTTGCCAATTTCCAAAATTCGCCAGCCAAACTGAACCGTCATATGTAAATGCATCGTCAAACGCAAGCCATCCGGCGCTTTGATTACCGGCCTGATTGTTCTGCCAGTAGTGTGCAAGATGGTCTTCGCAATCTTTGCGTTCACGCTCAAACCATGCGGGTGCGCCAGTTAATGTCTTATCTATATTCATTTAATTTCTTGCTTATTGGTTAAGCTGTCGCTAAACAAATCAAAAAATGACCTGTGCCGAATTATTTTACACCAACCACGGCGAAACCGTGATGAAAATGCGGATACACGACAGGCGGTACTGCTTAAAACCCAACAATGGCAGCTGGAGTAAATACAAAAGCCAGCCCGGCCGGGCTGGCTTATTCAGGCCTGTTACGTTTAGGCCCTACACTACTTTTGCTTCTTTACGCAATGGTATAATGAACAATCAGCACTATGTTTTTTAATGTAGCGCCGGTTAACCTCGCATTTTTAACCGGGTTCGAAATCACCCAGGTGCCCGGATCATTGTTATAACTCATGGTAATCCCTAGGTTTTGTCCGTAGGCCGAGGCTGTAAGGCTGATGGTTGCCGGAGCGCTTGGTGCAGGCGTAACTACCAGTCCGTTTATGGGTGGCGAGCCCGCGCCGTTATCTGCCAGTAACTCTATCGACTTTATTTTAATGTTGAAGTTCTGTGCAAACAGCGGGAACCTGGTTTTATCAAGGTTTACGGTGAGCACCTGATCGTCAGTGGGGTTAACCGGGTTCAGGAAGCGGTACCACTCGGTAGGCAGGTCGTTCTTGGCGCTGAAAACGCGCATCAGGCCGCTGTCTCTGGTCGAAACCAGCATTTGGTTAATTTTAGTCCGCAGGCTGGTCTTTGCGCTCGTTTTCAACGGATCGCCGGCATCGCGTGCCGTATATTTCAAATGCATGATCACATCGGAAATGGAGTCGAAATCTATTTGCCTGAACGTATCGAACGACGGCAGTTCCAGATGCCACAAGCTTATAGCACCCGCGCCCTCAAACGGCAGGTAGCGCTCGTCCCTGAAATTCAGTTCAAACAAACCGCTGTCGTTTTGTGCCGAGCTGGTTGAAATTGACTGTAATGCACCTACCGAATCCCTGAAACGCGGATCATCTGTTGGTACCGGTGATGAGCCGGTGGTCATTTTGCGGCCATATTGAGCGGGATCGGCTGGGGCAAGCGGGCTGATGCGCATCGAATTATTGGTCATGGTTAGCGTGGCGCTTACGGTAGTATATGGGCCTGCGATACAAGGAATAGTGAGCGATACCGATTTAATGCGGCGCAGGTAATGGCCGGGGTAATCTATATCAAACAATTCTTCGGGCAGGTTAATCCAGCAATCGCCGTTTGTTTTCAGCTTATACAAGGCGACAGGGTCAAGCTGCGACAGGGAAATGGATTTTGTCAATTCCTGTTCACGTTTGTTCTGATCCAGGTATGCTACTTCCATAGCTTTGATGTAGAAGAATAATTGCTCGCCCGAGGTTAAGCCTTTTTTCAGGCTATCCCAGTAACCGAAATTGATGTAGGCAGAATCTTCAAGCCCCAATTCGTAGCGGAAACATTGCTCGGCTTGTTTAGCTACTTTGTAAGCCAGCTGGTAGCTCTTAAAGTAGGTATTTGAAACCTGGGTTATCATGAAGTTATACAGCTCCTGGTTGGTGTATTTGCTGGCCAGGAAATCGGCGGCCTCTTTCGATTGGTCGACCTGCAATTGCTGGTTATCTGCATCTGTTTGTGCAATTTCCAAGCGCAACTGGGCATTGGCAATTTGCTTGTCGAACTGCTCCAAATCTTTGTTAGCCAGGTCGAGTTGGAACTGCCACTCTTGCCTGCGGCGTTCATAGCCGGCCGTGGTATTTGTTATTGCAGCTGCTTTATCAAAGCCTGTCGCTATTGTTCCCAGGTGCCTTGCAACGTTTTCAAGAGATGCACCCACTTTGCTGCCACCTTCTTTTATAAGTTCGATTGGCCCGCCGCTAACGGCCTCCATTGCCCCAAACCAACCGTCTGGTTCTGCGTGTGCAACTGCCGCCCCTATGTATGTACCCTCAATTGCCAGATCTAATGCGATAGAGGTACCTCCAAGCGTCAACGATGCGATTTCCCATCCATTTAAACCTGCACTTATTAAACCTGTGTAATAATCTTTGCGCACGGTAGTCTCCTCCTTTTGTTTGATAAGAAGGTCGACAGTTGCCTGCGCATCTTCAATTTGCTTTTTCTTTAACAAGGCTATGGCTGTCTGCAACTTAGTTTCCTGACTGGCGCGTAATACCGACAAAGCTTCAGCGTCTTTCTTTTCGAGTACAGAAAGCAGTAGTGCTCCTAACGATTTCACTTCTGTGGTTAACTCAGTAGCTTTTTGTGCCAACACGGTAAACCGGTAAAGTGGTAATGGTGAGTTCAGGTCGTTCAGAACGCTTCCAAGGTCAAGGCCTGCCGCAGTCGCCCTCACCAACAAAGCTGGATTAATAACCGGTGAGAACAACGCCAACGGAGCAAGTGTACCGTTAATATTCAGGCAATGCCTTATCTTGAACAGTCTGTCGGTAACTACATCCCAATAACCTGTCGGTCCGGTAAGGTTCTCATTTATCGGCAAACAGAAATACTGCGTTTGCAGCGTATTCAAATCCGGACCCGGTGTAATTCCGGTATAACCAGTGATGGCCTGAAAAGGCATCAGATTTTCCACGTCGACAATTGCGTCCGAAAGGGAATCCAGTTTCTGCTCCAGTTGTGAATAGTTTTTAATCGGCTTAACAACAGGCGAAGGTAGTTCCTGGGGTTTTGGGCCCAGTATTTCAGCCGCAAGAATATACAATTGCGTTGCCTGGTTAACCGACTCCATGGTATCCTGCGTGAAAAGGTGGTCGCCATAACGTATCAAATGGCCGATGTATTTCATCACAGCGACCTTCTGGTAAGCTACAGTGCGGTATTGCGCAATAAAATGCGGCTGGAATGGGTTGTTTCTCCAATCAGCAACATTATTTATCAACGTATTTTGGAAACTGCCAACCCCCTGAAGTATTTGATCTATACGCTCAGCCAGATAATCGTCGTTAGTTGTTTCAAAGAATGGTTTGGTATTCCAGAACTTATTTGGCGCGGCATTGTCCGAAGTATCCAGCGGATTAAAAATGTACCGGTACCAACGGTCTGCATCGTCAAATTGCTGATTTTGGCTCAAGCGTTCCGCAATCATCAATGGTACGTGGTAAAACAATTCCCAGTTATACAAACCATAACCCGCTTGGGGACTAAAGTCAACATCCTCGCGCGGCGCGGTGCCCGGCACTACCGGTGCATATTGAAACTTACTGCGTAATGTCGTATCCAGAACACCCGCCACAAAATCTGGATAAAAAGAAGCAAAATCAAATTGCCCGGTCCTGTTATCATAAGTTACGTCACCAAGCAACTGTGTGTTTCTATCCATTAAACCGTCAATCCCATCGTTAAATAAAGTTTTTAAAAAGGAGGGGATAAAAGGATGATAATGATTAATGTATTGATACTTTTTATCATTTAGGCCGAAACCAGCTATACCTCCTGTGCTTCGGGGATTTTCGTTAATTGCAACCGTATATTTCGTAATCAAGTCCTGATATTGCGAATTACCACTATTATCAGGCCCCGCAAATTTGCTTAAAACGAGGTACGTGTGCTGGCTATCCTGGTAGAAAAACGGGAGATATCCGCTAAGGGTTGCCCAAGGTGTTTTAAATGCTGGTGTTATAGATATGAGGGTTTCAAATCGTGATATCCTATCCTCCTGAAAGCTCTTTACAAACTGGTAAGCGCCCCTATTTTTATCAAGCATTGTAATATCGGGCAGGGTTTGCTGTTGAATGGAGCTTATAGCAACAAAGCTCATAGAGCTGAGCTTCATTTGCGTTGGTCCGTTTATTACCAAAGTAATATCACTATTAACAACATCAATATTGACAGGTAAGTTTATTTTAACCGGGCTGCCGTTAATATCTATCTGAAAATTACCGAGATTATCAAATATCGATTCATCCGGTACGCCCACAGCAGGCGGAGGCTTAGGTCCTGTAAAATAACTGAAGTTTATGATCAGATCGCCGTTAACAGCAGTGGCATCCCATGCTTTATCGAAAACCTGCAAACTAACCGTCGTATTTACAGTATAATCCCATTTTGTCAAATCGGCACCAAATAGCAAGAAACTTTCAAGGTTCGGATATTTGCCAGAATCTACTATAATATTTCCCGTGTTGTCATTTCTGGAAATCTTTTTGGCAGACCATTTACCATTGCTATATACGCTGTAAGCTAATTGTATTACCCACTGTGGCGGTAGCTGAGCAGTATTTGTGTTTGCCGGATTTGCCCTTTGTTTAAATACTCCCCAGAATAAATATAGCCGGCTATTGTAAACCACCGGAAGAATATGATCGCCGTCAATACCAATCGGTATTTTTTCCCATGGTGTCCATCTTCTCTCTTCGATAAATTTCCTGAAGTAATACGTTTTTGGATCTCCGCCATGGGTACGACCGATGACGTACAACGTTTTGGATGGATCATCATACCAGGTGCCCTTAATTTCAAGCCGTGCTACTTCCAGCACTTTATGCAAATAAGTGCCGAATGCATCTTCCGCGTTTTCCGCCGTTACCTCACCCTGTAATAGGTCATTTTCGAGATCGGTGAAGAATGACGATTTAACATCAACCGGAAGCAATTCCGGCTCGATGTAATTTTCGGGCCAAAGAAATACCTTCTTATTAGCCTGCCACACCCTGAAGTTTTTCATCCACTGCCATTGCTTCCATACCGAATCGGTCGCTGTGTCAACTAATACATCCGGTTCCAATTGCATAATGCACCGTTGCACGAAAAGTTGTATCGAGTTAGTAGCCTGTACAATACGCGACGTTGGCTGACACGAGCACATTTCTACGTCTATCAGGAAATAGGCATAAATATCATTTACAGACCTAAATATGCCCTCGATATCGGTCATTAAATAAGCGATCAGGGCATTGCGCTTTTTCTCGCGCAGGGTGTCCTGTGCCTTTTTACTTACCTGCACCCAATCGGAATTCGCATATTTTGATTTAACAGCTTGCTTGATCTTTGCCGTGTCGGCAGCTAAAAGGGCGTCTTTTGTCCAGTTAAAGGCATCAGCAATAGTAATGCCCAACTGTTGCTGCATGGTAATCCGTTGGTTTAGGCGCATCAAAACCGGCACTGAATAAATATCGGCAGGCAGGCTAAGTGTTGCAATATTGCCTCCTGCTCCGATAAGTGTCGAAAGGTCGGCCTGGTTCCAGCCGGTTAACAGCGCCAGGTTGGTAACCAGGGTTGCTATCCAGGTGGTAAGGGCTGTCCCGGTGATATTAGCCTTTTTCTGTGCAACAGCATCAGCCAATATACTGTAGATTGACATAGTAGCGCCGGTAGCGACGTTTGTAACTTTAGCAGGGTAGTTCTGATCGAATTTTAACAGGTTAATGAATGCTTCGAACGCCGGGAAAGTAGTAGCAGGCGCAGTGACCGGAACTAAAGGCAGCGCTGTAATATCAAGACTGTTAATATCAGCAGCGTGCGCAACCTGGAAAGCCAATTCTGCGTCGGTTAGCTTTAATTTTGCTGCAATAAAACAGATCTTCGCCAACGATAAATACCGGTTTACCTGTACCGCATTGGTTAACGGTACCGACTTGCCAATAAAATTGGCGGCGCTGAAATCCGCATAGATGCCCGGAATAGATATCAATAGCTGCGTAACCACTTTTTTATCAACGGCAAACCAGTTGGCAATATCCTTAACCAGGGCATTTTGTTGCTGCAGTTTAATGTAAACCGGCGAAACCAGGTTTATAAAATAACTAAAGCGGCTGGCTGTATCGCCATTAATCTTAGTATTTAATACTGTAGCGATGGTGTTGGAGCCGCTAAAGAACATATTGGCCGCGCTGTTGTCGGTTTGTTGTGCTTTTGTAAAAATGGAGTTTACAGCGGCGGTATAAAGCGCTACATTGGGGTCGGTTGTTGAACCTGCAACCAGTGCAAGCAATGCTGCCTTATCGCTTGTGCTCATGTATCCAACAAGCTGAAGGCGCTTATTGTCAGTATCGTACGATAGTTGTGAGGCGATAAAATCTGGTATAACGATTTGCTTCCCGGTTGAATCAAGCGGTAAAGCGGGCAGGCCGGCTGTGATTATGGCATCATGATATACCAACCTAAGGTTGTTCAGAAAGTTGGTATTGTCTGCCAGTTTTTGTAAGTAGGCGTCATCGTCAACAGTATTCAATATGTCCGCTAATTTGCTCAGCAGCCCGCGGTCCCAGTTAAACGCGCCGTCCGACAACCATTTGGTAAGGAGTTGCCCGTTTTGATCGGGAGCAGGTTGGGTGGCTGCAACAATAGCCTGAAACTCGGTTTGCACCTGGGTGAGCGCAGCAGCGATTTGTCCGGAAGTTGGCACCAGCGCCTGGGCTGTGTTATCCTGGTGCCGAAGGATATAGTTCAGCTCATCAATGCTAAAACCTGATGATTTGAGTGCGTTGTACTTATCTATGAACAGCGTTGTAGATACCGGGTCGAGGAAAGGATTGGCATCGATCAGATTGGTCAACGTTAACAGATCAGTTATACTGAGGTCCAGTCCCTGTGCCAGTTTTGTGTAGCGAAACAATGAAGAGAAGTTTGCCCGCGATATTTTACCGGTTGTTTTTGTTAAAAGCAGATTTACATCGCTTAACGGCAACTGTAATATGGCAGCCAGTACCTGCTTGTCTGAATCCACAATAATGGTTGTACCTTCCCTGACTGTGGTGATTGAAAACCTGGTGTTTACAGGGTTGGTGATTGTGATATTTTGAAATAGTTGATTGTACAGACTACCTGGTACATCCTGCGTGGTGTCAATGTCCTGGTAAAACGCCAATATTTCCTCAACGCCCAACTGTAGTTTTTGCTGCAGGCTGGTAAGCAGCTGAATACGATAGGGAAGTTTGGTTGAAATAGCGCCGCCGCCCATTTTAGGAGCCATAATAATGGCATCCAGGTCCTGCATGCTGAAACTGGTTTTTCGCCACAGTCGTATAAAACGGTGCATGGCATCCATTTTGATCTCGTTCAGATTAATCAATCGCTGCTGATTAATGTCCGGAGCCAGCGTGTCGTGCTGAATAGCAATGTCTTTCGTGGGATTAATAAATTGCAGGCTGATCAGGCTTAGGAGTTCGTCGTAGTTGAGGCCGGTTAATGCAAGCATCACGTCAACCTCGCTCGGAAATAACTCCGTCGGCGATTTTGGGTTGTTGCTGCCATCGCCGCCCCAGTAAAAATTGAAGTGGGTCGGGTCGGCTACAAAAATCAACGTTTGTTCGGCCAGGTTAATGCCCAGGCTCGCATAACCCATTCTGAGATCCGATACGGAATTACCCACGGCGGTGTGGTCTTCCTTGCGGAAGATATCGATCAGGTTGGCTTTGCTGATGCCTAATTGCTGCAGATATAGCTCACCTTCCGTTTCGAAGAGATCGAAAGGTAAAGTAAACGGCCTTTTTGCTTTTGCTAAAAAATTGCTGTAAACATTAGTATTTACATATTCAGGCCCTGCGGCAATGGTGTCGGCATCCTGAAATGTTTGGTGTAATACCCTTACCTCGATAGTAGGGGTGGCTGCGCCCTTAATAAGACTGGCTCTTAGAGCAATCCGGGCATCCCTTATAATATAATTGTCTCTGAATGCGAAGGTACCGTCATCCAGCAGCGGGGTTGTTGTATAAGCATCAGATATCTTAGCGGCGGATGTCAGCAGCGCAGCCACGCTGGTTAGCCCGGCCGTGGTAAACTGCGCTTTAATAGCAGTTAATAATGCCGGTGCGATAATCCCCGGGCTTAGTGACGGCACCAGGTTATTTGCTAGAGTAATAACCGGGGGCGAGATATAATCTTCCATCAATTCGCAGGCAATATCGATATAAGGTACCAATGTGTTGGTATTGTCGCAATTCAGGTCAATGTCGCCCAGGTCCGGCCGGCGGCGTAACAGCACATCTTTCACTGTAGGAATAACATCACCAACGGCATCCAGCGCGCTATGGCGCTGATCCAGGAAATGTAATATGTCCGTAAGATATGCAGGTGCACCATACACCGAGTTGCACTCGTCGCATTCGCAGGCATCTGCATGTGTGAACAGTGTGTCCAGGTTCGGGATATCTGCCGACAGCCGCTCAATTGCCGCTTTGAAATTCGGAAAAGCCTTAATAGCTGATGCATCGGCCATTGATTTAAGGTTACCTGTAAGCGCCAGTGCCGAAGCATGCGTTGCGCTGGCCTGCTTAAACACCTGCGCTGCCTGGACCTGGCCTAATTTATCGCCGTACGCTTTCATAAAGTTGTTCTCGCCCATTTTATGTATCTGTTGCGCAGAATGTATGCCGTCATTAAGCAAAACAGAGGCGCTTTCGTACGAAGGAGCAAGCTTCATTACACGTTGTACGCGGCGTACATGCTCAGCCACATCAGCCTGGTCTGGCTGATCCACTGCGTTGGGGTTCTCTTTAATAAACGTACCAACCTGGTGGTTCAGCAAATCAAAACCGGGGTTATTTTGCAAAAAACGGCTTACCTTATCGCGCTGAGGCAGTTTACTGGTATCATCTTTTTGAAGACGGGCAGCAAAGGCAGCAGTGGGATAAGCACTGGTAAAGCTGGCATCAAGCCGCGCGGCATAATTGTTTAATTTGTCATCATCGGTATTACCCGGGATGGTGCTATCAGGCACGATGTTGTTTTTTTTAAGCATATCCGCCCACTCTTCGCGGGTGTAGCCTGCCAGTTGTTTAATGTCTGCTACGGTGTTGATCTTATGCGTATCGACAACGGCCCTGGTAAGCTGCGGATTATTTCCGGTCATGGCCGCTACCTGCATAGTGGCCTGCACCGCACCGGCTTTAGCCGGGTCGCTTAGTATCGTTGTCCGTTCCAGTTTCTCCCAAAACGCTGCTTCGCTGCCACTATGGTTGGCTTTTGCATCAATAAACGCCAGCAGGTCTGCTCCTTTAAGGCCGCCGATCCGTATATTCTGCAGTAAAATAGATGGCTGCCCGGTTATAGGATGCTTCTGCGCGTAAGCAACGATCTGATCACTCAGCTGTTTGCCAAGAGCCGGCATATCTGCCAGGTAATGGTAAGCTATCGTATTATTATTAATGCCTGCCTGCAATGCTCCGGTGAGTTCATCAACCGTTTTGTGCATCAGCGAGTCGAGCGTCTGAATTACCCGGGCTTCGAAATCTGAAGCTGTGCCCGCGGCTAAACCGGCCTGTGCAACGTTTGCAAAACGCAGGATGCTGTACCACGCATACGCTGCAACAGAAGTTAACGACTCAAAACGTGCAGCCATTGCCAGTTGTTCAATAACGCCTAAACTCAGCCCGGTCTTTTGGGCAATGAAGCTTAATTCTGCACCGGCAGCGGATTCCGTCATTTGCGCCAGGGGAACTTCTTCTGTAAAAGGGGTGATAAGTTCCATCAGCCGGTCAAAATCCGGTTGGCCAGCAAGCGGCCTGTTGCTTAGGTCAAAATCGGCCTGTAAATCGGCAGGGATGTCACGGATGGCCTCATTCTCTTTCAGCGGGTTACCTTGGCCATCATACACCCCAACGATAAGCGTTGCCGTTATTGGTTTTTTAAGATTATAGGCGATGGTATAACTGCCATCGGCTGCCGTAACAGCGGTGCCCAGCAGCGTTTTATCGCGCATAGTTTTGTTGTAGGCGCTGACGGTGGCGCCGGGCATGGGCTGCTGATAGATACCGCGTATAATGCCATGTATCATGTAGGTTGCATCGGTCGAAAAACCTTCGGATCCGGTGTTTGTCGTGCTTTTCATAAGTATAGATATTGATTTGATTTTAAGTTGATTAAAATTTGTTATGCTAATTGATTTAAAAAATGAGACACAGCAGTGAACTGCGTGCCAGCATCACTGCTTTTACCATAAAGGGTTCGATTCAAGCCTTATCTTCGGTAAAGAATCGATAACCGTCTATATCAGACAGCGGTTGCTTTTCTTACCATCCATTCACAATTACTTTAATTTCCAAAGTGTAATGAATGGAGGTTCAACATCACCCGGATCTCTAAAGAATGGATCTAACAACCCTGCCTTGGGAATAGATCCTGGCTCATTCCCAATGAATGCCTGGCCAAGTTTGGGGCCGATACCGGTGATCCAATCTGCAACTTTACCCGGATTTATTGCTTTAAAAAACTCAAAGCCTGCGCCTTCATGTTTTGTAAGATTTGCGATAGTAGATTCTATGACGATGTCGATGTCGCTTGTGGCTTCAGCTTCGTTCTCTGCGTAACTTCCGATAAGGTGTATAGCCTCGGGGGGCTGACCGAACTTTGCCTGGAACGTTCTTACAATCATTTGAACGGTTTCGGGTTTAATTGGGATGATGGGCTCAGCAGTCTGTGCAGCTTGCGCAACGGTAGAACCTGTCTGTGCAGCCGCGGCTGCTGCATCCGCGGCTGCCGGGATTGTTTCACCGCCATTCTCTGCAACCTGGTCTAATTTATTGATCAGTGTAGCCCCCCCGCCTGCCGCAGTAGTAGCGGTAGCCGCCGCCGAATTCGCAGCCGGCGCCAAGGTGCGCAATGCTCCCGCTATTGCAGTCCCGCCCACGGCAGCCAGCGCTGCTGCTGCATACCCCACAACAATAACATTGCCTGCAGTAGCTCCGGCCTGTTCCAATTTTTGCTGTTGCTTAAGTTCAGCCTCCTTTTGGCGCTTGTAGTCTTCATATTTTTCATGGCTATCCTGCCGGTATTTTTCTTCGGCCCCAGGATGATCATCATACCATTGCCGGCGCTGTGTCAGGTTTAAATGATTGCGGTCGGCATTGTATATACGTTCGGCATCGGCGTTCCACTGCTCCTCCGTTTTAAGGTCGCTAAGTCCCAGCCTGGTTTGATTCTCAATGCTTTCAGGTGTATACCCATGAATATTAATAACTTCGCCTTCGGGTACCTCGTATCCGTCAATAATATCGCCTGCTTTTACATCGTCACGGGGAGAGGTACCCGCAGCATCCGACTTATTTACGGGGTTACCCGCGGCATATTCATATAGATTCAGGCCGCCCTGTACACCGATGGGGTCGGCGCTGAGCCATCTTCCCAGCCAGGGCAGGTAGTAGCGCGCCGTGTGGTATTGCAAACCCGTTTCGTCGTCGCGCTCCATGCCCGTATACCGGTATCGTTTGGCGGCTGCTCTGATATCGGCATTCACAGCCTGATAAGCGGTGCTGCCGTATGGATAATATTCTTCGTAGGAGATGATAACACCCTTACTATCGGCTTCAAGGGAGGCCGACCCAATTTGATTGCTGTACTGGTAACGTATCAGTTGCTCATTTGCCGCAGTTCCTTGCTTAATGGTCTTTGTCTCTACTATTGCAGCACCAGGCACATGCAGGGTTTCGGTTTCTTCCTGCACCTTGCCCGTGCTGTCCATCTTCCGGTAAAGTTCGAATGCGCCGAGATAACTTCGGATTTCTTTGGTGCCGTCCAAACGCTCGATCACCTTCCTGACGCGCCGGCCGCCGGAATACACATAATAGGCTTTCCCTCCACCACCCAGATCGGCTGCCTGCAGCTCGTCTTTCGGGTTCCATGAGAGACCGTTCAGCTGTGCTATATTCTTTAGGTTACCATGCTCGTCGTATTGGTAGCTTTGGGTCGTGCTGCCAACCGTTTCGGTTGTAAGGCGATTAGACTTATCTTCGTAGCTATATGTCCGCGTCCAGCTGCCGGAGCCGGCATTATGGATCATCTTCAAAATATTGCCCGCGGCATCGTACTGGTAACTTTCCGTGTAGTTGCGCATGGCCGTACCATCCCCGGGCTGGGGCAGATTACACCGCCAGGGGTCATTTGGCGCTGTTGGCAGGTTCTGCCCGATATGCTCGCGGCCTGCGGCGCTGATGAGCCGGTAAATGGCGTCGTAGGTAAAGTCGTTCGACGGGCTTACCACGCTATTGTTAAAATATACCGTCTGCTGCGCTTCGTCTTTTATTGTTGTAATATTGCCCACCGGGTCGTATGTATAGCTCAATTTTTGCAACAGGTCGGCGCCATTGCTGCCCGTTGTAATCAATTGCGCCAAGCGTTTGGTCAACGGGTCATATTTATAGACTGTTTTGGTATTATTTCCGTAGATAATGCTTTCGCGCCGTCCTTTTACATCGTAGTTGATATCTTTAATAAAGTTGGTTTTTGAGCTTGCGCCGCGCAGCATAACGTCTACGCTATCGACAGCATTGGCTTCGTTATATGTGGGCAGATAAATGCTTTTATCGGGTGATATGAGATTAACAGCCCTGTTCAGCGCATCGAATGTGGATGAAGATGTGAAAACCTGGCTGTCAAGCGCCGGGTTACTGTTCCAATCGATTATGTTTTTATAGTCTGTACAAAGCTGAATGGTGGATTGCAGCAGGTTATTTTTGAAATCGTAAGAAAGGTTGGTGGAAATACCGCCCCCTGTAAATTGTTGGTAGATTTTACCGCGGAGATTGTGTTCCTTATCGTTTGATTGGCCCTCTCCGTAAGTAGTTTTGTCGGTACTTATCTCAGGAGCAGCACCTGCTTTTATCAATATCTGCAACGGCCTGTGCAGATTATCATAGATATATCTCAATACGTTGCCTTTGTCATCAAACCCACGCAAAGGCTTTCCCACAACATCTGTAATGTTCCAGCGTTGTCCGGCTTCTGCAGTCTGGCTGTATAAAGGTATGCCAAGCATGCTGTATTTCGACCGGATTACCACATTGCCACGCGCATCAGTTACACTGAGCGCCTGGCCTGTTATATTCAACCCGGTAAAAAATTTGAATTTTATCCCGGCGCCATTGTCGGCCACTGCCATAAATGTTCTTCCCAAACTATCCAGGTAGCTGATACCCGGCGTACCGGCATGTGCAGCAGCTTTATTAGCGGCAGCAATTTCCTCCGGTGTAGCTATGCCGCTTAACGGTGCCGTGACACGGTCGGCATACCATTGCGAATCCAATACGGTGTCATTTTGGTCGTAGGCCAAAGACTTCCAGGCGTCAAATTCAACTTTACTGAATGTGCCGTTGGGAAAATCAGTCTTTATAACCCTGCCCGCGCTGTCATAGGTAATAATGGGTGTTACCCCGCGTTCTACCAACTCGCTGCTGTCCTCGAACGCAAACGTGGTACTGAAATAGGGTTCGTATTGTTTTACAGGGTTACCCTTGTTGTTGAGGATAGTGCGGCCGTTGCCAATCCATCTTATATCAGGCGTGGTATCAACTTCGGTTACTGTGCCATCGGGATTTTCCTGCAGGGCTATGCCCGGTTCGGCTTGTTTCTTCTGCATGATCACCGCTCCGCTGCCAGAAGCATAATCATAGCTGGTATAAGCTACCGGCGCCTGCCCGTCTTTCAGGTCGTAAAAGTGGGTGTCAAGTACCGTGGTCTTTGTGAAATTTGGCTTGCCGGTGTTTTGATAATTCAACAAATCATATTCAAATGAGGCGCCGGGCTTATCTTTCGCCGAGGTTTCTACCGAAGCGGTGTCCATCAGGTCGCCTTTCTGTTCCGTGGACTTGCCCATTATAAAGGCGCTGGTCACTACTCCCAACTCGTCCGTCCTTATCCCCGAACGGTTATCGTTTGCATCCGCTACCAGGTAAGGCGACAGCGTGCGGTAGTTAAAACCCTGTACGCTGCTGGTATTGCCCAGGGCATCCGCCGTTTGTTGCACAAACAGCCGGTAGTTACGGTCGTAAACCACATTGTTGCTAAAGCCAAACGGATCGGTAAAAACAGTCGCCTGGTAGAAATTTGCCGGGTCTAAAGTGCTGGTGCCGCTGCCAATCCAGTAATTGCCATCGTTAAAGTGGATGTATTTCCCTTCATTCAGCAGCAGATCATCCGTTACCTTCCCGCCGAATATATGATCCCGCAACCCCGGTGTTAGCGCCAGTTTGTACGATTGGTAAGCTATCCCCAGTGATTCGGTGAGACCCTCTGCCAGCGGCCCGCTCAGATCATTTTTTAAAAAAAGTGTCTTCGACTGCGAAAGCATGCGTTTTTCAACCGTACCTGTTGTCGGCTGCGCCTCGTAAGCGATGGCTGCTGCTGTGTTAAAAAAGTTTTTAATCTCGGTGATGGCATAATAGTCGCCTGCAACAGGCGCCGTGCCCGTAAGTTCCCAGGTACTGTTCTCGTACGAAATTGGGAGCCGGTAAGCATCCGGTGTCACAATGGCATTGGTAAAGCTGGTTTCCGAGATCACCACATGTGTTTTGCTTTGTTCATTTTGCTCTGCAGGCAGGAGGTCCGGATCGGAAGTCTTTCTGCCATAACTGATCACCGCCGATTTCAGTACATTACCATAGGTATCAGTCTCCAGCGTTATACTATGCGCTATCCTCGGGTCTGCAGGGTTACGCTCGTAGGCATAAGCCAGCGACTCGCTTTGCTGCACCTGCCATACCGAGTACAGGTTCTGCTGCCTGGGTTGTACCAGTTGAATCAGGCAGCTCGTGTTGGTGGCCGTGTAAGGAATGTTTTGTTTGTCCGTTCCGTCAAGCGTATATACTTCGGACCGTAAGGGGATTCCCTTGCAGGCACGTAGCGCCTCCCGCCATTCATTCGTGGTGAGGTTTTCCGGCAGCGGCGGGTCGGCCAGCTGCTTTTCCGGTATTATATTATTTTTATAATATTCGTGTGCAAACTGATCCAGGATCTTTTCATTGTCAAGGAAGGCGCCTGTATGGAACCATGTTTTAGTTAACGCCGGAGGCTGATGAAAGCCTTCGTCTGCTATTTGTATTTTACCAGCCGGGTCGGCATGTTTTTTAAAATTGTCAAAATCCTCGGTGTCTGTTTGGTCAACGCGGCCGAAACCCCGGAATTCCCGTTCGGCGTGGTCATAGTACCCATGATGATAGCTGTACTGACTGGTCAAACGGGTCTTGGCTACCTGGTCCAGTACTACAACTTCACTGACGCATTGCACGGGGAAAGGCAACCTGGTTACCCAGGGTGTGCCTGCTTTCTTATCCTGCAGGTAGTAGTACGTAGAGGGTTGATAGGTAATATGTGTCTCGGCCCCCATGTTGTTCTTGCTCCCTGCCATCAGGTAGGGTTTGTTCCCGCCCATCAGGTCGATATATTGTAAAGTACTCCTGCCATACTGCGGCAACGGCGATGACCAAACAATACAGCCTGTGCCATTGCCAAGCAGGTCGATCACGGAGACAGTGGCCTGATCATCCATCTTAAGAAATGGTATCGGATTAATGCTGCCGGCAGGACCCTGTTCGCTCCAGCTGTTGCCCGACTGGTTGAAGTAAACTTTGAACGTGTTATGCCCGAAGTAAACGATGCTGGTATTACCTGAACCGTCTATATCGGCTAATTTTAAATAGCGGGGATTGAAATTTTCCGGCGTATCAAACACCGGCGCATTATTCATGGCTACCTTTGCCCCGAACCTGCCGTAACCCAGGTTGGGCCAGTATACTACTTCCCCGTTACGGATCCGGACAATGTCCGTCAGCCCGTCGCCGCTCATATCGGCCAGCGCGATGCTTTGGGTCGCTGTGTCATAGATAGTTACCGGTCCCTTTTCGTCGTCAAATGATTTCGCTGTTCTTTTGTTAGTGTCAAAGCCCTCTTTACCCCGCGAGGCAAACCAGGTAAATACCTGCTCTTCATCTATCAGCATGTCTGCTTTGCCATCCCCGTTCAGGTCCAGGAACTTCAGGTTCGGGTCTCTCAGGTCGATGTTGGGCACCTGGCTGAAATTCCGGAAAGGGAGCCATTCCTGGTCGTCCGTAAGTTCGTAGTAGCCTTCCAGGTCCCGGCTTACCAAATACTGCTGCCCGTTCGCCTCAATATCCCGGAATTGTACGCTGCCCGCATTCAGGCCGGTAAGTGTTGGTTTTGAGGCTATCAGCTGCAGCCCGTCAAAGTTACCGTTGCCGCTGTTGGCCTTATAGTACAGGTTCCCGGCCTGCTCGGTAATTATTCCGGGTATGCCCTCATTAAACAGGTCCAGCCACTGGTAGGTGTCATCGATACCCGTGGGCAGGTTCTCGGCGCTTGCTGCCGGCAGTGTCTTTACCGTTGTATCCCAGCCGGGCTGCCGGTACGTATATTCCACAGGCGGAAGCGATTTCTGTGAGTAGCTGCCATCGGTCTTGCGGATATAGCCTGTCTGGGTGGCTGATGACAAAAAAGTAAAAACCGGGCCTGAAGTATACACTATGTCGAGTGACTGGACAAGGCATGGCTGGGGGCCCAGCTCGGCAAACATATGATACATCAGCACCCGGCTGCAAAGGCGGCTGGTCCGTATCTCGAAACCAGCACGGTAGCTTGAGAAAGGGTCACTGCGGTAGTTCCAGTCGTTTACTTCGGCCGGCGCTGGTATTACTGAATCATGCTCCCCGTAGTCAAATACCATTTCCATCAAATACTCCTGCGCCGAAAGGAATGCTTCCCAATTGATCAGGTCGATGGCAGTAGTGCGGAAATGGGTCTTATTACAGTATTTTACCCGTTTCAGGTATGAATTGGTGAATAGCGCGTTGCCGTTAAGCCGGTTTTTTTCGTGTAACTCGGCCGGGATATTTTTTTTATCTTCCCGTTTATATTCATACTGGTAGCAGTTGCCCTTATCATCATAGCTAAACTCCGGGAGCCATTCAAAAATACGTTCCGGGGCGGCGGGGTCGGCGATCTGCGCCGATTCGCTTTTACCATAGATGGTTACTGCATTGCTGCCGGATGTGATTTTCCAGTATACGTTCCCACGCGCTTCGGTGATTTTTTCTATCCGCGCAAAGCCGCTTTCTATTCGTGGCCGGTAACGGGTTATGGATATGCCGCCGGAGGATATACAGTCTTTTGTCCAGTTACCCAGGTCATCTTTTATCAAGAGCGGCACCAGGTCGTCGGCACCTGCTAACAGGAACGTATCACTGTCTTCCGCGTCTTCATACTGGGGTAGCTGCTTGTCTGTTTTTCTGGTTATTGAACCAAGCCCCAGGCTCCATCCCAGGCCAAAGATCCCATTGCCGCCTCCGGAGTTATAATTCAGTGATAAAGCCGGTGCGAAGCCGTTTCGTGATGGGGAAAACGGTAGCCCAATACCGGCCCCCGATGTCCCGTTCACTGCATTGATGGTAAATTTCTCGTCGATCGATTTGATCGCGCCGCCCCCTTTCGGAACGCTTGGCTGGGGCACTTGCTGCGTAAAAAATGACGAAGGTGTTCCCGTTGCCGGCGGGTTACCGCTGGCCTGCTGATCGCTGTTAAAAATAGAATAGGTTTGCGTGTTTTTCATTCGTTAAATAGGTGATGAAGGGCATTTGCTGCAGCACGTCATGTCGCCATTCCGCCGCCATTGAAACCGATGGCGGCTGGAACAGATCTTGCGCAACGGCTGCAGGCCGGTACAGCCAGGCCTGATTATGATTTCTTATTAGTTTGTGATCGGGTTGTTAAAATTTTAAGACCGCTTGCGCCATTTTTCACATCTTTTTCCAATTGTGCTACGGTGTTTCTAGTCCAGTCCGGGTTATCTATATCCAAAAAATCCAGGTTCGTAAATACCAGCAGCCGGCCATTGCCATTTTTGCGCACATTATCAAGCGAGCGGTTTAAATAATCGGGGCCGTTTACGCTGAAAAATTCGTGGCCATGGTAGTTATTGATAATTTTATACCCGCGCCCGCTAAGGTTTACCATCACCTTTATGTTGAGGCCAAAACTCGCCGCATTCATTCGCATAGCTGGCGTTGGTAGTAACCTCGCTGTATATCTTATTCTGGTTGGTTAAAATTTGTACCTTTTTCATTCCTCGTCCGAATAATCCCGTTGCTCTAATAAAATATATTTGTTACCATTTTGGTCGGCAACGGTAAATTCCAATCCACAGCCGGTGTACCTTGGCATGCTTTCGCATTTTACGCCGGCCTGGCCCAATCGGTAATAGTCTCTTAAACAATCATCGGTGTTTATCGTAAGTGCCTGCTGCGGTAAATCACCCCTTTGCTGCAGTGCGATAAAAAAATTATTCCCCCATTTATTTTTTACCAGGAATCCGTGCCTGCCGGGTTTGTCCAACTCACTTAATGTCCCGTAGTTAAAAAAGCCGAGGTATTGCGTCATAAATAACAAGGCTTTTTGGGGCTCCTTAACATATACATCTGCATAGGTCAATTCTTCTGTCACCATAGTCAGGTAGTGCTTTTTAATACTCCGCAAAACTACCGGCGGTGGTAATCTGCCTGATACCCCCACGAGGGGGATTTTTCTTTCACGATGGCTTTCGGGCTGTTTGGCCAGTTTTACCGGCCGGGGATGTGCTGATCGTTTCCTGTCTTCTTGATTGAGATAGTCTTTCATAGGTGTCGCTGTTTTGGTTGAAAAAACAACAGCGCTAAAAAAACCAAATTGGCGCAGGGCGAAAACATTTTTACATGAACCCTGGTAATTTCATGATGAAACCGGAAAGGTTGAAGAAAAAAAATCAGGTTAAAATAGCGTAAAAGGAACACCTGTTCCCCATCGCTTACCAGAAAAATAATTACCTGATATCACATGCGCGTGTGATGAATAAATGGTACCAGCAGTTCGATGCGTGAAGTTTCGTTTACAAGATACGGGATGAAATAGCCACGGTTTCGAGTGCCGCATATCATCAGTCCGTTGGATAAAATATATTCAAAAATGTCTGCCACTTAAGCTTTCAAATCATCAAATGAAAAGGCAGGTAGATTATACAATCTGCCAGCCATAACACCTCTGGCTATTTCGAGGAAAAACCGTAAGCTAAACTTACGTTCAACTTGCCGTTACAGATGTTGTTCAATCGGAATAATATCCCGTTGCCTTGTCTGTGCGCGAAACTATCAGGAAAATTATTGCCAGATTGTCACCTGTTAAAGACGCCTTGTTTAACCCTTATTGCGTAATGCGGACAATATCTTTAAGGTTGAAAACGAGGTACATATTTCCGGCCCCGTCCACAGTAAACACGGGGTTGTCTGACCCGCTGCTACCTTCTGGCCCAAATGGACCGAGCAAGGAAAATTTGGTCGTGAAAGTGGTGAGCAGTGTACTTAAAGAGCGCTGAAATATGATCATTTTCTACGTCCACAAGCAAACCTAACTGGTAATTCTAAAGAAAATTTCAGTCGTTCAGCCCCTTTAGAAAAAAGTCAAAAACGTAGCCTTTGCTCAAGAAATTTCCGAGTCAGCAGACCTCGCATAATCTTCTACTCCAGAATCAAATTATTCCCATCAATAAATTGGGAAAATGAACATCCAATAATAGTCCATTATGGTTCGAACTTGCACCATTAACGTCTTCAAATTCGCGCTATTTTTTTTAAATCAGCTATAAAGTTATTTGAAAACAGATCCATTATCGACCCAAAACGCCTCTCATGAAAATGAGGGGCGTTTTTGATAAAGGAACTTTCATCTAATTATCTTTCTTGTAGTTTTTTTCTATACAGATAGTCGGTTATTTTGAAGATCGCATAGTTCTTTTCCCTTGCATCCTTTATAAAAAACTGCTTTTTTGTTATTTCGTCGATGTACTGTCCCAGCTTTATAGAATTCGTCACAAACTTCAATCCGTCGTAGTCTATGTGCCACGGAGTATATAGATAATTGGGCTTATCGTCAGAATTTTCTACTATTAATATTTTGCCGTCCTGAAACTTGAATATTATTCGTCTCCAATGTCTTGTGGTGCTCCAAGTTCCGTCAACTTGCCAAAATGCGTTATTTACATTTTCCTGGCTGACGTTAAATAAGCTATCGGCAGCCGATTTATAAAAATTAAAATCTGAGTATTCACCAGGGAACGTATATAAATTATCTTCGTCAAATGGGATGAAGTCAGAGTTTTTCAGCTTGAGGCTCGTCTTATCTATAAACTTTTTAAATTGTTTAATATCTTCCTGAGAGATATCCAGATCTGCTATTGAAACTTTTGAAAATCTGGCATTTTCCACCACTCTGATTATATTTTGGACTGAGGACTCGTCAAGTTCCCGAACTGCGCCGGAAAGGTATTTAGCAGATGATGAGTCGTTATCGACAATAAATTTTCCGGACTTTTCTACGTAGACTCTGTGCAGATTATCCGCACTAAAACAACCCTGATAACCATCCTCGAAGCGAATTGAAGACACGCTTTTGTCGGCAAACAGTTTGTTTGGCAGTTTAAATTCAGTAATAAGCTTGCTGTTTGGGTCTATGTTATAATAGTTGTTCAAGCCACCGCCGGAAACAAGAAGTTTGTTCTGAAATACCGTTGCATTTTCAATTGCGAAGTCCAGTGTCATAAACCGGTACCATTTTTTCTTTGTTTCATCAAATCGCAAAATATCATTTTTGTCAAACCCGAAGACATTACCGTTAAACTGCACTTTGATACCGGGTTCAGTAATTTCAAAGTCGTCTGTAAGCAATGATGAAGAGACGAATTCATTTTTGTCGATTTTGTAAATATGATCCCATGTTAAAACAAAGAGTTTGTTATTCCTTACCCCAATTGCCCGGGGAGAGCTTTCCAGTTTTTGTTTTGATTCCCATGTTTTAAAGTATTCATTGTTAAATAATTCAATCTTTTGGTCATCGTCAACTGTATACAGGCCACCATCTTCTGTCACTTCGAAATCGACAACGTGCGGCAGGTATTTCCAATCGATATGCTCTGACTTTGTAATAAATACCTTGTTCTCCTGTGTAATAATGTAATAGTCGCCGAATATTCGTACTTTTTCAATCTCCGGCCGCTCTCCCTTCGAAAGGCGCTGATATTTTTTCTGACTTAAGGGAGAAGGCAGCCTTTCCCAACTTTTACAATTGTCTACCGTTCGGTAAATTTTATCCCAGGTGGAGCCAAATAGCCCGGTTTTTTCATCTTTCGCAAACCACACACATATAAATCTTAAATTCCCTGTTGCTTCTACTTTGTTAAAGGTAGTCCAGGTTTTACCTGCATCTGAGGTATAGTAAATAAGTTGTGAGCTGCCGCTTGCCCAGGCTTTGCCATTGTTGTTAACATATGCCGCATCCAGCCAGCTACTTTCGCCAAATACTACTTTTTGCCAGGTTTTGCCATGGTCGGCCGACCGGTAAACAAAGTCTTCGTTTCCATTATCCTGAATAAAGCCGGACAGCATCATTGTGTCCTCAGAAAAGAAATTTATTCTTTCAAAGGTATTGCCTATCCTGGAACTATAGAGATCGGGTGAACCGAAAGGCCCAATATGCCATAACGCTCCAACTTGTTTGGTATGGTATACATTGCCTGCTTTGGTCGCCACCCAAATTTCTTCTGACGGTGAAATACCAAGGTGGGATACAGCGCCCCAAATTGATAGCTTTGCCAGATATTCATTTTGGCCGAAAACGGCGAGTGAGACAAATAAAAAGATGAATGAGTTGAATATCCTTTTCATGATCGGAACTACCCTTAAATATATACAATAATTTCGCCATGCAGGCCGGAGTTTGAAAGTTATGTATTCCTTTAATTAATCTTTATCTTTAATAAATCGATTAACCTCCTGTATGATGAAAAGAAAGATACTGACAATTATAGCCCTGCTTGTTTCCTTTAGTGCAGCATACGCCTATTTTGCTGGCATCGATGGCAAGTGGTCTGCCATGCTCAAAGGGCCGGATGGCAATGAGTTCCCGATAACTTATACTTTCAAGACAGATGGCTCAACGCTAACCGGCACGCTCAGATCGTCTATCGGTACCTTTGACATTGCGGATGGAGTGATTAAAGGGGATAGCCTGTGGTTCACCGCCAGGGTTAATACCATGAATATAAAAAATAAGGGCAGATATTATGCTGATGGGGACTCCATAAGCCTGCGGGTTGGCACAAGGTTAACGCATACGACGTTAAAACGCGGCGCGGATAAATGATGATGTTTCATACCAGCCGAGGTTTTTAGCCGGGCGAACGGACGCTATTTTAAGTTGGGTTAACTGGCAGCCCTGCATTTGAAGACAAAGAACCTTCGTCCGGATATTTATTGCTGTAACTTTTACTTCCACGGGCAATCTTATCAATATATCATAGTGATGTTATTAAAAAAATGAAATATTATCTGTTAACTATTATACTGATTGCGCTTTCTCAAACCGGGTCAGGCCAAAATAAAAACCAAATTAACATCGGGACCATTGAAACAATTCATTCAGGTGTGCTGAATGAAGACAGAAAGCTTTTAATCTATACGCCCCCGGGCTTAAGTAATGATCCTAAAAGCGCCGTACGCTACCCGGTCATTTATCTCCTCGATGGAGAAGTTTTCTTTCATTCATTTACGGGAATAGCCGCCTACCTGAGCAGCACAGGAAAAATGCCGGAGATGATTGTAGTTGGTATCACCAACGTCGACCGGACACGCGACCTCACGCCGACCCACTCGGTTTACTGGTCTGACGGCGAGAAAGATGAAAGGGCTTTGCGCAACTCCGGGGGTGGTGAAAAATTTATTTCGTTTGTGCAAAATGAGGTAATTCCTTATATCGAGGCCACTTATCCAACCGCGCCTTATCGGATGTTTGTGGGCCATTCGCTGGGCGGATTAACAGTAATTAACGCACTGGTCAATCATTCCTCCCTATTCAATTCGTATGTAGCTATAGATCCAAGCGTGTGGTGGGATAACCGGGCGCTGATGAACAAGGCCGGTCAGGTATTTTCACATTCGGATTACGCGAACAGGATGCTTTTTTATGCGTCGGCCAACACGATGGATAAACATATGGACACTTTACGGGTAATGAACGATACAGCCAACGCCAATGTACATGTTAGGGATAACCTTCAATTCCGCAGCCTCCTGCAAAAGGACAAGACGAGTCGCCTGGCATGGCAATGGAAATATTATCCTGAAGATAACCACCCGTCGGTTCCCCTTATCGCTGGCTATGACGCCCTCCGCTTTCTTTTTAAGGGCTACGAACTGCCCAAGGAGATGAACGACCCGTCGTTAACAGCTGAAGAAATAAGAGTCCACTTTAATAATGTTTCTAAACTTATGGGTTATCAAGTGAAGCCTTCAGAAAGAACAGTAAACTTGTTGGGTTATGGCTGCCTTTCGAATAAGCAGTTTAGCCGTGCCTTTACCTTTTTTAAGATGAACGTAGAGAACTATCCGCAAAGCTTTAATGTGCACGACAGTATGGGGGATTATTATCTGGCAGTGGCCGATAAGAAAAATGCAGTAACAGCATTTACTAAAGCATTAACTTTGCAGGAAAACCCCGAAACACGTAAAAAGTTGACGGAGTTGAAATTGAACCATTTAAACTGATGATTATCAATAACTTATCTGTTTTATTTGGTTCGAGCCCATTGCTCTACTTGATGGTGCAAGAATTTCAAGTCAAATTATTATCAGTATAAATAGTTGTATATCTGAATGTTAATAAAAACATATTGGTTTGATGTTATATCAATACAAGCAAAATCAAAACAGCCGAAACATTCTCTCGCAGACATGCACAAACAAGTCGCCGCCTTGCAAAAAAACAGATAAAGTGATTACAACTTGACTAAACGGCAACCAGCTCCAAGGTTTCTTCGTTGATCTTAAGATCAGGGTTGATCTTGTGAATGGTTGCTACAACTTGGTCTTTTTCCAAGGCTAATCTGGTAGTTGGAATCAGATCATCAAAGCCAATTTTCAATAGGGCATGGATAAGTACAACATCACGCATGGAAAAGGAACAAGCACCGTTAATTAGTTCCGAAATATAACTTTTGCTGGAATGTCCTAAAATTTTTCCGAAATCCTTTTGCGTCAGTGATAATTCTTTGAGCTTGTCTTTAATGAGTTCTTTTCGTTTAGTAAAAAACATGCTTTCTTTCTCAATGATGGCCTCTGCTGCATCACTTTCCGCGATCAGTTCATCTGAAATAGTCTCGTATTCCCAATTTTCTTTCTCGTAAGACTTGATAAGCTGCTGCAATGCGGTTCGTTTAGAAGTTAACTCAGGATGTTCTTTCACGAGTAAACGCAACTGGCGATGAAACATAATGGCACGTTCATGCTCGACCTCTGAGTTGATCTTTCCTTTTTTTAATAAAAAATCCAAATCTGTCTGGATATTTAATTTTTCATGTTTCATATATGTCCTCTGTCTTTAAGCCATTTAGCAATAACAGCTTTATTATTTTTAAACGTTCTTTCGTATTCAGCATGATTATCTGCCCAAACGACATCTGCTATACCATCTTGTCCAAACTCGATCAGGATTAAGGTCCGGTGGATATGAATATCAAAAAAGTAGAAACCATCATTATGCACCTGGTCAGCGTCTGGCCTGATTGCTTTTAATTCTTTTTCATTAGTCCAGCTATTTGATTCTATATCCGTAATCAACTGATCTATAGCATTACACAGATCAGTGTTTCCTTTGTTTTTTTTCTTTAACTTCAATAAGCGTGTTTTGCCGATAAACTCCATATCCGATTATGCATAACAAAGTTCGGAATAATTCCGAACAATTCCAAGACGACTTGAATGACTTCGAAATGAAAAGCGAACGCTTTTGGCTGATCCCTTATTGAAAACTATTGCTCATCTGAAACAGCGGCAGATACATCGAGATCAATATAATACCTACTATCAACCCCAAAAATATGATGATCAACGGTTCCAGCACGCTGCTGAGGGTGCTGGTTTTATATTCACACTGCAAAATGGTATGACGAAGCAATATAACGGCATCATAGCAACGCAAAGTTGGGGAACAGCGGCAGCTTATTTGTAATTTTTTTCTACACAAGGGCACTTAGGTTTTGGTTTACACCAGCACCAAGCCCTCAACAAGGGCCTTTTCATATACCTCCCCGTTAAACTGATAATAGGTTGGAGCACGGTGTGCGCCGATGTGTTTTTTCTCTTCGAGCCTGGAGATAAGTTTGAGCGAAATTAGTTTGTTAGGGAAGTTGGTAGGATTTAATTTTTTACCGGATAACACTTCGTACAGCAGTTTGATCTCTTTTAACGTAAACTTAGGCTGCAGCAGGGTTTTGCCGATAGGGAAATGGTAAAGATCGATGCGCATGGAAAACAGGGCCTCCCGAACCATTTCAGCATGGTCGAAGCCGAGTTCGGGCAACTCATTGATAGAAAACCAGCGGCACTCGCTCGAGATAAAATCGGCTTTTGGCTGTGAGTGCACAATATCAGTTATCGCATAAAAGGCTACGGAAACAGTTTCGCCCAGCAGCCAGTTGTCGTCTTCAAACTTAAGCCCTGTTAGCTCGTAAAACTTTTCTTCGTCGAAAATTCCCTGAGAGCTATTACGGCCAGGGTTCCCGAACGTTTTAAACTGTTTTAAAAACAGGTTGCCGATACCTGTACGTTCTTCAGTTGTCCTTGCAGCAGCTTTGTACAAGTTTTCGGTCTTTTTTACAAATCCTCCCGGCAGGCACCATTTGGTAATCACCTTGTTTTTTACCAGCAGCAGTTTCAACTCCCCGCCGTGATAGCCAAATATAGCGCAGTCCACGGTTAGGTTCGGACGGTAATCAATATAGCCCTGCTCAAAAAAATGCTTTAAATCCTCCAGCGTTTCCATTATTCCCGCAAGTAAAAATTTATTTATTAAATTTTAATAAATGTATAAATAAAATTACATACCTTCATTTATTAACTTTTAATAAAAGGGCGAACAAGCCGTCTGTAATAGAAAGCAATCCAATTAATTTAAATTATAACACATGAAAAAAGTTACCCTGTTTTTATCCGGCATTTTTGCCTTTTTGTTGATTTCGGTAAGCGCATCAGCGCAAACTGCGCCCGGCTTTTATGCAGGCAAATGGGATGTACTGATTAAAGGAACACCCAACGGCGACGTGCACCTGATGTTTACACTGGCTGAGAAAGACGGAAGCCTTAATGGTACGTTTACTGATCCGGAAAGCAAAAAAGAGGTCCCGCTGACTAAAGTGGAAAGCGCAGACGGAAAAGTTACCGTGTTTTTTACCATATCGTCATACGATGTGAACCTTGCATTAGAGAAGGTTGACGATACCCACGTTAAAGGCAGCCTGATGGCCATGTTTGATGCTACCGGCGAGCGTGTAAAAGACGAGGCCGGCAAATAATTGCGGAGATAATTGTTGATTAAGGAAGACGGGTTTCGGCCCGTTTTTCACTTAAAACTTTTTATGGCCTTCACTACTTCTCCCGCGATAATTTCATTTCCCTTATCTGATGGATGCAGCCCGTCATAAGTGCAGTTAATGGCTTCAACAGGGTAGGGGTATTCATCATTCTTGGCGTCAAACGGGATCCCGATAGACTCCGGATATTTGTAATTTCTATACAGCCCGGTTCCGGGGTCTTTTAAACGCTTAAACTTTACAAGGTGCTTTATATCAAGCTTATTATTATGATAAAGATCGATAACCGGAACTTTTTCATATGCGGCAATTGAGTCTACAGCATGGCGACGGCCTCCAGCGATTGCCCGTTCTTGTCTTTATACGAGCCGTAAGCGTTGTTATTATGATCGAGAATGTAGATAAAATCATTGCGCTGCATGGGGGCTATCAGGATGATCTTAGCTTGCGGGTTAAGTATGTGTAATTTGTTGACGATGATCCTGAACGAGCCATAAATGGTGTTATTCCCTTTATTGTTTTTGTAATCATTTAATGTTCCGATCGGCCGGCCTGCCCACCAGTCGTTGGTGCCTAAAAAAACAGAATAGATATCGGCTTTAACCAGTCCTAAACTGTCTATTTGGCGGGCTATGCCTCCCGATGTCCAGCCGTTATGGCCCTGGTTTATATAATGGACGTTTGGTAATTTCTGAGTAACACGGGTTAAGTAACCTTTGGTTACGCGGTTACCGGTTTCGTCCAGGTGGTTATTCAGGTAGGTAATTGAATCGCCGATGGCAACCCAGGTTATTTCCTTTGGTTTGAAGGATGTAAACAGGCATACGGCTGTCAGCAGGTATAGCAGTTTTTTCATGATTGACGAATTTATCGATTATTATCGATGCAGTCATCCTGCACCGTCTATGGTAATCTGCACGACCGGGGGAAATTTTAGTTGCACCGGCGTTTAATTTTTAAGTTCTCCCGGCCGGAAAGATTAACATGAGCGCGCTGTTGTTAAACATTGGGTGTATATCCCCTTAGAACACTTACAATAAATTTTAATTACTGACGCAGTTGTGTCACCACATCTTTACATGGTTTTTCGTATATTTGAAAATACCGTTAAAACACCTATTGCTTTTATCATTTCAATGTAGTTATATTTGGTCACAACCAATTACTAACCTGACCTAATGACTTTTATAGCCAGCGTAATAGCGAAAGATGGAGTAGCAATAGTAGCTGATTCTTTCGTTACCACATCAGAGCGCTCCATAAGCGAGGACAAATTTCTTGTACACTTAAATGCCGCAGAAAACAAAGAAGCTATAGGCGTTGATACTTTAATTGGATTGTTTGAAAGACGACCATCCCATACGAGAAATTATGTAGATAAACTAATTAAGTTTGATGATTTTTCAGCTATCACCATTACCGGCTCGGCTTACATCAACGACAAAGAGATAAACGATGTTATAAAGGCCATAGCTGCTGAAATGACGGCCAATGAGGCGGAGCATAATGCGAAGGAAATTGACCAAGTCCTTAGTGAGTTTTGTAATAAAATAAAAAGTGAAATTTTAACTCATTTAGGTCAAAATCATTTTAGTCCGTTTGAGTTCATATTTTCCCATTACAACAGGAGAGAAAACAAACCGCAGGTATTCATAATACGAACCAAGTTTTTAGAAAAGGATAACTTCGATGAAAATGACCCGGATATTATTACTGTTACAGACCAATCAAATTTAGGGATTGTAACCGATGGGCAGGATACTTACGTAGACAGGTTAATATTTGGAACTTTATACACCAATATTAACCAAGTTAAACGCGAGGTTATAGACAAAGTTGTCGATGTATTGCAGTTAGACGAGGCGCAACAAGGTATTGTAAATACTGAAATTCAAAAATTTGAGTTCTTGCAGAATACGGTCACTAAAGATATGTTCTCAATAAATTTCAGGGAATTAAGCCTTCAGGAAGCAATCAATTTCGCTGCTTTGTTGTTAAAAATTGTAATGGATATACAGGTTTACACCGAAAAAATACCGACCGTTGGCGGTATAATGCGGTTAGCTTATATACATAAAGAAAGGGGATTTCACTGGGTTACAGGCAATTCTCTTGAAATACCAAAAATAATGTGATAATTAATTAACAAATAAATTTATAATTTTGTGATATGAAAGCGATTAGAAACAATGCGTATGATATAAATACATGGCACCAGGTGTCAAGTAAAATAAAAAACGCTGACTACGATAGGCAGAACGAAAACAGAGATTTTGTAGATAGGGTAAAGGCGGCTCAGGCATCAAATACAGATACCAAAGTCGCGGCCTCAAAAAAATAACTTGAATAACCCTGAGTTATCAGGGTTTATTTTTATTATTTTATTCCACAGTTTACAACTATCAATTATTTTATTTATATTTGAATATGCAATCAAAAAACGTAGATATTACCACCTTGCAAACGGTCAAGAATTACGCTATGAAAGAGAGCAAAACAACGTCTTATATTTATAAATTGATTAAAGAAAAGAAACTGGAATCTGTCGATATTGATGGCGTTAAATTTATTGACCGCGTTAAATTTCCAACAATCCCAAGTAACAAATAATTTTTTTGCTTAAAAAGTACACAGTTGTCAACTATAAAATAATACTATGAAATACACATTAGCCGATTTCAAAAAAGAATATCCAAACGAGGCAGCTTGTATGGATAAGGTATTTATGATGCGTTTTGGTGCGCTCAATATTGTTTGCCCTTGTTGTGGTAAGGAAACCAAATATCGCAGGGTTACAACTCGCAAATCATACCAGTGCAGATTATGATATCACCAATTATATCCTTGTGCCGGAACTCCATTTGAAAGAACACGTACGCCTTTGACTTATTGGTTTTACGTTATGTTCATTATGACAACCACGAGGAACGGCGTTGCATCTAATAGGTGCGTAAACTAATGGCTGAATATCGGCAGAACAAGCTAAAAGGGTAGGTCAGCCGTCTTGCGCTGTGGCATATTATCGTCCGGGTCATCCGATACGTATTTCTTTTTAGCAGGTCTTTTCTTTGCCATACTCAAAGTTACAAACAAAAAACTATCTAAGTAAGTGTCTTAAAGGGATATAGTCGTAAACATTGAATTAATAGTTTGATAATGAGTAAATTAAATACTGCCGGGATGGAAGGATGGCACTCATTTATCTGCCCTTTACAGTTTTAAGTGGCTGTAAACCTTTAATTGTCTTGTTATCAATTAGTTAACTCAGGGTTTCAGTCAAAAACTGTAAAGTACCTGTAAACCTTTGATTTTCGTATCCGGAATACCAGGTTGCGCTTCGATAATATGGGCCGATATAAAAATCGTTAACTATAAACTTCGTGCCTGGCCGGCCTAAATAGTGAAGTCTCATCTAAACCTCCTGCTAAAGGAAAGGGCTTAGCTTCGGTGACGGATACTGACAGGTCATGAGGTCTTACAAACCGTTGGTTTAGCTTAGCAATGTAACCCTGCAACCAAACAATCATGTTTTACCCTAATGAAAGTTAATTACCGCCTTTTCGCCTCCTCTATGTTGTTGATTTGTTCCGGATGACAAATTTTTAATGCTATCCTACCACCATTTCAACGGAAATTCAATCGCATCCACCGAGCTTACAATTAAATCAGGCTTAAACGCATAATAGCTAAGCTGTTCTTTTTGCGAGATACCGGACAGCACCAGGATGGTTTTATAGCCCATCTGTACGCCCCCCTGGATATCGGTCTCCATGGTATCGCCTACAACGGTTGTTTCGGCGGTTTCAAGGCCAAGATATTTACGTGCCGAGCGCATCATTACCGGGCTTGGTTTGCCGGTAACAAATGCCTTGCGGCCGGTTGCTTCTTCTATCATTGCGGTGGTGGCTGCGATACCCAGGTTATTCCAGCCCGGCTTTTTGGGGGAGGGATCGCGATTGGTAGTGATGAACTTGGCGCCACCCAGTATCATATCTACGGCGCGCTGCACCATTTCTAAAGTAAAATTTCGTCCTTCGCCAAGTACTACAAACTCAGGATCGGTATCAACCAGGGTAATACCGTTCTCGTGCAGGCTGGTTAATAAACCGCCTTCGCCCAAAACATAAGCTGTACCGCCAGGCCCCTGGTCGCCGAGAAATTTGCCGGTAGCCATGGCGCTGGTGTAAACGTGTTCTTCGGTAACCTCAATGCCCAGGCGCTTCAGCTTACGCACAGCTTCGAGCCTGGTACGCTGGCTGTTGTTGGTCATAAAGGTGAAGGGTATATTTTTTTCTAATAGTGTGGCGATGAATTTATCGGCGCCCTGTATCAGCTGTTCGCCGCTATAAATAACGCCATCCATGTCTATTAATAGTCCGTGTTTCATAAGTTACGAGTTTAACAATAATTTATCCTCATTACCAAAGATAGGATAATGCATTATAATGATGTCAAAATCGTAATAAAAAACGTGTATTGTTAATAATGTGATTAAAGAAACGATTTAAATTAAACATTAAGCTAATTTGGAAAAAATCAGTTGCCAGGCACAGGTCATTCAAAAACAGGACCGGGGTTAAAAGCAGATTGCGGCTAAATGCCCGATATATCCCAACACGCTTAACCCCGGTTCAGAATTATTAGCATCAATCCGGTATCATCATAAACCGGTTTAATCCCGGTTCTTCTTATGCTCCGGTTTATGGGCGCTGTCTTTGCTGGATGTCTGGTCGGAGCGTTGTCCGCCTGAATTGCTGATGCCGGTTTCTCTAAGCCGCTCGTTTTGTTTGGTGAATGAGCGGTCGGATGTTGAATTACCCTGCATATTACCGCTTTTTGGATTTGCTTGCGTTTTCATAATTATAGATTTTAGATGTATAATTAATTTCGCAAGAACCATACCGTTATGGCGGGGAAGACTTAAGAAATTTTTGAAATTTTGTAAGCCTGGCCTGAGACGTTGTAAGGCTAATGCCAAAAAAAATGCCCGCAGAACAATCTGCAGGCATCTCTTTAAAAAGCTAAGCCAGCTTAATTTTTCGGCACTTCGTCACCCTTACCGATCAGTGTCATAAACTGATCGAGTTTAGGTGTGATGATAATTTGAGTACGCCTGTTCTGCGACCTGCCGGATGCCGTGCTATTGTCAGCTATCGGGTTGTACTCACCGCGGCCACCAGCGGTTAAACGTTTAGGATCTACGTTATAGGTATTTTGTAAAGCCTGTACTACCGAAGACGCCCTCAGGGTACTTAAATCCCAGTTATTACGGATGTTGGTTTGCTTGATAGGTACGTTATCCGTGTTACCCTCAACCAGCACATCATAAGTCGAGTAGTCGTTGATAATTTTAGCAACCTTGGCCAGCACATCGCCGGCTTGAGGCAGAATTTCATAGCTGCCCGATTTATACAGCATATTATCAGCGAGCGATACATACACCACGCCTTTAAGAACTTTCACGTCCACCCCCTGGGCTTCGGCCGGGCTAAGCGAACGTGTCAGGTTATTGGTAAGTACCTGGTTAAGCGAGTCGCTTTTGTTTTTCAAGTCTACCAGGTGGCGGATATATTTATCTGACGCAGTGATCTGGTCGGCCAGCTTGGCAATATTCACGTTGCCCTGGTTATTGCCGGCCAAACATTTGTTCAGGGCGTCCTGCAGGGAGGCCTGGGTTGCTTTGGCTGCTGCAATTTGTTCTTCCAAACTGGTTACCCTTGCCCTGGAGCCGGAAAGCTCCTGCTGGGTAACCTGCCAGCTTTGTTTCAATTTCGCATTGGTATCCAGCGATTTATTGTAGTTTGCCTGCAGTTCGGCATATTTTTTATTGCTTACGCAACTACTTTGGGCTAAAACGGCTGCCAGGAGTATTACCGGCAGCAAAAACTTGACTTTCATAGTATATAGATTTATTGTTTTTAAAAAGATTATAACCCATTTATAATCAACACCCTATTAACAATACATTTTTGTGATGGTTTTAAAATTCTCGGGAACGGGCGCCATGCCCGGTTGGCTGAACGCAGTTTTAAACCGCCACCAAACTGAGCAGCCAATACGTTCAGGACGCCAAAATCCGGCTAAATTGGGTTAAAACGGGCGATTTTTAAACTGCTCTTGCTATTGGAATAGTACTAACCCTTCAATATTGCAGGGCTTTGCATTTTTTTGATTAAAGACTTTTTGTGGCCTGATTTTCCGGGCCGTTCCTTCTCAATAAAATTGTAAATTTGTGCGTAATTTAAAGGTGCATGGATAGCCTCCACAATAAAGATATCGGAACCAAACAAAAGGCGCTCGCTATCAATCTCGACCCCGAAATTTATGGTTCATTCGCCGAAATTGGCGCCGGGCAAGATGTCGCAGCCAATTTTTTTAAGGCAGGGGGCTCATCGGGAACTATTGCCAAAACTATGTCAGCCTATGACATGGTGTTTTCCGATGCGATCTATGGTACCCAGGCCGGCCGCCGTTACGTCAGCGAGCAGCGTCTTATAGCCATGCTTGATCACGAATACGGTTTGTTGATAGAACGCCTGGGCAAACAACGCGGACCTAACAGTACTTTCTTTGCATTTTCAGATACCTGTGCTACCATCAATTACCAAAAAACCAATGAAGGCCATGGATGGATGGGTGTTCGTTTTCAGTTAGAACCAAACGGTGAATTTAACGATGTTGTACTGCACGTAAAGCTGCTGGATAAGGATAATAACCTGCAGCAACAGGCTGTTGGTATTTTGGGTGTAAATTTGATTTATGCATGTTTCTATTATCATGAATATCCGCCGGTATTTCTGCTGTCGCTGATGGATAATTTGTCGGCTGATTCCGTGCAGATAGACATGATCCGCTTTGAGGGGCCAAACTTTAAAAAGGTAGATAACCGCCTGATGAGTTTGCACCTGGTAAAGTATGGTTTTTCGGATGCCGCCGTTTTCGGTCCGGACGGAAAAAATATGCAGCCTTCAGAGGCCCTGTATAAAAAACATGTGGTGGTAGTGCGCGGAAGGTTCCGTCCGCTTATTAACGTCCACATCGACATGCTGGATACCGGCGTAAGGCAGTTTTTGCAGGAACCCGATGTTGAAGCAGATAAGGTGATGGTTGTTACCGAGCTCACCTTGCAGGCCCTGAAGGAACGTGATGCCGGCGAGGCGGCCGAAATAGACGAAAAAGACTTCCTGGAGCGCGTGGATATCCTTTGCTCGCTGGGCAAAACGGTAATGATATCCAATTTTCACGAGTACTACAAGCTGGTTGCCTATATTTCAAAAATTACAAAGTTAAAGCTGGGGGTAGTTTTGGGCTACCCCAACCTGGAGTATATTTTTTCGGAAGAACATTACCAGGACTTGCCTGGCGGCATACTTGAATCTTTCGCTGCATTATTCAGTCGTAAAGTAAAGCTGTTTATATATCCAACCCTTCGGGACGATATTATCTGGAATTGCCTGCGCTTTCAGCCGCCCGCACATCTTATCGATCTTTACCGTTATCTTATCGCCAACAATAAGATTGAAGACGTACGGCATTACAGTGAGAAAAACCTGCACATACAGACGGATAAAGTATTGCAACTGATAAAGGAAGGCAGTGATGGCTGGGAAGAATTTGTGCCTGATGACGTTGCTGTCATGATCAAAGAGCGCTGCTTGTTTGGCTATCATTGCGCTGCAGAAAAACCAGCTAAAAAGACCGGCAAATCTGAAGATAATTCTGACATAAAGCTGGAAAAAGCTTAGATCAGTTGTACAGAGGTATATGAGCTGTCTGTGCCAGGCGGGCGGCTATCATAAATAAGATATAATTGCCAAAAATAGTTGGCAAAACCTTTGTAAGAATCTGTTTTACAGAAAGATACATCAAGCAAATTGAAAACGTTTTCAATTTGCTTTTTTTGTTGTATGAAATCGTCAAAAAAAGGCGTGTTTAACCTGCAAGAGCACGGATGTTATTAAATGGGGCAAACAAAATAATAAG